>NZ_LT607752.1:2730000-3412500 GCF_900090265.1 Micromonospora rifamycinica
CCCTCCCGCCGGCCGCCCCCGCTCCTCCGCCGGTCGCCCCCGCTTCCCCGGTGGCCTGGCCGGCGGATCCCCGCACCGCCTCCCCGACAGCTTCCCCGGTGGCCGGTCCTTGGGATCCCCGGACGGCTCCCCCGGCCTTCCACTCCTCGCCGTCGCCGTCCGGGCAGGTCGGAGCCGGGCCGTCGAGCAGGCCCACCCCGCCCCGGGCGGTACCGGCCGGGGTGTACGCGGCGGCGCGGCTGGTGGCGAGCAGCTCCGCGAAGCGGGCCGAGGAGCGCAGCGGCCCCGCCTCCAGGACCGCCCCGTCGGCCATCACCACCACCTCGTCGCAGCGCTGCACCGAGGAGAGCCGGTGCGCGATGATGATGCCGATCCGGTCGGTCAGCAGGCGTTCGGTCGCCTCGCGTACCCGGATCTCGGTGACCGGGTCGAGCCGCGCGGTGGCCTCGTCGAGGATCACCACGTGCGGATCACGGACCAGGATGCGGGCGAACGCCACCAGCTGCTCCTGACCGGCGGAGAGCACGTACCCGCCCTCGCCGAGCCGGGTCCGGATGCCGTCCGGCAGCTCCGCGACCCACCCGGTGAGGCCCAGCTCGGCCAGCGCCCGGGGAGCCGCGTCGAGCAGGTCCGGGTCGAACAGGGCGACGTTCTCGGCGAGGGTGCCGGCCAGGATCTCGGTGCGCTGCGGCACCACGGCGATCCACCGGCGCAGCTCCTCGACATCCAGGTCGCACAGGTCGGTGTCGCCGAGCAGGACGGTGCCGCGCGGCACCTCGACCGCCCGGGTGAGCACCTTGGCCAGGGTGGACTTGCCCGAACCGGTCCGGCCGACCAGCGCGTACGACCGGCCCCGGACGAAGCTGAGCCGGACGTCACGCAGCGCCGGCCCCCGCTCGCCCTGGGCGGCCGGGTAGCGGAAGGTCAGCCCGCGCAGCGTCAGGTCGCCGTCGGTGGGGGTGACCCCGCCGGAGGGTTCCTGCCGGGAGTCGGAGAGCAACAGCACCCGCGCCCAGGCCCCGAGCGCGTACTGGAGGTGCGGCACCCAGCGGGCGAGATGTTCGACGGTGGCGCCGAAGCTCAACGCGAGCAGCCAGATCGCCGTCAACCGCGCCCCGTCGACCCGCCCGGTGGTCAACGCCCAGGCCCCGGCCAGCACCACCCCGGCGATCCCGATCCGGATGACGCCGGCGGCGAACGCGGTGACCCGCGCCGACATCAGGAACACCCGGCGACAGCGGGACAGCACCTCGGCGGCCCGCCGGGCGAACAGCCGCAGCACGTACGGCTGCGCGAGGCTGGTGCGTACGTCGTCCTGGCCGTGCACCGCCTCCTCCATCACGGCGGCCAGATCTGACCAGGCCTCCTCCTCGGCCATCCGGGCTGGCGTGATGGCCGCGGTGGGTCGGCGCAGCAGCACCCCGAGCAGCGCGGTGAGCAGCAGCATGGCGACGCCGGCCGGCCACCAGACGAACAACGCGCTGACCGCGGCGAGCAGACAGAGCACCAGGCCCTGGATCAGCCGTACGCCGGTGTTCCGCAGCTCGGCGGCGACCTGGTAGACATCGTTGTCGATCCGGTCCAGCAGCTCGCCGACCGGGGTGCCCTCCAGCGTCGGCAGATCCTGGCCGAGCGCGACCCGGCAGAGCCTGCGGCGCACGTCGGCCGACCAGTCCGCGGTGATACCGGCCATCAGCAGCGCGATCACCAACTCGCTGAAGACGGCGACGACCAGCGCCACCACCAGCGCCACGAACCAGCCCGCCGACCGGTGCACCAGCACCGGACCGGCGACCGCCGAAGCGGCGGCCTGACCGGCGGCACCCAGCACGACGAGGACGATCACCACCGACACCCGACGCGGCGCGGAGGCCCAGAGATCACGGAGCAGGCGCATGGAGATTCCCTCCGGACTGGGGTGGCGGTACCCCCAGCCTGACCCGCCCCGAGCCTCCCCTCAACGGATTTACCCCACCGCCCCCACCCGCTCGCCGGCCAACCCGCCCGCTCGCCGGGGCGGGGCCGGTCAGAAGAGGATGGTGGCGAGGGTGCCTACGGGGTGGAAGCCGCAGCGTTCGTAGACCCGGCGGGCGGGGCGGTTGAAGTCGTTGACATAGAGGCTGACGGTGGGGGCGACCCGGAGCAGCGCGTCGCGTACCACGGCGGCCATCGCGGCGGTGGCGATGCCGCGTCCGCGCCACTGCGGCGCCACCCAGACGCCCTGGATCTGGGCGGTCCGGCGGGTCACCACGGCCAGTTCGGCTTTGAACACGACCTCCCCGTCGACCAGGCGGGCGTACGCCCGGCCGGCGCGGACCAGGTCCTCGACCCGGCGGCGGTAGGCCCGGCCGCCGTCGTCGGCCAGCGGGGAGACGCCCACCTCCTCGGCGTACATGGCGACGGCGGCCGGGAAGAGCCGGTGCACCTCGCTGGGCCGGACCCGGCGTACCTCCGGGTCGGCCGGGATGGCGGGCAGCGCGTCGGTGGCCAGTAGCGGCTGGTTGGGGCGTACGTCGCGGGCCGGCCCCCAGTGGTCGGCGAGCCGTTCCCAGAGGCCGAGCACCGCGTCGGCCCGCCCGACGATGGAGGAGCAGAGTCGTTCCTCACCGGAGAGCTGCTCGGCGAACGCGGCGACGGCGGAGTCGGTGGCGAGGATCGGGGTGAGGTTGCCGCCGAGCCAGCAGATCGACTCCAGGTTGCGGCGGGTGCCGTAGCCGAGGATCCGCCCTTCGGCCCGCCACCAGGCCAGACCCCGGGCGGAGATCCGCTCGGCGACCTGCGCTCCGGCGAACGGGTCGAGGTCGAGCAGCCGCTCCACCGCGCGACGCTCCGACTCTCCCAGTTGGCGTACCGGCACCGTCAGCACGGTTACCAGCCTGCCAGATGGGGGCGGTGCTCCGCCGGGCGACCGGCACAGCCAGTGAGGGACTTGTCGACAACACATTGCCGATATATCGTTGATGCATCAGCGACAACACGAGGGAGGACACCACGATGGGATTTCACCGTCGAATCCACGCACTGCACGAGGCACGGCAACGCGGCTTCGGCTTCCCGCCCGTTCCGCCCGGCCCGCACGGTCCCGCGGGTTGGGGCGGCGGCCCCGGGGGCTGGGGCGGCGGGCGGGGCGGTCGCGGGCGGGGCCGGGGTCGCCGGCCGAACGTCCGGGCCGCCGTGCTGGCCCTGCTCACCGAGCGGCCGATGCACGGCTACGAGATGATCCAGGAGATCGACTCCCGCACCGGCGGGGCCTGGCGGCCCAGCCCGGGTTCGATCTACCCGACCCTGCAACTGCTGGAGGACGAGGGCGTCATCGCGGCCAGCACCGATCCGGCCGGCGGCGGGCGCAAGCGGTTCGGCCTGACCGACGCCGGTCAGGAGGAGGCCGCCACGGCCGCGCAGACCCCGCCCTGGGCGGAGTTCGCCGAGAACACGGTCAACAGCTGGCACGACATCCGGGACGCCGGCGCGCAGGCCATGCACGCGCTGCGGCAGGTGATGATGACCGGTACGGACGACCAGCGGGAACGCGCCGCCCAGGTGCTCGACGAGACCCGCCGCAAGCTGTACGCGATCCTCGCCGAATCCGAGTGACCGCCGGGACCACCCCGGCGGGCCCCCACCACCGCAGGCACGCAGAAGGGCGGCTCTCCCACCGGGAGGGCCGCCCTTTCCGACGGTGGCTCAGTGCACGGTGACGGTGGGGCCGGGGACCAGCTCGCGCAGCTCCTCGGGGATCTCCGCGCCCATCTCGTCGGCGATCCGCAGCGCCTCCTCGATGAGCGTCTCGACGATCTGCCCCTCGGGGACGGTCTTGACCACCTGCCCCTTGACGAAGATCTGCCCCTTGCCGTTGCCGGAGGCGACCCCGAGGTCGGCCTCACGGGCCTCGCCCGGCCCGTTCACCACGCAGCCCATCACGGCGACCCGCAGCGGCACCGGCAGCCCTTCCAGGCCGGCGGTGACCTCCTCGGCGAGCTTGTAGACGTCGACCTGCGCCCGGCCGCAGGACGGGCAGGAGACGATCTCCAGACCGCGTTCGCGCAGGCCCAGCGACTCCAGGATCTGGTTGCCGACCTTGATCTCCTCGACCGGCGGGGCCGACAGCGACACCCGGATCGTGTCGCCGATCCCCTCGGCGAGCAGCGCCCCGAAGGCGACCGCCGACTTGATGGTGCCCTGGAACGCCGGCCCGGCCTCGGTCACGCCCAGGTGCAGCGGGTAGTCACACTGCTCGGCGAGCTGCCGGTACGCCCGGATCATGACCACCGGGTCGTTGTGCTTGACCGAGATCTTGATGTCCCGGAAGCCGTGCTCCTCGAACAGCGAGCACTCCCACAGCGCCGACTCGACCAGCGCCTCGGCGGTGGCCTTGCCGTACTTGGCGAGCAGCCGCTTGTCGAGCGAGCCGGCGTTGACGCCGATCCGGATCGGCGTACCGGCGGCGGAGGCCGCTGCGGCGATCTCCTTGACCTTGTCGTCGAACTGACGGATGTTGCCCGGGTTGACCCGGACCGCCGCGCAGCCGGCGTCGATCGCGGCGAAGACGTACTTCGGCTGGAAGTGGATGTCGGCGATCACCGGGATCTGCGACTTGCGGGCGATGGCCGGCAGCGCCTCCACGTCGTCCTGGCTGGGCACGGCGACCCGGACGATCTGGCAGCCGGAGGCGGTCAGCTCGGCGATCTGCTGGAGGGTGGCGTTGACGTCGGAGGTGAGGGTGGTTGTCATCGACTGCACCGAGACGGGCGCACCTCCACCGACCGGCACCGAGCCGACCATGATCTGACGGCTGATCCGGCGGGGGGCCAGCGGCGGGGGCGGGACGGCGGGCATACCGAGACTGACAGCGGTCACTTGGGCACTCACCTCGTGAAGAGCGTGATCGGGTTGACGATGTCTGCGGTGGCGGTGAGCAGCGTGAACGCGCCACCGATGAGGATCACCGCGTACGTGATGGGCATCAGCTTGAGGTAGTCGACCCGGCCCGGGTCGCGCCGGCCGATCCGGGCGTAGAGCCAGGAGCGCGCCCGCTCGAACCAGGCGATGGCGATGTGACCACCGTCGAGGGGTAGCAGCGGCAGCAGGTTGAAGACGCCGACGAAGAAGTTGAGCGAGATGAACAGCAGGACGAGGAGCTGCCAGACGCCGTTCTCCAGCGCCTCGCCACCGAGCCGGCTCGCGCCGACCACGCTGATCGGGGTGTCCTTGTCCCGTTCGCCGCCGGTGATGGCGGTCCACAGGGCGGGCACCTTGTCCGGGATGCGCTTGATCGCCTCGTAGGTGCCGACGGCCAGGTCCTTGGTGTAGCCGGCGGTGGCCGGGATCGCCTCGACCGGGCCGTAGGTGACGTTCGCCGGCACACCGGGCGGGAGCATCGGGCCGGCGACACCGAGGGCGGAGACGGTGACCGGGGCGCCGTTCGGGTCGTCCAGCGGCCTGCGCTGCACGGCGGCGAGGTCGGCGCGGACCTCACCGGACACGCCGTCGCGCTCGTAGGTGATCGTCGCCGGCTGGCCCGGGGGCAGGTCGCGGACGGTCTTGACCAGCGCGGTGTAGTCGGCGACCGGAACGCCGTTCACGGCGACGATCTTGTCGTCGTCGCGCAGCCCGGCCTGCTTGGCGGGGCTGACCGGGTCGCCCGCAGCGCACTCGCGGACCGCGTCGGTGGGGATCACGCAGTCGACGACCTTGACGTGCGCCGGCAGCGGGTTGGGCAGATCCTTGTTGGGCAGGCCCATGAACATGGCGGCCAGCCAGATCGCGACGACGGCCAGCGCGAAGTGGGTGACCGAGCCGGCGGACATCACGATCGTCCGCTTCCAGACCGGGTAGCGCCACATCGCCCGCTTCTCGTCACCCGGCTCGACGTCGTCGTCCTGCGGCGTCATCCCGACGATCTTGCAGAAGCCGCCGAGCGGGATGGCCTTGAGGCCGTACTCCGTCTCACCCCGGCGGAACGACCAGATGGTCGGTCCGAAGCCGACGAAGTAGCGGGTGACCTTCATGCCGAACGCCTTGGCGGTCAGCATGTGACCCGCCTCGTGCAGGCTCACCGAGATGAGGATCGCCAGGGCGATCACCACCACCCCGAGCAGATAGAGCATCAGGCTTCCTTCCCCGACCCCGAGATGATCTCCTGCGCGTGCGCGCGCGCCCATGATTCGGCGGCGAGCACGTCCACGACGGTACCTGGTTCGTCGAAATCGGGGGTGTCCTCCAGGACCCGCTCCAGGGTGTCGACGATGCCGAGGAACGGCAGCCGGCCGGCGACGAACGCCGCCACGCACTCCTCGTTCGCCGCGTTGTAGACCGCCGGGCGGCAGTGGCCCGCCGTACCGGCCGCCTTGGCCAGCGCCACCGCCGGGAACGCCTCGTCGTCCAGCGGGGTGAACTCCCAGGTGTGGGCGGTGGTCCAGTCGACGGCGGCGGCGGCGTCGGGCACCCGGTCGGGCCAGCCGATGCCGAGCGCGATGGGCAGCCGCATGTCCGGCGGGCTCGCCTGGGCGAGGGTGGATCCGTCGACGAACTCGACCATCGAGTGGATCACCGACTGTGGGTGCACCATCACGGCGATGTCGGCGTAGGGCACGTCGAACAGCTCGTGCGCCTCGATCACCTCCAGCGCCTTGTTGACCATCGTGGCCGAGTTGATCGTGACGACCGGCCCCATGTTCCACGTCGGGTGGGCCAGCGCCTGCTCCGGGGTGACAGCGGTCAGCTCGTCGCGCCGCCGCCCCCGGAACGGCCCGCCGCTGGCCGTGACCACCAGCCGGCGCACCTCGCCCCGGGTGCCGCCGCGCAGGCACTGGGCCAGCGCCGAATGCTCCGAGTCCACCGGCACGATCTGCCCCGGCCGCGTCACCGCGGCCTTCACCAGCGGGCCGCCGGCCACCAACGACTCCTTGTTGGCCAACGCGAGGGTACGACCACAGCGCAGCGCGGCCAGCGTCGGCGCGAGCCCGAGCGACCCGACCACCCCGTTGAGGACCACGTCGCAGGGCCACTGCGCCAACTCGGTCATCGCGTCCGGGCCGGCGATGATCTTCGGCAGCTTGAAGTCCCCGGTGGCCCAGCCGCGCCGGCTCGCCTCGGCATAGAAGGCGAGTTGCAGATCCTGCGCGGCGGACGCCTTGGCCACCCCGACCGCGTCCACCCCCAGTTCGAGCGCCTGGGTGGCGAGCAGGTCGACGTTGCCGCCGCCCGCACCGAGCGCCACCACCCGGAACCGGTCCGGGTTGCGCCTGACGATGTCGATCGCCTGGGTGCCGATCGAACCGGTGGAGCCGAGCAGTACGAGATCCCGGGGAGTTGTCACGCGGTCATTCTGCCCCGGCCGCGCTGTACTCCCGCTGGGAGCCTCACCGCTCGACGTCGACCTCCCCGGCCGTCCGCTCCCCCTCGCCCGGTTCCCCCTGTTCGGCCGGTGCCTCCTCGCCGAGGGGTGCCGCCTCGTCCAGCAACTCGGCCGGGTCGACGGAGAACGCGAACGGCTGTGTCATCACGAACGTCGTCCCCGCTGCCGCAGCGGCCGTCGGTCGGTACTCCCCGTCGGCCAGCTCGTAGAGCGCCAGGGTGGGCACGCGGTTGCGCAGGTCGACCCGGAGGAAGAAGGGAACCCCGGCGGCGGCGTACTCCCGGGGCCGGTCGATCACGTCCTTGCGCCGGTTGCCGGGTGACACGATCTCCCCCAGCAGCACCGCCTGCCGGATGTCGATCGCCGTCCGCCCACCACCGGAGGAACGGAGCACCGCGATGTCCGGAATGTAGAGGTCCTTGCCGGAGATCAGATTGATCTCGGGGTACACCCAGTAGCCGGCTCGGCGTGCCGCGCGGTGCAACAGGTAGGGCAGTTCCCGCTCGACCGACTGATGGTCGATTCCGGCATGTGGGGTCACGATCACGCTTCCGCTCAGGACTTCAACCTTGGGACCGTTGGTCTCCGGCAACAGGTCGAGGGCGAGCTGGGCGGTCCACGGCTCGTCGTGCCAGCGCAGCGCGTCGAACGACGGCCCCGTCGGCCGGCCGGCCGACCCTTGCGGCTGGCCACTGGACTCGGGCCAGTGGGACGTCGGGTCAGGTGACTGTGGTGCCGGCTCGGGCGCGAATGCGGCCTGGGCCATCCGGGCTCACCCCCTCAGCGGAACATCCTGCTGGTCCCACCCTAATCGCCGCAGCCCCCGTGGCCGCCCGTCGCACCACCGGTGCGCCTCGGTCAGCCCACGGCCTCCCCGCCCGTCGACCACCACCACGCACGTGATCAACACATCGGAGCCGATACAGGATGGCCCCTCCCCCGCGGCCCCCACGCCCGCGCCGCCCGACGCCAAGATCGCGCTCGATCCGGGTTGTAGTGGTCTCGAACCAGGAGGGATGCCACTACATCCCGGACAACACCGTTGCGTTAACGCCGTGGGCGGCTGGTCAACCCGGGGCAGGAAGTGCCCGATCGGGAAGCGGGTGTGCCCGCTTGGCGATCATGGAGTTGTGGTGCCGATTTTGGGGATTTTACGGGCGTTTTGTTACCCACCGCAACTCCATGATCGGCGAGGCAGTGCTGGTTGACGAACAGCCGTTCCGCCTAACGCAACGGTGTTGACATCCCGGAAGTAGCACGACCTTGGCGCGTGGCGCAGGAACGCAGACGCGGGGCGATGGTGAGTGGAGCCGCTACGGGCGATCGGCGAACGAGCCCGCCCTGGTTGAGGCTACGAAGCTGGACCAGGCGGCGGGCGCGAAGGTCAACGCGGGGCCACGCCGGTCCTTGCTGTCCCGCACCCCGACCACCTGCGACAGGTTCGTCGCCACCTCCACACAGGTGGCACCGCCGTTGTCGCTACGGGTGGACTTGCGCCAGATCGCGCCGGTCAGCTCCATGACTTCGCCAACTCCCGTATCAGCTCCCGGGAGGCCCGCCTGGGCAGTGCCTCGCCTCGCAGATTCTCCCACCTGCGTTGAAGGCTATCAACGTCGTCCGGACGGTCGGTGACCTGCGCTCGCAGCGGAGTGTCCAGGTGCGCCACCTCGCCGCCCTCGGGTGTGCGGGCCAGGATGAACGGACCCGCCAGACCGGCGTGCATACCGGCCTCGGCCGGCACGACGTGCAGACTGACGTAGGGCCGCTCGGTAGCGCAGAGTAGGTGCTCGAACTGTCCGATCATCACCGCCGGCTCACCGACCGCCCGGTGCAGGACCGCCTCGTCGATCACCGCCACGAACTCCGGTGGATAGTCCCGATCCAGCACGGACTGCCGTTCCAGACGCGCCGCCAGCCGCTGTTCAATCTCCCCCTCGCGCAGCATCCCGCCGCCATGCAGCACGGCCCGGCCATACGCCTCGGTCTGCAACAGACCCGGGATGAGGGACGGCTCGAACCAGCGGATCAATGTGGCCTCCCGCTCCACGCTGATCCACTCCCGAAACCACGGGGGCGCGGAGTCGGCGCGTACCAGGGTCAGCAGCCGCTCGAAGAGGCCGCCGGCCTCCAGGGTGGCGTCCGCGCGGGTGATGAAGTCCTGCGACGGCGTACGATGGCCGATCTCCACCATGCCCACCAGCGACGACGAGTAGCTGATCTGTTGGGCCAGCTCCTCCTGGCTCAGCCCGCGATCTTTGCGCGCCCGGCGCAACTCCGCCCCGAGGAATTCCAGGGTCGACATCGGTCCGCCGGTCATCACACCTCCCCCCACGTCTGCCATCCGCCCCCACCGTCGGCCACCGCACCGACGCCGGTCGGCACACCCGACGCTGAGGTCACGCGCCGCCTTCCGACAGTAGTCGCGTCACCGCAGAGTGTGAACAGGCATACGGAGGGAGTGGTGGATGAGCAAGCGCGACAGACCGGTACCGACAGCGCCACGGCATCGGCGGGACTGGTCGAGGTGGGGGCGGCACTGCACCTGCGGATTGCGCTGGCCGTGCCCGGACCGGCTGGCCGCCGTACCGCCGGGGGAACCCCCACCGTCTCCGCTGCCGGCGCACCGCCACCATCCGTGGAACGGCCCCACCGTCGTGTACCGGGTGGGTGCTGCGGACCCGGCCACCGGGGGCCGGGCCTGCCGGGCGACCGGTCGCCGCCGGTGACCCCGCCGACGGGCGGCACCCGGCGCGGGCGGCCGGCACCGGCGACCTCAGCGGACGGTGACGCACGGCAGGGGTGGCCGCCGCCGGTGACCCTCGGCACGCGGCGCGGGCGGCCGGCCTCGCAGGAGGGTGACGCAGGGCGCGGGCGGGCGGCGGGCGGCCGGTTGGACGGGCCGGGCCGGCACGTCGCCGCGCGGCCCGCCTGGCGGTGCCGGGCCTGCGCCGCGCCGTGGCCGTGCCAGCCGGCCAAGCTGGGCCTCCGGCGGGAGTACGCCCACGACCGGCCGATGTTGGCCATCTACCTCTGCCTGCTGATGCACGATGCGATCACCGATGCGCTGCGGGTCGGCTCGGGGACGGTCGACCCGGCCGCCTACTTCACCCGGTTCCTCGCCTGGACCCGCCACGGCTGGCCGCCACCCGGCCCGCCACCCGGCCCGCCCTCCAGGCCACCCCCCGGCCTGTCGCCCAGCCCACCACCCGGCCCGCCGTCCGGGTCGTCGCCCGCACCCGCCGACGCGGGTTGATCGACACAACGGGGCCGATATGGGGGTGTCCACGCCGACCGGACACCCCTACATCGGCCCCACTGAGTTGATCATGGCCCCGGACGCGGCCCGGGGACGACGTCAGGCGTAGGTCTCGAACTCGGCGATCTTCGGGGTGGCAGCAGAGCTGTTGATCCGGAAGGTGATCTTCTTCAGCGAGGTCCGGGCGAAGGTGATCACGCCGGCCCGGCTGCCGGAGGCCAGCACCGCGCCGGTGTCACCGTTGAGGACCTGCCAGGAGGTGACGCTGCCGGCCGAGCCGGACGCCTCCCGGATGTTGATCGAGGAGATGCTGGTCGCGGAGCCCCACTTGATCGAGATGTCACCGGTCGACCCGGCCGGCGACCAGAAGGTGCTCATGTTGCCGTCCCGCACGTCGCCGTAGCTCGTACCGCTGGCCTTGCTGGAGCCGTCGGAGCCGGCCCCGATGCTGAGGTTGGTCCCGCCGGGGTTGCCGGTGGGCGGCGGGGTGGTCGGCGCGGGCGTGGTGGGGGCGGGGGTGGTGGGAGCCGGGGTGGTCGGTCCCGGGGTGGTCGGGTTGGGGGTGGTCGGCGTGCAGCTGCCGTTCGACTCCTTGAGACCGGTGTTCGCGCCGGCCGTCTGCCGGACGATGTCCGGCACGCAGCTCGCCCCGTCCAGCCGGTAGGAGTACGGGATGCTGACGCTGGTGTTGGACGGCATGCCCGGGCCGGCGGGGTTGGTCTCGCTGCCGGGGCTGGACCAGGTCACGTTGTCCAGGATGTTGCCGCTGGCCTGCCAGTAGCCGGCCTCGCTGGTGTAGAAGGTGCCCAGCACGTCCCGGGAGTTCTTGAAGTAGTTGTTCTCCACCTTGGCCCGCGCGCCGGCCCGGGAGTTGATCCCGGACTCGTTCAACTGCACGTAGGAGTTGTTGTAGGCGTGCGCGATCCCGCCCCGCAGCAGGGGCGTGCGGGAGTCGATGTTCTGGTAGAGGTTGTGGTGGAAGGTGACGAAGCCGTTGCCCCGGTCGCTCTCGCTGGAGCCGATCAGGCCGCCCCGCCCCGAGTTGCGCAGGATGCTGTACGACAGCGTGACGTACTGGACGTCGTCCTTCATGTCGAACAGCCCGTCGTAGCCCGCCGACTCGCCGCCCGACGCCTCCAGCGTGGTGTGGTCGACCCAGACGTTGCGCACGCTGCTCTCCATGCCGATGGCGTCGCCGCCGTTGGAGGTGGGCGAGCCCGACTTCTTGACGTTCCGCACCGTCACGTTCTGGATGATGATGTTGCGGGAGTCGCGGATGTGGATGCCGAGCTGGTCGAAGACCGCGCCACTGCCGACCCCGACGATGGTGACGTTGCTGATCTCCTTCAGCTCGATCTTGTCGGCGGCGGTGTTGCAACTGTTGCCGGAGACCTTCGTGGTGTTGCCGTGGTTGATCGTGCCCTGCACCTCGATGACGATCGGGGTGCTGCTGCTGGCCCGGTTGCACAGGGCAGCGTGGATCGCGGTGCCGGTGCTGGCCCGTACCGTCTGGCCGCCCGCGCCGCCGGTGGTGCCGCCGTTCTGGGTGGCGTAGCCGCTGGCACTGCCGGCCGCCGCCGACGCCTGGTGCACTGGCAGGGCCACGCAGATCGCCGCACCGACGGCGGCCGTGGCCAGCCCCGCCTGGACTCGTCGTGCAACTGGTCGTCTCATCCTCGCCTCATCTCCGTTCGGCAAAACCGGGTGGTGGTACTGCGAAACGTGGTGGTGCTGCGAAATGTGGTGGCACTGCGACCCCGGTGCCGCTGCCCCGGTGCCGCTGCGGACCGCGAGCGCACGGGGAACCGTGGTCGTCCCGGTCAGCCGTCGAGGCCGCCGACGGGTCGACGGCCGTGAGTCCGGCCACGGATGATCGCGCTCGGGCTCCGGCCCGCTCGGGTCGGATCCGCTCCGCCCACCGTGCTGCCGCGCACGGCGAACTGGCGCCGTCGGCGGCGGCAGAACTCGCCGGGGCACCCGCTCTGACCATCTGGAAAGCGCTTTCCGAAACCGACAATAGAGTGACGTCTATTAACATCGCAAGATGTCGTCCGGATTGCGGGGGAATGACCATTCTGGGGCGGGTCGGCTGCGGCGATCACACCCGCCCCACCGCCGTCGAGGTCTACGGCTCCGCTCGGCGGACGAAGGTCTCCAACTCCTCGCCGCCGTACCAGTCGGTACGCCGGCCCAGGTGGGTCATGCCGAGCCGGCGGGCCACCGCCATCGACGCCGTGTTGCCGGGGGCGACCACCGCGTACACCTGCGGGGTGCCGGTGGCGAGTTCCCGGTCGACCAGCGCGCGGGCCGCCTCGGTGGCATAGCCGTGGCCCCACGAGTCGGGGTGCAGGTGCCAGCCCACCTCGATGTCGTCGGTGGGCACGCGCTCGTCCCGGCCGGGCAGCGGTTTGAGCAGGATCGTGCCCACCACCAGGCCGGCGTCGCGCGTCTGCACCGCCCAGGTGCCGTACCGGTCGCCGTGGTCGGCGTGCCGGGCCTGCCAGAGCGCCAGCCGGTCGGCCGCCTGGGCCAGGTCGGTCAACGGCAGGCCGGGGGCCGCGCCCAGCCAGCGCACCACCTCGTCGCGGGAGTAGAGGTCGTAGATCCGGGCCAGATCGGCTGGGCTGTCGGTCCAGTTTCGGATGGTCAGCCTGGTGGTGGTGAGCACGGTCATGCCCCGGGATCGTAATGAGTACGCGAAGCACCAGCGGGGACGACGATCACGCAGCGGGCCAATGGAACTGAGCCAGCGACACCTGGAGAGTCAGCCACGATGACGATATCCACGGCAGCGCGCACAAAGGTCTCTCAACCGCTATTTGTGCCGACGCTTGAGCATGAGGCTCATGACTGGCAGATTCGCAGGGAGACCCAATAGAAGCAAAGTACTCCCCCAACGATGCATCAATATCATGGCGATCGAAAGCTAGGATTGCAGCCACAACACCGACCTTGAAGTGCTCGGTGGAACCACCCCGCCCAAGCCATAACGAGTCGTCGTCACAAAATCACTTGACATAGAAGAAGAACGCCGGCACCGTGACGCCGATCCAGCTACTTGATTCCCGTTTGAATCGTGCGGCATATTTCCAAGAGAGATGCTTCACTGCCGTCTCCTCCTTCAGCCCAACCCACAACCGCCAAGGCTTCAACGATCTTGAATCCAAACTCTTTCCGCAGTGCCGCCGCCGCCTGAACATATTGACCAGATTTTCCGTGAAGCCTGATTAAGCGAGCAATATCAACCAGTTCGCCACCAGAATCAACCGACGCACGGAACATGTGGCGCCACTCTCCCACACCGGGCATCACGGCCTACCGAACTTTAGCCGAACAGGCGCCCCACCAGATACCTCCTGGTCTACATGCAACAGTGTCGTAAACCCATGCCTTTGAGCCATTTTTCCGGTCCAGGTCATCCATGCAGCCTGCTCCGGCGCGTGTCCGCTCGCAAGTGCTGCGACAAACGCCGCCTTGTTCTCATCCACAAGGTTCCCATTGATTGTTCGCACCTTGCCACCTAGAGCATCCATCATCCGCCCAAAGATCACTTGCCCCCTCACCGGGCTGTTTTTCATGTCGGCCAGTAGAGTTAATCCGCCGTCGGCATCAACTTCACTATAAAGAAGACTGCCACTCTCGTCATGATCCCATTCGTAGCTGCTACCGCTGAGGCTCTCCCGACCCTCACAGTTGTGCACAAGCACTGAAGTTGTGCCGGCCAGCACATAGTACGTGTGGGTGTTGGCGACCGTGAGGTTGTGGACTCTGGCCTGTAGGACGGTCCACCGTTCGACAGCGGTGACCTGGACGAGAGTCCCGGCGCTGGTCCGCAACCACTGCCCCGACCGCAGGTCCGTGGCGTGGACCCACTCCCCCAGCTCAGGCATCCAGAACGGATGCGCCTCGGTCGCCACCAGCCCGGCCGACTCCGACTCCGACTCGGGCTCCGACGACGACTTCGACCCCGCCGCGTCGACGGTGATCCTCACCAGGTTCTTCACACCCTGGCTCGTGACCGTCGCGGTGACCGTCTCCACCTCGACCCGACCCGTCCGCGGATCAGTGACCCTGACCCGGTCCCCCGGCTTGACCTGCTCGATCGGCTTGGTCGACCCGTCGGCCATCAGCACCCGGGTACCGGGAAGGAAACTGTTGGGCCGGGTACAGGAGTCGCCCGCACCACCACCGCTGGACCCACCGTTGCTGCGCGCGGACCCACCCGACGAACCACCCGACTTCGACCCACCCCCACCGGACGACGACGAGGGCTTCCTCCCACCACCGCCGGACGCGGCAGCCGAGGACGCCTTCGGGTTACCGTTCGCCTGCGCCTGCTTCTGTACCGGGTTGCCCGTCTTCCGCGCCGCCTGCGCCGCCGCGTTACTCGTCGTGTTGACCTTGTCGACCGGCTTCTTGGCCGCCGCCTGGGCAGCCTTCTTCGCCCGTTCGATAGCCAGTTTCTTCGCGTTCAACGCCGCCGTCTCGGCCGCCCGCGCCGCCGCCAGGACCGCCTCGGCGGCCCGCTTCGCCGCCTTCCACGCCTGGATCGCGGCGATCGTCCGATTGATGGCTCTGGCCACCGCGGGGATCTTGCCGAACTTGGCCCAGGGGATCGCCCCGATGATGAGGCTGCCGCACGCCCACAGATCGCCACCGAAGCAGTTCAGGGCGTCGTTGATGCCGAGGAACTCCTTCAGCATGTACCAGGCCGAGTCCAGGATCACCGACATCAACGACCGGCCCATGTTGGCCTGCGCCTGCGCCACCTGGGCCGTCGACAGGCCCGCACCGGCCAGCGCCGCCGCCATCTCCGACGCCGTCAACGACACCGACAGCCCCGACGGGTCCGAATGCGTCACCGGGTTGTTGTGCGCGTAGGCGTAGCCGTTGTTCTGCTGCGGGTCCGTCAGGTCCAGCACCGGATCGGCCGACAGGAACCGGCCCACCGACGGGTCGTAGAGGCGTGCGCCGAGCGGCACGAAACCGGAGGCGTCGTCCCGGGTCGCGCCGAGGAAGCCCGCGTTCGTCTGCATGTTCGCGCCCAGATCGGCCGCACCACGCTGGTTGCCGAACGGGTCCTGCTTCCTGATCCGCACCGGCATCCCGCTGTACAGGCCCACCTCCGCGTACGGGCTGCCCTGGTGGTCACCGGCCACGGCGACCAGACCTGGGGCGTTGACGCCGTGGGCGTAGCGGACCACCGCACCGCCGGGGGCGGCGTACGTGCGCTGGGTGTTCACCAGCGTGCCGCCCCGGCCGACGGTGACCTGCGACTCGCCCAGGTCGAGGGTCGCCTGCCGGCCCTGGATGGTCAGCAGCCGGTTGCCGCCCGGTCCGTAGATGTGCCGGGTCTCCGACTGCGCCTCCCACTGCTGGGCGGTGGAGGCGTTGTCGCAGGCGGTCAGCAAGATCGGGGTCGCGTTGGTCGGGGCGGCGTTCTGCACGGCGAGGCACAACCCGGAGGCGACGTGCCTGAGCTGGCCGGTCGACGCACGAACCAGGTGCTGGGCGGTCGACCGGTCGCACTTCTGCAGACGCAGCGGCGACCCGGCGGTAGTGGCTGCCGGCTGGACGCACCAGCCGTCGGGGCCGGTGAGAGTGCCCAGGTTCGGGTCGTTCTGGTCCATGCCCGGCACGGGAGCGAAGGCCCACTTCTGGGCCGGCGAGCCGTTGCACGAGTAGAGCTGGATCGGCTGGTTGGCCTGGGCGAGGCCGGCGCTGAGATCCAGGCACTTGTCGGCCAGGCCCACGTACGGGGTCCGCCCCTTGCTGCCCAGGCCGGTGATCCGCTCGACCTTGCCGTCGTACGTCCAGGTCAGGGTCTGCTCGTCGCCGTTGTTCGAGGTGACCGACTTCGTCTCGCCGGTCAGCTCGTACAGCCGGGTCGCCTCGGAGGTGATCTCGACGCCCTGTGGGGTGGTCCAGTGCCGGGCCACCGTGCTGAGGGTGCGCGGCTGGCTGCTGGTGTACTGGTACGTGCTGGTGATCGCGCCCGTCGCGGTCGCACCGCTGAGGTCCTGCTCCACCAGGGACTTGCGGTTGCCGAGCAGGTCGTAGCGGTACTCCTGCCAGTAGCCGGTGCCGTCCTGGCCGGGCGACACCGCGAGGGCGCCGAGCGGTCCGGTGGCACAGGCCTCCTGGTCGGCGGAGGTCCAGGCGGTCTCGAGCTGGCCGAGCGCGTCGTAGCGGAAACACTGCCGCTCGGCGATGTCGGTCGCACGCTCCCGGATCGCGGTGACGTTGCCCGCGTCGTCGTACGAGTACGCGCGGCGCGAAACCAGGTTGCTGCCGTCGAACCGGTTGCTGGTCTTGTCCTTCTGTTCCCGGTGCACCTGCTGCTCGGTGAGCGCGCCGCTGGCGTCGTCGTAGCTGGCGGTGGTCCACACCCGGTAGGGCTGCGCGCCGAGCGTGGAGCGCAGCACCTGCCCGTACGGTGAGTAGACCGTCTCCGCGCCGTACCAGTCCTTGCCCGAGACCGAGAGCGGCAGGCCGTCGGCCGTGTACCTGACCAGGATCTTCTCGGCGGGCAGGTTACCCACGGCGGGCAGGGTCGACGACTCGGCCAGGCCGGTGTCGGTGTACGAGTAGTCGTACCGGTAGGAGGAGCGCAGGCCCCAGGTGTCGGCCACCGACTGCGGCAGGGTGAGCGTGGTCGACGTCGGCTGGTAGTCCTCGGTGTAGCCACCGATCGTCTGGGTGTAGGGCAACCCGTCGGTGTATCGGGTGGCGCTGGCCGGCAGACCCTTGCCTCCCGGGACCGTGTCGTAGCTGAACTCGGCCAGGAGCGCGCCGGTGCTGCCACCGAGTCGCTGCCGGGTCGGGCGGGACAGCTCGTCGTAGCCGTTCCAGACGGTGACGCCACGGGCGTTGGTGGCGGTCAGCTGCCGGTCCCGGTGGTCGTACGTGAACTGGGTGGTGCCGGCGTCCGGGTCGGTGCTGGAGGTGAGCCGGCCGCGCTGGTCGTAGTTCCACGTCCACGGGCGGTCCGCAGCGGCGGAGTGCCGGGCGTTCGTCAGCCGTCCCTGCGCGTCGTACCCGTACGTCATCGAGGTGAACTCGGTGCGGGCCTCGTCGGTGAAGGTGTCCACCCGGGTGGTCCTGCCCAGCGCGTCGCTGAACATCCGGTAGGAGGCCGACCCGGTCGGGTTCACCACGGTGGACTGGTCGGTGCCGTAACCGTAGGTGGTGGCCCGCTCGGGCCGCTCCTGGTCGCGGAGGATGGGCAGTTCCCGGGTCACCCGGCCGAGGCCGTCGTAGCTGTAGCGGGTGATGTTGGGTACGGCGGTGCGCGCCAGCGGCACGAAGAGTTCGCCGCGCGGTCCGCCCTCGGTGTAGTAGGCGTTGTAGGTCTCGAAGACCTCGCCGGCCTTGTTGTAGTACCGGTCGGTGATCAGCCGCCCGCCACCGGTGGCCTGTTCCTGCCGCTGCCGCTCCCGGCCCAGGCCGTCGTAGATGGTGACGGAGGTCTGCACCCCGTCCTCGTGGCCCCGGCTGAAGGTCGTCACGTACGGCGACCTGCCCTCGGGGGTGGCGTACTCGGCCCGGAAATCCGGGACGGCGGTGACCGACGGGGTGCGGCCCGGCCCCCAGGCTTCGACCAGACGGCCCAAAGCGTCGTACCTGGCGTTGCTGACCCGCCCGTTGGGATCGGTGGTCTTGAGCGTGACGGCGCGACCGGGATCGAGTTCGCGGACCTGATCGTGCCCCAGCGGGTTCCGCTCCTTGACCGAGTACGCCTGGCCGGTGGAGGGCAGGTACTCGATCTGCGACTGCTTGCCGTCGGGGTCGGTGCGGAAGGTGACCCGGCCGATGCCGTCGATGGTGGTGGTGCCGTCGGACTGGAAGCCCGCGCCGTCCGCCTTCAGCGACCACGTTTCGCGGACGCGGCCCCTGGTGTCGGCGGCGAGAGCGACACCGTACGCCTCGTCGTCGTAGGCGATCCGGCTGGCGGAGCTGAGCGTCGTCAGATCGCCGAAGGCGGCTGCCCCGCAGGTTGTCGGGCTGGTCAGGACCTGCTTGGTCAGGCCGATCAGGTTCTTGTCGGTGCGGTGCAGGTACTCGATCGTGGTGCAGGACTCGTCACCAGCCTTGCCGACCTCGCCGAGGGACTCGATGCGGTCGGGCAGCCCGTACGTCTCCTCGAACCTGGTCTTCGTCTCTATGGCACGGTCGCCACCGGAGGAGCGCCTGTACGCGACCTGGCGCGGCTCGGTGACCCGCCAGGCGCGCAGCGGGCTGAGGCCGGACCCGCGCTCCCGGGTGGCGAGCAGCGTCGCCTCCGGATACGTGATGCTGCGGGTGAGCCAGTTCGCCCTGAGGTGGGCCGCGTCGGCGCCGGGCTCGGCCTCGACGTACGTCAACTCCTCGGCGACCCGGCCGGCGAAGGGCTCCTTGTCCTTCGCGATCTCGTCGCCGGCGATGTCCTTCACCGACACGGTGTCGCCCAGGCCCCGGAAGTAGCGGGTGACGGACATCGTCTGCCGGCTCCCGGTGCAGCCTCGTTCTCTCCGGTGAGGACGGTCACCTGGTCGAAGCCGGCGAACTGGGACCAGGTGCGGGTGGACTTCTTGGTGAACTCCTGCTCGGCGAGCTTCCAGCCGGGGGTGCCGTACTCGTACACGGTGCGGACGTTGAAGGGCCCGTCGACCGCGGGAACCTCCTCGACCGACTCCACCACGTACTTGTGGAACCAGTCGATGGACTCCTCGGCCGGGTCCGGGTGCCAGAAGGCCGGGTAGCAGAGCCGGGTGTTCGCCTTCAGCGCCGCGGTGACCGCCGGGTCCTTCGGGTCGTTCGGCAGGCCCGTACCGGTGGCGCAGGCCCCTGTGGGCTGCTTGTAGGTGACGACGGTCTCGCCACCGTACTCGTTGACGACCCGTCCGATCCGCAGCCGGGAGAAGCCGGGGCGGTTGTCGTTCCTGACCCGGTTCGGCATGTCGTCGACGTTGGCCGCGAACCGCACCGGGTTGAGGGTGATCCGGTCGCCGGTCACGCCGTAGCCGGATCGGGTGACCGACTCCAGCCAGAGCGCGGTGTTGGGGCCGGTCCGCAGGGTCGGGAAGGACTGCTTGAGCTGGTAGTCGTCCACCGCCTGGAGACTCGTGCTGCCCTGCTGGCGCTGGGCCCAGGTGGTGATCTTCGTGAGCCGCTTGCGGGAGAAGAAGGACGGCCCGGCGTTCCAGCACTTCTGCTTGTCGGCACAGCGCAGGTCGGCCGGGGTGTCGTACCAGATGCGGTACTTCGCCGGGTCCTTGCTGGTGAAGTTGGCCTCGGAGCAGGTGGTCGTGCCCTCGGTGAAGCAGCGCTCGGCGACGTCGAAGGTGACCCGGGCCAGCGGGGCCGCCGAGTACACGTTGCCACGGCGCTGCCCGTAGTCGATGCGGGTGAGGTAGCCGGCCCGGTCGTACTTCACCGGGGCCTTGAAGTTGAAGTTCCTGGCGTAGTAGTTCGACTCGCGGGCCCACCACAGGCTCATCGCGTTGCTGTGCACGTCCTCGACGTAGTCGAGGTTCCACCGCCAGGCCCGGGTGCAGACGGAGCCGGCCCAGTTGCCCGCCTTGTAGCAGGGCTCCCCGGGATGGTTGCCGTACACCGGCACGGTGAGGACCGAGTTGGTGACCGGATCACCGGTGCTCCAGCCGGGCAACTCGTTGAGGCCGAAGTGGTACTTCGTGCCGTCCCGGGTGGTGACGATCCAGTGCTCGCCGTCGGCGTCGCCGTTGCTGGCGTCCGTCTTCAGTTCGATCCGGGAGCCATCGCCGTTGGCGGTGGTCCAGCTGCCATTGGCGTAGACCAGCTCGGTGGTCATGCCACCGAGGGAGAGGGTGGCGTTGTCCGAACCCCAGCAGAGGTCGGCGGTACGGTGCGTGGTGTTGTTCGCGCCGGAGGTGGCGTCCTGCCGGCAGTTGGCGTAGCTACGGGTGATGGAACCGGCGCTGTAGTCCCAGCCGTCGCCGATCCAGGACGCCTGGTTGTTGGTGGCGGAGGTACGGCCGTCCACCGACTGCGACGAGTACCCCAGCGCCACCTTCGGCATCAGGCCACCGGCCATCTCGGGTATCTGCATCTGGTACGAGTAGGTGAAGGCCCCGGAGGAGGAGCCAGCCGCCCAGGAGCCCGAGGAGAGCAACGGGCTCGCGGTGAAGTCGCCGCCCGCCGATGCGCCGGTGTCCAGTACGCCGACGACCTTCGGGCTGCCGTAGCGGCAGCGACACCGGTGGTGCGCGCGGACCGTGGGTCGAGCAACGGGCCGACCGGCACGGTGCCGGTGACGACCCGGCGGACCGGTGCCTGCTCGGCCCGCGTGGTGCGGGCGGACGCCGACGCGGCGGGCACCAGGGTCACCTCGCTGGGCACCGCCTGCGCGGGTGCGGGGCCGACCGGCTCGGTGCCGTCGCCGCCATCGGCGCAGTCCCCGCTGTCGGGGGCGTCGTAGACGCAGTCGGGCAGCAGCATGACGCCGAACCGGTCGGCGGCCTGCGGACCGTACAGGTCGGCGAAGGAGGTGTAGTCGACGCTGAGGGTCACCTCGGCGGCCGGATCGGTGGTGACCGGCGGGGTGAGCTTCATGATCAGGCCCGACACCCCGGCGACCTGCGACGTCTCGGGCGCGGCGAGGTCGACCGTCCAGGTGCCGGCCAGCGCGGCCGGGTCACCGTCCTGCGGTACGCCGAGCGCGACCGGCAGGTCGTCGACCGGCCGGGTGGCGCCGGGCGCGACGCCGGTCAGGTCCACCGTGCCGGTGTCCTGCACCCAGGGCTCGACGGCCGACGGGGCGTACTCCGTCACGTCGCCGACCTTCTCAGTGGTCATCTCGGTCTGCGCGACGTTGTCCTGCTCGACCAGCGCGGTCTCCGGCAGGTCCGGCAGGTCGAGCCGGTCCTTCTCGCGGCTCATCCCCGGTCCGGGCACCGCCAGCGCGGCGGCGGGCAGGCTCGTCGCCGCCAGCGTGGTGGAGAGCGCCAGGACGAACGCGGTGCGGGTGGCCCGCCCCCATCGACGGCGGGCGACCGCCCGGGTCTGTCGGCCGGGCGACCGTCGGAACAGCAAACCGTTACCACGCATGCGCGTCGACTCCCACCCAGGCGCGAAGAGGAAAGAAGAGGTGCGGACAACCGCGACGGCACATGCCGGCGGCTGCGACATGTGCTTGAGCACTCTGCGTCAGGAGAGCCTCACGCTCAACCCCGTTATCGGTTACCGCCCGCAGGGTCGAGTGATCTGGACCACTGGATGATCGATAGCAGAAACCATCAAAGGTCTCGTGCCACCTGAAAGCGCTCACAAGATCGCAAACATTGCCACCCTGCGGCACCAAAAGCCGCATCGGTTCAAATTCGGGGCATGTCTCTCAGTAACTTTTCCTAGCGGATCACGAATCAATAACGGTCACGGGATAGACGAGGTGCCCTGGTGCCGTGCGATCGTGTGCCCTCGTTCTGCCCCTGACCCGCCGGATCCGCCGGCCGGGCGTCCCGTTTCCCTGTCCGCCCGGCCCCACGGGAGTAGACCCGCCGTGACCGCGCCTCGCCTGCTCAAGCCCTTAGTGCGTACACGCACCAGGCTGACCCTCACCCTGGGTGTGCTGCTGGCCGCACTCGTCGTCGCCCCACTGCCGTTGCGACCCGGCCCCGGCCCGCCCCGGGTGGCCGCCGCACCCGCGCCCGGCGCTGCTCCGCGGGACGAACCGACCGCCGTGGCGCACGCCGCCCGCACCGGAGACGAGGTACTTGTCGACACCGCCACCACTGCCACGTCGCTGACCTGGGCGCTCCCTGATGGGCGACTACGCACCACCGTCCACGCCACCCCGCAGCGGGCCAGGGCCGCCGACGGGCGGTGGACGAGGATCGACACGACGCTGACCCGCGCCGGAAAGGCCGCCGGTCGCCTCGACGTCCGTCCGGTCAACGTTCCCACCCCGGTCCGCTTCTCCGGCGGCGGCACCGAAACCGGTGGCAGCGGGGGTCGCAGCCGCAGCGAAGGTGGCAGCGCCACCAGCGTGCTGGCCGAGTTGGAGGCCGACGGACACACCATCACCTACACCTGGCCGGGCCCGTTGCCGGAACCGGTGCTCGACGGCCCGCGCGCCCTCTACTCGGAGGTGCTGCCGGGGGTCGACCTACTCGTCGTCGCCCGCGAGGCAGGCGGCTTCGGCCAGCTGTTGATCGTCAAGAACAACGCCGCCGCGACGCTCCAGGCCGTCGACGCGCTCAGCTACGGACTCAGCTCCGCCACGGCGGTCTTCCAGCACGATCCGGAAACCGGCGGTGTCCGCGCCCTCGACCCGACGGACGGTCGGGAGGTCGCCTCGGTCCCCTCGCCCTTCGCCTGGGACTCCGCCGGGCAGGACGCCGAGGATCCGCAGGCGGTGCCACGTACCGCGGTGGACACTCCGGCCGACGTGCTACGGCTGTCCGGCCTCAGCGGCAGTGAACCGGGTGCCCGGCAGGCCCCGATCCGCACCCGCCTCGATGGTGACGGCACCGGCGAGACCCGGCTGCACCTCGACGCCGCCGGCACCGGCCTGCTCACCGATCCGACGGTCGCCTTTCCCGTCTTCATCGACCCGACGCTGATCAGCGGCACGCTGGCCTGGGCGACCGTCTACTCGCAACACCCCAAGACCAACACCTGGAACGGCACCAACTTCAACTCCGGCACCTCCGACGCCCGCGTCGGATATGAGCAGCAGACGCCGCTGCGGACCCGCTCGTTCTGGCGCATGCAGTACCGCACCGACATGAGCGGCGCGGCGATCAGCTCCGCGAGCTTCAAGGTACTGAACAACCACTCGTGGTCCTGCACGAGCCGGGAGATGCAGCTCTGGCTCACTGGCGCGATCTCCTCCGGCACCACCTGGAACTCCCAGCCGAGCTGGCAGACGTTGCAGCAGAAGAAGTCGTTCGCCTACGGCTACGGCAGCAACTGCGCCGACGACTACGTCAGCTTCGACGTACGGAACGCGGCGCAGCAGGGCGCGGACAACGGTCTGGCGAACCTCACCTTCGGCATGCAGGCCACCAGCGAGTCTGACACGCTGACCTGGCGTAAGTTCAAAGCCACGTCGGCAGAGCTGACCGTCGTCTACAACCGGCCGCCCGGCACGCCGACGAACGTCACCTCGTCCCCCGGCGGCAACTGCGTGCCCGGTCCGGGCGGCGGCGTCACCGTCGCACGAAGCAACCTGGTGTTGTCGGCGACCGCCGCCGACCCCGACGGCAACCTCAAATCGCTGCGCTTCCGGTTCTGGAAGACCGGCACGACCGTGCCCGCCGGCACCCTGGTCACCCCCAACAGCGCCGGCAGGGCCACGCTGACCGTTCCCGCCAGCACGCTGGAGGACACGGCCGTCTACTCGTGGAACGTCCGGGCCGAAGACACCTCAGGCACGACGTCGGCGTACTTCCCGACAGGGGCCGAGCCCTGCCGGCTCACCATCGACGCCTCCGCGCCGCCGGCACCCGACGTCAGCAGCGATGTCTTCAAGGAGGCCACCGACGACGGAGCGACCTGGGCCACGGTGAAGTTCGGCCAGACCGGCAAGATCAAGTTCAGCGCTGCCGGCGCGGCCCGGTTCACCTACTCCTTCGGCGGCGTCGGCAGCCTCTCGGTGACCGCCACCAACGGCGTCGCCGAGGTGCCCGACCTCAAGCCCCGGCATGCCGGCCCGAACACCCTCCAGGTGTACGCCCACGACACGGCGGGCAACCGCAGCGAACCTACCAACTACACCTTCTTCCTACCGCCGTCCGACCAGGCCGACGGCCCCGGCGACACCGGTGGCGACAGCATCCCCGACCTGCTCGCGATCACCATCGGCGGCGAACTGCGCACCTACCCGGGCGACAAGGGCGGCGAGCTGCACGAATCCCTCACCAGCTCGTACGCCGCCGACGGCACCCGCAACCCGCCGGGGCACTGGACCGTCCGCGCCGGTCCGGCCGCGCTGATCACCAAGTACGGTGACACCTACCCGGGCGACGGCACCACCGACCTGTTCGCCCGTACCCCCGACGGCGGTTTCTGGCTCTATCCCGGCGACGGGTACGGCAGCTTCCCGGTGGACCGCCGGCTGCGGGTGCTCCTGCCGACCGACACGCCCACCCTCCCGGCACCGGCCACCTGGACCCAGATCAAGGCGGTCGGCGACCTCGACGGTGACAAGCTGCCGGAACTGGTGGTCCGTTCCGGGACGCAGTTCTGGGTGCTGAGCGGCTACACCGGCGGCAGCTTCCAGGCGGCGACTCTGATGGAGGGCACCGCCTGGGCCCGCCGTGAGGTCGTCAACATGGCCGACATCGACCTGGACGGAACCCCCGACCTGCTGTGGCGGAACCTGGACAACGGCAACATGTACGTCCGGCACGGCAAGCCCGGCGCGGTAACCGGCACTGTCATCCTGGACTCGCTCAAGACCGCTGCCGGCTCCCGCGCCGGGGACGTCCCGTACGGGACGGGCTGGACGGAGGCGGCCGTCGACGCGCTCATCGGCATCCCCGACGTGAACGGGGACCAGGTGCCCGACCTCTGGGCCCGGTACTCCTCCGACGGGAAGCTACGGATCTACCACCCGTCCAGCACCAACACCGGCGGACCAGTGAAGATCGTCATCGAGCAGGACTGGGGCCCGGTGCAGTCCTTCGGCTGACCGATGACGGGCACATCGGGCCTCGAATCGGTCCGGTTGCCCGGGATCAGCTGTCACCTGGTGGGTACCGTCACAGCCGAGGGAGGGTGAGGCGTATCCGGGGATGACAGGGGGAAGAACATCGCGATGGGCGACGCATGGCAGCGTACGAAGCGGATCACCAGTGCCGCGTTCCGACCGGTACGGGGTCGGGACCTCTCCCTGCACGCCGCCGCCATCACCTTCTACGGGGCGATCGCCGTGGTGCCGGTGGCCCTGCTGGCGATCTGGCTCACCTCGCTGCTGGCCGGCGCGGACCGGGTACGCCGGCTCACCTCGTACGCCGTGGAGACGCTGCCGGACGCGATCGGTGCGCCCGACGCGGTGGACGCGCTGGTCAATGCCGGGGTGCAGTTGACCCCGCTGCTGGCGCTGGCCTCCCTGCTGCCCGCCTCGCTCTACGGTGAGGGGCTGCGCCGGGCGTTCGTCTCGGTGGCCACCGCGCCCAACCCGGACGAGACGCTGGTCGGCTGGCGGGGGCGGTTGCTGCTGCTGCCGCTGCTCGCCCCCGCCCCCGCCCTGCTGCTGTCGATCCTCATCGCGCTGCCCACCACCACCCGGCTGATCCGGCAGGGCGGCTGGATCGCCGCCCTCGGCATCGTGCTGTCGTTCCTGGCGGTGTGGCTGGTGCTCACCCCGGTGCTGACGTGGGTGTTCCGGGTGGTCGGGCCGGCCTCACCGGACTGGCTGTCGACCCTGGCGGTCGGGTCGTTCACCGCCGCCAACCTCTCCGGCTTCCTGCACGGCTTCGTGCTGTTCTGTTCGCTCCCGCTGGACCTCGGTGTCCCGTTCGGCGGCTTCGACCCGGTCGGGGCCGGTGTCGCGGTGCTGCTCTGGCTCTACCTGTTCCACGTGATCGTGCTGGCCGGCTACTCGGCCACCCTCGCGCTGTCCCGGTGGCGGGTCCGCCGCGCCGCCGCCTCCGGACCGGCGTCCGGGGACGGGTCCGGATTTGCGGCCGGGTCCAGGGATACGGCGGGGTCCACGGATACCGCCGGGTCGTCGGTCTCGCGCAGGCCGTAGCGGGTCCAGAGCCGGGCCAGGGGTGCCGGCGCCCACCAGTTCCACCGGCCCAGCAGCCGCATGGTGGCCGGCACGAGCAGCGCCCGGACCAGGGTCGCGTCCACCACGATCGCCACGATCATGCCGACGCCGATCAGCTTGATGTAGGCCATCCCGCCGGTGGTGAAGCCCGCCACCACGATGATCAGCAGCAACGCGGCGGCGGTGATGATCCGCCCGGTGCGTTGCAGGCCGGTGGCGACCGAGGCGGTGTTGTCGCCGGTGCGGTCCCACTCCTCGCGGACCCGGGAGAGCAGGAACACCTCGTAGTCGGTGGCCAGCCCGAACAGCACCGCGAGCATGAGGATGAGGTTGCTCGGCTCGATGAACCCGGTGGAGGTGAAGCCGAGCGGGCCGGACAGGTGGCCGTCCTGGAAGATCCAGACCACCACGCCGAACGACGCGCCGATCGACAGCAGGTTCATCAGCACCGCCTTGACCGGCAGCACCACCGAGCCGAAGGCCAGGAAGAGCAGCAGCAGGGTCGCACCGGCCATCAGCAGGGCCATCCACGGCAGCCGGTCGCCGAGGCTGTCCAGCAGGTCCACGTCGGCGGCGGGCCGACCGCCGACCAGCACCTCCGACCCGGCCGGGCCGGGCAGGTCCCGCAGCGTCCGCACCAGGTCCCGGGCGTCGTCGCCGGTCGGCTCCCCCGGGTAGCTCACCGACAGCAGGGTGGACTCCCCCTTCGCCGCCGTGACCTGCACCCCGGTCACCCCGGGCAGCGCCGCGACCCGGTCGGCGAACGGGCGTACCGCGTCGGCCGGTGCGCCGGAGACCAGCACCTCGACCGGGGCGATCGTGCCGCCGGGAAAATCGGCGGCGATCCGCTCGGAGACCACCCGGGGCGCGGCGTCCACCGGCAGCACCCGCTCGTCGACCCCGCCGAAGGTGATCCGCGCGAACGGGGTGGCCAGCACGGCGAGCAGCGCCGCGACCCCCACCAGGTAGAGCACCGGCCGGCGCATCACGCTGCGCGCGATCCGGGCCCAGGCGCCGCCCGCGTCACCCGCCGCCGGCCGCGCACCCGTCGTCCCACGCCGCCACGGCAGCGGTACGCGCACCGCGTCCACCCGATGGCCGAGTACCACCAGCAGGGCCGGCAGCACGGTGAGCGCGGCCAGCATGGCGATCAGCACGGCGGCCATCCCGCCGAAGCCCATCGACCGCAGGAACGGCTGCGGGAAGATCAACAAACTGGCCATGGCCAGCGCGACGGTCAGCCCGGAGACGAAGACCGTCCGGCCGGCGGTGAGCATGGTGCGCCGGATCGCCTCGGTGGTGCTCCGGCCGGCGGCCAACTCCTCCCGGAACCGGCTGACGATGAACAGCGCGTAGTCCACCGCCATCCCGAGCCCGATCAGGGTGATCACGTTGATCGCGAAGATCGACACGTCGGTGACCAGGTTGACCAGGCGTACCGCCACGAATGCGCCGAGGATGGCCAGCCCACCGACGAGCAACGGCGTGCCGGCGGCGACCAGTCCACCGAAGATCAGCACGAGCAGCACCAACAGCACCGGCATGGACAGCAGCTCGGCCCGGGTGATGTCCTCGGTGCTCTGGGTGGTGGCCGCCGCCTGGAACGCCACCAGCCCGCCGACGTCGGTCCGCAGCCCCGGCGCGTCCATTGCAGGGCGCAGCCCCTCGAACTGCGCCGACCGGGCGTCCTCGTCGCCACCGGTCAGCTTGACCACCGCGTAGGTGGCCCGCCGGTCCTCGGCGACCAGCGCGGGCGCGGGGGCGTCGTACCAGGTGGTCACCTCGGCCACCTCGGCCCGCTGGCGCAGCCCGGCCACGGTGACTCTGACCGGGTCGCGGAACTCCGGATCGTCGACGGACGCGGTGTCGCTGGACCAGAGCACGATCACGTCCGCGCCCTGCCGGCCGAGTTCGGCGGTGACCCGCTGCACGGTCCGGCTGGACTCGCTGGAAGGGTCGTCGAACCCGCCCCCGGTCAGCTCTCCGAACACCCCGCTGCCCCAGGTGGCCCCGACGACCACCAGCACCCCGGCGGCGGCCAGCACCGCCCACCGGGCGCGCACCACCACCCGCCCCCACCAGGCGAACATCCACCTCTCCCCTCGTCAACCCACCGAACCATCGACCCCTGGACCCACCGACCCACCGACCCGTCAAGCCGCCGACCCACCGACCCGTGGACCCGCCGACCCGTCGCGCCGCCGACCCGCCGCGCCACCGAGCCGCCGACCCGTGGACCCGCCGAGCCGTCGCGCCGTCGACCCGTCGCGCCGCCGACCCGCCGACCCGCCGACCCGTCGCGCCGTCGCGCCGTCGACCCGTCAAGCCGTCGCCCGCCGGCCGCACCTGGCCGCCCACCGACGGGGCCGGCGTCGGCCCCACAGGATCGCCGTCAACTATCGCAACAACCGTTCACGTTCGACGGGCCGGCCCGGCCTTCCCGGCTGCCGGAGCGGGGGAGCCCACTTCCCGTGGCGACCGGTATGCCTGTGGGGCATAAATATGCCGCACAGGCATACCGCGTTCCGCGCCTGATGGTGCCGGCACCCGGACGACCACGGTCCAGCTGGACGGCCACGAACCAACCGGCCGACCCGGACCACCCGGGCAAGCCGGACCGCCAGCGTCGAGCCGGACGGCCACGGGCCAGCCGGACGGCCACGGGCCAGCCAGTCGAGCCGGATCACCCGGGTCGAGCCGGCAGACGGACGCCGCCCGCCGCACTAGGCTGCGCAGGCATGAGTGATGCGAGTGCGCTGCCGTCCCGCGCCGACGTCGTGATCATCGGAGCAGGGCACAACGGGCTGGTCTCCGCCGTCCTGCTGGCCCGCGCCGGGCTGGACGTGCTGGTGCTGGAGGCGGCGGAGGTGATCGGCGGGGCCACCCGCACCGAGAACCCGTTCCCGAAGGTGCCCGCGCTGCGCCACTCCACCGGGTCGTACCTGCTCGGGTTGATGCCACCGGAGCTGCTCGCCGCGCTCGACGTGCGGATCCCCGTGCTGCGCCGCGACCCGCACTACTTTCTGCCCACGCCGGGCGGGCCGGGAGCGCCCTACCTGCTGTTCGGCAGCGACACCGCCGCCACCCGGCGGCAGCTCACCGAGTTCTTCTCCCCCGCCGACGTGGCCGCCGACGACGCGCTCCAGGCCGAACTGGCGCAGCTCCGCGCGGACCTCGCCCCGGCCTGGCTCGCCGAACCGCTGCCGGTGGAGCAGACCGCCGAGCGGTACGTCCGTCCCGGGCTGCGACAAGTCTTCGTCGACCTGGTGCGTGGTTCCGTCGCCGACTACCTGGCCCGCTTCGACTTCCGCTCCGAGCTGCTGGTCAGCATGTACGCGGTCACCGACGGGCTGTCCGGCCTCAACGCCGGCCCCGACGACCCTGGCACCGGCCACAACTTCCTGGTGCACAACATGTGCCGGCTGCCCGGCGCGGACGGCACCTGGATGATCGCCGAGGGCGGGATGGGCACCGTCTCGCGTACCTTCGCCGAGGCCGCCCGGTCGGCCGGGGCGACCATCCTGACCGGTGCCCGGGTCGAGGCCGTCACCCTGGCCGGGGGCGCGGCGTCGGGCGTCCGGCTCGCCGACGGTCGGGAGGTCGCCGCCGAGGTGGTGCTCGGCGCGTGTGACCCGTACCGGCTGATGGAGCTGGTGCCCGACGGCGCGCTGCCGGCGGAGCTGGGCGCGCGGATGACGGCGGTCCGCCGGCCCGGCACCACGCTCAAGCTGAACCTGGCGCTGACCGGGCTGCCCCGCTTCTCCTGCCTGCCGGCGGACGCGCCCAGCCCGTTCGGGTCCACCATCCACCTGCTGCCCGGGTCGGCGTCGCTGGTCGGGGCCGGCGGCGAGTCGCCGATGGCGGCGCTGCGGGCGATGTGGGCCGACGTGCAGGCCGGACGGCTGCCCGACGAGCCGACCATCGAGTGGTACCTGCACACCACCGTCGACCCGTCGCTGTCCGACCCGGCCGGGCACCACTCGTCGGCGCTGTTCGTCCAGTCGGTCCCCTACACGCTGGCCGGCACCGACTGGGACACCGCGCTGCCCGGCTACGTCACCCGCCTGGTGGAGATCTGCGAACGGTACGCCCCGGGCACCGGTGACCTGATCGCCGACGCGGTGCCGCTGCCCCCGCCCGGCATCGAGGCGCACTTCGGCATCACCGGCGGACACATCCACCACGTCGACAACACCGTCTCGTTCACCGACCGGATGCCGTACGCCACCGGCGTCGACGGCGTGTACGCGGGCAGCGCCGGCTGCCACCCCGCTGGCAGCGTGATCGGCGCCGCCGGGCACAACGCCGCCCAGCGCGTCCTCGCCGACCTCGGCCGCTGACCCCGCACCCCGGCCCGCTCGCCTGCCCCGGGGTGGTCCGGCCCGCCCGCCTCTCCCGTCCGGCTCGCCGCCCCTGCTCAGGCGCGGGCCGGGCGGGACGACGGCAGGTCGCCCGGACCACGGATCAGATAGAGCCCGGTCAGCAGGAAGTACGCCACCAGGCTGAGCACCGGGTCGACGAAGGAGATACCGAACGCCACCACGTAGAGCAGCGGGCCGAGCAGGAAGCGGCGGGCCACCGCTCGGGCCAACCGGGGATCCAGCCCCGGGTCGAGTAGCCGTCGGCGGCGGGCCCACCACCAGCTCAGGTTGAAGAACAGCGCCTCACCGAGCACCGTGCCCACGTAGATCGTGGCGGTCAGCCGCTGGTCGGCGACGGTGCCGCGCAGGTTGTCGGCGAGCAGGATGGCCGCGAACGGAATGGCCGCCACGAACAGCAACAGCAGCAGGTTGAGGACGAGCAGGAGCTGGTCGACCTTGACCACGTACCGCCACATGTTGTGGTGGGTCAGCCAGACCTGCCCCACGATCACGAAGGTGATCACGTACGCCAGGTAGGCGGGCCACTCGTGGAACAGCGTCTCGGGCAGCTCCTGCCCCTCGGGCCGCTGCGGGCTGAGTTGGAGCAGCTCCACCGCCATCAGGGTCAGCACGATCGCGATCACCGCGTCGCTGAACGCCTCCACCCGCGACGCGTCCCGCTCCTTCTCCCGCCACCGCCCAAACTCATACCCCTCCCCCTCCCCCTTCCCCGCCCCACCACCCACCCCCACCCCGCCCTCCTCTCCCCCGCCCTCCACACCCCACCCCTCCCTGCCTGTGTCGATCATGGAGTTGTGGTGCCCGGTGTGCACCGGTTCAGGGCCTTTACGGCCCACCACAACTCCATGATCGCCGGAAACGGGGGTGGGGAGGGGGGTGGGGAGGGGGGAGGGGAGGGGGTGGGGAGGGGGGAGGGAGGGGGGAGGGGGAGGGGAGAGGGAGGGGAACGGGGTGGGGTGGGGTTAGGGGGTGGGGGTTTGGGTGCGGGCGGCGCGGATCTTGTGGCCGACGCTGGTGAGGCAGCGGCCGGAGGGGAGGTCGAACTTCCAGCCGTGCAGCTGGCAGGTGAGCTGGTCGCCGTCGACGATGCCGAACCGGGTCAGGTCCGCCTTCAGGTGTGGGCAACGGCGCTGCACCACCCAGTCGCCCAGGGTGATGTCCTCCGCGTCGGTGCTGCGCTCGTGCTCGTCGTACCAGCCCTCGGCGTACTGGAGGCGCTCGGTGGACAGGCACTTGAAGAAGGCGTACACGAACTCGTTGTACTGGCCGATCCGGGCCGCCGAGAAGCGGCAGGACAGGAAGAGGGAGTTGACCCAGTCGACCTCACCGATGTGCAGCAGGTGCTCGATCAGCGCCCGCTCGGTGCGGAACCGGTACCGGACCTTCTCGTCGGCGTACGGCCGGACCTGCTTGCCCGGGAAGTCCACCACGATGGATTCGACGCTCTCGCCGTCGTAGCCCACCAGGTCGAAGCGGACCGGGCCGCCGACCCCCTTGGCCAGGTAGATCGACTCGTCGAGCAGTGGCTCGATCCGGCTCTTCATCCCGGCCAGGACGTCGACCTCGGGGTGCCGCCAGGACGCCTTCTCCGCCTCGATGACCGGGCGCTTGCGCTCCCGCATCTCCTCCAGATGGGCCTTCTTGTTCGCGAAGAACTCCTCGACCGGCTGCGGGTGGGTGGTGGTCGCCCCGACGGTGGTCACCTCGGCCACGCTGCCCGGCAGCAGCACGATGCCGTTGGTGCCGCCGACCTTCGCGTACTCGGACAGGAACACCGACTGGTCCGGGAAGATGTTGCCCTCGTCGCCGTGGATGTCGTTGAACTGCCACAGCGCATCGTCGAGGAAGCACGGCGGGCCGGCGATCGGGAAGACGTGGTCGGCCTTCAGGTCGTCGATGTAGCGCCAGGTCCGGTCGAACTGCCGCTCCCGCTTCTGCTTGCCGAACGCGGTCTTCGCCGCCTGCGGCAGCTCGTACACCATCGGGTACCAGATCGCGCCGGAGAACTGGAGCAGGTGCGCGTGCACGTGGCCCAGCTCGGCGAAGACGGTCAGGTCGGTCGGGCGGGCGTCGTTCTGGTTGAGCAGCCGGACCCCGTCGTACTCCACCCAGAGCGACGAGTCGCCGATCGGGCCGTCGGTCGGGCTGGTCAACGCCTGAATCATGATCTTCAGGCCGCCGTCCAGCTCCACCACCTGCTCGTTGGGCGCCCGCAGGAACTTCGTGAAGCCCAGCGCCCGCAGCTCGTCCTCCATCTCCGAGGTGGGGAACTCGGGCAGCAGCACGGTGGCGTCCTTCGAGACGAAGTCGCGCAGGTGCTTGGCGTCGAAGTGGTCCCGGTGCAGGTGCGACACGTACAGGTAGTCGACCTGGCCCAGGGACTCCCAGTCGAGCAGGGAGTTGTCGGGGAACGGGAACCAGGAGGCGAAGTAGGCCGGATTGACCCACGGGTCGCACAGGATGCTGCCCGCAGCCGTGTCGATCCGCATGCTGGCATGTCCCGTACCGGTCACTCGCACCGCAGTCCCCCTCAAACCGACAATCAAGGTGTACGTCCGAACGCTACCGGAGGCAGTGTGGTCGACGGCCCGCGACGCCGGTAGAGCCGATCCGCCCCACCGCGAAGGGGTCCTTCGGCCCGCAGCCCGGGGCCGTCCCGGCCCATCGCGCCCGCCGGATCCGCCGCGCTCACCCCCGGCCCGCCGCACCCGCCCCGGTCAGCCGTGCCCCAGCAGGGCGGACCCCGCACCGGGCGCAGGGCAGGGCGTGCCAGACTAACCGGAGTTCCGATCGCGAGGGAAGGACCGACAGTGGCAGGAAGCGAGCCGGTAACCGCGCCAGATCAGCACAGGCCCGGACACCGCAAGGCCGGACGGATCGGCGCGGTGGTCTCCGCGCTGGCGCTGTTGGCGATGCTGTGCGGCAACCACGAGGGCAAGGTCGAGGACATCTGGCTGGTCGGCCTGGCCGTGCTGCTGCTGGCGATCGTCGTCGGCGACGCCGTGCTGCGCCGCAGCGGGCTGCGCTCCTGACGGACCGCCCCACCGACGTGTGAAGGCCCGCCCCGGTCCGGGGCGGGCCTTCGTCGCCCTCGACCCTCGACCGACGCTCCACGGCAGGACCCGGCACCCGCACCGGCAGCAGCGCCGCGGCCGTCGGTGGTCACACGGCGGCTCCGGCCCCTGGTGGTCAGCGGCCGAAGAGGATGTCCTGCACGTCCTTGAGCGCGGCGTCGACCTCGGCCTCGAAGTAGCCACCGGGCACCAGCCCGAAGCGCAGCGTGTCCAGGTCCTTCGGGTTGACCGGCATCTGGTTGCGACCCTGCATGCCGCCGAGCAGGCTCTCGAAGAACCGGTCCACCTGGTCGGGGTCGTATCCGCTGCCGAAGCGGCGCACCTGGAAGCTGCGACGGATCTGGTCGACCCGGTACAGCTCACTGCCGGGCGGGCCGGCCATCGGCGGACCCACCATCGGCGGGCCGGCCAGCGGCGGCGGACCACCCAGCGGCTGCTGCGGCAGCGGCGGTGGCCCGGCCGGGCCACGGCCACGCAGTTCCCGCGGATCCCGCTCGGGCATCCGGTCCCGTTCCGGCATGCGGTCGCGTTCCAGCATCCGGTCGCGCTCGGGCATCCGGTCCCGCTCCAACATGCGGTCGCGCTCGGGCATCCGGTCCCGCTCGGGCATCCGGTCGCGTTCCAGCATCCGGTCCCGCTCGGGCATCCGGATCTCGGCGGTCATGTCCGCACGACCGTGCCGGCCCGCCTCGAAGCCGTCGAAACGCTGCTCGTCCGGAGGACCGTAGCCACTACCCGGTCCGGCCGGCAGGCCACGCGGCGGCGGGCCGCCGTGCCCCATCGGCCCACCCGGGCCAGGACCCATCGGCCCACCATGCCCCATCGGCCCACCCGGGCCAGGACCCATCGGCCCACCGGGCCCCGGCCCCACCTGGCCTCGCGGCGAGTCGTACCCGCCGCGCGGGGCGTCGTACCCACCGGCGAAGGCACCGGTCGGCTCGTCGTAGCGGCTGCCGAAACGGTCCGGCGGGCCGGGCTGGGCCGGCATGGCACGGGGCGGCATCGGCGGTGGCGCGGATGGTACGCCCCGGTGGTCGTCGCGCATCGACGGGGCGAGCCGGTCCACACCGCGCGGGTCGGCGCCCCGGCCAGTCGGGGCGCTGCGCTCCTCCAGCTCGGCCAGCTGCCGCTCCACCCGGTCCAGGTGGAGGTCGACCTGCCACTCGTCGTAACCGTTGAAACGGACCCGGAAGACCACGTCGTGGACTTCCTGGGAGGCCACGGGAGCGCCGACCGGCTGACCGGCGAGGGTCGCCTCCACCCGGTCCAGGAAGGCGTCGACCTCGTCGACCTTGTAGCCCCGGCGGAGCGCCTTACGCCGGAAACGCTGACCCTGACTCGCCACTATGTCTCCTGGTCTCGTACCGCTACGCCCGGTCGCGCCCGCGCGGCGCTTCGATGTCACTGTCCACCGCGGCAGCCAACTGACCGCACGCACCGTCGATCTCGCGACCCCGGGTGTCACGCACCGTGGTGGAGACGCCGGACTCCCGCAATCGTCTGACGAACTCCCGCTCCACCGGCTTGGCGCTGGCGTCCCAGCGGCTACCCGGCGTCGGATTGAGCGGGATGAGGTTGACGTGCGCCGACCTCCCGGCCAGCAGGCGTCCGAGCAGGTCGGCCCGCCACGGCTGATCGTTCACGTCTTTGATCATCGCGTACTCGATCGACACCCGGCGCCCCGTCGTCGCCGCGTAGTCCCACGCTGCGTCCAGCACCTCGGCTACCTTCCAGCGCTGGTTGACCGGCACGAGTTCGTCGCGCAGCTCATCATCGGGCGCGTGCAGCGACAACGCAAGGGTCACCGACAGGTCTTCGCTGGCCAGTCGGCGGATGGCCGGCACCAGACCCACCGTGGAGACGGTGACGTGACGCTGCGACAACCCCAGGCCCTCGGGGGCCGGCGCGACCAGGCGGCGGATCGCCGCGACGACCCGGGAGTAGTTGGCCAACGGCTCGCCCATGCCCATGAACACGACGTGCGACAGTCGGGGCGGCGACCCGGCCACCACCCCCGAGGCGGCGACCCCGGCGAGGTAGACCGCCTGGTCGACGATCTCGGCGGTGGAGAGGTTACGGGTCAGCCCGGCCTGGCCGGTGGCGCAGAACGGGCAGGCCATACCGCAGCCCGCCTGACTGGAGATACAGACGGTGACCCGGTCCGGGTAACCCATCAGCACGCTCTCCACCAGCGAACCGTCGTGCAACCGCCAGAGCGCCTTGCGGGTGGCGCCGTCGTCGCAGGCCAGCTCGCGTACCGGAGTGAGCAGCCGGGGCAGCAGCGCACCCGCCAGCCGGTCCCGGGTGGCGGCCGGCAGGTCGGTCATCCCGGCCGGATCCCGGACCAACCGGCCGAAGTAGTGGTGGGAAACCTGCTTGGCCCGGAAGGCCGGCTCGCCCAGCTCGGTGACGAGCGCCTGCCGACCCGGCAGATCCAGGTCGGCGAGGTGCCGGGGCGGCATCGCCGGGCGGCGACCGGGGGCGTCAGGGTCAACGGGGATCACAGGTAGGCTCGTCATGGCTGGTCCAGTCTGTCACGCCGCCCGCCGAACCTGCCCGTCCGGAGGTGCCGAATCGGCTCACACCAGGGAAGACACCCGGGTGGCACGGCGTGGGCCATCCGTCAGCCCACCACCGGCACGAGGACCGCCAACAGCAGGTAGGCGGTGGGTACGGCGAACAGGATCGAGTCCAGCCGGTCCATCAGACCGCCGTGGCCGGGCAGCAGGCTGCTCATGTCCTTCACCCCGAGATCCCGCTTGATCATCGACTCGGCGAGGTCGCCCAGCACCGCCGCGCCGGAGACCGCCACCCCGAACAGCGCGCCCCACCAGGGGGCCACGTCAAAGAGCAGCCAGATCAGCAGGGCGCTGCCCAGGGCCGCGGCGGCGACCGAGCCGGCGAACCCCTCCCAGGACTTCTTCGGGCTGATCCGGGGGGCCATCGGGTGCTTGCCGAACGTCACCCCGGCGGCGTACCCACCGGTGTCGGAGAGCACCACGCCGACCACGGTGACCAGCACGCGTAGGTGACCGTCGCCCGGGGCCGCCGCGAGCATCGCCGCGAAACCGCCCAGGAACGGCACGTAGACCGCGATCAGGGTGGCCGCGGTGAGGTCCCGCTGGAAACCGGCCGGGCCGTCACCCAGCCGCCAGACCATCGTGCCCAGCACGGTGACCAGCAGACCCAGGCTGAGCGCGTCCGGCCCGGCGAACCAGGCCAACCCGATGGTGAGGACGCCCCCGGCGAGCAGCGGCACCAGCGGCGGATGGGCGCCACTGCGCCGGACCGCGCGGGCCATCTCCCAGATGCCCACCCCGATCGCGCCGGCCAGCACGGCCAGGAACCCGGGGAGGAAGAAGAAGAGCGGCACCAGGACCAACGCCCCGAGCCCGAGCCCGACCCCGATGGCGGCCGGGAGGTTACGCCCGGCCCGGCCGGTCGACGGCAGTTGGGTCGCCGGCCGGTCGGGGCCGGCCCGTCGGCGGCCGGGCGTGCGCCGGCCGGGTGCCGGCGGTGCCGCCGGGTCGACGTCGGCGGCCCCGGGGACCATCCGGTCCTCGTCCCGCACCGGGGCGAGCTGCGCGGTCGGCGCGTCGTCGTCGCGCACCGGAGCGAGGTGCCCGGCCGTAGCCTCGTCGTCGCGGACCGCAGTGCGGTGCCCGGTCGGCGCGTCGTCGGCGCGTACCGGGGTCAGCTGCGCGGTCGGCGCGTCGTCGTCGCGTACCGGGGGCGGCGAGTGCGGGGCGGCCCGGCCGGACAGCGGCGGGGCCAGGCCCGCGAGCCGATCACCGCCGAGCCGGTCACCGGCCGGTACGTCGTACGGCCCGCCGTTCGGCTCGTCGTGCCGGCGCACGGGCGGGCGGGGCGGGGCCTGCGGTGCGGCGGACATCTCGGGGCCGGCCGGCCGGGGGGACCACGGCTCGACCTCCCCGCGTTCCGGCCAGGGCAGTGCTGGTGGACGGTCGGGCCGGTCCCAGCCGCGGGGCTCGGCGCTGCCGTAGGGGTCGGGGTGGGACATCACGCACCGGACGACGGTACGAGTTCCACCACATGACGCAAGACCACAACCATCCCCTACCCGCGTGACTACTCCGGTACCCGCGTGACTACTCCGGTTGACCGACCCGACGGCCGGTCGATCCCCGCCGTTCACCGGGCGGTGGCCGGGAATCGTGCCGAGCCTACTGCACCGGCCCTCCGGGCACGGCGTACGTCGGCCGTGCCGGCCACGCCGGCTGCCCCGGCCCGTCGGCTGCGGTGCCGTCCGGGCCCCCGGCCGACCGGCGACGGCAACGGCGTCGCGCCGCCCGGGGGCGGCGGCACGCCGGTGCCGTGGCAGCCGGGTCAGACCTCGAGCAGCTCCGACTCCTTGTGCTTGAGCAGCTCGTCCACGGTGGCGACGTAACGCTGGGTCAGGTCGTCCAGTTCCTTCTCGGCGCGACGGCCGTCGTCCTCACCGACCTCGCCGTCCTTGACCAGCCGGTCCAGCTCTTCCTTGCCCTTGCGGCGGATGTTGCGGACCGCCACCTTGGCCTCTTCGCCCTTGTTCCGGGCCACCTTGATCATCTCGCGGCGACGCTCCTCGGTCATCTGCGGGAGCAGGATGCGGAGCTGGTTGCCCTCGTTGTTCGGGTTCACCCCGAGGTCGGAGTCGCGGATCGCCCGCTCCATGGCGTTGATCTGCGAGTTGTCGTACGGCTTGATGATGACCATGCGCGGCTCGGGCACCCCGATGGAAGCCATCTGGGGCAGCGGGGTGGGCGTGCCGTAGTAGTCGATGATGACCTTGGAGAACATGGTGGCGTTGGCGCGGCCGGTACGGATCGCGCCAAACTCCTCCTTGGCGTGCTCGACCGCACGCTCCATCTTTTCCTCGGCCTCGAGGAGGGTGTCGTCGATCACCGGTCTCCTCGCCTCCTTCTGTTGCTCGTCGTGGCTGAAGCTGCTGCTCTGGTACGGAGGACCGCAGTGGTGGCCGGCGGAAACGGTCAGGCGGTGATCAGCGTACCGATCTTGTCGCCGCCGACGGCACGGATGATCGTGTCCTCGCCCTGCGCGCCGAAGACCAGCATCGGCAACCCGTTCTCCATGCACAGGCTGAACGCCGCCGCATCGGCCACCCGCAGATTGCGTTGCAGCACCTCGGAGAAGGTGATCGACTCGAACTTGCTGGCGGCCGGGTCGATCCGCGGATCGGCGGTGTAGACGCCGTCCACGCCGTTCTTGCTCATCAGCACCACGTCGGCGCGGATCTCCAGTGCCCGCTGGGCGGCCACCGTGTCGGTGGAGAAGTACGGCATCCCGGCACCCGCGCCGAAGATGACCACGCGTCCCTTCTCCAGGTGCCGGATCGCCCGCAGCGGAATGTACGGCTCGGCGACCTGGGCCATCGTGATCGCGCTCTGCACCCGCGTCTCGATGCCCTCCTTCTCCAGGAAGTCCTGCAGCGCCAGGCAGTTCATCACGGTGCCCAGCATGCCCATGTAGTCGGCGCGGGCCCGGTCCATGCCACGCTTCTGCAACTCCGCGCCGCGGAAGAAGTTGCCGCCGCCGACCACCACGGAGACCTGCACGCCGCGACGTACCACGGTGGCGATCTGCCGGGCGATGGCCTGCACGACGTCCGGGTCGACACCGATCGCCCCACCGCCGAAGACCTCGCCGGAGAGCTTCAGCACCACCCGACGGGCCCGGCCGGGCGGCGGTGCCGTCGGGTCGTCCGCCTCCAGGCTCCGGTCGTTCACAACCTGCGTCATCCGCCCCGCCCCTCCCGCGTGCACGTCGACCGCGCCGCGTCACCGCGTACCTGCCCGTTGCCGACCCTATGTGACGAGGAGGCCGCGGTGCCTGTCGCGTACACCGGCGGCCTCCTCGTCGACGTTGCGTGCCGCCCGGCGCGGGTCACGCGCCGGGCGGTGGCGGCTCAGGCCTGGCCGACCTCGAACCGGACGAAGCGGGTCACCTCGATGCCGGCCTCGGCCAGCGCCTGCTTGACGGTCTTCTTGTTGTCGGAGACCGACGCCTGCTCGATCAGGACGTAGTCCTTGAAGAAGGCGTTCACCCGGCCCTCGACGATCTTCGGCAGCGCCGCCTCGGGCTTGTTCTCCTCGCGGGCGGTCTGCTCGGCGATCCGCCGCTCGGACTCGACGACCTCGGCCGGCACCTCGTCGCGGGTGACGTACTTCGGCCGCATCGCGGCGATCTGCATGGCGGTGCCCCGGGCGTCGGCGTCGGCGGCCTCGTCGGACTTGCCGGTGTACTCCACCAGCACGCCGACGGCCGGCGGCAGGTCCTGGCTCTTGCGGTGCAGGTAGACCGCGACGGTGCCGTCGAGCTTGGCGAACCGGTTGAGCACCAGCTTCTCGCCGATCTTGGCGGACTGCTCCTGGACCACGTCGGCGACGGTCTTGCCGTCCAGCTCGGTGGCGAGCAGCTCCTCGGCGGTGCCGACGCCGCTGCGCTCACCGTGCTCGACGAGCTGCTGGGCCAGCGCGATGAACGCGTCGGTCTTGGCCACGAAGTCGGTCTCGCAGTTGAGTTCCAGCAGCGCCTTGCCGGAGTGCGCGACGAGGCCGTTGGCGGCGGTCCGGCCGGCCCGCTTGCCGACGTCCTTGGCGCCCTTGACGCGCAGGATCTCGACGGCCTTGTCGAAGTCGCCCTCAGCCTCGGTGAGCGCCTTCTTGCAGTCCATCATGCCGGCGCCGGTGAGGTCGCGGAGCTTCTTGACGTCCGCGGCGGTGAAGTTGGACATGACTCTCTCTTCGGTGTTGAGACTGCGGTGGGTGGTCTGAGGTGCCGGACCCCCGGCCCGGGGCCGGAGCTGCCCGGCAGTGACCGCCGCATCCCGCCGCCCGAACCGGCGGCGGGATGCGGCGGCGCGGTCACTCGGCGGCGGCGGTGGCCGGCTGCTCGGTGGTGGTGGCGGCGGGCTGCTCGGCGGCGGCGGCCGGCGTCTCGGCGGCAGCCGGCTCCTCGGCCTTCTTCGGCTCGAGCAGCTCGCGCTCCCACTCGGTCAGCGGCTCGTCGGTGCCGACCTGGCCCTCCGGCTTCTCGTCGCCACCACGACGCCGGCCGGACCGGGCGATCAGACCGTCGGCCACGGCGGCGGCCACGACCTTGGTCAGCAGCTCGGCGGAGCGGATCGCGTCGTCGTTGCCCGGGATCGGGAAGTCGACCTCGTCGGGGTCGCAGTTGGTGTCCAGCACCGCGATCACCGGGATGCCCAGCTTGCGGGCCTCGTCGACGGCGATGTGCTCCTTCTTGGTGTCGACGATCCAGACCGCGGCCGGGAGCTTCTGCATGTCCCGCAGACCACCGAGGGTCTTGGTGAGCTTGGTCTTCTCGCGGAACAGCTGAAGGGTCTCCTTCTTGGTGTAGCCGGCGGCGGTGCCGGTCAGGTCACCCAGCGCCTCCAGCTCCTTCATCCGCTGCAGCCGCTTGTACACCGTCTGGAAGTTGGTCAGCATGCCACCGAGCCAGCGGTGGTTGACGTACGGCTGACCGACCCGGGTGGCCTGCTCGGAGATGGCCTCCTGAGCCTGCTTCTTGGTGCCGACGAACAGGATGCTGCCGCCCTCGGCCACCGTGTTGCGCACGAAGTCGTACGCCTTCTCGATGTAGTCGAGGGTCTGGCGCAGGTCGATGATGTAGATGCCGTTGCGCTCGGTCATGATGAAGCGCTTCATCTTCGGGTTCCAGCGCCGGGTCTGGTGCCCGAAGTGGACACCGCTCTCCAGCAGCTGACGCATGGTCACGACGGCCATGGTGGGGTACTCCTCAAGATCCCTGGTTGTCACGCCCGGCCGGTGGCCGGGCGTCCTGGCGCCTGGTCGCCGGCCATGGTGGGCCCGAAGGAGATCGGGACCAGGGAGGCCGTCGCCCCACGACGAAACGTGGAGAAGGCACGCGAGGTCGACCGCGCAAGGCGGTCGCCAAGAGAACAGTGTACGCCTCCGCCCCTCCACCCCACCTCGGGGTACACGCCCGCATCCCGCCCCTCCGGTCGACACCGCGCTCTCCCCGTCGGCACGGACGCTCGCTCCCCCGTCGGCGCGGGTGCTCGCTCCCGGGTCCGCGTTCCCCGCCCGGGCAGGTGCCCGCCCGGGCAGGTGCCCGCCCGGGCAGGTGCCCGCCCGGGCAGGTGCCCGCCCGGGCAGGTGCCCGCCCGGGCAGGTGCCCGCCCGGGCAGGTGCCCGCCCGGGCAGGTGCCCGCCCGGGCAGGTGCCCGCCCGGGCAGGTGCCCGCCCGGGCGGGACCGGTGGGCCGGGGTGGACGCGGTGGCGGGTCAGCGGGCTGCGAGGGCGGCGGCGAGGAAGAGCACCAGCCCCACGGTGAGGTAGGCGGTCGGCGGGCGCAGCCAGCCCCGGTCGCCGTCGGTCATCGCCAGACCACCGGCCCGCAGCCCGTACAGGCCGCCGGCGAAGATCGGCAGCCCGACCACCAGCAAGGTCCCCACGACGACGTGCGACACCGGGACCGGGTCGCCGGTGAGGCCGTGCAGCAGCACCCGCAGCGCCGGGATCTCGAAGACCAGGACCAGCAGTCCCAGCAGCACCGCCAGCACCGGCCGCCGGGTCCGGTAGACGCCGTCGGAGGCCGGTCCACCCGTCCGGTACGCACCGTCGGTGCCGGTCGCTGCGTCCCGCCGGGGCGTGACCGGGGCCATCGGGCCGGTCGGCACCTCCAACGGGGAGGGCTCCGCCGGCCGGTGGGGCTCGATGATCGGATAGCCGCCCAACGCCGCCGGCCGGACCGGATCGGCGGGCTCGGAGGCACCCCCGGTCAACGGGCCGACACCGCTGACGCCCAGGACGCCGGAGTCGGCGGTGAACCGACCGGTGCCGCTGTCGCCCCCGGCGAGGCGACCGGTGCCGGTGCTGCCCAGCCGACCCGTGCCGGTGTCACCGACACCCCGTCCCGTGCCGGTGCCGCCCAGCCGACCAGTACCGGTGTCACCGACACCGCGCCCCACGGCACCGCCCAGCGGACCCACCCCGCTGTCACCGACACCGCGCCCCACGGCACCGCCGAGCAGACCCACCCCGCTGTCACCGACACCCCGGCCGGGGGTGCCCGTACCGCCGTCACCCAGGGGGCCGACGCCGCTGGTGGCGGCCTCCCGGGCGGCGCGACGACCCACCCGGTCGGTGGGCAGCTCGCCGGAGACCTCCGGGTCTTCCCGGCGGGAGCGGGTCGGCCGGTATCCGGTGCTGTCGCCGCCACCGTCACCCAACGGGTCGGCTGTGTCGAAACGTCCCGAGTCGAAGCGGTTCGCCTCGGCGTACCGGCCCTCCTCGGCGGCGCGCTGGTCCGGAGTGCGCAGCCCGTCGTCCCGTCGGCGTACGCCGCTCGCCGTCCGCCAGTCCGAGTCGTCGTATGCGCGTTCCCCGCCGGCCGGGTACCAGCGTGACTCCTGATCTTCGGGGTAGCTCCGTCGTGCGTCCACGTCCGGCACCGTATGCGACCGACCCGCCGCGCGCCATTCGCAGGTCGGACCAGCCGACAGCACCGATCGGACGGATCTCGGACGGGTGTTCACCACCCCTGGGACCAGGGGTTTTCCCGATTCCCTTAGCACACCGGCATCGTGATCGTCCGGTCGTCCACAGGGCGTCGCGTCGTCCACAGCCGTGCCGGCGGGTGTCGCGCCGCCCCCTGCCCCGCCGGCAGCCTGACGGGCATGACGAAGCGGAACCAGGCGGTTGGCGCGTACGGCGAACGGTGCGCCGTGCAGCACCTGATCGGGGCCGGGCTGCGCCCGGTGGCCCGCAACTGGCGCTGCCGGGAGGGGGAGATCGACGTCATCGCCTGGGACGGTCCGGTACTCGCCTTCTGCGAGGTGAAGACCCGTCGGGGTGACGCCTACGGCAGCCCCGCCGAGGCGGTCGTCCCGGCCAAGGCCCGACGGTTGCGCGGGCTCGCCGCCCGCTGGCTGGCCGAGACCGGGACCACCGCCGACGAGGTGCGCTTCGACGTCCTGTCGGTCCGGTTGCCGCAGGCCGGGCCGGCCCGGGTCGAGCACGTCAAGGGAGCCTTCTGATGACCGCCGACCTGTCGCCCGGCGACCCGGCGATCCACACCCTCACGACCACCGGCACCCTGCCGGCCACCGATACCCTGCCGGCCACCGTCCCGGCCACCGACGCCCTGCCGGTGGCCGACAGCCTGCCGACCACCGACGCCCGGCCGGTCCGGGGCCTGCCGGAGGGGGCGTCGCGGTGAGCTACGCCAAGGTGCTCGCGGTCGGTCTGGTCGGGGTCACCGGCCACCTGGTCGAGGTCGAGGCGGACCTCTCCCCCGGGTTGCCGGCGGTGATCATCTCGGGCCTGCCGGACACCGCGCTGCACGAGGCGCGGGACCGGGTCCGCGCCGCCGTGGTCAACTCCGGCCAGCGCTGGCCGAACCGCCGGATCACCCTCAACCTGCTGCCGGCCACGCTTCCCAAGCGCGGTTCGGCGTTCGACCTGGCCATTGCGGTCGCCCTGCTCGGGGCCGCCGGTGAGTTGCCGTTGCTACCGGTGGAGGGGGTGGTGGTACTGGGCGAGTTGGGGCTCGACGGCACGGTCCGGCCGATCCGGGGGGTGCTGCCGATGGTGGCCGCCGCCGCCCGCGCCGGCCTGGGCCGGGTGGTGGTGCCGGCGGGCAACGCCGCGGAGGCGGCGGTGGTCCCCGGGGTACGGGTTCGCGCCGTGGACACCCTGCACCGGCTCGTCGCCTTCGTCCGGGACGGGACTCCCCTGCTGGAGCCGCCGCCGGCCCTGCCCGTCGAGGCGTCGTCCGGGCCGGATCTCGCCGACATCGCCGGGCAGGCACTGGGCCGGCGGGCGTTGGAGGTGGCGGCAGCCGGAGGGCACCACCTCTCGCTGCTGGGGCCGCCCGGGGCCGGCAAGACCATGCTCGCCGAACGGTTGCCGTCGATCCTGCCGGAACTCGACGACGAGGACGCGTTGGAGGTCACCGCGCTGCACTCGATCGCCGGCACGCTGCCGCCGGACGGTCGGCTGCTGCGCCGGCCGCCGTTCCAGGCCCCGCACCACTCGGCCACCGTGCCGGCACTGGTCGGTGGCGGCTCAGGGCTGGCCCGACCGGGCGCGTTGTCGCTGGCCCATCGGGGGGTGCTCTTTCTCGACGAGGCCGCCGAGTTCAGCAAGGGCGCCCTGGAGGCGCTACGGCAGCCGCTGGAGAGCGGTTACGTCCACCTGGCCAGAGCCAGGGGCGGCACCCGCTACCCCGCCCGCGTGCAGCTGGTGCTGGCCGCCAACCCCTGCCCCTGTGCCCGGCCCGGCGGCGACACGCTCTGCGAGTGCAGTCCGTTGGCGCGGCGACGCTATCTCGGCCGGCTCTCCGGTCCGCTGCTGGACCGGATCGACGTGCAGATCAGGGTGCTGCCGGTACGGGCGGCCGAGTTGATGGGCACCGACCCGGACGGCGAGCCGTCGGCGACGGTCGCCGCCCGGGTGGCGCTGGCCCGCCGGGCCGCCGCCGAGCGGTGGGCACCGGTCGGTTACCGGCTCAACGCGGAGGTGTCCGGCCCGCTGCTCCGCCGGCCACCGTGGCGGCTCGCCGCCCAGACCACCGCCGAACTGCGGGGACGGCTCGACCGGGGTTCGCTGTCGGCCCGGGGCTTCGATCGGATCATTCGGCTCGCCTGGACGATCGCCGATCTCGACGGCCGGACCAGGCCCGATCGGGAGGACGTCCGGGAGGCCACCGGACTCAGGACAGGGGAGGAAGCGTGACCGGCACCGAGGACCTGCACGCCCGGGTGGCGCTGACCTGGCTCGCCGAGCCGGGCACCCGGTCGGTGCACCGACTGGTGGACCGGCTGGGGCCGGTCGCCACACTGCAGCTCCTGCTCGACGGCGGTGCCCCGGACGAGACGCTGCGGGCGGCGGTGGCGGCCCGGTTACCCGCGGGTGACCCGCGGGCGGTGGCCGCCGAGGCGGTGGCGCTCACCGACCGGCTCGGCGCGCGGATCGTCTCCCCGGCGGACGACGAGTGGCCCGTCGCGCTGGGCGACCTGGCCCGGCTGGTGTTGCCCGGAGCGAGCCGGAAGGTCGACCGGGAGACCGCCCCACCGCTCTGCCTCTGGGTCCGCGGCGGGTGGCCGTTGGCCGAGGTGCTGGACCGTTCGGTCGCCGTGGTCGGGGCACGGGCCGCCACCGGGTACGGCGTGCACGTCGCCACCGAACTCGGGTACGGCCTGGCCGACCGCGAGTGGACGGTGGTCTCCGGGGGTGCGTTCGGCATCGACGCCGCCGCCCACCGGGGCGCGTTGAACGCCGGTGGCGTGACGGTGGCGGTGCTCGCCTGTGGCGTGGACCGCCCCTACCCGATGGGCAACTCCGCCCTCTTCGACCGGATCGCCGAGACGGGGTTGCTGATCAGCGAGTGGCTGCCGGGGGCCGAGCCGCTACGTCCCCGCTTCCTGATCCGTAACCGGGTGATCGCCGCCGGCACCCGGGGCAGCGTGCTGGTGGAGGCGGCGGCGCGCAGCGGCGCGGCCCAGACCATGCACCGGGCGGTAGCCCTGCGCCGACCGGCGATGGTGGTGCCCGGTCCGGTCACCTCGGCGCTGTCCGTCGGCGCACACGAGTTGCTCCGGGAATACCGTGACGCCCGGCTCGTCACCGGGCTCGCGCACGTCCTCGAGGAGGTGGGTCGGATCGGGTCCGATCTGGCCCCGCCCGCCCGGGGCGAGGAGCGCCCGACGGACGTCCTCGACGACGACGCGGCCCTGCTGCGCGAGTCGATGCCCCGCCGGGGCGTGATCAGCGCGGACGCGCTGGCCGCTCGGGCCGGGGTGCCGGTCCGGACGGCGTTGCGCAAACTCGCCCTGCTGGAGGAGTTGGGCCTGGTGACCCGCCGGGACGACGGCTACGCCCTCACCCGTCCGCAGCCGTCCCACGGTCACGCCTGAGCGCGGGCGGGCCGACGACCTCCAGGGCAGATCCGGATGCGATGATCACTGCCGTGTCGATTCCCCGGCGTTCCGTTCTCGGTCTCGGGCTCGCAACCGCCCTCGGGGTGGCCGGCTGCGCCGCGAGCCCGCCCACCGGGTCGGCCGGCTCCTGGGCCACCGCCGCAGCGGGCGACGGTGCACCGGGCGGCCAGGGCGCCGCCGCGGCGGGTCGGCCGGGGGCGGCGGTCCGGGGCACCGCCCCCACCGCTGCCGCGAAGCCGCGCACTCTCACCATGGCGCTCCAGCGCTACCTCCAGCCGACCTCCGAGAACCCGAAGCACCCGACGTACGCCGGGGCGGTGGTGCTGGCGACGACCGACGGCGAGCCGACCGACCACCTGGCGGTCGGTGAGGCGCTGCGCTACGACGCCGGTCCGGTCCTGCTGCCCGCCGCGAAGCGGGTCGCCATGCGCCCCGACTCGATCTTCGACCTGGCCTCGCTCACCAAGGTCTACACCGCGATCCTCACCCTGCAACAGGTCGACGCCGGCCGGATCGACCTGGACGCGCCGGTGGTCCGCTACCTTCCCGAGTTCACCGGCACCGGCAAGTCCGCCGTCACCGTCGCGATGCTGCTGGCCCACACCAGCGGCCTGCCGGTCGGGGCCAAGGTGACCGGCTACCCGACGATGGCGGAGCGCTGGCGTGCGGTGCTGACCACACCGCTGGTCAACGGCGCCATCCCGGGCACCGTGTTCCGCTACTCCAGCGTCGGCCTGATGGTGGCCGGGAAGATCGTCGAGAAGGTTACCGGGCTCGGCCTCGACCGGGCGCTGAAGACCCACCTGACCGCCCCGCTGGGGCTGCGCTACACCGGGTTCAACCCCAACACCTGGCTCGGTGCGACCGACCGGGCCAACCGGCTGGTCGCCACCGACGCCCGCTCCTCCCGGGGTCTGCTCCGGGGTGTGGTGCACGACGACGTCGCCAACCACCTGGGCGGCGTCGCCGGCCACGCCGGGATCTTCGCCCCCGCCGAGGAGGTGGCGGTGATCGGGCAACTGCTGCTCGACGGTGGCAGCTACGGCGGGAAGCGGATCCTCGCCCAGAGCACCGTCGCCCGGATGCTGCGCAATGCCAACACCGGCCTACCCGCGGTCGACCCGGACCGGCCGGGGCGCACCTCCGACCACGGCCTCGGAGTGGTGCTCCACCAGCCCTGGTTCATGGGCCGGCACTCCCGGCCCACCACGTTCGGGCACACCGGGTTCACCGGCACCTCGTTCCTGGTCCAACCCGACCGACGCCGGGTGCTGGTCCTGCTCACCAACCGCGCGCATCCGAACTGGAGCTGGGCCGACCCCGATCCGGCCCGGGTAGCCGTGGCCGACACCTTCGCCTGACCCGCCCGACGGCGGGTGGCGACCGGATTCCTTGCCGACGCTGCGGCCGGCACGCGACGGTGCCGCCGACGCGGCAGACAACACCTGCCCGTCGGCGTCCGTAAACTGGGCCGGTGCCCCCGGACGACCGCTCGAGCCCCCTGCGGCTACCGCCGACCCGCCGAGGATGCCGTCGCCGGTCGACCAAGGCGGGGGCGGGACGATGAGTCGACGCGGTACGGGCACCCGGGTCACCCACCAGGCGTTGCCGCCGGCCATGCGGGACGCGGTGGACGAGTTCGCCAGCCACCTCGCCCAGCTACGCAACCGGTCCGCGCACACCGTCCGGGCGTACGTCGCCGACCTGGTCTCGCTGCTCGACCACGCCGTGCGGATGGGCTGCACGGAGCCCGCCGACCTGGAGCTGGGCATCCTGCGCAGCTGGCTGGCGAAGCAACGGACGACCGGCGCGGCGCACAGCTCGTCGGCACGTCGGGCCGCCGCGGCGCGGACGTTCAGCGGATGGGCACACCGGTCCGGTCTGCTGGCCACCGACGTCGCCGCCCCGCTGGCCACCCCGAAGACGCGTCGGGAGCTGCCGGTGGTGCTCCGCGCCGACCAGGCCGCCGCCCTCGTCGAGGCACCCGGCGGCGGCGGAACTCCCGCACCAGACGATGCCGGACTCCCGGTGCCACGGCCGGAGGCGGACGCGGTGACCGGGGCGGTCCTGTTACGGGACCGGGCGTTGCTCGAAATCCTCTACGCGACCGGCACGCGGATCAGTGAGGTCTGTGGACTGGACGTCCCGGACGTCGACCACGAACGCCGGGTGATCCGGGTCCTCGGTAAGGGCAACCGGGAGCGGACGGTCCCGTACGGGCTGCCGGCCCAGCGGGCGATCGACCGGTGGCTGGCGGTGGGTCGGCCCGACTTGGCCGGGTCGGCCTCCGACCGGGCGCTGTTCCTCGGTGCCCGGGGTGGCCGGCTGCATCCCACGATGGCCCGGCGGATCGTCGCCGGTTACGCCCGGACCGCCGGGCTGCCCCCGACCAGCCCGCACGGGCTGCGTCACTCGGCAGCCACCCACCTGCTCGACGGCGGTGCGGACCTGCGGGCGGTGCAGGAGCTGCTGGGGCACGCGTCTCTGGCGAGCACCCAGATCTACACCCACGTGTCGATGGAGCGGCTGCGCGCCGCCTACCGTCAGGCCCACCCCCGCGCCTGACCTGCCGGGACGGGCCGGGCCTCCACCGGCCACTCCACCAACCGGCCACCCCACCGACCGACCGCCACCGCCGACCGGCCGTCACGCCGACCGGCCACCACACCCACCGACCGCCACCGCCGACCGAGCTTGGTCGTGCGACACAGCCGTGCAACACGGCCGCCGACCGGCCACGGCCGCCTACGGACGACCGGGTGGGCCGGCGATCATTGCCGGCTACCATCACCGCATGAGCGTCCCGCCGCCACCCGAGCCGATTCCCGGGGCACGACTGCTCTTCACCCTCGACCCCTCGGTCAGCTATCTCAACCACGGGGCGTTCGGCGCGGTGCCGCTCGGGGTGCAGCGGACCCAGCAACGGCTGCGCGACGAGATGGAGGCGAACCCGCAGCGCTTCTTCGGCCAGGCGCTGATCGACCGGCTCGCCCACACCCGGCGGCACCTGGCCGCCTTCCTCGGCGCCGACCCGGAGGGCACCGCCCTGGTCGGGAACACCACCACGGGGGTGGCCGTGGCCCTCCAGTCACTCGGTCTGCGCCCCGACGACGAGGTGCTCGGCACCGACCACGGGTATGGCGCGGTGAACCTCTCGGTGGCACGGGAGTGCCGGCGGACCGGCGCCACGACCCGTTCCCTGCACCTGCCCCGGGCAGCCAGCGACGCACAGATCGTGGAGATCGTCCGGGCCGGGATCCGCCCGGGGCGGACCCGACTGCTCCTGGTCGACCAGCTCACCTCGGCCACCGCCCGGGTGCTGCCGGTCGCCGCGCTGGTGGCCGTGGCCCGGGAGCACGGTGTTCCCGTCCTGGTGGACGCCGCACACGTGCCCGGGATGCTGCCGGTCCAGGTGGACGCGATCGGGGCCGACTTCTGGGTGGGCAACCTGCACAAGTGGGGGTTCGCCCCACGCGGCACCGCAGTGCTGGTGGTCGCCCCGCCGTGGCGGGAGCGGATCGAGCCGTTGGTGGTGTCCTGGCAGCAGGCGAGCGGTTTCCCGGGCAACGTCGAGTGGCAGGCCACCCTCGACTACACCGGCTGGCTGAGCGCCCCGGCCGGCCTCTACACGCTCCGCAGCCTCGGCGTAGAGCGGGTCCGCGCGCACAATGCCGCGCTCGCGGCGTACGGGCAGCGGGTGGTCGGGGCGGCCCTCGGGGTGCCGCCGGCCGACCTGCCCGACCCGGGCGGGCCGGGGGTGGCGATGCGGATCGTGCCGCTGCCACCGGGGATCGCCGGCACCCTGGAGGAGGCGGGTGCCCTACGCACCCGGATCGCCGATCGGCTCGCCACCGAGGTGTCGGTGATGGCCTGGCACGGCCTGGGGTGGCTACGGCTCTGCGGCCAGGTATACAACACCGCCGACGAGTACGAACGGCTGGCCGCCCGACTGCCGGCGCTGCTGGCTGAGCGCTGACCGGGTCCGGCCGAAGGCCAGCCAGGGCTGGCCGGATGCTGGACGCAGACCGGCCAAGGCTGGCCGAGGCCGACCGGGGCTGACCGAAGGCTGATCGGGGCTGACCGGCCACCCCACCGGGAGCAGGCGGACCGGGCCGAGGCCGAGCAGGGCCAGTGGATCCAGGTAGTCCGGACCCCGCCGCACCCCCCAGTGCAGGCAGCTTCCGGTCGGGACGGGGGTTCCCAGCGGGGGGCAGCCCGGATGCCCGGTCAACAGGGCTCCCAGCGGTGCGCCGGCCACCACCACGTCACCCGGACGCGCCACGGGGCGGACCGGCTCGTAGGTGGTCCGCAGGCCGCCGGGGTGGCCGACGGTGACCACCGGTCGGCCGGCGACCATACCGGCGAAGAGCACCGTGCCGGCACCGGCCGACCGGACGGTGGCACCGGACGCGGCGGCGAGGTCCACGCCCCGGTGACCGGCGAGCCACGGTCGCGGTGGCGGGTCGAACCGGCGCACCGGCCGAGGTGGACCGTCGAGCGGCCACCGGAACACCGGTGCCCGGGCGGACGGGGGTGGGGTGACCCGCCCGGCAGGCGGGGGCGGGGCAGACACGATCCCGGCGGGCCAGGGCGAACCGAACACGATCCCGGCGGCCCCGAGCGCCACCACCCGCCGCAGTCCTGTACGCATCACCGCAGCATGGCGGGACCGCCGGGCCGACGCCACGGACCGGTCGTCCGCTGTGGACGACGGGGCCGGTTGGGGAAAACCCCCGCCCGGCCCGTCGATCTGCTATGCCGCCCCGGTCCTGACCCGGCGCTGGACGGCCACGAAAACCCGGACGGAGCGGCCGGCAGGCGGACGGCCACGAAAACCCGGCCGGAGCGGCCGGCAGGCGGACGGCCACGAACCCCGGCCGGAGCGGCCGGCAGGCGGACGGCCACGAACCCCGGCCGGAGCGACCGGCAGGTCGAGGGCCACGAATCCCCGGCCCGGGCGTCCGACGGAGGGGCGGCCACGGCCCGGCGGACGACCGGCGGGTCACCCGGCAGCGGTCTAGGCTGGCGGCAGCGCAGCCGGGCGCGGAGCGGGAGGGCACCGATGACCACCATGGACGAGGTGAGCCGACCGTCGCGGGTCGCCGGGGCGGACGAGGCGATCAGTCCCGAGGAGCTCCAGCTGGCCGCCCGTAACCACGGCATCCCGCTCGAAGCGCTGCGCTACGACGTCACCCCGGCCGGTCTGCACTACCTGCTCATCCACTACGACATCCCGGATCTCGACCCGGCCGCCCACACACTGGCCGTGGACGGCGCGGTGGGTCGGCCGCTCCGGCTCGACCTGGCCGAGCTGCGCGAGCGCCCCCGGGTGACCCACCGGGTCACGATGGAGTGCGCCGGCAACGGGCGGGCGTTGCTGCACCCGCGCCCGGTCAGCCAGCCGTGGCTGGTGGAGGCGGTGGGCAACGCCGAGTGGGCCGGCACCCCGTTGGCGCCGTTGCTGCGCGAGGCGGGGATCGCGCCCGACGCGGTGGACGTGGTGTTCACCGGTGCCGACCATGGCGTGGAACGCGGGGTGGAGCAGGACTACCAGCGGGCCCTGCCGGTCGCCGACGCGCTGCGCGACGAGGTGTTGCTGGCGTACGAGATGAACGGCGCTCCCTTGCTGCCGCAGCACGGCGCACCGCTGCGGTTGATCGTCCCCGGCTGGTACGGCATGGCGCACGTCAAGTGGCTGCGCACGATCAGCGTGCTGACCGGGGAGTTCGACGGCTACCAGAACGCGGTGGCCTACCGGCTGCGGCGCGTCGCCGACGACCCGGGTGTGCCGGTGACCCGGATCGAGCCCCGGGCGCTGGTCCGGCCGCCGGGTTTCCCGGATTTCATGTCCCGCAGCAGGGTGCTGCGGCCGGGACCGTGCACGGTGGACGGACGGGCCTGGTCGGGGCACGCCCCGGTGGTGTCCGTGGAGGTGACCACGGACGGCGGGGCGAGCTGGGAGCCGGCCACCCTGGACCGGCCGGGCGGCGGCGAGTGGTCCTGGCGGCGCTGGCGGTACGACTGGACCCCGCGGCCCGGCCGCTATTCGCTGGGGGCGCGGGCGACCGACGCGTCGGGGCGCACCCAGCCGGTGGAGCAGCCGTGGAACCGGGGTGGTTTCGCCAACAACCTCGTCCAGCGGGTGGACGTGCTCGTCGTCGCGGAGTGAGACGGCCCGGTCCCGGCCCGGCGTCGACGGTGGGCGGCCGACGCGGGGCGGGGATCAGCTACCGAAGCCCGAGTCGGCGGGCAGCGAGATGTCGGGCTTCTCCAGCTCCTCGACGTTGACGTCCTTGAACGTCATCACCCGGACGTTCTTGACGAAGCGCGCCGGACGGTACATGTCCCAGACCCAGGCGTCGTGCATCTCGACCTCGAAGTAGACCTCGCCGTCGGAGTTGCGCACGTGCAGGTCCACCTGGTTGGCGAGGTAGAAGCGGCGTTCCGTCTCCACCACGTAGGAGAACTGACGGACGATGTCGCGGTACTCCCGGTAGAGCTGCAGCTCCATCTCGGTCTCGTACTTCTCGAGATCTTCCGCGCTCATCGCACTCCGCCTTCCATGACCACATCTTCCCCCACCGGTGCCGGAGGCCGAGGCTGCTCGCCCAACGCCACGCCGACGGTACCCCCTGGCGGGCCTGAGCGCTCCATCGGCTCCGGAGCGGCCGTGCCGAGCGGCCGGCGGGCCCGGGGCGGGGCGCCCTCCCGACCGGATACGGCAGCCACATTGACGTACGAGAACCGGTGCTCCACGCAGGGGCCACGGTCCCGCAGCGCCTCGGTGTGCTCGGCGGTGACGTACCCCTTGTGCTCGGCGAAGCCGTAGCCCGGGTGCCGGCCGTCCAGCTCCACCATGATCCGGTCCCGGGTGACCTTGGCCAGTACGCTGGCCGCCGCCACGCAGGCCGCCACCCGGTCACCCTTCCAGACCGCCAGCCCCGGCACGCCCAGCCCGTCGACCCCGAAGCCGTCGGTGAGCACGTACTCGGGTCTGGTGGTCAGCGAGGCCAGGGCGCGGCGCATCGCGGCCAGGTTGCACACGTGCAGCCCCCGGGCGTCGACCTCCTCGGCCGGGATGACCACCACCGCGTACGCCAGGGCACGGGCGACTACCTCGGCGTACACCCGCTCCCGGCTGGCCGGGGTGAGCAGCTTGGAGTCGGCCAGTCCCTCGATCTCGCCGCGTCGTCCCTCGGGGAGCACCGCGGCGGCGGCCACCAGCGGGCCGGCGCAGGCTCCCCGGCCGGCCTCGTCCGCGCCCGCGACGTGCCGGAAACCGCGACGTTGCAGGGCCCGCTCCAGCGCGTAGAGCCCACCGTCGCGGCGGACCACGGTGCGCGGCGGGGTCAGCACGACGCCTCCGACGTGGGGGTCGTCGCCAGCACCCGGGCGAGCAGGGCCGCCAGGTCGACCGGGTAGCACCGCTCGTCGGTGTCGGCCAGCTCGGCCACCGACCACCAGTGGTGCCCGGTGACGCTGGCCCGTTCGATGTCGTCGAACCCGGCCGTGTCCACCTGCCAGGTGGGCACCCGGACCACGAAGAACTCCTGTTCCTGGCGGTACCACACGCCGTTGAAGGGGAACTCGATCGTCTCGGAGTGCACCGGTGCGCCCAGTTCGGCCGGGGTCAGTCGCAGGCCGGTCTCCTCGGCCAGCTCGCGGGCCGCCCCGGCGGCCGGGGACTCACCGCCCGGTTCCAGCCCGCCGCCGGGGGTGAACCAGTACCGGTGGCCCGGCCGGGCCGGGTCGAAGCCCGCGAAGAGGAGCACCCGACCGGACGCGTCGACGAGCAGCACACGGGCCGCGCGGCGGGGGTGGAAGTCGGTCACCGTACCAGCCTGCCAGACGGTGCCGGCGGTCGGCCACGCCCCGGCGGCCAGAACCGGTTCAGGGGTTGGGGATGCCGTCGAACGACTTGGGCACGGTCAGCCAGGTGGCCCGGTCGAACGGCCAGAAGACGGTGAAGGCCCGACCCACCACCTCACCCTCGGGGATGGTGGCGCTGTCGATGTTGCGACCGGACTGCTGCCAGTGCTCCAGGGAGTCGCCGGAGGCCGACCGGTGGTCGCCCATCACCCAGAGCCGCCCCGCCGGGACGGTGATGTCGAACTCCTGGTCGGCGGGCTTGTCCTGCTGCCCGTTGGCGGAGTAGATGTACGGCTCGTCGAGGGACTTGCCGTTGATCGTCAGCCGTTCCTGCGCGTCACAGCAGACCACGTGGTCGCCGCCGACCCCGATCACCCGCTTGATGAAGTCCTCGCCGTCGGGGTTGCCGCTCCACTCGGTCGGCGCCTTGAAGACCACCACCTCGCCGCGGTGCGGTGAGCGGAAGTCGTAGACCAGTTTGTTGACCAGCACCCGATCGTCGATCTTGAGAGTGTTCTCCATGGACGGCGACGGGATGAAGAAGGTCTGCAGCACGAATGCGCGGACCAGCACCGCCACCAGGATCGCGACGCCCAGGAGGATGGGCAGCTCCTTCCAGAAGGAGCTGCGCGGCTTTTCGGTCTGCTCGTCAATCACGGGTGGAGCCTACGTCGCCGGAGCCGAACGGGCCGCCCGGAACGCCGGAGGTGTTCCGGCCACCGGGAACGTCGTGGCCGGCCCGGGTGCCGCCGTGGTCGCCCGCCGGCACCGCCCGGCCGGGCCGCCCGCCCGGACCGTCCGGACCGGGCCACCATGGCCAGCACGGCGGTGATCGGGAGGAGCAGGGCCACGTCCCCGGACGGGGTCGGCCGGACCGGCGACGGCGCGGTGGGCGCGGCGGCGGAGTCGGACAGCCGGGCGAAGGTGTCCGGGACCGGCAGTGACGTCCATCGGGAGGACGGCCACACCACCATGAACGCCCGGCCCACCACGTTGTCGATCGGCACCGGACCCTGGCAGCGGGCGTCCTGGGAGACCAGCCGGTGGTCGCCCATCACGAAGATCTGACCCGGGGGTACGACCACCTCGTCGAACCGGCGGGACCGGCACTCCTTCGGGTTCGGCGGTACGTCCAGGGGCGAGTCGCGCACCACGTACGGCTCGTCCAGCGGGATGCCGTTGACCAGCACCCGCCCCTGGTCGTCGCAGCACTTGACCCGGTCACCGGGCACCCCGATGACCCGCTTGATGAAGTCCTTCTCGCCGGGACGGCCCACCCCGACCAGGTCACCGAGGGTGCGACCGATCTTGCCGACGGCCCCGGTCGGCGGGACCGGGCTCTCCAGGGCGACCCACTTGTCAGTGCCCCGGAAGACCACCACCTCGCCGCGCAGCGGGTCACGGACGTCGTAGACGACCTTGTTGACCAGGACCCGGTCGCCGATGAGGAGGGTGTCCTCCATCGAGCTGGAGGGGATGAAGAAGGCCTGGAGCAGGAAGGTGCGGATCAGCACCGCGAGACAGAAGGCCACGATCAGCAGCAGCGGCAGCTCCTGCCAGAGGGGCATCTGCCGACGGGTGGGTCGGCTCCGCCGACGCCACGGGTCGGCCGTGTCGTTCGAGTCAAGCACCTGCACCACGCCACTCCCCGGTCCGCAGAAACGACACTACCGCCCGGGAGCCTCGTCGAGGCCCCACGGGCGGCAGTGGACGATCGGAGCGCCGCGACCCGCGTCGCGGCGCCACCTGCCGGTCTGCGCCCGTACCGATCAGCGTAGTGCGCTCTGCTCGATACGACATCCGCGCAGGTCAGGCGGCGTGGCGGAGGGAAGTCAGCTGGGCTGCTTCTCCCGCTTCTCCTTGATCTTGGCCTTCTTGCCGCGCAGCTCACGCAGGTAGTAGAGCTTGGCCCGGCGGACGTCACCGCGGGTCACGACCTCGATCCGGTCGATGCCCGGGCCGTTGAGCGGGTACGTCCGCTCCACGCCCACACCGAAGCTGACCTTGCGGACCGAGAAGGTCTCGCGCAGACCGTCACCCTGGCGGCGGATGACGACGCCCTGGAAGATCTGGACCCGGGACCGGTTGCCCTCGACGACCCGCGCGTGCACCTTGACGGTGTCACCGGCACGGAAGTCGGGGAGGTCGGTGCGCTTCGACTGGGCGTCAAGGGCGTCCAGGATGTTCATCGCTGCGTCCTCGTGATGCTCACGGCGCACCGTCACTCGGTGCGCGGATGGGTGATTCTGATCCCCGGGTGGCGGCCGGACGCGCCGGTGCCGGTCGGGGATCCTCGCAGCCACCCACGGGCGTGGGCGGATGCGGCAACCCCCCTACTTTGCCACATCTCCCGGGGGCAGCGGAAACCCACCCCGCTCCAGGGTGGCCACGTCCCGTTTGTCCAGGCTCTCCGGGGGCAGCGCGGTGATCAGGTCGGCCCGTCGGGTGGCCGTCCGGGTCAGCGCCTCGTCCCGTCGCCAGCGGGCGATCCGGCCGTGGTCGCCCGAGCGGAGCACCTCGGGCACCTCGTGGCCCCGCCAGCTCGCCGGCTTGGTGTACATCGGGGCTTCCAGCAGGCCGTGGGCGTGCGACTCGTCGTCCAGCGAACCGGCGTTGCCGAGCACCCCGGGCAGCAGCCGGGTGACCGCCTCCAGGATCACCAGCACCGCGACCTCGCCCCCGAAGAGCACGTAGTCGCCGAGCGAGACCTCGGTGACCCGCAGCCGGGTCGCCGCGTGGTCGAGCACCCGCTGGTCGATGCCCTCGTACCGGCCGCAGGCGAAGAGCAGGTGCGACTCGGCCGCCAGCTCGTGCGCCATCGCCTGACTGAACGGCACCCCGGCCGGGGAGGGGACCAGCAGCCGGGGCAGGGTCAGGCCGTCCGGGGCCAGCTCGTCGGGGGCCAGCGCGTCCAGCGCCGCACCCCACGGCTCCGGCCGCATCACCATGCCCGGCCCGCCGCCGTACGGCGTGTCGTCGACCGTGCGGTGCACGTCGTGGGTCCAGCTCCGCAGGTCGTGTACGGCCAGCCGGAGCAGGCCCTGCTCCCGGGCCCGCCCGATCAGCGACAGGTCCAGCGGGGCGAAGTACTCCGGGAAGATCGACACGATGTCGACGCGCATGTGGGTGGCTTCCGGTCTAGAGGTCGAGCAGACCGGCCGGCGGGTCGACGACGACGCGTCCGCCGGCGAGATCGACCTCCGGGACGATCGCCTTGACGAACGGGATCAGCGCACTGCCCCCCTGCGGGCGGCGCAGGACGAGCAGGTCGGACGCGGGCGCGTGGTCGATCTTGGCCACCTCGCCGAGATGCTCACCGGCCGGGGTCACCACGGCCAGACCGACCAACTGGTGGTCGTGGAACTCCTCCGGGTCCTCCGGCGGGGCGACGGTGGAGCTGTCCACCCCGACCAGGGTGCCGCGCAACGCCTCGGCGGTCTCCCGGTCGAGGACCCCCTCGAAGGCCACCAGCATCCGGCCCTGGTGCATCCGGGCCGACTCGATGGTCAGTTCACCGGGGACCTGGTACGCCACCCCCGGCTCGCCGCCGGTCGGGGCCGGCTCGGCGGCCCGCCCCCCGGCGCCCCGGTGCGTCGCCCCCGGCTCGGTGCGCAGCACCGCGCCGGGGGCGAAACGCGCTTCGGGCTCGTCGGTCCGCACCTCCACGGTGACCTCACCGCGGATCCCGTGCGGCTTGCCGATCCTGCCGACGATGAGCAGCATCAGTACGAGTCGACGATGTCGACGCGTACCCCGCGTCCACCGATGGAGCCGATCACCTGACGCAGTGCCTTCGCGGTCCGGCCGGACCGTCCGATCACCGTGCCGAGATCCTCCGGGTGCACGCGGACTTCCAGCCGCTTGCCCCGACGGGAGTCGACCATCCGGACGCGCACGTCGTCCGGGTGGTCGACAATTCCCTTGACCAGGTGCTCCAGGGCGGGACGCAGCGGCATGTCAGGCCTGCTCACCGGCGTCGGCAGCAGCAGCCGGGGCCTCGGCCGGAGCCTCGGTCTTCGGCGCCTCGGCCGGAGCCTCCGCCTTGGCGGCCTTGCGGGCCGGCTTGGCCGGGGTCTCCGGGGCCAGGCCGGCAGCGGCCTTCGCCTCGGCCTCGTACGCCGCCTTGCGGTCGGCCCGCTCGGCGGCGACCTTCAGCGGCGGCGGGGCCGGCAGGCCCTTGTACTTCTGCCAGTCGCCGGTCAGCTCCAGCAGACGCTGGACGGCCTCGCTCGGCTGCGCGCCGACCGAGAGCCAGTACTGGACCCGCTCCGACTTGACCTCGATGATCGAAGGATCTTCCTTCGGCTGGTACACGCCCACGAACTCGATCGCGCGACCGTCACGCTTGGTGCGCGAGTCGGCGACGACGATGCGGTACTGCGGGTTGCGGATCTTGCCCATCCGCAGGAGCCGGATCTTTACGGCCACAGTTGTTTCGCTCCTGTTGCGATTTCACCGGCCCGGCTACGGGCGGTGCACGGGTGAGCGTCGACCGGCGCAGTGGGGTTGCGCCGGAGGCTGCTCGGTGGACTGGCGACACGCCCGGGTTAGAGGGCGCCGAACGCGCGCCGGATACCAGCGGCCTATTGTGCCAGATCGCCCGCCGGACGCTCACATCGGCCCGACCGGCGAAGGGGTCGACGCGGGGCCGGTGTGAGCGACGACACACTCAGCGTACGGGCGGGCGGTCCCAGCCGGGCGGCAGCTCCGTCGGAGCCGTCCAGTCGGCCGGCGGGACGAAGTCGCACCAGGTGCCGTCGAACGGGAACTCCCCCGCCTCGGCGAGGGCGATCACCCGCTGACCCTCGGCGCGGACCGCCTTCTCGTCGGCCACCCAGTAGTGGTCGGGGAAGGCCAGCCGCTCGGTGAACTCGTCCTCGTCCTTCCACCGCCAACTGCGGTCGGGGCTGACCACCACGTCCAGGTCCTGGTCGACCACGTCCACCCCGGCCACCGACCCGTCGTCCCACCGGACTCCGGGCTCCTCCAGGTTGACGTACCAGGTGGCGAAGCGGTCCTGCTGGTCGCGGAAGAACCACACCGAGTGGGCCGCCCCGGCGGGCAGGAACTCCAGCAGCGGCGGGCCGTTCCACCGCCCCCGGGCCAGCCGGTACGACGAGGCGATCCACTCGGTGAACGGCATCGCCCGCATGCCCAGGCCCGCCTCGGACACCTCGTGCGCCACCGGCGTGTCCCGGGCCACCCAGAGCAGCAGCCCCCGGTCGTCGTCGAGAACCACCCGGGCCGCCCGGACCCAACCGATGCGGCCGTTCCGCACGTTCCGGTGCATGATCAGCTGACCTGGCGCGAAACGCACCACACCTCCACAGGTCTAGACGGGCTGGCGGCGCACCGGCCCCGGCGGCGCGTCCGGCTCGCGCCGCGCCCCCGGCACCCGCCGCACGGCGGCGGCCCCGGACGGATGCGGCACCGGACGGATGCGGCACCGGACGGATGCGGCACCGCACGGCGGCGGCACCGGACGACGGTAGCCCCGGACGACGGTGGCCCCGGGCGGATGCGGCACCGCACGGCGGCGATCCCGGGCGGGATGCGGGACCACGGGGCCGGGTCCGCGGAGCCGACCCCGTGGTCCGCCGCAGGTGCCCGGGTGGGCGGGGCTCAGTAGGCGCGGGCCAGGATGGCGGTGAGGTCCGGCTCGTCCTCGTGGTCCGGGACGGAGCCGTCGGCCCGCAGCAGGCAGCGGACGGTGACGCCCTGGCCGTTCGCCTCGGCCTCACCCGCGAGGCCGACGGCCGACCACGGCACCATCGCCCAGCCGGTGGCCGCCGCCTCGATCGCCTCGGCGAGGGTGGACACCTCGACGGTGCGGGACCGCCGGTGGGCGAGCGCCTCGTCGTGCAGCGCCTGCTGGTCGGCCTCCAGGGCCGCCAGGACAGCGCCGACCACGTCCGCGACCGGGGTGGGCGCCTTCGAGCCGTTCGTCCGCCGGACCACGACCGCGTTACCGGCGGCCAGGTCGCGGGGGCCGACCTCGACGCGTACCGGATAGCCCCGCAGCTCGGCGTCGACGGCCCGGCGGCCGAACGCGGTGTCGACGCGGTCGTCGAGCGCTACCCGGACCCCGGCGTCGCGCAGCGCGTCGCGCAGCTTGGCCGCCGCCTCGCCGACCCCCTCGCCGTCCTTGACGATCATGACGTACGCCTGCACCGGAGCCAGCCGCGGCGGCACCCGCAGGCCGTTGTCGTCACCGTGCGCCATGATCAACCCGCCGAGCATCCGGGTCGAGGTACCCCAGGAGGTCGTCCAGGCGTGCTCCCGGCCCCCCTCGGCCGAGGAGTAGCTGATGTCGAACGCCTTGGCGAAGTTCTGCCCCAGCTCGTGACTGGTGCCGAGCTGGAGCGCCTTGCCGTCGCCCATCATGCCTTCGCAGGTGTAGGTGGCGGTCGCCCCGGCGAAGCGCTCCCGGGCGGTCTTCAGCCCGACCACCACCGGGATGCCCAGCACGTTGACCATCAGGTCCTCGTACGCCTCGTGCAGAATCCGGCGCGCGTAGGCGCGGGCGTCGGAACGCGTGGCGTGCGCGGTGTGCCCCTCCTGCCAGAGGAACTCGCTGGTGCGCAGGAAGACCCGGGGGCGCAGCTCCCAGCGGACCACGTTCGCCCACTGGTTGAGCAGCAGCGGCAGGTCCCGGTACGAGTCGATCCACTTGGCCATGAACTCGCCGATCACCGTCTCGCTGGTGGGGCGCACCACCACCGGCTCGGCGAGCTGCTTGCCGCCACCGTGGGTGACCACCGCCAGCTCCGGCGAGAAGCCCTCGACGTGCTCGGCCTCGCGCTTGAGATAGCTCTCCGGGATGAACAGCGGGAAGTAGGCGTTCTCCGCGCCGGCCGCCTTGATCCGGGCGTCCATCTCGGCCTGCATCCGCTCCCAGATGGCGTAGCCGGCCGGGCGGATGACCATGGTCCCCCGGACCGGGCCGTTGTCGGCCAGCTTCGCCTTGGCGATCAGGTCCTGGTACCAGCGGGGAAAATCCTCCGCACGGGGAGTGAGCACGCGAGCCATGACCGCACATCCTATGCGCCCGTCTCCGGGCCGGCGCGATCGGGCGCGGCATCACCCAGATCCCACCACCAAACACGCCCCACGCCCCACGCCCCACGCCCCACGCCCCACGCCCCACGCCAAGATCGTGCTACTTCCGGGATGTAGTGGCATCCCCGTGCCGCGAGGCCACTACATCCCGGATCGAGCACGATCTTGCCAGCGGACGGCACGGGGAGGGGGGCCGGGGAGGCGGGGAGGCGGGGACCGGGGAGGGTCAGCGGACCAGCCGGCCGCGCAGGACGATCCGGGAGGGGGTGCGTACCACGGTCAGGTCGCGGCGCGGATCCTCGGGGTAGACGACCAGGTCGGCCAGACCACCCTCGACGAGACCGGGGAAGCCGAGCCACTCCCGGGACCGCCAGGAGGCGGCGGCGAGCACGTCCACCGCCGACATGCCGGCCTGCTCGTGCAGCAGCAGCATCTCCTCGGCGGCCAGTCCGTGGTCGATACCGCCACCCGCGTCGGTGCCCACGTAGATCGGCACTCCCGCCTCGTACGCCGCGCGCACCACCTCGGGGAACCGGTCGCGCAGCGCGAGCATGTGATCGGCGTACCCGGGGAACTTGGCCCGGGCCGCGTCGGCGATGCCGCCGAAGGTCCGAATGTTGATCATCGTGGGGACCAGCGCGGTGCCCTGTCGGGCCATCAGGTCGATCAGGTCGAGGCTCAGTCCGGTGCCGTGCTCCACCGAGTCCACCCCGGCCCGCACCATGATCTCCACGGCCGACTCGCTGAAGGTGTGCACCGCGGCGCGGACCCCGGCGGCGTGCGCGGCGGCCACCGCGGCGGTCATCGTGTCGGCGTCCCAGGCCGGCGCGAGGTCGCCGATCCCCCGGTCGATCCAGTCGCCGACCAGCTTGACCCAGCCGTTGCCGGCGGCGGCCTGCGCCGCCACGGCCGCGGTCACCCCGGCCGCGTCGACCTCCAGGCCGATGTCGCGCAGGTAGCGCTTCGGCGGAGCGACGTGCCGGCCCGCGCGGGCCAGCCGGGGCAGCTCCGGCTCGTCGTCGAGTTCGGGGTACGGGAACGGCGAGCCGGCGTCGCGCAGCGCGAGCACCCCGGCGTCCCGGTCGGTACGGGCCAGCGCACGGGCCTGGTTGAGGGAGGTGACCGGCGTACCGCCCCGGGCGATGCCGAGGTGACAGTGGGCGTCGACCAGGCCGGGCAGCACGAATCCCCCGTCGGCGACGGTCTGCGCACCGGGCACCGGGTCGAAGGTGACCCGGTCGCCGTCGAGCCAGAGATCCCGTACCTCGTCGTCGGGCAGGAGTACACCGCGCACATGCAGAGCCATGTGCACAGTCCTACCCGATCACTGCCCGTCGGGGGCGACCAGGTCGTTCCTCCGGGCGGTCAGTGCCGGCAGGTCGACCGAGACCTTCCACGGCGACTCGGTGACGAACAGGTCCTCGGTGTGGGTGATCTGCTCGTAGTCGCGGCCACCGGGGCCGAGCGCGTACTCGGTCAGCGTGATCCGCTCCTGGAGCGGGTCGACCACCCAGTACGAGCGGACTCCGGCGTGCGCGTAGACCTTCGCCTTGTCGTACATGTCGCGGAAGGTGGAGGTCGGTGACACCACCTCCACGGCGAGCAGGGCGTCCTCGACGGGGACGGGCGACCGGCCGGCGTGCCGGCGGTGGATCGCCACCACGTCGGGCCGTGGCTCGTTGCGGCGGTCGACCCGCATCGACAGGTCGAAGCTCACCAGGTGATCCGACGGGCAGTTGACGCGGAGCGTGAGCAGTAGCTCGACGCACAGCTCTTGATGCAGGGCAGTGGGGGACGGCACGATCAACCTTCCGTTGATCAGTTCGTACGGAAGGTCCTTCGGCAGGTCGCCGAGGTCGTCGACCGTCCACTCGTGCCGTTCGGGCAGGATCGGGGCCGCGGTCATGACATCTCCTTCCAGGGGGTGGAACCACCCTAAGCGCCCACCTCGTCGCCCACCGTAACCGACACGCGTCAGCGCGGGCGGTTGTCGCCCTTGCCGAGCTTGTTGAAGTCGATCTTCGGCAGCTTGAAGCCCGGCGGCAGGCCCTGACCACCGGCCAGGTCGCCGGGGTCCATCCCCGGCGGGAGCTGCGGCATGCCGCCCGGGAAGCCGCCCGGCAGCCCGGCGCCGCTACGCGGCCGGTTGCCGCCCTTGGTGCCCTTGCGCTTGTTCTTCGGCGACTTGGTGGCCTTGCGCCGCCCACCGCCGGGCAGGCCCATCATGCCGCCCATCTGCTTCATCATCTTCTGCGCGTCGGCGAAGCGGTTGAGCAGCTGGTTGACGTCCATCACGGTGACCCCGGAGCCACCGGCGATGCGGGCCCGCCGGGAGCCGTTGATGATCTTCGGGTTGGTCCGCTCGGCCGGGGTCATCGACCGGATGATCGCGGTGACCCGGTCGAAGTGCTTGTCGTCCAGCTCGGCGAGCTGGTCCTTCATCTGCCCCATGCCGGGCATCATGGCCAGCACGTTGGCGATCGGACCCATCCGCCGCACCGCGATGAGCTGGTCGAGGAAGTCCTCCAGGGTGAACTGCTCACCGCCCATCAGCTTGGCGGTCATCTTCTCCTTCTGATCGGTGTCGAAGGCCTGCTCGGCCTGCTCGATCAGAGTGAGGACGTCGCCCATGCCGAGGATCCGGCTGGCCATCCGGTCGGGGTGGAAGACGTCGAAGTCCTCCAGCTTCTCGCCGGTCGAGGCGAACAGGATCGGCTGGCCGGTGACCTGCCGGACCGACAGCGCGGCACCACCCCGGGCGTCGCCGTCCAGCTTGGACAGCACCACGCCGGTGATGCCGACGCCGTCGCGGAACGCCTCGGCGGTGCGGACCGCGTCCTGGCCCACCATCGCGTCGATGACGAAGATGACCTCGTCCGGGTCGACCGCGTCACGGATGTCGGCGGCCTGCCGCATCATGTCGGCGTCGATGCCGAGCCGGCCGGCGGTGTCGACGATGACGATGTCCCGGGCGGCCCGCTTCGCGTGCTCGATCGAGGCGCGGGCGACCTGCACCGGATCGCCGGTGCCGTTGCCGGGCTCCGGGGCGTACACCTCGACGCCGGCGCGGCCACCGAGCACCTGGAGCTGCCCGACGGCGTTGGGACGCTGGAGGTCTGCGGCGACCAGCAGCGGCTGGTGCCCCTGGGCCTTGAGCCAGCGGGCCAGCTTGCCGGCGAGGGTGGTCTTGCCGGAGCCCTGGAGACCGGCCAGCATGATCACCGTGGGCGGCTGCTTGGCGAACTGGAGCCGTCGCCCCTCGCCGCCGAGCACGTTGACCAGCTCTTCGTTGACGATCTTGACGATCTGCTGGGCCGGGTTGAGCGCCTGGGAGACCTCCGCGCCGCGGGCCCGCTCCTTGACGTTCGCGATGAAGCCCTTGACCACCGGCAGCGCGACGTCCGCCTCCAGCAGCGCCAGACGGATCTCGCGCGCGGTGGCGTCGATGTCGGCGTCGGTGAGCCGACCCTTGCCACGGAGCTTGGTGAAGATTCCGGACAGGCGGTCACTCAAGGTGTCAAACACGCGAACATCCCGTTTGTCGTTTTCCGGCGGGCACAACGCGGCCGGGCAGGAGTCCAGCCACCGTTAGGGTAGCCCGCCGGCCGTGCTCCCGCTCCGGCCCCACTCGCCCCGTCCCGTCCCGCGCCGAAGACGACGGACGCGCCCCGGTCACCCCACCAACACCACCCGGGCCAACCGCCGACCCAACCAGCCACCCCCCACCCAGCGAACCGGGGCTCGGTGATCAAGAGGTTCAGGCGACCAACCGGCGCAAAGCTGACGCAAACCTCTTGATCACCAGCGTCCGACACACCACCTCACCCCACCCAGGCACGCCAGGTCGGTGATCAAGAGGTTCAGGTCACCAACCGGCGCGAAGCTGACCCAAACCTCTTGATCACCGGGGGATGCGGTGAATCTCGGCCCGGCGGCGGATGACCCGGCGTACGTCGACGGGCGTCGCCCGCGACCCGGAGGCCGCCCGGGAAGTGTCGGCGCGGTTGGGGAGAGGGCGGCGCGGTCCTACACGGCGGCGAGGACGGCCGCCTCGATGTGTGCCCGCTGCTCGTCCGACGGCCAGCCACCGACCAGGTAGAACGCGTCAACCACGTCACCGCCGAGGGTGGAGATGCGGGCGGCGCGCACCTGCGCCCCGGCCTCGTCCAACGCGCAGGTGACCCGGTAGAGCAGACCCGCCGCGTCGGCGGCGCGCAGCTCCAGCAGGACCGCGTCGGTGGCCGCCTCCCGGTGCCAGACCACCCTCGGCGCGGCACCCTGGCTGCGCGCGGCGAGCGCCCGGCCACGCAGCCGCTGGGTGACCGAGACGTCGCCGGTGACCGCGCGACGCAGGTCGGCGCTGAGCGCGATCGGGTCCGGGGCCAGCCCGTAGCGCGGCTGCACCCGGCACTCGACCAGTGCCCGGTCGTCGACAGTGGCGGCGTCCGCCGAGATCACGTCCAACCGGTGCAGGGCCAGGCAGCCGGCCACCGTGGCGAGCAGTCCCCGCCGGTCGGCCGCGGCCACCGACACCCGGTCGTCGGTCAGGTGGACCACCGGCAGCGGCCCGGCGACCAGTGCCGGGTCGGGGTCCGGTGGGGCTGGTACCACGCCGGTGTCCAGGGTGGTCCGCACCCGGGCGACCAGCTCGGCGATCAGCCGACCCTTCCAGCCGGACCAGGCGGCCGGGCCGGTGGCGGCCGCGTCCGCCAGCACCAGGGCGTGCAGCAGCTCCAGGGTGGTGGTGTCGCCGACCCGCTCGGCCACCCCGGCGACCGTCTTGGGGTCGGACAGGTCACGGCGGGTGGCCACGTCGGGTAGGAGCAGGTGCAGCCGGACCAGCGTGCCGATCAGCGCCGCCTCCTCGACGGGCAGGCCGATCCGGGTGGCCACCGCCTCGGCCAGTGGCGCGCCGACGGTCGAGTGGTCGCCGTCCAGCCCCTTGCCGATGTCGTGCAGGAACGCACCGATCAGCAGCAGGTCCGGGCGTTCGACGTCGCGGGTGTGCCGGCTCGCCTCGTACGCGGCCTGCACGAGGTGGCGGTCGAGGGTGAACCGGTGCACCGGGTTGTGCTGGGGCAGGCTGCGCAGCCGGGTCCACTCGGGCAGCCAGCCGTCGACCAGGCCGTACCGGTCGCAGGTCTCCCAGGCGGGCACCAGACCGGGACCGGCCCCCAGCAGGGTGACGAACGCGGACCGGGCGGCCGGCGGCCAGGGCGCGGGCAGCGGCGGGCAGTACGCGGCCAGCCACTCGCAGGTGGCGCGGGCGATCGGCAGCCGGGTGGTGGCCGCCGCGGCGGCGATCCGCAACGACAGGCTCGGGTCGGGGCGGGCACCGATGGCGGTCCGGGCGAGCACCAGCTCCCCGTCGTGCTCGACCACGTCCCGGGCCACCGGGCGGCGCAGCGGCCGGCCGTCGGCGCCCCGGCGGCGGCCGGAGCGGAGCCGGTCGGCGGCCCGCCAGGCGTCGTCGAGGGCGTGGCTGACGGTGCGCGCGTCGCCGGCCACCCGGCGCAGCAGGGCGTCACCGTCGCCGGCCTCCGCCCGCGCCCCGGTCTCGGTGGCCTCGGCCACCGACTGGCGCAGGCCGAGCAGCGCGGCCACCCCGGCGCGTTCCTGGGCGACCAGCCGGTCGACCCGGCGGCCCACCTGTTGGTGCAGGGCGTCGCGGGTGTCCAGCAGCCGCAGGTGGGCGGCGCGGACGGCGGGGCGCAGCGCGTCGGTGATCCCGGCGGTGGCGATGGCCCGCAGGATGCCCACGTCCCGCAGCCCGCCGGCGGCCTCCTTGAGGTCGCCTTCGAGCAGGAAGGCCAGCTCGCCGTGGGTGCGCCAGCGCACCTCGGTGATCTCCCGCAGGGCGGGTAGCTGACGGACGGCGGTCCGCCGCCAGTGGTCGGTGGCGGTGCGGGTGAGGGTGTCGGCGAGGGCCCGGTCACCGGCGACGAAGCGGGCGTCGAGCAGGGCGAGGGCGACCTTGACGTCGTCCTGGGCCACCGACAGCGCCTCGGCGAGGGTACGCACGGAGTGGTCGAGCCGGACCCCGGCGTCCCAGATCGGGTACCACAGCGAAGCGGCCAGCTCGTCCACCCCGGCCACCCCGGCGTGCAGCAGCACCAGGTCGAGGTCGCCGCACGGGGAGCACTGCCGACGGCCGAGTCCACCGACGGCGACCAGGGCGATGCCCTCCCGCTCCGGCAGCAACCCGCGCAGCCACGCGTCGAAGGCCCCGGCCCGTCGCACCCGGGCCGGATCCCCGATCCCGCCGGGAATCCGGACGACCCCGTCGACCAAGAGGTTTCCGTCTCCGTCGCCGGTGTCGCCCGACGCATTCCTCTTGGTCGACGAGGTCATCTGGTGTGGTCCTCCTACAGGGCGTCGAGGCCGCGTTCGCCGGTACGGACCCGGACGACCTCTTCCACGCCGGTCACCCAGACCTTGCCGTCACCGATCTTGCCGGTCCGGGCGGCGGCCACGATCGCGTCGACCACCTTGTCGACGTCCATCTCGTCGGTGAGCACCTCGACCCGGATCTTGGGCAGGAACTCGACCGTGTACTCGGCACCCCGGTAGACCTCGGTGTGCCCCTTCTGACGCCCGTACCCCTGGACCTCGCTGACGGTCAGGCCGGCGACGCCGAGGGCGTGCAGGGCCTCCTTCACCGCGTCCAGTTGGTACGGCTTGATGACCGCGGTCACCAGCTTCATGTCCAAGCCCTCCATTCTCCGAACGTTATCCGGCGACCTTCTCGTCCACCGGCGCGGCGGCCGGCTCGGGGGCCTCCGGGGAGGCCGGCTTCGCGCCGCCCGGGGTGATCCCGGCCATCGCGAACGCCCCACCACCGGCGCCGCCGGTGCTCGGGGACAGGTCGTAGCCGCTCTCCGCGTGCTCGCTGATGTCGATGCCCTCGACCTCGTCGTCAGCCTTGACCCGGAAGCCGAGGGTCTTGTCGATGACGAACGCGAGCACCCAGGCGACCCCGAACGACCAGGCGGTGACGATCAGACCGGCGAGGGCCTGGCGACCGAACTGGGTGACGCCGCCGCCGTAGAACAGGCCGTCGGAGGCCCCGACCACGTCGCTGATCGCGGCGTTGACCGAGTTGGTGGCGAACAGGCCGAGCCAGAGCGACCCGATCCAGCCGCCGACGAAGTGCACGCCGACCACGTCGAGCGAGTCGTCGTAGCCGAGCTTGTACTTCAGGCTGATGGCCAGCGCGCAGACCACACCGGCGACGATGCCGAGCAGGACCGCGGCCCAGGGGGCGATGAAACCACAGGCGGGGGTGATGGCGACCAGACCCGCGACGGCACCGGACGAGGCACCGACCATGGTCGGCTTCTTGTCCTTGATCCACTCCACCGCGATCCAGCCGAGCACCGCCGCGGCGGTGGCGAGCTGGGTGTTGATGAAGGCCAACCCGGCGACCGAGTCGACGGTCAGCTCCGACCCGGCGTTGAAGCCGAACCAGCCGAACCACAGCAGGCCGGCGCCGAGCGCGACCAGCGGGATGTTGTGCGGCTTCATGCCCTCACGCGGCCAGCCCAGCCGCTTGCCGAGCACCAGGGCGACGGCGAGCGCCGCCGCACCGGCGTTGATGTGCACCGCGGTACCACCGGCGAAGTCGAGCGCGTGGATCTTGGCACCGATGATGCCGCCACCCCACACCCAGTGGGCCACCGGGAAGTAGACCAGGGTGGCCCAGCCGAAGGCGAACAGCAGCCAGCCGCCGAACTTGGCCCGGTCGGAGATCGCGCCGCTGATCAGCGCGACGGTGATCACCGCGAAGACCATCTGGAACGCCATGAACACGTACAGCGGGACGCCGATGCCGCTGGGGTTCTCCGCCGTGGCGCCCCACAGGTCGGTCTCGGCGAGGAAGGTCTTGGTGCCCAGGTACGCACCGGGGTCGCCCCAGAAACCGTTGACGTCGGTCCCGAAGGCGATGCTGAAACCGTAGAACCACCACAGAACAGAGATGAGCCCGATGGCGGAGAAGCTCATCATCATCATGTTGAGCACGCCCTTGGCCCGGTTGAGGCCGCCGTAGAACAGCGCCAGTCCCGGGGTCATGAGCAGCACGAGAGCGGTCGAAACCAGCAGCCAAACGGTGTTGCCGCCGTCGATCGTCGGTGCTTCAGGCACGCTGGCCTCCTAAAGGTGAAGTTCCCTCCTTCGCGGCTTCCGGGGCAGCGTCGCCCGTACGCCGGTTGCGCGGAAGCTTGGTCGGCCGCTGTTTCCGGACCGACACCCCTCGATTTCCGACACGTGACGGGTTGTTTCCGGCGTGTGAAGAAGCGCGATCATGAAATTCGGGAAACGAAAGAGTGGCCGTTCCGGTGACGAACGGCCACTCTTTCCCCGATGACGACCCGTCGCCGGGGCATTCCTGGGCGGTCGACGCGCGGGGACCGGTGTGGGGCCTACGCTCAGCGCAGGGCGTGCTCCAGGGCGTGCCGCTCGTAGTCGAGCAGGCGCAGGTCGCGCATCGGACGACGAAGGTGACCCTTGTGCACGATCCGGACGAACGCCGGCTCACCGGCGGCGGCCATCCGCCGGATGCCCTCCACGTGGTCCACGATCCGCTTACGGATGGTCCGGATCAGCCGGTGCCGGTCCCGGGGGATCAACCCGTACGCGTCGGCGAAGAGGCGTAGCCGGCGGGGCCGGTCCGGGTGCTTCCAGCCGAGCGTGATCGAGTCCCGGTCGGCGAAGATCGGCACCCAGGTCCAGGCCGCGTACGCCACGTCGTAGATCCGGGCGCCGGGCGAGGCGAGGTCGAAGTCGATCAGGCCCAGGGTGCCGTCGGGTCGCCAGATCACGTTGTGCGGGGCGGCGTCGTGGTGACAGATCACCTCGGTGTCCGGCGGCGGCGGGCCGAACGAGCGCCAGACCGCACCGGGCGGCGGGGCGAAACCGTACTGGGCGTCGTGGAACATCCGCAGCATGGTGGCCACCGTCACCAGCGCCTCGTCGGTGACCCAGTGCGGGGCCAGCGGGTACTCCCCGCACTCCCCTTCGAGGTAGGACAGCACCTCCCGGTTGCGCTCGTCCATCCCCAGCGCCCGGGGTGCGCCGGTGAACCCGACGTACTCCAGGTGGCGCAGGAGGGCGTGCACCGAGGGCGTCCACGGGCCGGCGTTGCGCCGGACGGTGTCGCCGACCCGGACCACGGTGCTCACGTTCCCGCCGTGCAGCGGGATCTCCTGCGAGGTCACGTACGGTCTCCCCAGGCCCGGCGCCGCATGGCGGGGGTCACGCCACCCGGCGTACGCGCGATCGTCGTTGCTCACCGCGAGGTTACGCGTCCCGGGCGAGCGGCTCGACGCCGAGCAGCGCGTCGACGAACTGCGCCGGATCGAACGGGGCCAGGTCGTCCGCGCCCTCGCCGAGACCGACCAGCTTGACCGGGATGCCCAGCTTGCGCTGCACGGCGATCACGATGCCGCCCTTGGCCGTGCCGTCCAGCTTGGTCAGCACCACCCCTGTCACGTTCACCACCTCGGTGAAGACCCGGGCCTGCTCCAGCCCGTTCTGCCCGGTGGTGGCGTCCAGGATCAGCAGCGTCTCGTCGATCGGGCCGTGCTTCTCCACCACCCGCTTGACCTTGCCCAGCTCGTCCATCAGGCCGATCTTGTTCTGCAGCCGGCCGGCGGTGTCGATGAGCACGGTGTCGGTGCCGGCGTCGATGCCCCGCCGCACCGCGTCGAAGGCCACGCTGGCCGGGTCGGCCCCCTCGGCCCCGCGGACCGTCTCGGCGCCCACCCGGCCGCCCCAGGTCTCCAGCTGGTCGGCGGCGGCGGCCCGGAAGGTGTCGGCCGCCCCGAGGGTGACCGAACGCCCGTCGGCGACCAGCACCCGGGCGATCTTGCCGCAGGTGGTGGTCTTGCCGGCCCCGTTGACCCCGACCACCAGCAGCACCGCCGGTACCCCGTCGTGGCCGGTGGTGTGCAGCGACCGGTCCAGGGTCGGGTCGAGGGCGTTGACCAGCTCGGCGGCGAGCAGGTCGCGCAGCTCACCGGCGGAGCGGGTACCGAGCACCCGGGTCCGCTCGCGGAGCCGGTCGACGATGTCCCGGGTGGCGTCGATGCCGACGTCGGCGGTGATCAGGCTGTCCTCGATCTCCTCCCAGGCGTCCTCGTCCAGGTGGTCCCGGGCGAGCAGGCCGAGCAGGCCCTTGCCGAAGGCGTTCTGCGAGCGGGCCAGCCGGGACCGCAGCCGGACCAGCCGGCCGGCGGTCGGCTCGGGGACCTCCAGCGGCGGGGCCACCACCACCGGCGGCTCGACCAGGACCCCGGTGGACAGGTCGGACTCGGCCGCCTCGACGGGGGGGCCGGCCAGGTCCTCCTCCGCCCGGGTGTCGACCTCGGTCTGCGGCAACGGGGGTTGCGCCCGCCGCCGCAGCCGGGGCACGACCAGGCCGAGGCCGCCGAGGATCAGCACGCCGAGCAGGGCCAGTGCGACGAGGAGGTAGTCCGTCATGCCGAAATCCTGTCAGATGCCGGCGACGGCGTCCCACTCACCGCCTCCGGAGCTGAGCGAGCTGCGGGTACGCTCGCCGCTGCCGGGGGTGACCCACCGCCCACGGGGTAGAAAAGATGAACCGTCTTCTCCTCGGAGGTGCCACCCATGCCCGAGCCGCGCCTGCTCATCGGCCCGCTGCTGCGCCGGGTCGTCGGCACCCGGGCGACGGTCTGGGTGGAGACCAGCGGGTCCGCGGTGGTCACCGTCCGCACGGCCGACGGCGCCACCGGCTCCGCGCCGACCTTCTCCGCGTACGACCACCACTACGCGCTGGTGGTGGTGGAGGGGCTCACCCCGGACCACGCCACCAGCTACGAGGTGCTGGTCGACGACGAGCTGGTCTGGCCGGTGGCCCGCGACGGCTTCCCGCCCAGCGTGATCCGGACCAGGGCGGCCGACGACCGGGACCAGCCGGTCAGCCTGATCTTCGGGTCGTGCCGGGAGACCACCCAGCACAACACCACCCGCAAGCTGCCCCCGGACGCGCTGGACGCGTACGCCCGGCGGCTGATGGCCGCGCCCGACCCGGACGACCTGCCCGACCTGCTGGTGCTGCTCGGCGACCAGGTCTACGCCGACGTCACCTCGCCCACCGTCAGGCGGCTGCTCAAGCGGCGTCGGCGGCGGCCGAAGGACGCCCCGGCCGACCAGGTGGTGAGCTTCGACGAGTACACCAAGCTCTATCTGGAGTCGTGGCGTGACCCGGAGATCCGCTGGCTGCTCTCCACCGTGCCGAACGTGATGATCTTCGACGACCACGAGGTGATCGACGACTGGAACACCTCGAAGTCGTGGCGGGCCGACATGCGCCAGCAGGCCTGGTGGGCCGAGCGGATCCGCAGCGGGCTGGCCTCCTACTGGGTCTACCAGCACCTGGGCAACCTGGCCCCGGACGAGATCGCCGCCGACCCGCTCTACGCCAAGGTGGTCGCCGCCGGGGACGCCACCGACGTGCTGCGGGAGTTCGGTGAGCGGGTCGACCGGGAGGCCGACGAGGCGCACGACACCGAGCGCTGGCGGGCCGTGCAGTACCAGTGGAGCTACGCGCTGGACCTGGGCCGGACCCGGCTGGTCATGCTGGACAACCGGTGCAGCCGGGTGCTCGAGCCGGGCGGCCGGTCGATGCTGCCGGCCGGCGAGTGGTCCTGGTTCCTGGACCGGGCGCACGGGGTCTACGACCACCTGGTGATCGGGGCGTCGCTGCCGTGGCTGCTGCCGCCGGGCATCCACCACGTGGAGGCGTGGAACGAGAAGCTGGCCGACTCCGGCCGGCCGTGGGTGGCCGGGCTGGCCGAGAAGCTGCGCCGGGCGCTGGACCTGGAGCACTGGGCCGCGTTCCGCCGTTCGTTCGACGCCCTCGGCGCGCTGTTCGTCAGGCTGGGCAGCGGCGTCCCGGCCACGGCCGGCGACCGGGTCGGCGCCGGCCCCGCGTACCCGGCGCCGGCGTCGATCAGCGTGCTCTCCGGCGACGTGCACCACTCGTACGTGGCCCGCGCCCGGTTCGACGACCCGGCGGTGCGTACCCCGGTGCACCAGCTCACCTGCTCGCCGATCCACAACCAGGTGCCGGCGGCGATGCGCCCGCTGATGAAGCTGGGGTGGAGCGCCGGGCCGGCGGCGGCCACCCGGGCGCTGGCCCGCTCGGCGGGGGTGCGCCGCCCGACGGTGCGCTGGAAGAAGCTCGCCGGCCCGTACTTCGGCAACGCGGTGAGCACGCTGCGCCACCGGGGGCGGGAGGCCGAGGTGTTGATCGAGGGAACCACCAGCGACGGGCACCTCCGAGAAGTTGCCAGGCAGCAACTTTCCTCGGCGAAGTGACTTCTGACACGTACCCTCGGTGCCGTGGACGATCATCTGCCCGAGACCCTGCGCGTGCTGGAACACGAACTGACGGCACTGCTGCGCCGCGGTCGGGCGTTGTCCTGGGAGATCGCCGGAGAGGTGCACCCCAACCTGGAGCCGAACGCGTACGGGCTGCTGCTCTGGCTGCGGCGCTCCGGCCCGACCCGGCTCACCGACCTGGCCGCCCTGCTGGGCATCGGTAAGGGCACGCTGAGCCGGCAGATCCAGGGGTTGGAGACGTTGGGCCTGGTGCGCCGCGATCCCGACCCGGACGACCGGCGCGCGGCGCAGCTCCGGCTGACCGGGGAGGGCACCCGGCGGTTCGACACCGCGCGGGCGGCCCGGATGGAGCAGATCAACCGGTCCCTGGAGACCTGGCCGAAGCGGGACGTCGAGGAGTTCGCCCGGCTCATGCACCGGTTCAACGAGACCTTCTGACGCCCGGTCCCGGGGCGTCAGGTGGCGGTGGCGACCCGCCCACGTCGCCACCCTGCCGCAACGGCCACCACCCTGCCGGAATAGCGGTCGGTCACGTCCGGTTGTTGCTTGAGGCAACAAAAGATTACGGTTGCCTGAGGCACCCTTTTTCACCACCGGAGGCAGCGACGATGACCCAGCCGACAGCGCCCGCCAGGGCGACCGGCGTCGAGATGACCCACCGGCAGATCCTGGAGGCCCTCTCCGGACTGCTGCTGGGCATGTTCGTCGCGATCCTCTCCTCCACGGTCGTCTCCAACGCGCTGCCGCGGATCATCACCGAGCTGAAGGGCGGCCAGTCCGCCTACACCTGGGTGGTCACCTCGACCCTGCTGGCGACCACCGCGACCACCCCGATCTGGGGCAAGCTCGCCGACCTGACCAGCAAGAAGATCCTGGTCCAGCTCTCCCTGGCGATCTTCGTGCTGGGTTCCGTGCTGGCCGGGCTGTCCCAGTCGACCGAGCAGCTCATCGCCTGCCGGGTGCTCCAGGGCGTCGGCGCGGGCGGCCTCACCGCCCTGGCCCAGGTGATCATGGCGACGATGATCGCCCCCCGCGAGCGCGGCCGGTACAGCGGCTACCTCGGCGCGGTGATGGCCGCCGGCACCATCGGCGGCCCGCTGATCGGCGGCGTCATCGTGGACACCTCCTGGCTCGGCTGGCGCTGGTGCTTCTACGTCGGCGTGCCGTTCGCCATCGCCGCCCTGGTGGTCCTCCAGAAGACCCTGCACCTGCCGGTGGTCAGGCGGCAGGTGAAGATCGACTGGTGGGGTGCCACGCTGATCACCGCCGCCGTGTCGCTGCTGCTGATCTGGGTCACCCTGGCCGGCGACAGGTACGACTGGCTCTCCTGGCAGAGCGCCGTCATGGTGACCGGCGCGGTCGGGCTCGGCGTGCTCGCCGTCCGGGTGGAGAACCGGGCCAGCGAGCCGATGATCCCGCCCCGGCTGTTCCGCAACCGCACCATCACCCTCGCCGTCGTGGCCAGCATCGCGGTCGGCGTCGGCATGTTCGGCGCGTCGGTCTTCCTCGGCCAGTACTTCCAGATCAGCCGGGGCGAGAGCCCGACCATGTCCGGTCTGATGACCATGCCGATGATCCTCGGCCTGCTGGTCTCCTCCGTCGTCGTCGGCCGGATCATCACCCGGACCGGCCGCTGGAAGCGCTACCTGGTCGCCGGCTCGGCGCTGCTCACCGCCGGGTTCGCGCTGATGGGCACGATCCGCTACGACACCCCGTACTGGCACCTCGCCGGGTTCATGGCGCTGATCGGGCTCGGGCTCGGCATGACCATGCAGAACCTCGTGCTCGCCGTGCAGAACACCGTCGCCGCCCACGAACTCGGCGCGGCCAGCTCGGTGGTGGCGTTCTTCCGCAGCCTCGGCGGCGCGGTCGGCGTCTCCGTGCTCGGCGCGGTCCTCGGCCACCGGGTCAAGGACTACATCGCCGACGGCCTGGCCGGGCTCGGCCTGCCGGGCGCCGGCTCGGGCAGCGGCGGCGTGCTGCCCGACGTGCACACCCTGCCCGGGCCGGTCCGGATCGTGGTGGAGAGCGCCTACGGTCACGGCGCGGGCGACATCTTCCTGGTCGCCGCCCCGTTCGGGCTGATCGCCCTGATCGCGGTGATCTTCATCAAGGAGATCCCGCTGCGCCAGCACACCGGGGACGCCCCCACCGGCACCGTCGCGCAGGAGTCCACCGTCGCGGCGGGTGCCGGGGCGGCGGTGGTCCGGACCGGGACCGACCGGTGAGCATCCCCGTCGAGCGTGAGCAGTACGGCCCGCAGGCCCGCGCGCTGGAGTTCGAGCGGGGCACCGACGGCCCCCGGGTGGTCCTGGTCGGGGTCGACGGCAGCCGGACCTCGCTGCGGGCCGCCTCGTACGCCGCGGGGCTGGCCCGTCGACAGGGTGCCGGGCTGGTGGTGGTCTTCGTCAGCGCCACGGCCGGCTACGCCGGCATGCTGCCCGGGGTGGTGGCCGGGGCGGTCCAGCGGACCCACGACGAGCTGGCCGACGAGCTGCGCCAGGAGTGCCGCCGGGGCGCCGAGGAGCTGGGCCTGCCGGTGACGTTCCTGTGCCGGCGCGGCGACGCGTACGCCGAGCTGCGGACGGCGGCCGACGAGTCCCGGGCGGACCTGGTGGTGGTCGGCTCCTCCGAGCAGGCCGGGCACCGGCTGGTGGGTTCCGTCGCCACCCGCCTGGTCCGCACCGGCCGCTGGCCGGTCCTCGTCGTCCCCTGACCGGGGACCGGGTCGGCGACCGTACCGCGGGGCAGCCCGGCCGGGTGGGGCAGCCGGCCGCCCGCCACTGCACCGCGCCGAGCGCGCCGGGGCAGCGCAGCGGCGCGCGGAATCTCGGTCGCGGAATGTCGGACCGGGCGACAAGGATGCCGGACATGACCTGGAGAGCGCCGGAGATCACCCGGACCCCTGAACTCCCCGTCGGCGACGAGCGGGCCATGCTGGAGAGCTGGCTCGACTACCACCGGCAGACCCTGCTGCTCAAGTGTGCCGGGCTGACCGGCGAGCAGTTACGCACCCCGAGCGTGCAGCCGTCGACACTGACCCTGCTCGGCCTGGTCCGGCACCTGGGCGAGGTGGAGTCCTGGTGGTTCCGGGAGAACTTCGCCGGGCAGCAGGTCGACTATCCGTACGGTTCCGTGGACGACCCGGACGCCGACCTCGACGTGACCCACGCCGACGCCGAGGCCGACTTCGCCACCTACCACGAGCAGGTCACCCTGGCCCGGGCGGTCACCGTCGGCCGCTCGCTCGACGAGACGTTCACCGAGGTCGGCGCCAAGAAACGGACCTTCAGCCTGCGCTGGGTCTACCTGCACCTGATCGAGGAGTACGCCCGGCACAACGGTCACGCGGACCTGCTCCGGGAACGCCTCGACGGGGTCACCGGCGAGTGACCCCGTCGCCGGGTCGGCACGGCCCACCCGGCCGCCGCCGATCCGCCCGGGGTCAGCACCCCAGCGCCGCCCGCAGGTAACGCAGCCCCTCCGGCCCGCTCCACCGGTACGCCGACAGCCCGGCCGCCCGCGCCCCCCGCACCGCCCAGTCCTCGTCGTCGACGAAGAGCACCCGGGCGGGCGGGGTCGCCAGGGCGGCGCAGGCGGCCTGGAAGTACTCCTTCGCCGGCTTGTGCACCCCGACGACCGAGGAGTTGACCACCACGTCCAGCTCGTCGGCCAGACCCAGCTCGGCGAGGTCGGTGTCGAGCAGGTCGGTGGCGTTGGTGCCCAGCCCGACCCGGATCCCGGCGGCCCGCGCCGCGCGGACGAGGGCCAGCACGTCGGGGTCGACCTCACCCCGGTAGCGCTGCCACTGCTCGACCGCCGCCCGCGCCCGCTCCGGGCCGACCGACTCGGTCAGCGCGTCGGCCACGCTGGCCGCCCAGTCGGCGTGACTGATCTGGCCGGTCAGCACCGGCTGGAGCCGCCCCCAGTGCATGGCGATCTCGCCGAGCACCCCGGCGGAGAGGCCGTACTCCCGCTCGATGCCGGCGGCCACCGCCGGATCCCGGTGCCGCAGCACGCCGTCGAAGTCGAGCAGGAGTGCCGTCGGCCGTTCCCGTGCCACTACTGGTTCTCCTCAGTTCGGTCGGACCGCTCGTCGTCGGTCCGGTTGAGCCGTTGGCTGATCACCTGGGTGACGCCGCTGCGCATGGTCACGCCGTAGAGCGCATCGGCGATCTCCATGGTCCGCTTCTGGTGGGTGATGACGATCAACTGGCTCTTCTCCCGCAACTGGGCCAGCAGGGTGATCAACCGGCCCAGGTTCACGTCGTCGAGGGCCGCCTCCACCTCGTCCATGATGTAGAACGGGCTGGGCCGGGCCCGGAAGATCGCCACCAGCATCGCCACGGCGGTCAGCGACCGCTCGCCGCCGGAGAGCAGCGACAGCCGTTTGATCTTCTTGCCGGGCGGCCGGGCCTCCACCTCCACGCCGGTGGTGAGCAGGTCGTCCGGCTCGGTGAGGATCAGCCGGCCCTCGCCGCCGGGGAAGAGCACCGTGAAGACCTGCTCGAACTCGCGGGCGGTGTCGGCGAACGCGCTGGCGAAGACCTCCAGGATCCGCTCGTCCACGTCCTTGACCACGGTGAGCAGGTCACGCCGGGTCGCTTTGAGGTCCTCCAGCTGCTCGGAGAGGAACTTGAAGCGCTCCTCCAGGGCGGCGAACTCCTCCAGGGCCAGCGGGTTGACCTTGCCGAGCAGGGCCAGCTCCCGTTCCGCCTTGGCGGCCCGCTTCTCCTGCACCGGCCGCTCGTAGCGGACCGGCTCGGGCACCGGCAGTCCGTCGCGTTCAGCCGCCGCGACGTCCACCGGGGTCGGCGGGACGGGCTGCGTCGGGCCGTACTCGGCGACCAGGGTCTCCACGTCCAGGCCGAAGTCCTCGGCGGCCTTGGCCTCCAGCTGCTCGATGCGCAGCCGTTGCTCGGCACGGGCCACCTCGTCCCGGTGCACCTGGCTGGTCAACCGCTCCAGCTCCGCGCCGAGCCGCTTGGCCGCGCCGCGTACCTCCTGGAGCTCGGCCTCCCGGGCGGCGCGTTCCCGGGCGACCGCGTCGCGGTGCTCCTCGGCCCGCGCGATGGAGGTGCCGAGCCGGGTCAGCGCCTCGCCGGCGCCGCCGACCACGGCGCGGGCGATCGCCGCCCCCCGGGTCCGCGCCGCCCGGCGGGCCGCCGCCCGCTCCCGGGCCGCGCGCTCGGCGGTGGCCTGCCGGGCCAGCGAGTCGGCCCGACCGGCGATCGAGGCGACCCGCTCCTCGGCGGTACGCACCGCGAGCCGGACCTCCATCTCGTTCTGCCGGGCCCGGGGCACCAGCGCGGCGAGCTGGTCCCGCTCCTCGGTGGAGGGTTCGGCGTCGATCGGGGTGTCCTCGGCGAGCCGCAGCCGTTCCGCCAGCTCGGCGAGGGCGGTCAGGTCCCGTTCCCGGGCCGCCTCGGCACGGGACCGGCTCTCGCCGAGCCGGTCGGTCTCCGCCTTCGCCGACCGGGCCGCCGCGCCCAGCTCGGCCAGCCGGCGGGCGGCGGCGTTGCGGTGGCTCTCCGCCTCCCGTTTCGCGGCGGCGGCGTGCTGCACCGCCTCCTTCGCGGCGGCCACCTCGGCCCGCGCGCCGACGAGCTGTTCCCGCAGCTCGGCACCGGTCCGCTCGGCGGTGAGCCGGTTGGTGCGGGCCTCCTCCACGGCGGCCTGCACCTCGATGAAGCTGGCCGCCTTGGCCGACCCGCCGGCCGCCGCGTACGCCCCGACCACGTCGCCGTCCGGGGTGACCGCGCGCAGCTCCGGATTGCCGGCGACCAGCTCGGCGGCGGCGGCGAGGTCGTCGACGAGCGCCACGTCCCGCAGCGCCCGGTGTACGGCGGCACGCAGCTCGGCAGCGCACTCCACCAGGTCCGGTGCCCACCGGGCGGACTCCGGCAGCCGGGGGCGCAGGGCGTCGGCGGAGCCGGTCATACCCGACCCGGCGGGGCTGCCGACCAGCAGACCGGCCCGCCCGGCGTCGGTGATCTTCAGCAGTCGCATCGCCTCGACGGCCTCGTCGACCCCGCTGACCGCTACCGCGTCGGCGAGCCCACCGAGCGCGGCGGCGAGCGCCGCCTCGTGGCCGGGGGCGACGGTGAGCAGCCCGGCCAGGCTGCCCAGCAGGCCGGGCACCTCGTCGGCGCGGGCGAGCAGCGCCCCGGCGCCGTCCTTGCGACGCAGGCCGAGGGCGAGCGCCTCCTCGCGGGCCTTCCAGGTCGCGGCGTCCTTCTCGGCGGCCCGTTCGGTGTCGGTCAACGCCCGCACGACGGCCTGCGCCCGCTCGTGGGCGGCCACCGCCTCGGCGTGCCGGTCGTCGAGTTCGGCGTTGTCCCGGTCGGCCTCGGTGGACTGTTCGGCGACCGCGTCCAGCTCGGCCTGGGCCTGGTCGGCGCGGGCCAGGGCGTCGGCGTGCGCGGCGGCGAGCCGGTCGATCTCCTCACCGGCGCTGGTGGTCCGGGCCTGCGCGGAGTTCACCTGCCCGGTCAGCCGGGCCAGCCCCTCCCGCCGGTCGGCGATCGCCTTGGCGGCGGCGACCAGTTCCCGCTCGGCGGCGGCGAGCTGGCGTTCCAGCTCCTGCCGGTGCTCGACCGCCTCGGCGAGCCGGATCTGGTCGTCGGTGAGCGCCGCGCGCAGCTCCTCCTCCTGCTCGCGGACCCGCTGCGACTCGGCCTCCAGCTGGTCGGGATCCCGGCCGGGCCGTTCGTCGTCACCGGTGGTGCTGAGGTGGCGCAGTCGCTCCCGGGCCAGCTGCTCCACCGAGCGGAACCGTTCGGAGAGCGCGGAGAGCCTGTACCAGGTGTCCTGGGCGGCGGCGAGCAGCGGCGCGTCCTCGGCGAGCGCCGCCTCCAGCTCGCCGAGGCGGCCCTGGACCTCGGCGTGTTCGCCCTCGATCTGCTCGCGCCGGCCCCGCAGCGCCGTCTCGTCGGCGATCTCCTTGTCCAGGGTGGCCCGCAGGGTGTGGAGGTCGTCGGCGAGCAGCCGGAGCCGGGCGTCCCGCAGGTTGGCCTGGATGGCGGCGGCCCGGCGGGCCACCTCGGCCTGCCGGCCCAGCGGCTTGAGCTGACGGCGCAGCTCGGCGGTGAGGTCGGTCAGCCGGTTGAGGTTCACCTGCATCGCGTCGAGCTTCCGCAGCGCCTTCTCCTTGCGCTTGCGGTGCTTGAGGACGCCGGCCGCCTCCTCGATGAACGAGCGGCGGTCCTCCGGTTTGGCGTGCAGCATGCCGTCGAGCCGACCCTGGCCGACGATGATGTGCATCTCCCGCCCGATCCCGGAGTCGCTGAGCAGCTCCTGGATGTCGAGCAGGCGGCACGAGTCGCCGTTGATCTCGTACTCGCTCTCGCCGGAGCGGAACATCCGGCGGGTGATGGAGACCTCGGTGTACTCGATCGGCAGCGCGCCGTCGGTGTTGTCGATGGTGAGGGTGACCTCGGCCCGGCCCAGCGGTGCCCGCCCGGCGGTGCCGGCGAAGATGACGTCCTCCATCTTGCCGCCGCGCAGCGCCTTGGCGCCCTGCTCGCCCAACACCCAGGCGATGGCGTCGACGACGTTGGACTTGCCGGAGCCGTTCGGGCCGACCACACAGGTGATCCCGGGCTCCAGCTTCAACGTCGTGGCGGAGGCGAAGGATTTGAACCCCTTCACCGTCAGGCTCTTGAGATGCACCTTCTCGATCCTCGTCCGGTGGCCGCCGCAGGCGTCGCGGGCTGCGCGGACCTGGTGAACCCGCAGACTAACCCGTCGGTGCGGGGTGACCGGCACGCGACCCGCCCCGGCCCGGGACGCCGACGCCCCGCCCGGTCGGCAGGAATGGTCGAGTGTGTTACGCCACATCGGGCGTCAAGATCGCGAATTGGTGATCGGCGAAATGCGCCGGAGACAGCACTGCGCGCCGGCACAATAGTGTCGGCGCGCTTTTTCGCGGTGGTGCTGTTCAGTTTTCTGCGGACCCGAAGATCAGGTGAGCGCCGGCTCGGCCAGCCGGAGGAGATCGTCGACCTCCGCCGCAGCCGCCGCGAGCCGATCGTTGTCGGCACGCAGGCGCGTGATCTCGAACTCCAGGGCCTGCACCCTGGAACGCAGTCGGGTGACCTCGTCGAGCAGACGCCGGTCGGGCGCTGCACCTACGTGGCCGTAGAGGGCCTTCGCCATGCTGACTCCTTGATATGCGCTGCCGGAAAAGCCGGCCAACGCGCGCCCATTTCGTGTTCGCGACTACTACCAGGCCACCGAAATCCGGGCGTGGCTGGGCGCGACTGGCGACACCTATATATTGAGCGACAACCCGCCGTTCGTCAAGTTCTCGCAGGCCGTAGATCATCTACACGCCTACCCTGACCACTGCGCCGGGGGCCGCAAGGCTCGGACACTCTCTGTCCGGACTTCTTGACTCTACGCCTTCACGGCCCGGTACGGTCACCCTGTGCGGCTGTCCCGCCTTAACTCTTCCTTAGCCGCATTGCTGCTGTCCTCGCCGCCGCCGTAGCGTCACCCCGGCCCGCAACCGACCCGTGGAGGCGACAGGCGTGTACGGCTGGACCGACCCGAACGACCCGGACGCCGCATACCGACGGCCGCAGCCGTCGGCGGACGACCCGGCCTGGCTGACCGACCGCCCCGAGCCCCGCTCGGCGTACCTCTTCGGTGACGACCCGGCACCCGACACCCCGGGACACCACACCCCGACGCACGGGGCACCGGGACACGGGGCACCGGGACACGACAGGCCGGCGCACCCCCACTCGGGCGGGCACACCGGGGGCGCACCGGACCGGTGGGCCGACCACGGCGGGCCGGCACACTCCGCGCCCTCCGCAGACGCCTGGGCCGACTCCGCACCCGGCCGTCAGCCGACGGAGCCGACCGCACAATGGCGGGACCAGCAGGTCGGCCAGGGGCCGGCCGGTCCGACCGACCAGTGGCGGGACGAACAGACCGGGCAGTGGCCGGGCGAGCAGGCCGAGCGGTGGCGGAGCGAGCAGACCGGACGGTGGCACGGAGAACAGAGCGGGCCGTGGCCGGCCGGACAGGCCGAGCCCTGGCGGGACGAACAGACCGGGCAGTGGCACGGAGAACAGGACGGCGGGCAGGCCGGGCGGTGGCACGGCGAACAGACCGGACAGTGGGCCGACGAACAGGCCGGGCGGTGGCACGGAGAACAGGACGGCGGGCAGGCCGGGCGATGGGTCGGCGAGCACGCCGGACCGGGGCAGGCTGAGTGGGCCGGCGAACAGGCCGGGCAGTGGCAGGGTGAGCCGGCCGGGCAGTGGGACGGAGAACCGGCCGGGCAGTGGGACGACGGGACGGTCGGGGTCGCCGGGCGGCCCGGTCCCTGGGGGAACGAGGCGGACGGGCGGTCGGCAGACCGGGCCGGGGCCGCGCCGTGGTCCGCCGATACCGAGCGGGACGCCGCGCCCACCCCGGCGGTCGTAGCGCTCGGTGGGCGTCCGTCGACGGCCGAACCCGCCCGGCCGCGCCGCCGGGTGAAGCGCCCGCTGCTCATCGGCGGGGCCGCCGCCGCGGCCACCCTGGCGGTGAGCCTCGGAGTCGGCGCGCTGATGCTGCCCGACGACGAGCCCACCGACCGCACCGCCCTCGACGGGCCGGTGGCCACCGCGCCGGTCATCCCGGACGCCGGCCCGGGCGACACCGCCCCGGCCTCCCCCTCCCCCAGCGCGTCGCCGAGCCCGTCCACCGCGTCGCCGAGCCCGTCGCCGAGCCGGACCGCCAAGCCGACCCCCGCCCCGAGCCGCACCGAGCCGGCTTCCCGGCGGACCACCCGGGGCGGTGACATTCCCACCGCCGCCCCCACCACCCGGGCCGCGGTCAGCGGTGGCGGCGGGGGCAGCCAGACCCAGCAGGTCGTCGACCTGGTCAACGCCGAGCGGGCCAAGGCCGGCTGCGCCGCCGTCACCGTCGACGAGAAGCTGACCCTCGCCGCCCAGCGGCACAGCCAGGACCAGGCCGACCACAAGACCATGACGCACACCGGCAGCGACGGCAGCGACGCCGGGCAGCGGCTGGACCGGGCCGGCTACTCCTGGCGCACCTACGGCGAGAACGTCGCCTGGAACCAGCCGACCCCGGCGGCGGTGATGGACGCCTGGATGAACAGCTCCGGCCACCGGGCCAACATCCTCAACTGCGCGTTCACCGAGATCGGCGTCGGCGTGGCCAACAGCAACGGGCCGTACTGGACGCAGGACTTCGCCGCCCCGCGCTGACCGGTGGCGACCGCGCCCCCCGGTGACGACGTGCCCGCGTCGTCACCGGGGGGCGTTCGTTTCACCGGGTGAGGGGTGCGGCGGGCACCGCACCGGACCCGGGAGCTGCCGATGCGCGTCCGGCTGCCAGCGTCCGCGACGCGCGGCGGGAGGTCCGCCGCGTCCGCCCGGCCCCGGGGCCGCCGGGCGCTACCGGCCGCCGTGGCGCTGGCCCTGCTGACCCCGGTGTACGCCTGCCGGCCCGACCTCGGGCCTCCCGGCGCACCGACCCCCTGGCCGCCCGCCGCCGCCCGGCAGTGGCGGTGGCAGTGGCAGCTCACCGGACCGCTCGACACCACCGTCGAGGCCGACGTGTTCCTCCTCGACCCGGTGAGGGTGAGCACCGCCGAGACCGGGGAGCTGCGTCGGCGGGACCGGCGGCTGATCTGTCACGTGCCGGTCGGAACGTACGCCGGGACCGACCCGGACGCCTCGCGCTACCCGGCGGCGGTCCGCGGTGCTGCGGCCGGACGGCCCGGGAGCCGCTGGGTGGACGTCCGGCGTTGGGAGCTGCTGCGTCCCGTGCTGGCCGACCGGTTCCGGCTCTGCCGGGGCAAGGGGTTCGGCGCGGTGGCCCTCGTCGACGCGGACGGGTACGCCCACCGGTCGGGCTTCCCGCTCGACTTCGACGACCAGTTGGCGTTCAACCGGCGGTCCGCCGGGCTGGCCCGGACCCTGGGCCTCTCCCCTGGCCTGGTCGGCGACGTCGCGCAGGTGGCCGCGCTGGCGCCGGACTTCGACTTCGCGGTCGACGAGGAGTGCGTCCGGCTGCGCCGCTGCGCCAGGCTGCTCCCGTTCGCCGACGCGGCCAAGCCGGTGTTCCAGGTCGAGTACGTCGGTGACCCGGCGCGGTTCTGCGTGACGACCGTCGGCTACGGCTTCGCCTCGATCCGCAAGAACCGCGCCCTGGACGCCTGGCGCGCACCCTGCCCCACCCCGCCGGGCACCGGCCCCGGCGGGGTGGGGCCGGTGCCCGGCGCACCCGGCTGACCCGGACCGCAGGTCGCGGTCCGGGTCACCCGTCGCCGCCGGCCACGGCGCTGCACCACCCGGGCGGGCGGCCACGGCGCTGCACCATCCGGGGCGGGCGGCCGGCGGCGGGTGGGCGCCGGTCAGTACGCCCCGACCAGCTCCGGCGTCGGCTCGGCCGGCGGGGTGGCGGGCCGGCCGCGCCCGCGCAGGAAGCGGGGCGCCCACCAGTTGGCCTCGCCGAGCAGGGTCATCACCGACGGCAGCACCACCGCCCGGATGATCGTGGCGTCCAGCAGGATCGCCGCGGCCAGCCCGATGCCGAGCTGCTTCATGTCGATCGTGCTGAGCGAGGCGAAGATCGCGAACACCCCGACCATCACGATCGCCGCGCTGGTCACCACCCCCGCCGAGGAGGTGATGCCGTACGCCACCGCGTCGGCGTTGGACCGGCCGGCGCGGACCGCCTCCCGGATCCGGCTGACCACGAAGACGTGGTAGTCCATGGAGAGCCCGAACAGCACCACGAAGAGGAACAGCGGCAGCCAGGAGACGATCGCCCCCATCGAGGTGAAGCCGAGCAGGTCCTGCGCCCAGCTGCCCTGGAAGACCAGCACCAGCAGGCCGTAGGCGGCCCCGGCGGAGAGCAGGTTGAGCAGGATCGAGGTGAGGGCCACCACGACCGACCGGAACGTCCAGGTCATCACCAGGAAGGTCAGCGCCAGCACGAAGGCCATCACCAGCGGCAGCTTCTCCCGGATGTGCCGGGCGTAGTCCTCGCTGGCGGCCACCCCGCCGCCGACGGCGTACTCGACGCCCGGGACGCCGCGCAGCGCGGCCGGCAGCAGGTCGTCGCGGAGTTCGTGCAGTGAGCGCACCGACCGGTCGTCCCGACTGGCGTACGGGGTGGCCACCTGCAGCACCGACACCCGGCGGTCCGCCGACACCTCGATCTTCGGGCCGTCCGCCTCGACCGGGGCGAACAGCGGGTCGGCGGCGGCGCTGCGGGCCAGCCCGGTCAGCGCGGCGTGCACCTGGTCGGCCTGGTCGGCCGGGGCCCGGACGGCGACCGTGTGGCTGGTGCCGGCGCTCGGGAAGGCGGCGGTCAACCGGTCGTACGCCTGCATCGCCGGGGTGGTCCGGGGCAGATCCTCCATGCCGGGGAACTTCAGCTTCATGCCGAGCGCCGGGGCGGCCAGGGCGAGCAGCAGCCCCACCGAGACGATCAGGGTGGCCCGGGGAGCGCGCAGCGCGGGCCGCAGCACCGCCGGCCAGAACCGGGGTCGGGCGGGCTGCCCGTGCCGGCCGGTGCGGGGCGCGGTGAGCCGCCACAGCAGCGGCACCCTCGGCCGGTCCACCCAGCGGCCCAGCTTGGCCAGCAGCGCCGGCAGCACGGTCAGCGAGCCGGTCACCGCGACGGCGACCACCAGGATCGAGCCGACGGCGAGGGAGGAGAAGACCACGTCGTCGGCGAGCAGCAGCCCGGCCATCGAGATGATCACCGCGAAGCCGGAGACGACCACGGCGTGCCCGGACGTCTCGGCGGCGATCTCCACCGCGTCCAGCCCGGACCGGCCCTTGGCCCGTTCCTCCCGTTCCCGCCGGACGTAGAACAGCGAGTAGTCCACCCCGACGGCCATCCCGATCAGCAGGATCACACTGGCCGTGGTGTCCGTGGCGGGCACCAGGTGGGAGGCGAGGGTGGACAGCCCCATCGCGGCGGCCACCGAGGAGAGCGCCAGCAGCACCGGCACCCCGGCGGCGATCAGCGCGCCGAAGGCGACGATCAGGATGGCCAGGGTGACCGGCAGGCTGAGCAGCTCGGCCCGCTTGAAGTCCCGGCCCAGGGTGTCGTCCAGCGCCTGGTTGATCGACGGGCCGCCGACCTGCTCGATCCGCAGCTGCGGGTGGGCGGCCTGGGCGGCGGCGGTGGCGTCACGCAACGGCTGCACCCGGTCGGCGGCGGTCTCCGGATCGCCGGCCATGGTGATCGGCACCAGCAGCGCGGCCCCGTCGCGCGACGGCACCGGCTCGCCCACCGACGCCACCCCGGTGACCTGCCGCAGCCGCTCGGTCGCGTCGGTCGCCGCCGCCTGCGCCGCGGCCCGGTCGAGGGTGCCGGTACGCGGGGTGATGAGGACGTTCTCCACCGCCGGGTCGGTGAACCTGCCCTCCGTGACGATCACGTCGGCCCGGCCGGACTCACCGATCGCCTGGTCGGCGCCGGTGGCCTCGTTGAGGCCGGCGGCGTTGCCGCCGACGAAGCACACCGCCACGAAGACCACCCAGAGTGCGATCGCGCGCCACGGGTGCTCGGCGCTCCACCGCGCCAACCGCACCGTCACCGGTCTGCCGCCCATCGTCGTCCCCCTCCCGTCGACACCCTGCCGACCGTGCTGACGCTAGGGACCACGGCGGTGGGGCACATCGGGGAACGTCCCCGGCCCACCCCCGACGGCGCGGGAACGGTCGGGGACGGGCCGCCCGGGGGACAGATCGGCGGGATCGGGGGAAAAACCGGCGGCGGTACGCCGTGGCCTCGGCGCGACACACCGGCGCAACCCCGAACCGGCTCGGGGTCACCCCCTGAGGACACCCCGGGGGCGGGGCTGACAGCGGGGGCAGCTGTACGACGACCGGTTCATGAACGCCTCCCGGCGGATCGGCGCACCGCAGCGCCGGCAGGGCTCGCCCTCCCGCCCGTAGACGTTCAGCGACCGGTCGAAGTAGCCGCTCTCCCCGTTGACGTCGACGTACAGGTCGTCGAAGCTGGTGCCGCCCTGCTTGATCGCCTCGCCGAGGACGTCCCGCACGTGCCCGAGCAGCCGACCGGCGGCGGGGGCGGTCAGCGCGTCGGTCGGGCGGGCGCCGTGCAGCCCGGCCCGCCACAGCGCCTCGTCGGCGTAGATGTTGCCCACCCCGGAGAGCAGGGTCTGGTCCAGCAGGGCACGCTTGACCTCGGTACGCCGGCGGCGCAGCGCGGCGACGAACCCGGTGTCGGAGAACTCCGGGTCCATCGGGTCGCGGGCGATGTGCGCGATCTCGGCGGGCAGCTCGGCACCACCCTCGCTGACCGCGAGCCCGCCGAAGGTGCGCTGGTCGACGAAGCGGAGCTGCGGCCCGTCGTCGGCGAACCGGAACCGGACCCGCAGGTGCAGCTCGTCGGCCGCCTCGGCCGGTTGGAGCAGCAGCTGCCCCGACATGCCCAGGTGGCCGACGAGCGCGTCACCGCTGTCCAGTGGCAGCCAGAGGTACTTGCCGCGCCGCCGCACGTCGGTCACCGTCCGGCCGGCCAGCACGTCGGCGAAGTGCGCCGCGCCGGGGACGTGCCGCCGGACGGCCCGGGGGTGGCGCACCTCCACCGCGGCGATCCGCCGGCCGGTGACCCATTGGGCCAGTCCCTGCCGGACCGTCTCGACCTCGGGCAGTTCAGGCACGACCCAGCCCCGCCTCGGCGGGCTGCTCGGCGGCGACGGCCGCGTCGGCGGCAGCCGGGTCGCCGACGGCCGGGTCGCCGACGGCAGCTGGGGCACCCGGGTCGGTCGCGGCAGCCGGGTCGGCCGGGTCGGGCTGTTCGGCGGCGGCCCGGTCCCGCTCGGCCTGTTCGGTGAGTTCCCGCCAGGCCGCCTCGGCCGCCCGCTGCTCGGCCTCCTTCTTGCTGCGCCCCTCGGACCCGCCGTAGCGGTTGCCGGCCACCACCACCCAGGCGGTGAAGGTCTTCAGGTGGTCCGGCCCGGTGCCCTCGATCCGGTACTCGGGCACGCCCAGGCCCAGCGCGGCGGTCAACTCCTGGAGGCTGGTCTTCCAGTCCAGCGCGGCGCCCCGGCCCGCCGACTCGGCCATCAACGGGTCGAACAGCCGGTGGATGACGATCGCCGCGGTGTCCAGCCCGTACTGAAGGTAGATCGCGCCGAGCAGCGCCTCCAGGGTGTCGGCGAGGATGCTCGCCTTGTCCCGCCCGCCGGTGCTCTCCTCCCCCTTGCCGAGCAGCAGGTAGGCGCCGAGACCGTCCGGGCCGAGGCCCCGGGCCACGTCGGCCAGGGCGCGCATGTTGACCACGCTGGCCCGGAGCTTCGCCAGTTGCCCCTCGGGCAGGTCCGGGTGGTTGCGGAACAGCGCCGTGGTGATCACCACGCCGAGCACCGAGTCGCCGAGGAACTCCAGCCGCTCATTGGTCGGCAGCCCGCCGTTCTCGTACGCGTACGACCGGTGGGTCAGCGCCCGCTCCAGCAGTTCGGCGTCGAGTGTCAGCCCGAACGCCGCCTCCAGGTGGCCGACGGGCGCGCGCCGCCGCTTGTCGTTGGTCATGTCCCTACCTCTGCTTCGTTCCCGACTCCGGGGCACGCGGACTCACCGGCCGCGCGCCGGGCAACCTGTTCGATCACGACCGCGGCACCGACCGCCGCACGGCCGCGGCTCATGGCCGCCGCTCCGGCTCGCGGTGCTCCGCCGCGGGATGGGCGGCGGACCGGGCCGGTGGGTCCACGGCGGGAAGGCCGGCGGAGCGGGCCGGCGGGTCCACGGCGTCCTGGTCGGTGTTGTCGCCGCCGGGTAGCAGCGGGATCTGTTCCCGGACCCGGTCGGTGGCCCGGCGACGCCAGAGGTGGGCGGCCAGGGCGATCCCGGAGGCGACGTCGTCCGGGGTCGCCGCGCCGTGGCAGACCACCACGGTGCCGGCCACCCCGAGCAGGGCCGCCGCCCGTGGTGCGCCACCGCTGGCGGGCGGCCCCCCGGCCATGGCGTACGCCCCCTCGATGGCCTTGAGCAGCACGTTGCCGGTGAAGCCGTCGGTGACCACCACGTCGGCCCGGACGCCGAGCGCCACGTCGTACCCCTCGACCAGGCCGACGTAGCGGGCCCCGCAGGGCAGCGGCGCGGCGGCGAGCAACGGATCGGCGGTCCGGCGCGGGCGGTCCCCCTTGCCGGCCTCGGTGCCCACCGACAGCAGGCCGACCCGGGGCGCGGCGACGGCGTGCGCGACGGCGGCGTAGGCCGCGCCGAGCACGGCGTGCCCGACCAGGGTGGCCGGCCGGGGTTCCAGCGAACCGCCGACGTCGAGCAGGACCACCGGGCCGGAGACGGCGGGCAGGGTGGCCACCAGGGCGGGGCGGCGCACGTCGGCCCAGCGGCCGAAGCCGAGGGCGGCGGCGGAGACGGTGGCGCCGGTGGAGCCGGCGGAGACGAGCGCGTCGGCGGCCCCGTCGCGGACGGCGGAGACCGCCGCGCGGACGGTGCTGTCGGCGCGCGGGGCGTGGTCGGCCGGACCGGCGGCGGTGCGGGTCGCCCGGACCGTGATCCTGGTCCGCTGGGCCGGGGTCAGGGCGTCGATCACCCCGGCCGCGGCCTCGACCGGGCCGACGAGCAGCAGGTGCAGGTCCGGGTCGGCACGCACGGCCCGCAGAGCGCCGTCAACCACGACGGCGGGAGCATCGTCCCCGCCGAGGAGGTCAACGGCGATCCGCGCGGTGCCCGGCTCCGCCGGGACGCCGGCCGGGGCGGGCCGGCCGGCGTGGGACGGAGCCGGGGCACCGGGCGATCGCCTGGGTGCGCGCACCACCCGACCCGTAGTCGGGGGCGTCACTCGGCGTCCAGGTCAGACCTCGAGAACCTGGCGGCCGTTGTACGTGCCGCAGACGGAGCACGCCGCGTGCGGCAGCTTGGGGGACTTGCACTGCGGGCAGGCCACGGTCGCGACCGCGGCCACCTTCCAGTTCGCCCGGCGGGACCGGGTGTTGCTGCGCGACATCTTGCGCTTCGGGACGGCCACGGTTCCTACTCCTCTGTACGGTTCAGTTGCGACAGGCTCGCCCAACGCGGGTCGATCTGCTGGTGGCTGTGATCGGCCGGCAGATCGTCCCAGTGCACCCCACACTCGGGGCACAGCCCTGGGCAGTCCTCCCGGCAGAGCGGGTTGGTCGGCAGCGTGAGCACCACCGCGTCCCGCAGCGCCGGCTCCAGGTCGATCAGATCGTCCTGCATCCGGCCCACCTCGTCCTCGTCGGTCGTGATGTCCGTGGTGCTGTTCTCGTACGCGTACAGCTCCTGGACGTTCACGGTCAACGAGTAGTCGATCGTACGCAGGCAACGGCCGCACTCACCCTGGACGGGACCGGTGACGGTCCCGGAGACGAGTACGCCCTCGGACACCGACTCCAACCTCAGATCGAGGTCGAGGTCCGCGCCCGCCGGCACGCCGATCAACTCCACGCCGAGGTCCACCGGTGCCGGCACGACCCGCCGAAGCGTACGCAACGCACCAGGGCGACGCGGCAGGTCCCTCGTGTCGAGGACCAGCGGCGCCCTGGGGTTGAGTGATGAAGGCGAGTGTTTGGGCATAGTCAGACTCCGGCCGGTGAGAGGCCGACAAAAAAGGTTACCTGGGCGACCACCGGGTCGTCGAACCGGGGGCGGCGCCCGACCCGTCCGTCGGTGGAATGAGGTGCCGCTCAGAAGGGTAACGGGCGTTCCGCCTCGTCCCCACCGAAGGTGCCGATCTCCCGCAGGGCGTGCATCTTGTCCCGCCCGCGCTCGATCGACGCCAGCGCCCGGGTGAGGAACTGCTCGAAGTTGGCCAGCGCGGTGTCGACGTAGTCGTCGACCTCCTCCCGCAGCCGCTGCGCCTCGGCACGGGCCTCGGCGATGATCCGCGCCCCCTCGTGCTCGGCGGAGACGGTGATCTCGTTCACCGACACCAGTCGGGCGTGTTCCGCCTCACCCTCGCTGATGATCCGGTCGGCCTCCCGCTTGCCGGCCTCCATGATCTTGTCCCGCTCCTCCAGCAGGGCGGCGGCGCGGCGCAGGTCGGCGGGGAGGTCGGCCCGCATCTCGTCGAGGGCGGCGATCATCTCTCCCCGGTCGACCATGCAGTTGTTGCGCGACATCGGGACGGAGCGCGCCTGCTCCACCATGGTGATCAGTTCGTCGATGCGGTCGAGCGGGTCCACCGGTACCTCACTCCTGTCGTTCGTCGGCCGACCTACATCATGCGGCCTGCGCCCGGCTTCGGCGCTGCACCACATGATGTCGTGCCCCGGCCACCACCGCCGTCACCACCCCGACCCGACGCGCCGCCGGACCCGACGGCACCCGGGCGGACGGTCAGGGGCGGGGGGCGTGGAGCCGGGCCGCGAGCGCCCGGCGGACCGTGTCGGGGACGTGCGAGGAGATGTCGCCACCCCACTTGGCCACGTCCTTGACCAGGCTGGACGAGAGGAACGAGTAGAGCGGGTTGGTCGGCATGAACAGGGTCTCCACGCCGGCCAGCCCGATGTTCATCTGGGCCATCTGCAGCTCGTAGTCGAAGTCACTGACCGCCCGCAGCCCCTTGATCAGCACACTCGCCTCCTGCGCCCGGCAGAAGTCGACCAGCAGGCCCCGGAAGGACTCGACCCGCACGTTGCCGTACGAGGAGGTCACCTCGCGGAGCATGTCGATCCGCTCCTCGACGGTGAACAGGCCGCTCTTGGACTGGTTCACCAGCACACCGACGATCACCTCGTCGAAGAGCCGGCTGGCCCGTCCGACGATGTCCAGGTGTCCGTTGGTGACCGGGTCGAAGGAGCCGGGGCACACCGCACGTCTCATGATCGGCGACCGTACCAAAGAGTGGTCTCGCCGTAACGCCGGCTGCGCCCGGCGGTGATGCCCCGCACCCAGTCGACCGGGCCGCTGCGGGTGGACCGTTCGACCACCACCAGCGCGTCGGGGGCCAGCCAGCCGTGCTCCACCAGCGCGGCCAGCAGGGCGGTGACCTCGGCGTCCGGCACCGCGTAGGGCGGATCGGCGAAGATCACGTCGTACGGCCCGCCGTCGGGGCCGGCCGCGAGCACGCCGGCCACCCTGCCGGTGACCAGCCGGGCCGTCGGGGCGGCCCGGAGCACGGCGACGTTCTCCCGGATCACCCGGGCGGCCCGGGGGTCGGATTCGACCAGCAGCACGTGCCCGGCCCCCCGGGACAGCGCCTCCAGCCCGACCGCGCCGGAGCCGGCGTACAGGTCGGCGAACCGGCTGCCCACCAGGTCCACCTCGGCGGCGACGGCGCTGAACAGCGCCTCCCGCACCCGGTCGGAGGTGGGTCGGGTGCCGGCCCCGGCGGGTGCGGCGATCCGCCGACCGCCGAGCGTGCCGGCCACGATCCGGGTCACCGTCTCCCCCTGTCCATGCCTGCGACGCTACGCGAAGCCCGGAACGGGCGTACGGCACGGTGGACACCCCGGCCGTGTCCGCCCGGTCACCGACCGTACATCAATGATCTCAAATGCATAACAACGTCTACGGGTCATCCTGTGCGCTGTGCCCGCCTCCACCGGCCCACTAAGGTCTGCCCGGTGCCGGTGCCGCTCCGCCGGCCGGGGCGCCGGAAGGCGCCGTCGCGGCGCTCCGCACGCGCACCGCGACCAGGCGACGCCACCCCCGCCGCGCCCCTGACGCATCCTCACCCCGGGAGTACGCGTGATCCGTCCCCAGCTGTCGCTCCGGCGACCGCTCGCCGTGACCGCCGCCGCCCTGGCCGGCCTGGCCACGGTCCTCGCCTGCACCGCTGCGGCGAACGCCGCTCCGGCCTCGCCGACGCCGACGGCCACCCCCACGGCAACCGCCACACCGAGCCCGACGGCCACCGTCGGGTCGGACGACCCGTCCTGCGTCGCCGCCGCCGACGCGCGCTACACGCACACCTTCGACGGCCCGGCGGGCAAGGCCTCGATCACCCTGACCAACGGCCCGCTCTGCCGCGGCCAGGAGCAGGAGCTGGCCCTGGTGTCGTACGTGACGCCGTCGGCGAAGTTCGCCGTCCCGCAGTACGTGCTCGACAAGTCGATCAAGAAGTTCACCGGGGTCGCCCCGGGCGAGCTGGGGGTGGCCACCCTCGACTTCGCCGTCGAGGTGCCGAACTGCTACACCCAGGTCGACTTCGTCTTCGGCAGCAAGCTGATCGACCCGCTGACCGACACCAGCGACCGGTACGGCGACCGCAAGGTCGGCAGCCCCACCGGCATCGGCGCCCGCTCCACCGGCCCGCGCGCCTGGTTCAACGGCGGCTCGGGCACCTGCTCGGCCGCGCCCGAGGTGATCGCCGAGTCCGACTGCGACGGCAACGTCGAGCTGACCCTGGTCAACCGCAGCGGCAACGCCGACGCGACGTTCACCATCACCGGCAGCGGCGGCTTCACCGACAAGGTGACCGTCCCGCTGCGCAAGATCGAGAAGCGGAAGCTCAGCGCCGGGGAGGCGCAGGAGATCACCGTGGCCGCCACCGGCATGAAGGACTTCACCGGCGGCTGGCAGAAGCCCGAGGACTGCCAGCAGCCCGAGGTCGGCACGCCGGACGCCAGCTACGAGTCCAGCTGCGACAAGATGGTCTTCCGGATCAGCAACCCGGAGGACGGCACCTCGCTGACCTCGGTCTTCACCCCCAACAAGGGTGAGCCCAAGAAGCTGACCGTCGAGCCCGGCCGGACCGGTACGGTCAGCTTCCCGGCCAGCAAGGGCCTCACCGTCACCGTCACCGGCGACCTCGACTCCGGCGGCCCGCTCACGTGGGAGCAGCCGAAGGACTGCCCGTCCACCGGTGGTGGTGGTGCCGGCGGCGGCGACCAGGACGGCGGCCTCCCGGTGACCGGCGCGGCGGCCGGCGCCATCGCGGCCGGCGCCGCCGCGCTCCTGACGGCCGGCGCGGTGCTCTTCGTCATCGCCCGACGCCGCCGGATCCGCTTCACCGTCTGACCCTCGGCAACACCGCACAGGGCGCGTCGACCGACCGGTCGGCGCGCCCTGTGCGTCGGGGACTTGACCCTGACGCAGCGTCAACCTCGCATGCTGACGCGGTGTCCACGACAGAGACGATCGAACCGCCGGCCTCCGGGCCCGCCATCCGGATCCGGGGCCTCCAGAAGTCCTACCGCGAGCTGCACGTGCTGCGCGGGGTGGACCTCGACGTGGCCCGGGGAAGCATCTTCGCCCTGCTCGGCTCCAACGGGGCCGGCAAGACCACCATGATCCGCATCCTGGCCACCCTGCTCACACCGGACGCCGGGACGGCCCACGTGCACGGCCTCGACGTCACCACCCGGGCGGCCCGGGTGCGGGAGGCCATCAGCCTCACCGGGCAGTTCGCCGCCGTCGACGAGATCCTCACCGGCCGGGAGAACCTGGTGCTGGTCGCCCGGCTCCGCCACCTGAGGAACCCCGGGCGGATCGCCGACGACCTGCTCGACCGCTTCGCGCTGACCGACGCCGCCGGCCGCCGGGTGTCGACGTACTCCGGGGGCATGCGCCGTCGCCTCGACATCGCGATGAGCCTGGTCGGCGAACCACCGGTGGTCTTCCTCGACGAGCCGACCACCGGGCTCGACCCGCAGGGCCGGCTGGAGGTCTGGCAGGCCGTCCGGGAACTCGCCCGGCAGGGCACCACCGTGCTGCTCACCACGCAGTACCTCGACGAGGCCGAGCAGCTCGCCGACCGGATCGCCGTCCTGCACGACGGGCGCATCATCGCCGACGGCACCCTGGCCGAGCTGCGCCGACTGCTCCCGCCCGCCACCGTCGAGTACGTCGAGAAGCAACCGACGCTCGAGGACGTCTTCCTCGCCATCGTCGGCGGGAACGGCACCGGCACCGGCACCACCGTGGACACCGCCGCCCCGACGGCACGAGCGACTGAGGACCCCCGATGACCAGACACTTCCTCGGTGACACCGCCGCCCTGCTGGGGCGGTCGCTGCGGCACATCAGCCGCAGCCCGGACACCATCATCACCACCTCGATCATGCCGATCGCGTTCCTGCTGCTCTTCGTCTACGTGTTCGGCGGCGCGATCGAGACCGGCTCCGACCGCTACGTCGACTACCTGCTGCCCGGCATCCTGCTGATCACGGTCGTCTCCGGCATCTCCTACACCGCGTACCGGCTGTTCCTGGACCTCAAGAGCGGCATCTTCGAGCGGTTCCTGTCCATGCCGGTCGCCCGCTCGGCCGTACTCTGGGCGCACGTGCTGACCTCGCTGGTCGCCAACCTGATCTCGCTGGTGCTGGTGGTGCTGGTGGCCCTCGCCATGGGCTTCCGCTCCGGGGCCGGCGTGCTGGCCTGGCTGGCGGTCGCCGGCATCATGCTGCTGTTCACCCTGGCGCTGACCTGGCTCGCGGTCATCCCGGGCCTGACCGCCACGTCCGTCGACGGCGCGAGCGCGTTCTCCTACCCGCTCATCCTGCTGCCGTTCGTCAGCTCGGCCTTCGTGCCCACCGAGAGCATGCCCGGCCCGGTGCGGGCCTTCGCCGAGCACCAGCCGGTGACGTCCATCGTGAACACGATCCGCGCCCTCTTCGCCGGGCAGCACGTCGGTGGCGAGGTGTGGACCGCGCTCGCCTGGTGCGCCGGCATCCTCGTCGTCGCGTGGAGCGGCGCGATGGCCGTCCACCGCCGCAAGGTCGGTTGACAGTGACCCGGCTTCAGGCAGGCTGAGACCATGCTGACGATCGGACGGCTGGCTTCCTACGCCGGGGTGACCATCCGCGCCGTCCGGCACTACCACCAGATCGGGCTGCTGCCGGAGCCGGAACGCGACGCCTCCGGCTACCGCACCTACGACGCGACCGCGGTGGTACGGCTGATCCGGATCCGGACCCTCGCCGAGGCCGGCGTCCCGCTGAGCCGGGTCCGCGAGCTGCTCGACGCCGACCCGGCGACGTTCGCCGCCGCCACCACCGAGATCGACCACCAGTTACGTGCCCAGATCCGGGCACTCCAGGAGCACCGACGGCGGATCGCCAGGCTCCGTGACGGTGACACCCTCGCCGTCCCCGCCGAGGTGGTCGACTATCTGGACCGGCTCCGCGCCGCCGGGGTGCCACCGGTCGCCGTCGAGGGCGAACGCGACGGGTGGATCCTGATGGCGGCGCGGTGGCCGGAAGCGATCCCGATGATGATGGCCGACAAGGTGGCCCAGCTCGACAACCCCCAGCTCGTCCAGTTCTACCGACTGATCGGACGGATCGCCGAGAACTGGCAGGACGACGAGTTGCTGCACGAGACGGCGGACCTGATGGCCGAGATGTTCGCGCAGGCGGAAGCCGCCGGGGAGCTGCAGATGCAGAAGGAGGTCACCCCGGACCCCGCGTTCGTCAGGTTGATGGACTCGTTCGCCGACGCCGCCCATCCCGTCGTCGGGCGGCTGCGCAGGCTCGTCGCCGACCGGGGGTGGACCGGCTGGACCGTCATCGAGAAGCGCCGGCCCTGAGCCGCCCGTCGGGCGGTGACCCACAGGTCACGGGGGACGTCGCCCGACAGCCGACCGCCTGACCGCAGCCCCCCGCCGCCCGGGGGGCTGCGGTCAGCCCTTCTCCAGGTATTCCGCGCGCTCCTCGTCGACCAGGGCGGCGACCGAGGCGGCCAGCGCCGGATGCCGGGCCAGCTCCGGGTCCTCCTCGGCCAGGGCGAGCGCCTCGACCCGGGCGTCCCGGATCAGGTCGGCGTCGCGCAGCAGGGACAGCAGCCGCAGGTGCGAGCGGTGACCGGACTGGCTCGCCCCGAGCACGTCACCCTCCCGGCGCTGCTCCAGATCCAGCTCGGCCAGCTTGAAGCCGTCGGTGGTGGAGGCAACCGCGTCCAGCCGTTCCCGCGCCGACGAGCCCTCGGCCGCCTCGCTGACCAGCAGGCAGAGCCCGGGGGCCGAACCCCGGCCGACCCGACCCCGGAGCTGGTGCAGCTGCGAGACCCCGAACCGGTCGGCGTCCAGCACGATCATCACGGTGGCGTTGGGCACGTTCACCCCGACCTCGACCACCGTGGTGGCGACCAGCACGTCGAGGTCACCGTCGGCGAAGGAGCGCATCACCGCGTCCTTCTCGTCGGCGGGCAGCCGGCCGTGCAGGACACCGATCCGCAGCCCGTGCAGCGGCCCGTCGGCGAGCAGCGGCGCCACCTCGGTCACCGCCAGCGGTGGGCGTCGCCCGTTGTCGTCCTCCGGGGGCGGCTCGTCCTCGGCCGCCGGCCCCTCACCGATCCGCGGGCACACCACGTACGCCTGGTGGCCGGCGGTGACCTCCTCGCGGACCCTCCGCCAGGCGCGGTCCAGGAAGGCCGGTTTCTCCGCCGCCGGCACCACGTGCGAGGCGATCGGGGACCGGCCCTGCGGCAGCTGGGACAGGGTGGAGGTCTCCAGGTCGCCGTAGACGGTCATCGCCACCGTGCGCGGGATCGGGGTGGCCGTCATCACCAGCACGTGCGGCGGCTGGTCGGCCTTGGAACGCAGCGCGTCGCGCTGCTCCACGCCGAAGCGGTGCTGTTCGTCGACCACCACCAGGCCGAGGTCGGCGAAGTCGACCCCCTCGTAGAGCAGGGCGTGGGTGCCGAGCACGATGCCGGCCCGCCCCCCGGCGACCTCCGCGAGCGCCCGGCGGCGGGCCGCCGCGCCCAGCGAACCGGTGACCAGCTCGACCCGGGTCGCGTCGTCGGCCGCACCCAGCTCACCGGCCTGCGCCAGCGGGCCGAGCAGGTCGAGCATGCCCCGGTGGTGCTGGGCGGCGAGCACCTCGGTCGGGGCGAGCAGGGCCGCCTGCCCGCCCGCGTCGACCACCTGGAGCATCGCCCGCAACGCCACCACCGTCTTGCCGGACCCGACCTCGCCCTGCAACAGCCGGTGCATCGGGTGCGGGGTGGCCAGGTCGGCGGCGATCTCGACGCCGACGTCCCGCTGCCCGGGGGTCAGCTCGTAGGGCAGCCGGGCGTCGAACGCGTCGAGCAGGCCGCCCGCCTTCGCCGGGCGCGGGGTGGCCGGCGAGGACGCCGCCCGCAGCTTGCGCCGCACCAGGGTCAGCTGCACGGCGAACGCCTCGTCCCACTTGAGCCGGCGGCGGGCCCGGTACAGCTCCTCCTTGCTGGACGGCCGGTGGATCTCGCGCAGGGCGGTGCCGATGCCGACCAGCTTCCGGCCGGCCCGCATCGACGCCGGCAGCGGGTCGTCCGGCGGGGTGACGGTGTCCAGCACCACCCGGACGCAGCGGGCGATCACCCAGGTCGGCACGGCGGCGGCGGCCGGGTAGACCGGGATCAGCGCCCCGGCGAACTCCTCGACCTCCTCGGAGGCCGCCACCTCACCCTCACCCCCCTCGCCGAGCAGGACGTACTCGGGGCCGTTGAGCTGCCGCTTGCCCCGGAACTCGGTGACCTTGCCGGCGAACAGCCCCCACCGGCCGGGGCGCAGCTCCCGCTCCCGCCAGGCCTGGTTGCCGAAGAAGGTGAGGGTCAGCGTCCCGCCGGAGTTGTCGCCGACGGTCACCTCCAGCAGGTTGCCCCGGCGCTGCCGCATCGGGCGGACCGCCGTGCGCTGCACCTGGGCCAGCACGGTGACCTGCTCGCCGACGTCCAGCGAGCGGATGTCGGTGTGCTCGCCGCGCTCGTCGTAGCGGCGCGGGAAGTGGTACATCAGGTCACCGGCGGTGTGCAGGTCGAGGTGACCGGCGAGCGCCTTGGCGGTCTTCTCCCCCACCAGCTTCGACAGCGCGGTGTCCACCGTCGCCGGCTCCGTCGTCGTCATTCGACCCCCACCAGGAGCGGATAGTGCGGTTGCCCGCCCGGGTACGCCTGGACCTCGACGAACGGCCAGCGCTGGCTGATGTGCGCCCGGACCGCCTCGGCGAGACCGGTCGGGGCGTCCGCGCCGGTGAGCAGGGTGACCAGCTCCCCGCCGCCGCCGAGCATCCGGTCGACCACGGCGGCGCAGGTGTCGACCAGGTCGCTGCCGATCAGGTGCACCTCCCCCTCGACCAGGGCCAGCACGTCACCGGGGCGGCACGGGCCGGCGACGGTCAGCGCCTCCCGGCTGGCGTGGCACACCTCGGCGTACCGGCAGGCGCCGGCCGCCTCGGCCATCGCGATGACGTCGTCGGCGAACCGGCGCTGCGGATCCCGGACGGCGAGCGCGGCCAGCGCCTGCACCGGCGAGCGGGTCGGCACCACGCTCACCCGCACCCCGAGCCGGTGCGCCTCCCGGGCCGCGGCGCTCGCCACCGCCTGGGTGTCCGGGTCGTTGGGGAGCACCACCACCCGGGCGGCGGCGGTGGCCCGGATCGCGTCCAGCAGCTCGCCGGTGGACGGGTTGCCCGGCACCACCGTCGCCCCCTCCGCGCCGAACAGCTCGGCGATGCCGGCCCCGGCCGCGACGACCACGGCGGCCCGGCTCCCGGGGGCGGGCACGGACCGGAGGTCGGCGGCGGGCACGACCCCGGCGGCGGTCCGCTCGGCACCGGGGGCGGGCACGGCACCGGGGGCGGCGGTCTGGTCGGCGAAGCGGGTCACCGAGATGCGGTACGGCCTCCCGGCGGCCACCCCGGCCTCGACGGCCGCCCCGACGTCGTTGACGTGGACGTGCACGTTCCAGGTGGTGGACTCCGCGGGTGAGCCCGCGTCGCCGACCACCACCAGCGAGTCGCCCAGCGTGGCCAGGGTGGCGCGGAGCCGGGTCACCGCCTCGTGCGGGGCGTCGAGCAGGAACTGCACCTCGTAGGCGTACTCGGGGGAGCCGGTCTCCCGGACGCCGGTCAGCGGCGGGCGGGCCGGGCGGACCACCGGCGTCGGCTCGGGCGGGGACTCCCCCGTGACCACCTCGACCAGCGCGTCGAGCAGCAGGCAGAGGCCCCGGCCTCCGGCGTCGACCACGCCGGCGTGGGCCAGCGCGGGGAGCTGCTCCGGGGTGCGGGCCAGCGCGCGGGTGGCCGCCCCGGCGGCGGCCCGGGTCACCGCGCGCAGGTCGTCGCTGTCGGCCCGCTCGGCGGCGGTCGCGGCGGCGGCGACCACGCTGAGCACGGTGCCCTCGACCGGCCGGGCCACCGCGGCGTAGGCGGCGGTGGTGGCGGCGCGCAGCGCGGCGGCGAGCGCGCGGCCGGCGACGGTGGGCACGCCGCCGAGCGTGTCGGCGAGGCCGCGCAGGATCTGCGAGAGGATCACCCCGGAGTTGCCCCGGGCACCGAGCAGCGCGCCCCGGGCCAGCAGCCGCAGCGCGTGCCCGTGGCCGGTCGTGCCGTCCTCGGGCAGGGTGCCGAGATCCATCGCCAGCGCCTGCTGGGCCGAGGTGAGGGTGAGCACGAGATTGGTGCCGGTGTCCCCGTCGGGGACCGGGTAGACGTTGAGCTCGTCGATCTCACCCTGGTGCCGGCGCAGTGCGGTGAGGCCGCTCGCGCACCAGCGGCCCACCGCGGCGGCGTCGAGGGTGTCCAGCACGGCCAGAAGCCTACTGGCGGTGACCGACACCCGCCGGGGTCGGCCGGCGTGTCCCCCCGCTCCGGGCCGGTTGGTCCGGCCCGGGGTCCATCGGGTAACCTGACCAGGTTGTCCGGGCAGCGCCTGCCGGCGACCTCATGAACGTATCAATCTCAGGAGTATCCCGTGGCTAGCGTGTGCGACGTCTGTGGCAAGGGGCCGGGCTTCGGCCACAACGTGTCCCACTCGCACCGGCGGACCAACCGCCGCTGGAACCCGAACATCCAGTCGGTGCGTACCCCGGCCGGTGGCGGCAACACCAAGAAGCTCAAGGTCTGCACCTCGTGCATCAAGGCCGGCAAGGTCACCCGCGCCTGACCCGGTAGCACCTCCGCCGCTCCAGCTCCGACCGGTACCGGCGGGCCACCACGGCCCGCCGGTATTGTCGTGCGCCCGTTCCGGTAGCGGTCAGAGCACCCGGCCGAACGACAGGCAGCCGGGTGCGTCGGCGTAGTAGCCGAAGTTGGGAATCCGCTCGTACCCCGCGGCGGTGTAGAGGGCGATCGCCTCGGGCTGCCGGTCACCGCACTCCAGGATGATCCGCTTGCGTCCGTGCCGGCGGGCCGACTCCTCGACGGCGGCCAGCACCGCACGGGCCACCCCGCGCCCCCGGACGGTCGGCGCGGTGTACATCCGCTTCAGCTCGGCGCTGTCCTCGCCGTGGCTGCGCCATCCCGCGCAGCCGACCGGCTCGCCGTCGAGGCGGGCGACGAGGAAGTCGCCGTCCGGCGGCGCGAACTCGGCCGCGTCGACGGGGGTCTCGTCGCCGGTGCCGCCGTACCGGGCGCTCAGGTCGGCCATGGTCGCCCGGATCAGCGTCTGCGCCTCCGCCGAGGCGAAGCCGGACGGGCGGATCTCGATCTCACTCACGGGGTGAAGGGTACGACCGCCCCTTACCGGAAGTGGTCCCAACCGGCCGGTCCGTCGTGCGCGTCACCGTCGACGGTCACCCTTGCGCCCTCGGCCACCCGGCCCACCGCCCGCCACGACGGGGGCAGGGCCACCGCCGGGGGGAAGGTGGCGACCAGGGCGTGGTCGTCGCCCCCGGTCAGGATCCAGGTGTACGGGTCGACACCGAGCGCCCGCGCGGCGTCGGCGAGCTGCCGGGGCACCTCGAAGGCGTCCCGGCGCAGGTCGACACCGACCCCGCTGGCCTTCGCCAGGTGCCCGAGATCGGCCAGCAACCCGTCCGAGACGTCGATCATGGCGGTCGCCCCGAGCCGGGCGGCCTCCGGTCCGGCCGGGTAGGGCACCTCCGGCCGCCGGTACGCCTCGACCAGCAGGCGCGGGGTCCGGAAGCCCCGGGAGAGCACGGTCAGCCCGGCGGCGGCCCACCCGGTCCGGCCGGCCAGCGCCACCACGTCGCCCGGTCGGGCCCCCGAGCGGACCACCGGTGCGCGTCCGTCCAGGTCGCCGAGGGCGGTCACCGCGATGGTCAGGGTCGGGCTGGCCGACATGTCCCCGCCGACCACCCCCGCGTCGACCAGCGCCGCCTCGGCGGCCAGCCCGTCGGCCAGCTCCTCCGCCCAGGCGGTGTCCAGGTCGGTGGGGGCGCAGAGGGCCACCAGCAGGGCGGTGGGGGTGGCGCCCATCGCGGCGATGTCGGCGAGGTTGGCCGCCGCCGCCCGGTGTCCGACGTCCCGGGCGCTCGACCAGTCCCGCCGGAAGTGCCGCCCCTCGACCAGCACGTCGGTGGAGGCGACCACCCGCCGGTCGGGGGTGGCCACCACGGCGGCGTCGTCACCCGGCCCGAGCAGGCACGACGATCCGTACGTCAGCCGGGCGGTGACCCGGTCGATGAGGCCGAACTCGCCGACGTCCGCGACACCCATGTCTTCCTTCCGACACCCTCGCTAGCTGCTTGTCCGTGACCACCGATAGGGATCACGCCTGCTCCGTAGGGTATTTTCACCCTTCGGGCCGCCCCCGGCGGCGACGGACGGAGGTCGAGTCGTGGTACAGGCGTACATCCTCATCCAGACCGAGGTGGGCCGGGCGCGGGACGTGGCCGGTCTGATCGCGGACCTTACCGGCGTGGTACGCGTCGACGCCGTCACCGGGCCGTACGACGTGGTCGTCCTCACCGAGGCGAACACGGTCGACGAACTCGGCAAACTGATCGTCAGCAACGTGCAGATGGTGCCCGGCATCACCCGCACCCTCACGTGTTCGGTGGTGCGCCTGTAAGTGGACGAGAAGACCTCCTTCCCGCAGACCCCGACCGACGCCGCACCCGCAGCCGGGCCGGCCAGACAGGTGCCCGCCTCAGCCGAGCCGACGACCGGGCTGGCCGACCGGTCCGGGCCGACGACCCGGCGGGTGGCCGACCGGTCCGCCGCCACCGACGGCAAGCGGGCCGGCTGGGACCGGTCGACCCGGCGGGCCGCGCTGCTCGCCACCCTGGTCGCCGTCCCGGTGACGGTGGCCGTGGCGGGCTTCACCGTCGCCAGGCTGTCCCCGGAGCCGCCGACCGCCGCGCCGGGCCCGTCGCCGACGAGCCTGCGCCCCCAGTCCGGCGCTCCGGTCGAGATGGCCGCCCCGGCGCTGGCCGAACGGCCCGGTGTGGTGTGCCGGGCGTTGGTGTCGCAGTTGCCGGCCACCGTCCGGGAGCTGGCCCAGCGTCCGGTGACCGCCGGGCCCGAGCAGAACGCCGCGTACGGCGACCCGGCGTTGACGGTGGCCTGCGGCGGTCCCGAGCCGACCATCGAGCCCACCGCCGACGTGTGGACCGTCAACCGGGTGTGCTGGTACGCCGCCGAACGGCCGGACGCCACGGTGCTCACCACCCTCGACCGGGAGACCGCGGTCACGGTGACGGTGCCCCGGGCGTACGAGGGGCCGTTGCAGTGGCTCAGCCCGATCTCCGACGCGGTGGTCGCCTCCGTGCCGTCCGGCGGCGAGAGCCCGGCCGGCTGCCGCGGCTGAGGTCGTCCGCCCCGGTCCGGCCACCGACGGCGAAAACTGTTTGACGGCACCGATAATCTGATCCTCCGTACCTACGGCTGACCGTGGGTGTCGAGGGGGCCTCGCCCCCTCACCACCCAGGAGCCGCAGTGCGCCGGACGCCCGCCCTCTCGTTCCTTCTCGTCACCGTCTTCCTGGACATGCTCGGGCTCGGCCTGATCGTGCCCATCGTGCCGGCCCTGCTGACCGCCGTCACCGAGGACGCCGCCGCCGCCGTCCGCTGGTCCGGCGTGCTCGGTTCGAGCTACGGCCTGCTGCAGTTCGTCGTCTCGCCGCTGCTCGGGCGGCTCTCCGACCGCTACGGCCGGCGGCCGGTCCTGCTCGTCTCACTGAGCTGCCTCGGCGTGGACTGGCTGGCTCACGCGGCCTCGCCCAGCCCGTGGACGCTGCTGCTGTTCCACGCCCTCGCCGGCGCGTGCGCGGGCACCAACACCGTGGTCAACGCCTACCTCGCGGACGTCACGGCGCCCGAGGCCCGCGCCCGCGCGTACGGCCTGGTCGGTGCCGCGTTCGGGCTCGGCTTCGTCGCCGGCCCGACCGTCGGTGGCCTGCTCGGCACCGTCGACGTACGCCTTCCGTTCCTCGCCGCCGCGGCGTTGTCCTTCGCCAACGTCGGGTACGGCTGGTTCGTGCTGCCCGAGTCGCGGCCCGGCGACCGGACGACCCCGCTGACCCTGCGGACGGCGAACCCGGTCAGCGCCGTCGCCGTCGTCCTGCGCCGGCCGGTGCTCGGACGCCTCGCGTACGCCCGGTGCTGCGCCGACGTCGCCCGGATGACCCACCAGTCCACCTGGACGTTCTTTCTCACGCACCAGTTCGCCTGGAGCACCGCGCGGGTCGGTGCCGTGCTCGCGGCGGGGGCGCTCGCCGGGGCACTGTTCCAGGTCAGGGCGGTCGGCCCGATCGTGCGTCGGCTCGGGGACAGGCGGGCCGCGGTGGTCGGCGGCCTGCTCGGCGTCGCCGCGCTGGCGGGTACGGCGTTCGTGACGACGCCCTGGCTGCTCCACCTGCTCCAGGCGGTCGGCGTGCTCGCCTCGGTGGGTGGTGCCGCCGCGCAGTCGTGGCTCTCCCGGCTGGTCCGGCCCGACGAGCAGGGCACCGTGCAGGGGGCGCTGACCGGGATCGGGGCCGCCACCGAGACGGTGGTGCCGGTCGTGGCCGGGACGGTGTTCGCCTGGTCGCTGACGTACGCGGCACCGGGCCTGGTCCTCCTCGGTGCGGCCGTCTTCGCGGCCGGGTCGACGTTCCTGCTGGCCACCACGCCCGACCAGCAGCGACCGTGACCGGCACGACGGGAACGGGGTGACGGGAACCGGGGTGACGGGAACGGGGTGACGGGAACGGCACGACGGGAGCGGCCGGGAAATGCGACGGTCGGGTGGCGGTGCCCCCCTTCCGTCGACCCGCCGGCCCACCGGTCCGGGCGCTATTCGGGCCGTTCGATGTCCACGCTTTCCGGCCGGCCGTGCTGCCGGGTCACCGCCATGCACGTCCCCTTAGGCATTTGCGCCCCGTGGAAGTTCCACCAACAGCGATCCGGCATCTCCCGGAGCGATTCGGCCGTGCATCCTGATCGACGAATCAGCGAAACCCTTCCGGTGGATGGAAATCGGCAAGTCATCGCACCGGGAACGACGCCCGCCGGCACCGGTCGACCCGACGGCCATCGCTGCGACATTCGTCATTCACGTAGCGGTCCACCCGATGACCCGTCGAAGAAACTCGGCATTCCCCACGGTCTGCGGTCGATCATGCGGTTTGCCGGACAAAAGGCAGGTGCGAACGCCAGTCACGGCAATCAATATGGCTTTCACCTGCGAAAACGCCCGGAAGTCCGCTGGATGGGCTTCCCGAAGCAACCAAAACCCATCCGGTCGACCAAAGGGACGGTTTGGCAATCGGCTGATCGGCGGGCCAGCATGGACTGATCGGTCACACTTGCCGCACGCCAATTGCCGCGGCCAGGGCGAACGGACGATGCGATCGGACGTTCACCCCCACCCGACGACCACATTCTGGACGCTGCGAGCTACGCCGCTATGAAGCGAACGTGAATACCGTGTTTCAGCGCCTACGGAAAAGAGCACGTCAGCCTGCCTGACACCACATGACTACCCTTCACGGCCACCGCAAAGCGCCTTACCGGAAGTTGTCTTCGCCGGTATGGCGCTAACATCCGAGCACGCTTGCGTCAATGCTCCACATGCGACAGGATCTAGCGCGGAATCCGGACGCGTAATTGCTAGCCTTCGATGGCAACCCCGTCGTCCATACAGGATCGGCGGCATTGTTCGTCTCCTCATCGGAGGTCACCCACATGGTCCACACCGGACCTGCGCGTCCGCGCGCGAAACGACTCGCCCTCGCCGGGCTGACCGCACTCACGGTCCTGCTCGGCACCCAGACTCCGGGCCTCGCCCAGCCGGCCGCGCCGAACGCAGCGGCCCAGCCGCCGAGCGCACCCGGTCTCGGTCAGGTCGCGAGCAAGAAGGAGGCCCGGCCCGGCCCGCTGCCCACCCGGTCCGGCAGCGTCAAGGTCGCCCCGTCCCGGTCCGCCGCCCGCAGCGGCGGCGTGGGCACCCAGGCGATCAACGACAAGGTCGCGCTGAAGGCGCTGATCCTGGCCACCGACCCGGCCGACTTCGGCGTGGCCACGCTCACCACCACCCTCAACCGGGTCGGTGCCGGCTACGACATCCTGTACACCACCACCCAGACGCTCTCGCCGAGCACGCTCGTCGACGGCAACGGGGTGGGCAAGTACAACGCGGTCCTGCTCACCAACAGCATGCAGCTCTACGAGTCGGGCGGTAACTACCTCAGCGGCCTGACCAGCACCGAGTGGAACACCCTCTGGGCCTACGAGCGCAACTTCGCGGTACGCCAGGTCGCCCTCTACACCAGCTACGGCACCTGGCCGGAGGACTACTGCCTCAACTCCGCCGGGGAGGGCGCGGTCGGCGAGACCCCGCTGCCCGTCTCGCTGACCACCAGCGGCGCGGCGGTCTTCGACTACCTCAAGAGCACCGCGCAGATCCCGATCACCCAGTCGTACGTCTACCGCACCTCGATCCGGGCCGGCTGCAACGCCCAGGCCCTGATGACCAACGGCTCCGACGTGCTGGCCGTGAGCACCACCTCGACCGACGGCCGGGAGCGGATCGCGCTGACCTTCACCGCCAACCAGTACCTCCTCCACGCCGACCTGCTGGTCTACGGCCTGTTCCGGTGGGCGACCAAGGGCCTGTTCCTCGGTGAGCAGAAGCACCACCTCAACGTGGACATCGACGACTGGTTCGCCGCCTCGGCCCACTACATGGCCGACGGCACCGTCGACTACGGCCCCGCCATCCACGTCACCGGGCACGACGCGGTCAACCTCGACGCCAAGCAGACCGCGCTGCGCACCGCGCACCCGCTGGCCTCGGGCTTCACCTTCAACATCCCCTACAACGGCGCGCAGATCGACCCGTTCGCCGGCAGCGCGTGCAGCCCGAACGGCGACGCCAACACCCTCACCGCCACCACGAAGTGCCTCAAGAACAACTTCCGGTGGATCAACCACACGTTCAGCCACCCGGCGCTGAACACCACGGACTACGCCACCAACCACGAAGAGATCTCCGAGAACCAGACCGCGGGCAACGCCATCGGGCTGAACCCGCCGGCCACCGTGCTGAAGACCCCCGAGTACTCCGGTCTCGGTGTCTACAACAACGCCAGCGGCGTGCTCACCGACCACGGCCTCGCCGCGTCCAACCCGGACCTGATCGAGGCGGCGGCGGATCTCGGCATCAACACGGTGGCCGGCAACATGTCGTTCGCCAGTCACGTGCCGGCGAACTTCAACGGCTCGACCGCGCACCCGCTGGACCCGAGCATCGCGGTGGTGCCGTGCTGGCCGACCAACATCGCCTACCACACCACCAACCAGGCGGAGGAGGCGCACTTCTACAACTCCTTCTACGGCCCGAACGGCGCCTTCCCGTACTGGCCGACCGACCGCACCTACGCCCAGGTCCTGGACTACGAGTCCACCGTGGGCCTGCAGCACGTGTCGTCCGGCTCGATCTACTCGCACACGTTCCACATCGCCAACGTGCGTGACTACGGCTCGGGCGACACCCTGCTCACCGACTGGGTCGACGCCGTGCTGACCAAGTACGAGTCGTACTACTCGGTGCCGCTGCTGAACTCGGCGTGGACCGACATCGCCGCCTACACCAGGACCCGGACGGCGCACTTCGCGGCGCTGGGCGCCGGGGCCTCGGCGGTCTACGACCGGACCACCGGGGAGATCACGGTGACCTCGCCGGCCGCCGGTTCGCTGCAACTCGGTGGCGTGACCGCGACCACCACCGGTGCCGGCACCTACGGCACCGACGTCACCGTGCCGGTGACGCTGGCGGCCAACACCGCCGTGACGTTCACCGCCGCTCCCCGCGCATAGCGCGGGACGGCTCGACCAAGCACAGAGAAACGGGGGAACCGGTGCGGATCGCGCTGGTCTCGGAGGGCACCTACCCGTACGCGATGGGTGGGGTGAGCATCTGGTGCGAACAGCTCATCCGAGGAATGCCGGACTACCGGTGGGAGGTCGTGGCGCTCACCGTGGACGGCACCGAGGAGCCGGTCTTCGACCGGCCGGCGAACCTCGACCGCGTGCACTCGATCCCGTTGTGGGGCGGCCGGCCGACCGGCCGCCCCCGGCGGGGCCGGGGCGTGCTGGTCCCGTCCGGTCGGCCGGGTGCGGAGTTCGTCGAGTCCTACGAGGTGTTCCTGCGGGCGCTGGTCACCCCGCTGGAGTCGACCCGCTCCCAGGCCGGCGCGGTCAACCGGAGCACCTTCCTGCTCGCGCTGCGCGGCATGTTCGAGTACGCGGCCGGCGGCGGCGACCTGAGCGCGGCCCTGCTCTCCAACGAGGCGCTACGGATGATGCTGGAGGCCTGGCACACCCTGCGCGTCGAGGAGACCGGTCCCGCGCCCACCGTCGCCGACGCGCTGGAGGCGGCCTGGCTCATCTCGCACATGCTCCGGCCGTTGAGCGCGCCGCCGGTGCGCGCCGACATCGTGCACTCGTCGATGAACGGGCTCGCCACCCTCGTCGGGATGGCGGCCACCTGGACGTACGGCACCCCGCTGGTGCTCTCCGAACACGGCATCTACCTGCGCGAGCGCTACATCTCCTACCTGCACGACGACGCGCCGCACCCGGTCCGGGTGCTGGTGCTGAGCTTCTTCCGCTCGCTGGCCGGCGCGGCCTACCTGATCACCGGCGCGCTCGCCCCGCACTCGCAGTACAACCGGCGCTGGCAGCTGCACAACGGCGCGGACCCGGACCGGATGTGGACGATGTACAACGGCGTCGACCCGGACGAGTTCCCGCCGGCCGCCGGCGAGCCGGAGGTGCCGACCATCTCGTTCATGGGCCGGATCGACCCGCTCAAGGACCTGCACACGCTGATCCGGGCGTTCGCGCTGGTCCGGGCGGAGATCCCGAACGCCCGACTGCGCATCTTCGGCGGGACGCCGGCGGCCAACAAGGTCTACCACGAGAGCTGCGAGGCGCTGATCCACGAACTCGGGCTGACCGGGCACGCCGTCCTGGAGGGTCGGGTCGGCAACGCCGTCGAGGCGTACCACGCGGGCAGTCTGGTGGCGCTGACCAGCATCTCCGAGGGGTTCCCCTACACCGTGGTGGAGGCGATGGCGTGCGGGCGGCCGACCGTGTGCACCAACGTGGGCGGGGTCGCCGAGGCGGTCGGCGACACCGGGTTCGTGGTCGCGCCGCGTGACGTCGCCGCGATCGCCGACGCCTGCGTACGGATGCTGAACGACCGGGAGATGCGGCTCCGGCTCGGGGCGGACGCCCGCGCCCGGGTGTTGGAGAAGTTCACCCTGCAACGCTCGTTGCAGGCGTACCGCGACATCTACGAGCGGCTCGCCGAGCCCCGCTCGGCGTCCCCCGCCCCGAAGCACCTGCGCGGTCAGGCCCAGGGCTGGGTCAGGGTGCCGAACCGGACGACCCGACCCGGGGTGGCGGCGGTCACCGCCCGGCCGGTGGCGACCCCCGTCACCGCCCGGCCGGAGGTCGCACCCGCCGCCCGGTCCGAGGCCACCCCCGCCCGGCCCCAGGCCACCCCGGCCACCGCCCGGCCGGAGGTGGTACCCGCCACCCGACCGGAGATGGCACCCGCCGCCCGCGCGGAGGCGGCACCCGCTGTCTGGCCGGGGGCCGCCCCGGTCGCCGCCCGGGTACCCCGGCAACGGGGGCCGGAGCAGTACTCGTCCGCCGCGTACCGGTCCCGCCACGACCCGAACTCGTCCGGCCCCGAGCTGCCGCACGCCCCCGGCCCGGGCCCGGACGACGAGCCCACCATCATGATGCACACCACCGGTGGCCGCTGATGACCGACGCCCACGACCCGGACGTCACCGATCCGTTGTTCCGCCCCGTCGCCACCATGACCACCGACGCGGGAGCCGACACCGACCGGACGGACAGCCCCGAACGCACCATCCTGCTGCCCCGGATCTCCACCGACCCGGTCGACGACCTGGTCGAACGGGTCCGTCCCCAGCTCGCCCGCGCGGTGGACGCGCTCCAGGTCGCCGCCGCCCTGGAGGCCGACGGGCACACCGACCGGGCGGCCCAGGTCGAGTACGGCTACCGCGACGTCTTCGTCCTCGCCTCGGAGGTGTTCCGGCGGTTGGGGCCGGCCCCGGCGGTCGACGACCGGCCCGTCGGCGCACGACCCGCCACCGACCGCCGGGGTGACCTGCGGACGATCTCGCACGGCCTGCTGTACGTGCTGCCGAGCGCCGCCTTCCCGGCGGTGCTGGCGGTCGTGGGTCGACCGGGCCTGGTGCTCGGCATGATCCTCGCCGGCACGGTGGGGTGGATCTGGTCGGGGGTGGCCGCCCACGCGGCGTTCCGCCTGCTCGGTCTGGGTCGGGTCCGGTCGGCCAGCCGGGTGCTGCGGCTCGCCGCGCTGACCGCGCCCCTGCTCGGCGCGGTGGCCGGCGCTGCGCTGCTGCCGTACGGCGGGCTGCCGCTCGCCGCGATGATGGTCTGCCAACTGACCTACCAGCTGGCGAGCACGCTGCTGATGTTCCACCGTCGTGAGTGGTGGCTGGCGGTGGCGATGCTCCCGGCGGTGCTGTCCGGCGCGGTCTTCCTGCTCGACGGGGGCGCGACGGCCCGGCTCTGGGCGGTCGGCGGGGCGGTCCTCGGCGTGCTGGCCAGCTTCGCCGCCGGGCTCTGGGCCAACCGGGAGGCCGCCCGGGCCGGGGAGCCGCCGTCCCGGGAGCCGCTGTGGCCGCCCGCGTCCCGGCTGCTCGGTGTCGCCGGCTACGGGCTCTGCTCGGCGGTGCTGCTCTTCCACGCCCAGGCGCCCTACCTGCTGGGCCGGCTGGACATCGCGGCGGCGGCGGTGCCGCTGATCCTGTCCATGGGGTTCGTCGAGTGGCGGACCGGCCGGTTCTGGGCGAGCGGGGTCGCGCTGTCCCGGCGGGCCCGGCTTCCGCGCGGCTTCGTCGCCGGGATCTGGCGCACCATCGGCCGGGAGGTCGCCGCCTGTCTGGCGGTGCCGGCGGTGCTCGGCCTGGTGCTGGTCGTCGTGCTCGCCCAGGTGGGTCAGCTCTCGGCCGCCGGGGTGGTGATGACCACCGCGCACGTGGCGCTCGCCGGGGCGTACTACCTGGCTTTCCTGCTGGTCGGCCGGGGCCGGTACGGCTGGTTGTGCCTGTCCGTGGCGGTCGTGGTCGTGCTGCACGTCGGTCTCGGCGCGCTGCTCGGCGTGGCCCCGCTGGTCGGGCAGGGCGACGACCCGCTCGCCGACACCTCGCTGTACCTGGGCGGCGTACTGCTGCTCCAGGTGTTGTTCGCGCTCGGTCTCGTTCCGGTGATCGGGCAGGTTCGGCACTACCGATAGTCCACTCGAGACCTATGGGGAGGTCCGGTTGCACGCGGTGATTCTTGCCGGCGGCAAGGGGGTGCGGCTGAAGCCGTACACCACGACGCTGCCGAAGCCCCTGATGCCGATCGGGGACAGTCATTCGATCCTGCAGATCGTGCTCGACCAGCTCGCCTCGCGCGGGTTCACCTCGGTGACCCTGGCGATCAACCATCTCGGCCCGCTGATCAGGGCGTTCGTCGGGGACGGCAACCGGTGGGGCCTCGACATCGACTACATCGAGGAGGACCGGCCGCTGTCGACGGTCGGCCCGCTGTTCGCCCTGAAGGACCGGCTGCCCGACGAGTTCCTGGTGATGAACGGCGACATCCTCACCGACCTCGACTACGGCGACCTGCTGCGTGACCACCAGCTCTCCGGGGCCGGGCTGACCCTGGCGACCTCCGAGCGGGTGCACCGGATCGACTTCGGCGTGCTCGACGTGGACGCCGGGCGGGTCGTCGGGTTCCGGGAGAAGCCGGCGCTGCGCTACCCGGTGAGCATGGGTGTCTACGGGATGTCCCGCCGGACGCTCGACCCCTACCAGGCCGGGTTGGCCCTCGGCTTCGACCAGCTCGTGCTGGACCTGCTGGCGGGCGGCGACCCACCCCGGACGTACCCGTTCGACGGTTTCTGGCTGGACATCGGCCGGCCGGAGGACTACGACGAGGCGAACCGCTCGTTCCCCCAGCTCAAGCCGATCCTGCTGCCCGCCCTCCCGCGGCCGGTGGAGGTCCCCGTCGGCGAGCCGGTGCTGGCCGTCGGCGAGCCGGTGGCGGCCGGTGACGGGCCGCTGGTCGTCCCGGACCTGTCGGGTGCCGTGCGGGCCGGTGAGCTGACGTGACGCGGGTACTGCTGTTCGGGGCGTCCGGGTTCATCGGCGGGCACGCCCGCGACGCCCTGGCGGCGGATCCCCGGGTGACCGAGGTGGTCTGTCCGGGCCGGGCGACCTACGACCTGCTCGGTGGTGACGTGGCGGGGCTCGCGGCGCTGCTGCGCGAGGTCGCCCCGGACGCGGTGGTCAGTTGCGTGGGCGCGCTGACCGGTTCCGCCGGGGAACTGGTCACCGCCAACACGCTGGTCGCGGCGAAACTGCTGGAGGCGACCGCCGAGGCGGCGCCGCAGGCCCGGCTGGTCCGGCTCGGCTCGGCCGGCGAGTACGGGCCGCTGCCGCAGCGCGTGCCGGTCACCGAGGAGCTGCCGGCCCGGCCGGTCAGCGCGTACGGCGTGAGTCACCTGGCCGGGACCAGGCTGTTCCAGCTCGCCGGGGAGGCCGGGCAGGTCGACGCCGTGTCGCTGCGGGTCTTCAACCCGATCGGCCCCGGCATGTCGCAGGAGAACCTGCTCGGTCGGGCGGCGGCCCGGATCCGGGCCGCGCTGGCCGAGGGGGCCGGCGAGATCACCCTGGGTCCGCTGTCGGCGTACCGGGACTTCGTCGACGTGCGGGACCTCGCCGCGCTGATCGCGGCGGCGACGCTGGCGTCCACCCTGCGGCACCGGGTCGTCAACGCGGGCAGCGGCCGGGCGGTCACCGCCCGGCAGGCGGTCGCGCTGCTGGCCGACGCGGCGGGCTACGACGGCGCGATCCACGAGGTCGGCGTCGGGCCGCAGCGGTCGCAGGCGGTCGACTGGATCCAGGCCGACATCGGCCGGGCCCGCGACGAGCTGGGCTGGTCGCCGGTGCGCGACCTGGCGACGTCGATCAAGGACATCTGGGCCGCCGGCGACGCACGGTGAGCCGGGCGGCCCACTTCCCATCACGACACACCCGCAACACGAGAGGACACCGCAGATGAGTATGAAGATCGGAGTCGTGGGCCTGGGCTACGTGGGGCTCACCCTCACCGCCGCCCTCGCCGACAAGGGCTTCACGGTGTACGGCGCGGACGTGTCGCCGGCGGTGCTGGACGCGCTCTCGCACGGCCGCCCGCACATCTTCGAGCCCGGCATCGAGGACGTCTTCGCCGCCCACCTCGGCACCAGCATCCACGTCGCCGCCGACCTGCCGAAGGACACCGTCGACGTGGCGGTGATCAGCGTGTCGACGCCGGTGGACAACATGACCCACCGGCCCAACCTGGCGAACCTGGCCGCCGCCGCCCGGGTGGTGGCCGCGAGTTGCCGCCCGGACACCCTGGTGGTGGTGCGCAGTACGGTGCCGGTCGGCACCAGCCGCCGGGTGGTGCTGCCGGAGCTCCAGGCCGCCTGGGGCGAGCGGGTGAAGCTGGTGATGGCCCCGGAGCGCACCATCCAGGGCCAGGCGCTGCGGGAACTCGTCGAGCTGCCGCAGGTGGTCGGCGGCCTGGACGACGAGAGCCTGGCCGCCGCGACCGAGTTCTTCGACGGGCTGGTCCGCACCATCGTCCCGGTCTCCAGCCTGGAGGCCGCCGAGCTGGTGAAGCTGTCGAACAACTGCCACACCGACCTGATCTACGCGTTCGGCAACGAGATCGCGCTGATCGCCGAGCGGCACGGCCTCGACCCGCTGGAGGTGATCCGGGCGACGAACGTCGACTACCCGCGTCCGGATCTCGCCAAGCCCGGGTACGTGGGCGGCGGCTGCCTCTCCAAGGACCCGTACATCATGATCGACAGCGCGGGTGACCGGCGGCCGTTCCTCGTCGGCAAGGCCCGTCAGCTCAACGAGTACCTGCCGATCCACGTCGGGGAGACCGTGGTCCGGATGCTGGTCGAGGCGCGCGGGCGCAGCCTCGGCGCCCGCCTGGCGGTGCTCGGCTGGGCCTACAAGGGCTGGCCGGCCACCGACGACATGCGGGGCACCCCGATCGAGCCGATGATGCGGGTCTTCTCGGCCGCCGGTGTCACCGTGCTCGGGCACGACCCGATGGTCACCGACGACGTGATCCGCCAGTACGGCGGCGAGCCGGTCAGCCTGGACAAGGCGTTCACCGAGGCGGACGCCGTACTGATCATCAACGACCACCCGGACTACCGGGCGCTGCGGGTGCCGGAGGTGCTCGGCGCGACGCCCCCGGCGTTCGTCTACGACTCGTGGCGGGTGCTCGACGGCGACGCGGTGATGGCCGCCGGGGTGCGGTACGCCGGGCTCGGTTACCTGCCGCCCGCGCCGACCGGTCCGGGTGACGACGGCGCCGTGGCGGCCGGTGCGGGCGCGTCGACCAGCGGGGCGGTGTCGGCATGAGGGCGTTGCTGCTCGGCGGGGCCGGGTTCATCGGCCTGCACCTCGCCCGCCGGCTCGTCGCCGACGGGCACCAGGTGACGATCGTGGACGACTTCTCCCGGGGCCGCGACGACGCCGACCTCGACCGGCTGCGCGCCGACCCGGCGGTGCGGGTGGTCTCCGGCGACCTGACCAGCCCGGACACCTGGGCCGCCCTGCCCACCGGCTGGGACCAGATCTACCTGCTCGCCGCCGTCGTCGGGGTGCGCAACGTGGAGCAGGACCCGGCCCGGGTGATCCGGGTCAACACCCTCTCCGCGCTGCACCTGCTCGACTGGGTGGCCCCGGGCGAGCGGGTCTTCTTCGCCTCCACCAGCGAGGTCTACGCCGGGGGCGTGACCGCCGGGGTGGTGCCGGTGCCGACGTCCGAGGCGGTGCCGGCGATGATCTCCGACGTGGCGGCCCCCCGCTTCGCGTACGCCGCCAGCAAGCTGCTCGGTGAGGCCGCCTTCCTGCACACGGCCCGCGCCAAGGGTTTCGAGACCGTGGTGGGCCGGTTCCACAACGTGTACGGCCCCCGGATGGGCGCCGACCACGTCATCCCGGAGATGTCGCTGCGCGCCCTGCGCGGGGCGGATCCGTTCCCGGTCCCCGGCGCCGACCAGTACCGGGCGTTCTGCCACGTCGACGACGCGGTCGAGGCGATGCTGCGGCTGATGGCCACCCCGGCCGCCACCGGTCAGCTCGTGCACATCGGCAACGACCGGGAGGAGACCAACATCGGTGACCTGGCCAAGCTGGTCCTGCGGGTGGCCGGGGTGAGCCCCGCCATCGCCCCCGGCAGCGCGCCGCCGGGGTCGGTCGCCCGCCGCTGCCCGGACCTGTCCCGGCTGCGGGAGCTGACCGGCTACGAGCCGGGCGTCAGCCTGGAGGAGGGGGTACGCAGCACGTTCGCCTGGTACCGGGAGCACGGGTGGACGTGACGAGCCGGCGTCCCATCTGCTTCTACTACGGTGACGGTCGGCTGCCCGAACTCACCAGGTACGTGCGGGTGGTCCTGCAACCGGCGTTCTACCGGACGGCCGAGCTGCGCTACCTCGCCGAGCAGGACGTGCAGACGCTCGGCTACCTGTCGCTGTCGGAGGACCAGGGGCCACCCGCGCCCTGGCAGCGGCAGGAACGCAACCCGGACTGGGGCGGCGCGTTCGTCCACGTCGACCATCCGCTCTGGGTGGCGCACGTGGTCGAGCAGGCGAAGCAGGCCATCGCGCAGGGCTTCGCGGGGCTCTTCCTGGACACGCTCAACGTCGAGCTGACCTTCCCGGAGGACGTGCCGCACCTGCTGACCCTGGTCGCCGCGATCCGGGAGGAGGCCGCGCCGGCGTACCTGCTGGCGAACCGGGGGTTCGGCATGCTGCCCCGGCTGGCCGAGATCGTCGACGGGATCGTCTTCGAGTCGTTCTCGGCCCGGTGGACCGACCAGGGGTACGCCCCGTGGCCGCCCGACGTGCTGGAGTTCCACGCCCAGATCGCCGAGCAGCTGCTCCAGTTGGAGCTGGACCTCTACAGCCTCGACTACGCCGACAGTCAGGGGCTGGCCGATTTCGCCGAGCGCCGGGCCCGCCAGTTCGGGCTCCAGTCCTCGGTCAGCGACCGCGCCCTGTCCCGCACCTGACCGGGCGGCCCCGGGCGGGGGCCGGACGCGGGTACGCGTCCGGCTCCCGCCCGGCCGGGTAGCCCCCGTGGAACAGCCAGCTTCCACCGCTCGCCGGCAACTGGAAGGGTTGGTACGAAACCAGCATTCTCGAAGCCGACCGGAGATTCACCCAACACCTGCGCGAGTTGAAGGAGCAGCCTGATGGCAACTAGTTGGCGTGATGTCCGGTCCCGGATGAATCTCGACGAGAGCAGGGTCGCCGCGCACCAGGAGCAGATGCGTACCGAGGTGCGCGCCTATCGGCTCAGGGAGATGCGTGAGCGCCGCGGGCTGACCCAGCAGGAGGTCGCGGCCCTCATGGACGTATCGCAGCCGCGGGTGGCCGCGATCGAAAAGGGCGAGCTGCCCGCTACCGAGGTATCCACCATCGAGCGGTACGTCTCCGCGCTCGGCGGCAAGCTGGAGATCGTCGCGGAGTTCGACGGAGAGCGGCTCGCCCTGAGCTAGCCGCCACCGGCACTGCGGGCCGGGGCAACCGGATTCCGCCAGGTCACCGACTCCGGAGGCCGGCGACGAGGAGGGCGACCATGCGACGGGCGTCGTAGCCGGGCATCCGGCCCGCTCCGGCACAGAGGTTGCCGACGGCGAAGAGCAGCTCCTGCGGGCCGGGGCCGGGCGGGATCTCGCCGGCCTCGGCGGCGGCGTCGAGCAGCTGGGCGCAGGCGGGGACGAGCCGGTCGAGGAAGTACCCGTGCAGGGTCTCGAAGGTGGCGGCGTCGGACTGGAGCGCCCCGGCCAGGCCGTGCTTGGTGACCAGGAAGTCGACGAACAGGTCGATCCAGGCGGCCAGGGCGGCGTGCGGCGTACCGCTGGTGGCGAGCAGGGCCGGCGCGGCCTCGACGCACGCCTGCACCTGGTGCCGGTAGACGGCGACGACGAGGTCGGCCCGGGTCGGGAAGTGACGGTAGATCGTCCCCACGCCGACGCCGGCCCGCGCGGCGATGTCGCGGACGGGGGCGTCGACGCCGACGGTGCGGAACGCCTCGGCGGCGGCCTCCAGCAGGGTGGCCTCGTTGCGTCGGGCGTCGGCCCGCTTGCGTGGGGACGGCGACGCCGCCGCCTCCTCGGGTCCGCCCATCGCGTCCGCACCTCCGACCAACCTTGGCAAACGGAACAGCGTTCCGTATAGTTCAGAGCGGAACAGCGTTCCGCTTGGCTCATGATGCCAGAGCCGGAGGGCGACCACCAGCCAGCCACCCCGTGGAGGAACAGTCATGCAGTACCGCACCCTCGGCCGCACCGGTGTGCAGGTCAGCACCCTCGTGCTCGGCGCGATGAACTTCGGCGCCCTCGGCCGGACCGGCCCGGACGAGGCCACCGCGATCGTGCACGCCGCCCTGGACGCCGGCATCAACCTGATCGACACCGCCGACCGCTACAGCCAGGGCGAGTCGGAGGAACTGGTCGGCCGGGCCATCGTCGGCCGCCGCGACGACGTCGTGCTGGCCACCAAGGCGAGCATGCCGATGGGCGACGAGCGCAACCACCGGGGCGGCTCCCGCCGCTGGCTGTACACCGCGCTGGACGACAGCCTGCGCCGGCTCGGCGTCGACCACGTCGACCTCTACCAGATCCACCGGTGGGATCCGACCACCAGCGACGAGGAGACCCTCTCCGCGCTGACCGACCTCCAGCGGGCCGGCAAGATCCGCTACTTCGGCTCCTCGACCTTCCCGGCGTACCGGATCGTGCAGGCCGAGTGGACCGCCCGGGAGCGCCACCTGAGCCGGTACGTCACCGAGCAGCCCAGCTACTCGATCCTGCAACGCGGCATCGAGACGCACGTGCTGCCGGTCACCGAGCAGTACGGGCTCGGTGTGCTCGCCTGGAGCCCGCTCGCCTCGGGCTGGCTGTCGGGCGCGGTCCGCGCGGGCCGGGAGATCACCACCCACCGCGCCGACGTGCTGCCGCAGCGCTTCGACCTCACGGTGGACGCCAATCGGACCCGGCTCGACGCCGTGGAGCAGTTGACCAAGGTCGCCGACGCGGCCGGGCTGACCCTGATCCAGCTCGCGCTCGGGTTCGTCACCGCGCACCCCGCCGTGACCAGCGCGATCATCGGCCCCCGCACGATGGACCACCTGCACAGCCAGCTCGCCGCCGCCGACACCGTGCTCACCGCCGACGTGCTCGACGCCATCGACGCGATCGTCGCCCCCGGTGTCGACCTCGCCCCGGACGAGAAGCACGACACCCCGCCGGCCCTGCTCGACCCGGCACTACGCCGCCGCTGAGCGCCCACCCGCCCGACCCACCCGCGGCGAGGGCTCCGACCCGGGGCCGGCTACCGGGCGGGCTGGGCGGCCAGCGGGAAGGTGACCCCGGTCAGCTCCTCGGAGACCGTCCACAGCCGACGGGCGACGGCCTCGTCGCGGGCGGCCTTCGACCGGCCGACGAGCTTCGGCGCACCACGCCCTTCGAGGAAGCCGCCCGGCCCGGCGTAGCTGCCGCCGGGGACGTCGGCCACCGCGGCGTAGAGGGTGGGCAGCGCGCCGTCCGCCTCGCTCTGCGCGAAGCGGTGGACGAGGGTCATCTGGAGCCGGTTCCACAGGGAGCGCTGCTGGTCGAGGTGCCCGAGCAGGTTGGTGGAGGCCAGGCCGGGGTGGGCGGCGGTCGCCCGCACCGGCGAGCCGACCTCGGTGAGGCGGCGCTGCAACTCGGCGGTGAACAGCAGGTTCGCCAGCTTGGACTGGGCGTACGCGGGGAACGCCCGGTAGGGCCGGCGCTCCCAGTTGGGGTCGGCGAAGTCGATCTTCCCGCCCCGGTGCGCGCCGGAGGCGACGGTCACCACCCTTCCCCGTACCTGCGGCAGCAGCAGGTTGGTGAGCGCGAAGTGGCCGAGGTGGTTGGTGCCGAACTGGAGTTCGAACCCGTCGGCGGTGCGGCCGAGCGGCGGGATCATCAGCCCGGCGTTGTTGATCAGCAGGTCGATCGGCCCGGTGCAGTCCTGCGCGAACGCGCGCACCGAGGCGAGGTCGGCCAGGTCGAGCCGCCGCACCTCGACGTCGCCGGTCATGGTCGCGGCGGCGGCAGCGCCCTTGGCGAGGTCACGGACGGCGAGCACGACGTGGGCGCCCCGGGCGGCGAGCACCTGGGCGGCGATCCGGCCGATGCCGCTGTTCGCGCCGGTGACGACGACGGTACGGCCGGTCATGTCGGGAACCTGGGCGGTCGTGAATGTTGTCATGGCCAACAATGTATACGGCGACAACAATGTTGGCAACGGCGACATTTTTTCGACTACGATGACCGGTGTGCCCACGTACCACCACGGAAACCTGCGCTCGACGCTGCTCGCGGCGGCCGAGAACAGCCTGCGCCAGCACGGCGTGGGCCAGCTCTCGCTGCGCGAACTGGCCCGGGAGGTCGGCGTCAGCCACGCCGCGCCACGCCGGCACTTCGCCGACCGGCAGGCGCTGCTGGACGCCCTCGCCGAGGCCGGGTTCGCCCGGCTGCACGCCGAGCTGCACGCGGCGCTCGCCGCCGCCGGCCCGGACTTCGGGCCGCGCCTGCACGCCATGGCCACGGCCTACCTACGGTTCGCCACCGAGGACGCCGCGCTGCTGGAGCTGATGTTCGCCGGCAAGCACCGCGAGGGGGCCGACCATCTCGTCGCCGCCGCTGCCGCGCCGCTCGGCCTGATGCACGACCTGATCGTCGAGGGGCAGGAGCAGGGGGTGCTGGAGGCCGGCCCACCGGACCGCCCCGGGATCGTGCTGTTCGCCACGTTGCAGGGCATCGCCACCCTGGTCAACGGCAACCTGGTCGCGCCGGAACTGCTCGACGGGATCACCCGGGACGCCGTCGACCAGTTCCTCCGGGGAGCCCGCCCCCGCTGACCGCACGGCCCCGTCGTCCCCCGGTCGCACGCTCCACAAACGACGGACGGTCCGCGCCGCCGACTGTCGGCTTCTCGACTTTCGTTGTGCCTGCTCGCCCGCTGGGTAATGTGGCGATCAATCCCCTCCCCCGACGTCGGTCGACGCGTCGACGGCACGGCTCTCCCGGTCGGTGCCACCACCCGCATTGCGGGCCGGATCACCCGACGGCGGCGGGACGGAGCGGATGCCGGCAGGGGGAGGTTCGCGTGACAACTGGTCTGGTGCTCGACGACAGCGGCTTCGAGATCCTGGTCGCCGGGGAGCGGATCGAGCCGCGCCGGCCGCTGACCGCAGAGGACGCCACCCTGCTGGGCGACCTGGGCAGCCGGTACGCGCAGGCCGTCCAGGCCGGCGCCGACGACGACGTGCTGACCGGGCTGGGCCGCGCGTTGTACGGCTGGCTGGACGGCGAGCAGGGGCAGCTGACCGACCTGCTGCGCCGGGCGTCGACCCCGCTGACCTTCGAGGTGCAGGGTCCGCGCACGCCGTCCGATCGACAGTGGACGGTGCTGCGGGCACCGTTCGAGCTGCTGGCCCGCCCCGACGGCGGGTTCCTCGCGGCCGACACCCTGCTGCGCTTCGGCGTCGTCCGCCGGCTGGGCGCACCCGGGGTCCGGCCGGCTCTCGACGCGTACCGGCTGGGGTTGGGGTTCATGGCGGCGGCCCCACGCGGGCAGCACGAACTCGACTTCGAGGCCGAGGAGGCGGCGATCCTGCGCGCGGTGGGCGAGGCCCGGCTCGACCTGATGGTCGAGGACACCGGCGACCCGGCGCAGTTGGCGCACCGGCTGGCCGACCTGGGCGGCCTGCCGGTGCTGCACCTGTCCTGCCACGGGCTGAACACCTGGCGTCCCCGGCCGGACCGGCCGGGCGTGCCGGCGCTGATGCTGGAGGACGAGCTGGGCGACGTACGCCCCACCACCGCCACCGAGCTGGTCGGGCTGCTGACCACGATGCCCCGACTGGTGTTCGTCTCGGCCTGCCTCACCGCGACCGCCGCCGACGCCACCGGCCAGCTACCCCCCGGACCGGGCCGGCGTGGCGAGTCGGACACGCCGGCAGCCGGCACGGAGCTGGTGGCGCACTCGCTGGCCACCGCCCTGGTGTCGGCGGGGGTGCCGGCGGTGCTCGGCTGGGACGGCTCGGTCGGCGACCGGTCGGCCACCGTCTTCGCCGAGACACTCTACGGGCGGCTGGGCGACCGGGCCGATCTCGCGGTGGCCGTCGCCGACGCCCGCCGGGCGCTGCTGGAGTCGACGAAGCCGCTGCTGCGGGCCGACTGGCACCTGGCCCGGTTGTGGCTGGGGCCGACCGGGGGCGGGCCGCTGGTGGCGGGCACCCGGCGGCGGTCGCTGGTGTCCCCCGTACGCGGGACCAAGAAGTTCCTGGACCGCAAGCAGCACGTGCCGGTGGCGCGGGCGGACATGTTCGTCGGCCGGCGGCCGGAGTTGCAGCAGTCGTTGCGGGCGTTGCGGTCCGGCGACCGGGCCGGCGTGCTGCTGCACGGGCAGGGCCGGTTGGGCAAGTCGAGCCTGGCCGCCCGGATCGTCGACCGCTTCCCGGACCGGGCCGTCGGGGTGGTCTTCGGCGACTACGGCGCGCTGGCGGTGCTGGACGCGGTCGCCGACGCGGTACGCGCCAACCCGCAGGCCCGGGACCTGATCGCCAGGCGACTGCCGGAGGTACGCGCCCGGCCCGAGGCGCTGGAGACGGTGCTGATCGACCTGCTGACCGGCCCGTGTGCCCAGACCGGCGAGGGTCAGAGCCCACTGCTGCTGATCATCGACGACCTGGAGCAGATCCTCCACCCCGATCCGGCCGGACCACACCGGGTGGTCGCCGAGTCCGCGCCGGTGCTGGCGGCGGTGCTGCGGGCGTTCGACCCCGCCGAGACCGACAGCCGCCTGGTACTCACCAGCCGCTTCCTGTTCACCCTCGGCGGGCTGGAATCCCGGCTCGCCCCGGTGCAGTTGCGCCCGCTGTCCGAGGTGGCCCAGGGCAAGCTGCACTGGCGTCAGCAGGCGCTCGTCCCACCCGACCGGCAGGCCGAGCGGGCCACCCTGGCCCGCCGGGCGATCCGGGTCAGCCGGGGCAACCCCGGGCTCCAGGATCTGGTCGTGCTGCGGCTGGTCTACAGCGGGCAGGTGCCGCCGGAGCGGTCCGAGGCGGCGGTCGCCGGGATGGAGGAATACCTCCGGCAGGGTGACCTGCCCCCGGACGCCGACGTACGGGCGTTCCTGGAGAACCTGGCCCTGGACGAACTGCTGGCGCAGGCCGGGCCGCCCCACGTCGCCCTGCTGCGGGCAGTCACCCTCTTCGACCTGCCGGTACCGGTGCCGGTGGTCGACACGCTGGCGGCCGAGGTCGGCGGGTCGACGGACCGGTTGCGCGGGCTCGGCCTGCTGGACACCTTCCCCGACCGGTACGACCCGCAACGTCAGGCGGTCGCCGTCAACGCGCTGGCCGCCGGCCGGCTCACCCCGCTCGCCGACGAGGAACGCACCAAGCTGGCGGCACTGGCGGTGGAGCCGCTCTTCACCGCCTGGGGCGGCCCCACACCTAGCCCACGACAAGATTTGGCCCTGGACCTGCAACTTACCCGCCTAGCCCTGACCGCCGGAACATCTCCCGCCGTCGTCGTGGCGTGCGGGACCGGAGCAGTAGTCGAGCTACATGGCGGCCATGCCGATAATGCCTTCAGGCTCGGAAAAGAAGCGATAGCCCTCCTCGATCGGCATCGCGCCGCCATCCCTACCTATCTGCTTCGTAAGGTTGCCGGTGCTGCGGCGATCAGCGGTGACGGCGACACCGCGGCGGAACTGTTCGACCGGGCTCTACGGCAGACGCAGGGCAACAATCAGCCCGAATCCCACCCACTCGAACAAGCCCGGGTCATCGCCGAACAGGCAACCTTCCTGATTAACCGCGGTGAACTCGACAGGGCTGAACAACTGTTGCGACATGCGCAACGGCTCTTCAGTGAGGCAGGATCAGAGCAGGAAGCCGCCGTTTGCCACGGGAAAATCGCCCTCCTCCTCTATCGACGCGGCCATTTCGACGAAGCACTCCACATCCGACGCAACATCGAACTACCCGTCTACCAACGCCTCGGGGAAGCCAGAGAAACCGCCATCTGCTACAGCAGCATCGCCGACATCCTTCAAGAGCGCGGCAATTACGACGAAGCACTTCATATACGACGCAACATCGAACTACCTGTCTACCAACGCCTCGGGGAAGCCAGAGAAACCGCCATGTGCCATGGCGACATCGCCGAAATCCTCTACCGACGCGGCCATTTCGACGAAGCACTCCACATCCGACGCAACATCGAACTACCCGTCTACCAACGCCTCGGCGAAGCCAGAGAAACCGCCATTTGCCAAGGCAACATCGCCGATATCCTCCAAACACTTGGCGACTATGACGAAGCACTCCATATTCGACGCGACATCGAACTACCTGTCTACCAACGCCTTGGAGACGCCCGAATGACCGCAGTCACTCATGGCAAAATCGCCGACATTCTTCATCAGCGCGGCGACTACGACGGGGCAAGAAAGCTACACCTCAAGCGGCTGGAAATACATGAACACCAGGGCGATATCGACGCCATCGCCTCGGCGAGGTGGGGCCTGGCACAGATCGACCTGGCTCGACAGAACTATCGATCTGCCGAAGAACATCTAGCCGAGTCTTTTCGAATCCTGTGCCACCTTCAGCGCCCTGACGGAACGGCGGTAGTGGGGCTGAGATTTGGCCAACTACTGGCAGCGTCAGGAAAGCAGGAAGAGGCTCGACAAGTGTTCGAGACCAGCCTTCTCGCCGCGAAGAAGATTAGCGCAACGGGACTCTACAAGAGGATCAGCGAAGCGCTGACGATCCTCTCCCCCAAGAGCGACCCGAGGTAGCTCGCAGCGTCGAGATGCCGCGTTCGCCAGCTACGGCATTCCCGAGTGGGGGAAGATTTATCTCTGTCTTTCAAAACGACATCATCCCCGAAAGAAAATACCCATTCTGACAGGTAGCTTCCATCAGGTACCCCCTCTGCCAAGGAGAGGAGGCTGAGGGGTACCTGATCTTCTGGCCGGCTGGTCAGTCAGGCTGACGGACGGCCGATAGGAAGTTCCGCCAGGATTGCGGAGAGAACACCAGCACAGGACCGGCTGAATCCATGCTGTCCCGAACTCCTACGCCGCCGGGCAGACTGTCGGCAACCTCCACGCAGTTGCCCTCGGCACTGCTGCGACTGCTCTTGCGCCAGACGGCCTCGTCGAAATCAGCCATGATCCTTCTCCTTGAACTCCCGAAGAAAATTCCGCCAGGACTGCGCGGAGAACACCAGCACCGGACCGGCGACGTCCTTACTGTCCCGCACCTGCACCACGGCGGATAGCCCATCAGCGACCTCCACACAGGCCCCCTCGGCGCTGTGCGTGCTCTTGCGCCAGCAAGCACCAACTGGATCATTCATCATAGGTCTCCTTGATCACGCGCCCGATGAGATCCTCGGACTCACGCTCGTCGAGGGCAAGCGCCGAGAGCGCCTGCCAGGCTTCGGAGTATGTTTCCAACTCGTTCGGACGGTCCAGGTAGAGGCTGCCGGTAAGGGACTCGCTGTAGACGGTGGAGGGTTCGGCAGGGCGGGTGCCGAGGGCCGGGAAATCCAGAATGATGAAGGCGTTCGCGACGAAGACCATGTGCGGACCAGCCGACTGCGGGACGATGCGAACCGACACGTTGGGCGCTTGGGCAGCGTTCACGAGATGCGCGAGCTGCTTGCGCCACTCCTCCACGTCGGCGATGGGTCGACGGATGACCGCCTCGTCGATGATGGCCTCGAAGGTCGGAGCGACCGGGCGGCGTCGAGACAGCAGACGCTGCCGCTCCAGCCGGAGGGACACCTTCCGCGCCACCTCCTGGGGGGCACGCCCTGGCTTGCTCTCGAACACCGCCGCCATGTACTCCGGAGATTGCAGCAGGCCGGGGATCAGCATCGTCTCGTAGTGGCGGATCCGGCGTGCTGCTGCTTCCAGCCCCACGTACAGCTCGAACCATGCAGGGATGACCTCCCCGTAGGCGTGCCACCATCCCTTGCTCTTACTCTCCCGTGCGAGACTGACCAGCACCTCAGTCAGCTCGGTCGATGTGCCGTAGTGCTGGCACATGAGGGTGACATCGTGGGTGCGCAGCGAGGTCTGGCCGCCTTCCAACCGGTACATCTTGGCGCGCGACCACTCGAGGGCTTCGGCTGCGGCCTCAAGGTTGATGCCGGCCTCCTCCCGTGCCTGCCGCAGTAGCCGACCGAGCTGCCTGCGAGGAACCGACGATCCGTCGCTCACGTACCGGTCTCCGTCTCAACACTGTGCGTCATCTGTCTCATCTGGAACAGACTGGCGGGCCAGACGAGCCATCGTCAATATCTTTCGTCGAATTTCTCGATGAGACGTTGCACTTCGATCCGCATCCAGCACATCGTGGCTGGCAGAGCGGCCTGTCGACGAGTAATGGAGGGTGGCAGATGGCCCGATGGAAATGGTTCCAGCGTAAGGATCATCCGGTCGACATGGTGGGTCGGTCGAGTGTCGCGCAGAAGGCCGACACCGCCGGCCCGCCGGATGGGAATTGCGCGACGGCCCGACCGGCGTGGAACAGCCCGACGGTGATCTTCGCGCGGGATCTGCCGTTGCTGACCCCGGCCGCGCAGTGGCGGGCGCGCAATGCCGTCCGGGGGCACCGGCGATGAGGCCGACCCCGCCAGAATGCGCCGTCGATCGGGGCACCGGCCGTGGTTGAGGGGCGGCCCGAACCGCCGTTCCGCGTGCTGATGGCCGGTTACGTGGTCGACTTCCACCACCGCGACGCCTGCCCCCGCTGCCTGCCCGACGGCTCCTGCCGCCGCCTCGCCGCAGCCGCCGAGACGCTCCGCGTCTGGCGCGACCGCCCCGACCGGCAACCCCGCGAACCCGCCACCCGCGAACAGGACGGAACGACCGACCGACCCGCACGGACCAACCAGCACGCCCGGACCGACCGACCCGCACAGATCGAGCGGGGTACGCCGTGAAGCCCGGCGACCTGCTGCTGATCACCCGGGCGGCCAGCGTGCAGTTCATCCGTCCGATCCGGTGCCGGCTGATCCGGATCGACGACCGGCCTACGTACGACGGGTGGGTCTGGCTCGATGTCTACCAGCTCGACGCCCGGGACCGGGCGGTGGCCCGGCGGAGCATCTTCGTGCAGCGCGCCGGGATCCGGCAGGGCGAGCCGGCACGTCAACCCGCGCAGCGCGGCACCGTCCGCCCGCGCGCCTGCACGACGGGACGCAACCGCAGGCCGCCCGGCTCCTGACCATTACCCCCGGAGCACCCGTCAACGGCACGACAGTGCCCTGGCCGGCGGCCAGGGCACTGTCGGAGGGAGGGGAATTACGCGGGAGAGCCGGCTTCCGCGTAGTCGTACAGACTCTTGATGTCGTTGTCGTAGTACGGGCCGTCGAATTGCCCGTTGCCCGGGTTGTCGCCGTGGCTGACGGTGCTGTTGATGTATCCGGCACCGATCGTGTCGTTGTATTCCTGCAACCAGGGACCGCCGCTGGATCCGTAGGTCATGTTGCAGTACATCCGGATCTGCTGGCCGCCCGCGTCCCAGGTCGTGCCCTGGCAGTACTGCTGGCTCTCGCCGCCGCCGAGGTTGGACGGGTAGCCGAGGGCGGTGACCGCGACGGAGTAGCCCCAGTTCCAGCGCAGCCCGTTGCCGCCGACGGTGTCGACGACCTTGGCGTTGTAGATGCCGCCGTTGGACATCACGGCGATGCCCATGTCCTCGGCGTAGCTCGACGAGCTGGCCCACGCGCCCCGGGTGGAGAGGCTGTAGGCCACGAAGGTGCCGAACGGCCGGACGCCGTTGCGGTACCGGGGGACGAACTGCCAGTTGCTGTACCAGCCACCGCCGGCACCCTGGTGGACGCAGTGGCCGGCGGTCACCACCAGCCGCCGCTTGGTGCTGGCGACGGTGCTGGCCGAGCAGGAGGCGGTGCCGCCGCCGGGCACGGTGAAGTAGACCTTGCCCACGGTCACCGCCTCGTTCAGCATCGTCCGGGGGCCGCTGGCGACGCTCGGGGCCACCGGAGCGACAGTGCCGGCCGGGCCGGTGGGCCTCGGCGCGCGGCTCGACGACGTGGTGGCGCGGGCCGACTTCGGGAAGTCCAGGTCGACGGCGGACGCCATGCGTTCCGGCGTCCAGAAGTCCATGACCTCCTTGGCGATCTTCTCGTTGGTGATCGCCCGGCCGTCCAGGGTACGGGCTACCGCGGTGATGTTTCCTTTCTGGTCGACCGAAGTGGAATTCGCCTCGGCTGCCGGCGCACCGGTCAGAATGAGAGTGAATGCGGCTCCGGCACTCACCGACCAACGCAGAGCGGATTTCAAGAGGACCTCCCTATGCCCCTTGCGCCTATCTGGACTCGGGAAGCATATTGAGGGTCAACTATTGATCACAATGCTGGTCATTGAGTGCCAGGAATCTGTGTCACTCCGTAACATTCGGCATGTCCACTGCCAATTTTATTGGCCCTGGGATATGCGATGGATTGTTTCCTCCCCCGGCGGGCCGGGCCGACGTCACGGCGACGGCACCGGGGGGCGGCGGACCCGGACCGGAGGTCGGCAACGGCGTTCGACCGGCATCGTGAGCACATCCCGACACCGGTCGACGCACGCAGCGGAGCCGGCGACCGCCGGCGCGGAGGTCAGCGCGAACCGGAGCCGAGGGCCGTCCGGATCAGCCGGTTGACCAGCTTGGGGTACTCCAGGCCGCTGGCCGCCCACATCCGGGGGAACATCGACGTCGGGGTGAACCCGGGCATCGTGTTGATCTCGTTGAGATAGACGTCCAGGTCGGGGGTGACGAAGAAGTCGACCCGGGCCAGGCCGGCACAGTCCAGCGCGGTGAACGCGCGGGTGGCGTACTCCTGGACCTGGCGGGTGACCCGCTCGGGCAGGCCGGCGGGGACGTCGTACTCGCAGACCTCGTCGGCGAAGAGGTACTTGGCCTCGAAGTCGTACCACTCGCGGTCGCCGACCATCCGCACCTCGGCCAGCACGGACGCCTCGGGCGCCCCGCCGGCCTCGCCCTCCAGCACGCCGCACTCGATCTCCCGGCCGACGATCGCGGCCTCGACCAGGACCTTGGTGTCGATCTCGCGGGCGGTGGCGACGGCGGCGTCGAGCTGCGCCCAGTCGTCTACCCGGGTGATGCCGAACGACGAGCCGGCCCGGGACGGCTTGACGAAGACCGGCAGCCCCAGCCGCTGCTTGTCGGCCTCGCTCAGGGTCATCCCGTTGCGCAGCACCGCGTACGGGCCGACCGGGATGCCCTCGACGGCACAGAGCTTCTTGGTGAACTCCTTGTCCATCGCGGCGGCGGAGGCGAAGACGTTCGCCCCGACGTACGGGATGTCGGCCATCTCCAGCATGCCCTGGATGGTGCCGTCCTCGCCGTACGCGCCGTGCAGCACCGGGAAGACCACGTCGACGTCGGCGAGCGCCCGGGGCCCCTCGGCCGGGTCGAGCACCAGCAGACCACCGGCGGTCGGGTCGGCGTGGAGCACCACCTCGACACCGGCCCCGGCGGTGACCTCCGGGAGCGTGCGCGCCCGGATCGCCAACTCGCCCGGTTCCCCGCTGGTGAGCACCCACTGGCCCTGTCGGGTGATGCCGACCGGCACCACGTCGTACTCGTCGGGGTCGAGCGCGGCGAGCACGCTGCCGGCGCTGACGCAGGAGATGCCGTGCTCGGGGCTGCGTCCGCCGAAGACGATCGCCACGCGGGTCTTGCCTGGGGTGGTCACTCGGGTCACCTCTCGGTACGCGACTGCGGAGCCGTCAGTTGCGCTCTCCCGACTGACCTTACTGTGGGTGGCGACGCGCCGATGGTGATACCCGGGAGGACGTGATCGCCCCTCGCAAACGGTCATCCACCCCGATACGGTACGTGACCGTCAGCCGTGTCCGGGCGGGATGACGCGGCGTCGCCGACCGACGGCGATCACCTTGACCCGCTGCCGTCCGGCCCGGACCATGCCGAGCGCCATGAACGCCCCGGCGATCCGGTCGGCGGCCTCCCTGCTGTTCGCGCCGACCACCTGGCGACGCCGTTCGGGACGGGACCGCTCGTCGCGTTGCGCGGTCTCCGCCGGCCGTACGTCGCTGAGCACCACCAGGAACCGTGTCATCGCCGTCATCAGGCCCCTCACAGTCCACAGTCCTTTCCCGACGATGGATGGCGGCGGCGGCACGTGACGATCGGGAACGGGGGAGTAAACCCGATCGCCACGTGCCTCATCCCCTCCGGTCGCTCACCACCGCCGTCGTCACGACAACCGTTGGTGAGGACGCCATCACAGAGTGACATGTGGACAGGCGTGAATGCAACTCTCATCGACGTTTCTCTCATGCGCGCGTTCCCAAGACGTGTGTCACCATCGATGTATGGCACCGAAGACCGCCCGGGCTCGCCGCCTGGGCATCGCCCTGCGTACCCACCGGGAAGCCGCCGGCCTCACCCTGGAGGCCGCCGCCGACGAGATCAACAGCACCCGCAGCACCCTCAGCCGCTACGAGAACGCGCAGACCCTGGTCAGCCCGGCCACCGTCCGCGCGCTGCTCAGCCTCTACGGGGTCCGGCCGGAGGACATCGCCGCGGCGGTCCAGCTCGCCAAGGACACCCGCAAGCCCGGCTGGTGGGTGCCCTACTCGCACCTGCTGGACAAACGCACCATCGACTTCATCGCCCTGGAGGCCGAGGCCACCGGGATCGCCAACTTCGAACCCTCGATCGTGCCGGGTCTGCTCCAGACCGCCGACTACATCCGGGGCGTGATGCGGGGCGGCCCGCACACCCTCACCGACGACCAGGTCGAGCAGCGGGTCAAGCTCCGCCTGGACCGGCAGCAGCGGATCACCGCCGCCGAGCCACCGATCTTCGACGCGATCATCGACGAGGGCGCGCTGCTGCGCCCGGTCGGCGACCGGACGGTGATGGCCGCGCAGCTCAGCCACCTGCTCAAGACGTCGGAGCTGCCGAACGTCACCGTCCAGGTGATCCCACTCTCCGCCGGCTACCACCGGGGCACCCGGGGCTCGCTGCACATCCTGGAGTTCGCCGACCCCGAGGACCCGCAGATCGCCTCGGTGGAGACGGTCGCCGGCCAGATGGTCCTGGACCGACCGGGCGACCTGCGAACCTGCACCAAGATCATGGAGCATCTGCGCACCGTGGCGCTGAGCCCCGCGGACAGCCGCGACCGGCTGCTGCAACTGATGAAGGGACGGTAGGAGACCGATGACACCGACGATCAGCGCGGCCCTGTCCAGGGCCGCCTGGCGCAAGAGCAGCCGCAGCGGGGACGAGGGTGCCTGCGTCGAGCTGGCCCCGCTGCCCGGACAGGTCGCGATCCGCGACTCCAAGGACCCGACCGGCCCGGTACTGCTCTTCCCACCCGCCGCCTGGGCCGCCTTCGCCGCTGACCCGCCGAGTCGCTGACCCGCCCCGCGCCCGCCCCCGCACCGCGTCGATGCGCTGCGGGGGCGGGCGCGTGCGGTCAACCCGTGGGGCGGGCGGTCAGCCGGTGGGGCGTACCGTCTCGGCCGCGGCGATGGCCACCCCGCGCGCCCCGGCCATGTCCCGGTCCGGGACCAGGGCGAACACGGCCGACGCGGCCTGCTCCGCCCGGAGCACGGTGTGCGCGCGGACGGTGTCGACGAACCAGTCCCGGAACTCCGCCGTCGCCTCCACCACCCCGCCACCGACGAAGTACGCGTGCGGGTCGGTGAAGTTCGCCGCGACGGTGAACAACCGGCCGAGCGCCACCGCCTGCTGGGTGAAGACCTCCCGGGCCAGCGGATCACCGCGCTCGGCGTACCCCCGGAGCAGCTTCGCGGCCCGCGCCGACGGCTCCCGGGTCAGCGGGTGCCCCGGATACCGCGACAGCCAGTACGGCAGCAGGTTGCGCCCGATCGCGGTCAGCGAGGCGACGCTCTCCGCGTCCCCGACGAACCCGCAGGCGCACCGCGGTTCCGGCTGGTCGGGGGCGAGCAGCCCGGCCAGCGGGAGGTGCACGTGGCCGAGTTCGCCGGCCATCCCGGCCGCCCCGGTGACCACCCGGCCGTCGACCACCACCCCGCCGCCGAGACCGGTGCCGACGATGGCCGACACCGACGACCGGGTGGCCGCGTCGGCTCCGAAGTGGACGTGGTGGGCGTAGAGCGCGGCGGCGTTGCCGTCGTTGTGGTAGACCACCGGCAGGCCGAGCCGCCGCTCCAGCGCACCCCGCACGTCGAAGCCGTGCCAGTCCGGCTGCGCGAAGTTCGTCGACCCCCGGGACGAGATGACCCCGGTGGCGCTGGCCGGGCCGGGGGTGTCCAACCCGACCGCCCGCACCAGCTCGCGGCGCACCCCGGCGTGCGCCAGCACCCCGTCGAACGCGCGGGCCAGCGCCTCCACCGCCGCCTGCGGGCCGGCGGTCACCTCGCTGGGGATCTCCACCAACCCGTCCACCAGGAACCGGCCATCCAGGCTGAGCACGGTCGCGTTGTTGCTGGTGCCACCGTTGTCCAGCCCGACCACCACCGGTGCGTCCGCGTCACCCATCGCCACCTCCGCCGCGCCTGCTGCGAGGTTAGTTCCCGTTTCCGCCGCCCGTCACGCCCCGACACAGGCGGTGGAGCGGTCGGCCCGGGTCCGCTCACTCCGGGCGGCGGGCCAGCACGCCGGTGGCGTCCCACTCCTCGGCGTGCAGCACGGTCGGCAGCAGGCCCAGCCCGGTCATCGCCGTACACAGCGCTTCGGCCTGCCTGTCGCTGACCTCCACCACCAGGTGCCCCCCGGGCCGCAGCCAGTCGACCGCCCCGGCGGCCACCCGCCGCAGCACGGCCAGCCCGTCGGCACCGCCGTCCAACGCCACCGCCGCCTCGTGCAACCGGGCCTCCGCCGGCATCAGCGCCACCGCCGGGGTCGGCACGTACGGGGCGTTGGCCACCACCACGTCCAGCCGGCCCCGCCGGTCGGGCGGCAGCGGGTCGAACAGGTCACCCTGCACCACGGTGGCGTCCCGGCCCGCCAGGTTACGGCGGGCGCAGGCGACGGCGGCCGGGTCCACGTCGACGGCGGCGAGCCAGCGCGGGGCGAGTCGGTCGGCCAGCGCGACACTGATCGCCCCCGACCCGCAGCACAGGTCGACCACCGCCGGTGCCGGGCCGGCGACCGACACCGCGGCCTCCACCAGCAGCCCGGTCCGCGCCCGGGGGACGAACACCCCCGGGTCGACGGCGATCCGTCGACCGCAGAACTCGGCCCAGCCGAGCAGGTGTTCCAGGGGTTCGCCGGCCACCCGCCGGTCGGTGAGGGCGGCCAGTTCGCGCGGCGAGCCGGCGGCGGCGGTGAGCAGTTCGGCCTCGTCCTCGGCGTAGACACAGCCGGCGGCGCGCAGCCGGGCGACGAGAGCGGTGTGGTCGTGGGGGTACGGAGCTGCCATGGTGCTGCCTCTTTCGGGAACGTACCTCGACGCTCCCACCGTCGCTACCGCGGCGACGGGTGTCCCGCTTCCGCGGCGACGGGGACTCGACGGGGAGCGCCGGTCCTGTCGTGTGGGGGATCGGACTCACCTCCTCGGGTCGGGGCCGCCCGTGCGGCCGGCATCACGATAGCGGATCGGAAACCCCCGCGGCGTCCAGTGCGGCGGCCACGTCGGCGACCAGGTCGGCGCTATCCTCCACCCCGCAGGAGAGCCGGACGAAACCCGGGGCGGTGTCGTCGCCCCACTGCGCCCGCCGGTCGGCGCTGGTGTGCAGGCCACCGAACGAGGTCGCGGCGGTGACCAGTCGGGACGCGGCGACGAACCGGGCCACCCGGTCGGCGTCCCCCAGGTCGAACGAGAGCACCCCGGGCATCCGCCGGAGCTGCCGCGACGCCACCGGGTACGCCGGATCCTCCGGCCGCCCCGGCCAGCGCAGCCCGGTCACCCCGGCCCGGCCGGCGAGCAGCTCGGCCAGCGCCGCCGCGTTGGCGGACTGCCGGGCCAGCCGAAGGTCCAGGGTGGCCAGCGAGCGGTGGGCCAGCCAGGCGTCGAACGCCCCGGGCACCGCGCCGGTGGTGGTCCGCCACCCCGTCACCGTCTCCAGCAGCTCCGCCGACCGGGACGCCACGTAGCCGAGCAGCAGGTCGGAGTGGCCGGTCAGCGCCTTGGTGCCGGAGGCGACCACCAGGTCCGCGCCGAGGTCCAGCGGGCGCTGCCCGAGCGGGGTGGCGGTGGTGTTGTCCACCGCCACCAGCGCGCCGGCCGCGTGCGCCGCGTCGGCCAGCACGGCGATGTCGACCACGTCCAGGCCCGGGTTCGCCGGGGTCTCCAGCAGCACCAGGCGTACGCCGTCGAACGACGGGTACGGCCCGGCGGTGGGCGCGAAGACCACCTTGACCCCGATCCCGGCGAGGGTGGCGGTGGCGAACGCCCGGACCGGGAAGTAGCCGTCGGCGGGGAGCAGCACGGTGTCGCCGGGCCGCAGCACGGCCAGCAGCAGCCCGGTGATGGCCGCCTGGCCGGAGGCGAAGACCCGGCAGTCGCCCCCTTCCAGCTCACCGATGGCGGCCTCCAGCAGCCGCCGGGTCGGATTGTCCGGGCGGCCGTAGCCGTTCGGCGTCGCGCCCGGCCCCTGCCACGGGTCGAGGTGGTAGGGCGCGGCGAACACCGGGCCGGGCAGGAACGGCTGTCCGGGCTCGGGCGCGGGCAGCCCGGCGTGCACGCACCGGGTGCCGTCGTGCCAGTGCCCGGTGGGCGGGACGGGGCGGCTCATTCGTACGACTCCGGCTTGGCGGTCCGGCTCATCAGGGTGTCCACCGCGAGCCTCGGGTCCATTCCCTCGTGGCAGATCCGTTCGATCTGCTCGGTGATCGGCATCTCCACCCCGTGCGCGCGGGCCAGGTCCCGGATGGCCAGGCAGCTCTTGACGCCCTCGGCGGTCTGCCGGGTGGCCGCCTGCGCCTGTTCGAGGGTCTCCCCCCGGCCCAGGTGCTCGCCGAAGGTGCGGTTGCGGGCCAGCGGCGACGAGCAGGAGGCCACCAGGTCCCCCATGCCGGCCAGCCCGGCGAAGGTGATCGGGTCGGCGCCGAGCGCCACCCCCAGCCGGGCGGTCTCGGCCAGCCCCCGGGTCATCAGCATGGCCCGGGTGTTGTCGCCGAAGCCCATCGCGGTGGCGATCCCGTACGACAGGGCGATCACGTTCTTGACGGCCCCGCCCAGCTCGCAGCCGATCACGTCGTCGTTGGTGTACGGCCGGAAGTACGGGGTGCGGATCGACTGCTGCACCAGTTCGGTACGGCGGGCGTCGGTGCCGGCGACCACCGTCGCCGCCGGCTGCTCGACGGCGATCTCGGGGGCCAGGTTGGGGCCGGAGACCACCACCACCCGATCCGGGGTGACCCGGGCGGTCTCCACGATCACCTCGCTCATCCGTCGGGTGGTGCCCAGCTCGATCCCCTTCATCAGGGAGACGAGGGTGGCGTCCGGGGCGAGGTGCCCGGCCCACTCGGCGAGGTTGCCGCGCAGCGTCTGCGACGGCACCGACAGCACCACCAGCTCCGCGCCGGAGATCGCCTTGGCCGGGTCGCCGGTCGCGGTGACCCGCTCGGGCAGGCGGAGCTCCGGCAGGTAGTCGGGGTTGCGCCGGTGGTCGCGGATCGCCTCGGCGACCTGCTCCCGCCGGGCCAGGATGGTCACCTCCCGACCGGCGTCGGCGAGGATCTTGGCGAACGCCGTCCCCCAGGATCCGGCCCCCAGCACCGCCACGTGCCCACTCACGCCGTCGCCTCCCCACCGTCGGCGACGCGACCCGGCGTCGCGGGCCGACCGATCCGACCGTTCATGCCCCTGCCGTCCCTGCGTCGCACCGGTCGATCCACTCGCTCATTCGGTCACCTCGGGTTTGTGCGGACGGGCGGGACGTTCCCACAGCGGCGGGGGTGTGCCGCCCCGGATGCCGGCAAGCAGGTCACGCAGAGTCAACATGATCTGGTCGGTCATCTCCTCCAGCACCACCCGGCTGGGGGCCTCCCCGGCCCACCGGCTCAGGTCGACCGGCGGACCGGCCACCACCGTCACCGGGGTCCGGGGCCGCAGGCCCACCCGGCGGGTACGCGGGTCGAAGAGCCGCTCCGGCCCCCACATCGCCACCGGGACCACCGGTGCGCCGGTGGCCAGCGCCAGCCGGGCCGCCCCGGTCTTGCCCCTCATCGGCCACAACTGCGGCTCCCGGGTGATGGTGCCCTCCGGGTAGATGACCACCGCGCCCCCGGCGTCCAGCGCGGCGACCAGCCGGTCCAACGACCTGACCGCGACGGAGGTCTCGCGTTCCACCGGGATCTGCCGGCAGCGGTGCAGGATCCAGCCGACCACCGGCACCCGGAACACGCTGGCCTTGCCGAGGAACTGCGGCCACCGGCCGGCGTCGTAGATGAAGTGCGCGCAGACCAGCGGATCGGTGTGCGAGAGGTGGTTGGGGACGATGATGACGCCGCCGTCGGTGCGCAACCGCTCGGCCCCGTGCCAGGTGCGCCGGGTCCAGGCCAGCATCACGGGCTTGACCAGCACCACGGCGAACCGTCGCCAGAAACCCAGCCTGCGCCGTGCCACCCGTGCCTCCTCGTCACCCGCCCGCGCGCCGCAGCCCCACCGTTGCGTGCCCGCAGCGGAAATCATGCCTGCTCGTCCCGGGTACGGCCAGTGAGGGTACCGCCGTCGACGCTGGCAGGATTGTCGACGTGGGCCGAGCGAGGTGGGTGGTGGTGGTACCGGTCAAGCGGCTGCGTGCCGCCAAGAGCCGGCTGCGGGGCGCGCTGCCGGCCGTACCGCACGAGGAGCTGGCGCTGGCCCTGGCGGCCGACACGGTCGGCGCGGCGCTGGCCTGCCCGGCGGTGGCCGGGGTGCTGGTGGTCACCGCCGACCCGCGGGTGGCGGCGGCGGCCGGTGCGGCGGGCGCCCGGGTGGTGCCGGACCGGCCGGACGCCGGGCTGAACGCCGCCCTGCGGCACGGCGTCGACGCGGCGGTCACCGACGGTGACCGGCAGACCTGGGTGGCCGCCCTCACCGCCGACCTGCCGGCGCTGCGCCCGGCCGAGCTGGCCGCCGCGCTGCACGCGGTCACCACCGGCCCGCCCGGGGTACGCCGGTTCGTGGCCGACGCCCCCGGCACCGGCACCGCGCTGCTCGCCGCGCCGCCCGGGGTGCCGCTGGACCCCCGGTTCGGGGTCGGCTCCGCCGCCGCGCACCGGGCCTCCGGGGCGGTGCCGCTGACCGGTCCGTGGCCGAGCCTGCGCCGGGACGTGGACACCGCCGCCGACCTGGCCGACGCGGCCCGGCTCGGCCTCGGCCCGGCCACCCGGGCGCTGACCGGCGTCGCGGTCGGCCCGACCGGGCCGACCGCTCCCCCGGGCTGAGACACCGGTGTACGGTGCTGGCATGCAGGGCACCGTGGCGACCTTCGACGCGTCGACCCGCACCGGCGTGCTGCTCCTCGACGACGGCACCGAGCTGCCCTTCCCGGCCCGCGCCTTCGACGCCTCCGGGCTGCGCCTGCTCCGGCTCGGCCAGCGGCTCCGGGTGGAAACGGATCCGGACGGCGGGGTCGTCCGGGTGACGTTGCCGACCATGGCCTGAACAACCCGGCCCAAGTTCATTTTGCGTTAACCAGAATCGGGTGATTATGAGCGGGTGAGCACCCCTCGCGAGCACCCCACCAGCCCGTCCACCGCCACCGACCCGACCGGCTCCCGCAACGGCACCCGCCGCCGGGGCGCCTCCCGCACCCGCCGCGCCGCCGAGGACGTCACCGCCACCGCACCCGACTCCCCCGCCGCCAGCGCCGCCGGGGCCTCCGCCGGCCTGGACGAGGTGCTCGACACCGGCGACCGGCCCACCGCCGAGGACGTGCCCGCCGGGGCGGGGTCGACCGCCGACGACGGCCCACCCGTCGTCGAGCCGCTGCCGGCGGACCGGTTCCTCAACCGGGAGCTGTCCTGGCTCGACTTCAACGGCCGGGTGCTGGCGCTGGCCGAGGACCCCGGCACGCCGCTGCTGGAACGGGCCAAGTTCCTGGCCATCTTCGCCAGCAACCTGGACGAGTTCTACATGGTGCGGGTGGCCGGGCTCAAGCGGCGGCTCTCCGCCGGCCTGCCGGTACGCGGCGGGGACCGGCTGCCGCTGCGCACCCAGCTCGAGCGGATCACCGAGTGCGCCGCCGGGCTGGTCGCCCGCCAGGCCGCCTGCTTCGTCGACGACCTGCTGCCGCAGCTCGCCCGGGAGGACATCCGGATCACCCGCTGGGCGGAGCTGGACGACCCGGAGCGGGAACGGCTGCGCACCTACTTCCGGGAACACATCTTCCCGGTGCTCACCCCGCTCGCGGTGGACCCGGCGCACCCGTTCCCGTACATCTCCGGGCGGTCGCTGAACCTGGCCGTCGCGGTCCGCGACCCGGACGGCGGCTCGGAGCTGTTCGCCCGGGTGAAGGTCCCCAACAACGTGCCCCGCTTCGTCCGGGTCGGCCGCGACCAGCCGGGGCTGCGGATGCTGCCGGTCGAGGACCTCATCTCGGTGCACCTGGGGCAGCTCTTCTCCGGCATGCAGGTGGTCGAGTGCCACCTGTTCCGGGTCACCCGCAACGCCGAGGTGGAGGTCGACGAGGACCGCGACGAGGACCTGCTCCAGGCGTTGGAACGGGAGCTGGCCCGGCGGCGCTTCGGGCCCCCGGTCCGGCTGGAGGTGGCCGCCTCCATCTCCGACCACATGCTGGGGCTGCTCGTCCGCGAGCTGGACATGGACGACCACGACGTGCTGCGGGTGCCCGGCCTGCTGGACCTGTCGGCGCTGTGGCAGCTCTACGGCGAGGCGGACCGCCCCGACCTCAAGGACAAGCCGTTCGTGCCGGCCACCCATCCCCGGCTGACCGAGGGCGAGGTGCCGCGCAGCGTCTTCGCCACCCTGCGCGACGGCGACGTGCTGGTGCACCACCCGTACCACTCGTTCGCCACCAGCGTGCAGCGCTTCGTCGAGCAGGCCGCCGCCGACCCGAACGTGCTGGCCATCAAGCAGACCCTCTACCGCACCAGCGGGGACTCCCCGATCGTCGACGCGCTGGTCGACGCCGCCGCCGCCGGCAAGCAGGTGGTGGTGCTGGTGGAGCTGAAGGCCCGCTTCGACGAGGTGGCCAACATCGGCTGGGCGCGCACCCTGGAACGGGCCGGCTGCCACGTCGTCTACGGCCTGGTCGGGCTCAAGACGCACTGCAAGACCGCCCTGGTGGTGCGCCAGGAGGGCAACCAGATCCGCCGGTACTGCCACATCGGCACCGGCAACTACCACCCCAAGACCGCCCGACTGTACGAGGACTTCGGCGTGCTCACCGCCGACCCGGAGATCGGCGCCGACCTGACCGACCTGTTCAACGTGCTCACCGGGTACAGCCGGCAGACCGCGTACCGACGGTTGCTGGTCGCCCCGCAGGGCATCCGTAGCGGCCTGATCGAGCGGATCGAACGGGAGATCGCCCACGTCCGGCTGGGCATGCCGGGGCTGGTGCAGTTCAAGGTGAACTCGCTGGTCGACGAGGAGATCACCGACGCGCTCTACCGGGCGTCGCGGGCCGGCGTCCACGTGGACCTGCTGATCCGGGGCATGTGCACGCTGCGGCCCGGGGTGCCGGGCCTGTCGGAGAACATCCGGGTCCGCTCGATCCTCGGCCGGTTCCTGGAACACTCCCGGATCTTCCGGTTCGGCAACAACGGCGACGCCGAGTTCTGGATGGGGTCGGCCGACCTGATGCACCGCAACCTCGACCGCCGGGTGGAGGCGCTGGTGCAGGTCAGCGACCCGGTGGCGCGGGCCGAGCTGGACCAGGTGATGGGGTACGCGATGAGCCCCGAGGTGGACGCGTTCGAGCTGGCCGGGGACGGCACCTGGACCCGGCGTACCGGCACCGCCGAGGAACCGCTGCACGACCTCCAGGAGCTGCTGCTGCGCCGGGTGGGCAGCTCCGCCGGCTGACCCCCGGGCGGCGGTCCAGTTCCGCCGGCTGCCCCCGGGCGGCCGTCCGGCGGGCCGGGCGGGCGACCGGTGCCACACGCTTGCCGGACGTAGGGTGACCAGATGACGGAGGAGGACGCGACCGGTATCCGGGCGGCCGGTGGGGTGGCCTGGCGGCCGTCCGGGCACGGCGGGGTCGAGGTCTGCCTGGTGCACCGGCCCCGCTACGGCGACTGGTCGCTGCCCAAGGGCAAGCTGGAGCCCGGCGAGCATCCGTTGCTGGCCGCCGTCCGGGAGGTGGCCGAGGAGTCCGACGTCCGGGCGGTGCCGCAGGTCCGGCTGCCCAGCGTGCGGTACCGCAGCGAGGGGCGGCCCAAGGTGGTCGACTACTGGTCGATGCGGGCGGTGGACACCGGCGGCTTCCAGCCGGACACCGAGGTCGACGACCTGTGCTGGCTCGACGTCGACGCGGCGGTCGCCCGGGTCAGCTACCCGCACGACGCGCAGGTGCTGACCGCGTTCGCCGCGCTGCCCCCGGTGACCGGCACGGTGGCGCTGGTCCGGCACGCGCACGCCGGCCGGCGGGCCACCTGGTCCGGGCCGGACACCGCCCGACCGTTGGACGCCGAGGGTGTCGCCCAGGCCCGGCTGCTGGCCCCGCTGGTCGCCCTCGTCCGGCCGGTCCGGCTGCTGTCGGCCTCGCCCCGCCGCTGCGTGCAGACCCTGGATCCGGCGGCCGCCCTGCTGGACCTGCCGATCGAGGTGTGCGGGGACTTCGACGAGCCGAAGCCGGGTCAGCAGGTCGACGAGTGCGCGCTGGCCGCCGCCGGCCGGCTGACCACGCTGGCCGCCACCGGGGAACCGGTCGCGGTGTGCAGCCAGGGCAAGGTGATCCCGGGGGCGTTGGCCCGACTGACCGGGCGGGAGGACGACTTCGGCACCGCCAAGGGCGGGGGTTGGCTGCTGGCCTTCGCCGCCGACCGGCTGCTCGCCGCCGACCGCCTCTGAGTGCACGGGAACGGGCGCCCACCGGTGTGGTGGACGCCCGTCGGGTCGTACCCGGAATTCACCGCTTGGCGGCGGTCCGCTTCGCCGGCGCCTTCTTGGCGGGCGCCTTCTTCGCGGTGGTGGCCTTGGCCGCCGTGGACTTGGCCGCGGTGGTCGTCTTCTTGGCCGCCGTGCTCCGGGCGGTGGTCGACGTGGCCGCCGCGGTCTTCTTGGCCGGAGCGGCCTTCTTGGTGGCCGCCTTGGTCGCGGGGGCGGCCTTGGTGGCCTTGGCCGCGGCGGTCTTCCGCGCGGCGGTGGCCGTGGTCTTCTTGGCGGCGGTCGCCGTGGTCTTCTTGGCGGCGGTGGCCTTGGCACCCGTCGCCTTCGCCCCCGTCGCCTTCGCCCCCGTCGCCTTGGCACCGGTGGCCTTCGCCCCGGTCGCCTTGGCGGCGGTGGCCTTGGCACCGGTCGCCTTGGCACCCGTCGCCTTCGCCGTGGTGGCCTTGGCCGCCGCCGTGGTGGTGGTCTTCTTCGCCGGAGCGGCGGTCTTCGGCACCTTGCCGGTGGCCACCATCTCCTTGAAACCGGCGCCCGGCTTGAAGGCCGGGACGGATGTCTTCTTGACCTTCACCGCCTCACCGGTACGCGGGTTGCGCGCTGTTCGCGCCGCCCGGACACGCTTCTCGAACGATCCGAATCCGGTGATCGCCACTTTGTCGCCCTTGGTGACCGCCGCCTGGACCTCGGCGAGGACCGCGTCGAGCGCCGCCGTCGCCGACTTCCGGTCCCCCAGGCGAGCGGCGAGCGCCTCGATGAGCTCGGCCTTGTTCACGACTTCCTCCCGATTGTGCAACTGACTCGACGCGAGCCATTCTGCGCGCACCGTATGCCCTGTGCTGCCTGGACACAAACATTCGGCGGAAAAAAGCCCTTGTGTCGTAACGGATTCGCCCCCACCGGATGAACCGGTGGGGGCGAAAACCGTACGGAAATCAGTCGTACGGCTAGCGCACGGCGGGGGTGAACGACGGCCGACCCGCCTCGTACGCCTCGATGTCGGCGAGGTGCCGGAGGGTGAGTCCAATGTCGTCCAGGCCCTCCATCAGCCGCCAACGGCTGTGGTCGTCGAGCGGGAACGACCAGGTGTACCCGCCGACCCGGACCTCGCGGGTGGTCAGGTCGACGGTCACCGGCGTGGTCGGGTCGGCTTCCACCAGTTGCCAGATCTGCTCGACCGCGGCCGGTTCCAACTCGACCGGAAGGAGCCCTTCCTTGAGCGAGTTGCCGCGGAAGATGTCACCGAACCGGGGGGAGACGACCGCCTGGAAACCCCAGTCGCGCAGCGCCCAGACGGCGTGCTCGCGGGACGACCCGGTGCCGAACTCCGGCCCGGCCACGAGGATCGAGGCGCCGGAATAGGCCGGGTTGTTGAGCACGAATGCCGGGTCCTCCCGCCACGCGTTGAACAGACCGTCGGCAAATCCCGTCCGGGTCACCCGCTTGAGGTACACGGCCGGGATGATCTGGTCGGTGTCCACGTTGGAGCGACGCAGCGGCACGGCGGTGCCGGTGTGGGTGGTGAACTTGTCCATCTCTCGGCTGCCCTTCTACAGGTCGGCGGGGGCGGAGAGCCGGCCGGTCACGGCCGTGGCGGCGGCGACCTGCGGCGACACCAGGTGGGTACGCCCACCCCGGCCCTGCCGGCCCTCGAAGTTGCGGTTGGAGGTCGATGCCGAACGCTCGCCGGGCTTGAGCGTGTCCGGGTTCATGCCCAGGCACATCGAGCAGCCGGCGAACCGCCACTCCGCACCGGCGTCGGCGAAGACCTTGTCCAGCCCCTCCGCCTCGGCGGCCTCCCGCACGGCGGCGGAACCGGGCACCACCAGCATCCGCACCCTGTCGGCGACCCGGTGGCCGCGCAGCACGTCGGCGGCGGCCCGCAGGTCCTCCAGCCGGCCGTTGGTGCAGGAGCCGACGAAGACCACGTCGACGGCGACGTCCCGCAGCGGCGTCCCGGGGGCGAGGTCCATGTACTCCAACGCCCGGCGCGCGGCGGTCCGCTCGGCGTCGGTGGCGAACTCCTCCGGATCCGGCACGGCCGCCCCCAGCGGCGCACCCTGACCGGGGTTGGTGCCCCAGGTGACGAACGGGGTGATCCGGCTCGCGTCCAGGGTCACCTCGGCGTCGAAGGTCGCGCCGTCGTCGGTGGGCAGCGTCCGCCAGTAGGCCAGCGCCGCGTCCCACTCCGCCCCGGCCGGCGCGTGCGGCCGACCCTTGAGGTACGCGAAGGTCGTCTCGTCCGGCGCGATCAGCCCCGCCTTGGCGCCCCACTCGATGGACATGTTCGCCACCGTCATCCGGCCCTCCATCGACAGCGCCCGGATCGCCTCGCCCCGGTACTCCACGATGTGGCCGCGCCCACCGCCCGTGCCCACCTGCGCGATCAGCGCGAGGACCAGGTCCTTGGCGGTGACGCCGGGGCCGAGCTGACCGGTGACGTTGACCGCCATCGTCTTCGGCCGGGCCTGCGGCAGGGTCTGCGTGGCCAGGACGTGTTCGACCTCACTGGTGCCGATGCCGAAGGCCAGCGCACCGAACGCGCCATGGGTGGCGGTGTGCGAGTCGCCACAGACGATCGTCATACCGGGCTGGGTGACGCCCAGCTGCGGGCCGATCACGTGCACGATCCCCTGGTTCTCGTCGCCCAGGGGGTGCAGCCGCAGGCCGAACTCGGCGCAGTTGCGGCGCAACGTCTCGATCTGGGTGCGTGACGTCGGGTCGGCGATCGTCAGCAGGTCACCACGGCGCAGCCGGAACGCGGGATCGTCGTACCCGGTCGGGGTGTTGTGATCCTCGGTCGCGAGCGTGAGGTCGGGACGACGGACCTGTCGACCGGCCAACCGCAGCCCGTCGAACGCCTGCGGGCTGGTCACCTCGTGCAGCAGGTGCAGGTCGATGTAGAGCAGGTCCGGCTCGCCCTGCGCGGTCCGTACGACGTGTGCGTCCCAGACCTTCTCGGCCAGGGTCCTCGGTTGAGTGACTCCCACCATCTGGACATCCTAAATTCTGGGAGGTAAATTTCGGCTTGTGGGACACAGTATGAGCGGTGTCGGCGTCCTCGACAAGGCGGTAGTCATCCTGGCCGCCTGTGTCGACGGCGCGAGTCTGGCCGAACTCGTTGAACGCACCAAGCTGCCCCGAGCCACCGCACACCGGCTGGCCCAGGCACTGGAGATCCACCGGATGCTGGTCCGGGACACCCAGGGGCGGTGGCGCCCCGGCCCCCGGCTCGGCGAGTTGGCCAACGCCGCCCCGGACGTCCTGCTGACCGCCGCCGAGCCGCTGCTCGCCGCGCTGCGCGACGCCACCGGGGAGAGCGCCCAGCTCTACCTGCGCCGGGCCGACGAGCGGGTCTGCGTGGCCGCCGCCGAACGGGCCAGCGGCCTGCGGGACACCGTGCCGGTCGGCTCCGTGCTGCCCATGACGGCCGGCTCAGCGGCGCAGATCCTGCTCGCCTGGGAACCCCCCGAGGCCGTCATGCCGCTGCTGCCCCGGTCCAAGTTCACCGGCCGCACCCTCGCCGAGGTACGCCGCCGGGGCTGGGCGCAGAGCGTCGCCGAACGCGAACCCGGTGTGGCGAGCGTCTCCGCCCCCATCCGGGACCGCACCGGCCGGGTGATCGCCTCGATCAGCATCTCCGGCCCGATCGAACGCCTCGGCCGCCGCCCCGGCGAACGCCACGCCATGGCCGTCGTCCGCGCCGGCCAACGCCTCTCCGGCCTCTGAACCCACCCGCACCCCCACCTGCTCCACCCCACCCGTCCGCTCCACCCCGCCCGTCCACTCGATCCCGCCCGTCCGCTCCACCCCACCCGTCCAGCACGCTGTCCAAGCCATCCCGCCCGTCCACCCCCACCACTCCCTCCATCCCGCCCGCCGCTCCTTCCCGCCGCCCTCTCGCACCCCCGCTCGACAAACCCCCACACCCGACCCGGTTGATCAAGAGGTTTGCGTCAAACCCTCAGTTGATCAAGAGGTTTGCGTCAAACTCCCTGGTCGATCAAGAGGTTTGCGTCAAACCCCCACGTTGATCAAGAAGTTAGGGTCAGGCTTGAAGATCAACCTGACGTAAACCTCTTGATCAACGGGGCTGACGGCGGGAACGGCGGGAACGGCAGGGGTGACGGTGGGAACGGGGGGGTGACGGTGGGAACGGGGGGGTGGGGTGCGGGGGCGGCGGGCGGATCGGGGTGGAGCACGGGAATGGCGGGTGGGGGTGGATTGCGAGCGGGGCACGAGGGGGTGGATGCCGGGGAGGGCGAGAGGAGTGGGGCGCCGGGGCCGGTAGATGGCGGAACGGCGATCGGCCCGTCTCGTGGGCGAGACGGGCCGATCGTGTGGTAGCCCCGACCGGATTCGAACCGGCGCTACCGCCTTGAGAGGGCGGCGTCCTGGGCCACTAGACGACGGGGCCAGGCACTTTTCCTGCTTCACCACCCAACGGGGCGGTGTGGCAGTAGTCTAACGGCACCCGCACCCGGTGCCCGCAACCGGGGTGGGCCGCCCTGAGGTCGGCCCAGGGGCGGCGGCGCACCACCGACGGGAAGCACCGCGCGACGGGGAACGCCGCGAGGGAAGGCCCCCGACCGCACCATCACGGGCAACACCACGAGGGAACGCCCCCGACCGCACCGCAACGGGCAATACCACGAGGGAACGCCCCCGACCGCACCGCAACGGGCAACACCACGTGGAGGCACCCCGACCACACCGCGCCGGGGGCACCGCGAAGAAGCGCCGCGCCGGGGAGCACCACGGGGAAGCACCTTGCCGGCGCACAGTACGACAAGGCGGTACCGCGAGGGAAACATCTCGACGGAGCACCGCAACGGGCGGCACCGGGCGCGCTCCGGGAGGGCAGGGCGTCTCGTGACGGGGAGCACGTCGGACACGAAGAAGCCCGCCCCAACCGAGTGGGACGGGCTGTCAGCGTTGTAGCCCCGACCGGATTCGAACCGGCGCTACCGCCTTGAGAGGGCGGCGTCCTGGGCCACTAGACGACGGGGCCAGAACATAGCTTGTGCTTCCCCACCCGGCAGGGCGGGGAAGCTGCACTCTATCAGAGATCGACTTCTACCCCGTGCGGGGAGGGAGCGGAACTCCGTCAGAATCCAGCGTCCACGGATTCGGGTGAACCCGTGGTTGCGCTGGGGTACCAGGACTCGAACCTAGACTAACTGAACCAGAATCAGTTGGGCTGCCAATTACCCCATACCCCATTGGCCCCTTGCGGCGCCGGGATGGAACTTTACCCTCCCCGCGCCAACAGGCCAAATCCGATCCCCCCAAACCGCCCTTGAGCTGCGGAAACAGGGTTTCGGACGGTCAGCCGACCGGCACCACCGAGTTGGTGAGTTCGCCGATCCCTTCGATCCGTACGGTGACCGTATCCCCATCGGTGAGCGGACTAACCCCGGCCGGGGTGCCGGTCAGCACCACGTCCCCGGGGAGCAGCGTCATCACGTGCGAGATGTACGACACCAGGGCCGGCACGTCGAACACCATGTCCTTGGTCCGGCCGAGCTGGCGTACCTCCATCTCGTCCGGGTTGCGGCCCACCTCGCAGCGGACCTCCAGGTCGGTGACGTCGACGTCGGTGGTGATCCAGGGGCCGAGGGGGCAGAACGAGTCGAAACCCTTGGCTCGGGTCCACTGCCCGTCGGACCGCTGGAGATCCCGGGCGGTCACGTCGTTGGCGCAGGTGTAGCCGAAGATGGCCCGAGCGGCGGTGGCCCGGTCGACCCGGCGTGCCCCGGGTGCCCCGATCACCACGGCCAGCTCGGCCTCGTGCTCGACCTGCTTGCTGAAGACCGGCAGCCGGATCGCGTCCCGGGGGCCGATCACCGAGGTGGACGGCTTGAGGAAGAGCAACGGCTCCGTCGGCACCTCGCTGCCGTGCTCGGCGGCGTGCTCGGCGTAGTTACGCCCGACACAGACCACCTTGCTGGGCAGGATCGGCGAAAGCAGCCGTACGTCGGGCAGTGCCCAGCGGGCACCGGAGAACTGGAGCTGCCCGAACGGGTGGCCCTCGATCTCGGCGATGGTCAGACCCTGTGGCCCGCCCTCCGCCTCCCCCTCGACGACTCCGAACGACATTCCCTTGGCATGAGCGAAACGAGCGATACGCACCCGGCCAATCTATCCCCACGACGGCCCGCCCCGTCGGCCGCCGGGCGATCGTCGGCGCAGCTTAGGGCACCGGTCGCCGCTGCGGGCGGGATTCGGCGCTTCGTACCCGGGCGGAGGGTCCGCGCCCCTAGCGTCGGCGTCGGAGGTTCGTTGGTATGCCTGCATCGAGACGACACCACAGGGTCCTCGCGGTCTTCGTGAACTGCCTGGGCATTCTCGCCGCCGTACCGGCGCTGCCCGGTCCCGGGGCGAACCCGGCGACCGCAACGACGACACCGGCGGCGGCAACGGCGACACCGGCAAGAGCGCCGGACCCGACGACGGCGCCGGCGGCGGCAACACCGGTTGGGCCGACAGCAGCGGCGGAACCGGCGAGGGCAGCGCCGGTCGGGGTCGCGGCCCCGCACCGGGCCGCGACGGCCGCGCCCGGGGTGGCGGCCAGCGGCGCGGTGATCCCGGTCACCCCGTCGGTACCCGCCCCGGGAATGACCACCGCCGGCAACCCGGGTGTGCCCCGGCCGACACCGCAGCTCACCGTCGCCGTGGCACCCGCCGCGACCGCGGTGCCCGGCTACCGGATCCTGGTCCGCAACACCGGCGGCTCGGCGGTGCAGACCATGGTGCGGCAGGAGCTGCCGGCCAACACGTCGACCACCGCGGTCAGCGCGGGCGGTCTCGCCACCCGGCCGCGCGGCTCCTCCGGCGGCGGGGAGGTCACCTGGCGGCTCGTCGTACCGGCCGGGGCGACCCGGACCCTCGACACCGCCCTGGCCGCCACCGCGCCCGGCCAGGAGCTGACCGCGCCGGCCTGCGCCTACACCAGGGACGGCGACCAGCCGTACGACTGCGCGACCGCCACCTGGCGCGGCGCGGCGGCCCCCGAGGCCGCGGTGCCCGCGACGCCGGTCTGGCGGCAGCCCCTGATCCTGCTCGGCGCGGCCCTGGTGGTGCTGGCGCTGCTCGTCGGTGGGCTCTGGTGGCGGCTGCGGGCCCGGCGGCGGGTCAGCGGCATCGCGCCGAGCGGCACCGCCCCGACGGCGGCCGGCACCACGCCGTACGTCGGTGGGCCGGCGGCCCCGGGCGGCGGGACGGTGTATCCGCGACCCGCCACGCCGGGACGACCCGGGCGGCCCCGCAGCCCGTCGGTGTGGCTGGTGGTGGGGGTCGCCGCGACCGTGCTGGCCGGGGTGGTCTCGGTGGCCGCCTGGACGGCCACCCGGCAGGTCGCCGCGATCGACACCAGCAAGCAGCCGACCGCCGGGGCGTGGACGGGTACCACCATGACCGGGTCCGTCGGCACCCCGCTGCGGGAGAAGGCGTTCGAGTTCACCGTCTACCGGGTGGCCTGCGCCACCGCGCAGGCGGCGAGCCAGCGGTGCCAGGCCACCGTGGGGGTGCGCAACGTCACCCCGGAGCAGCAGAGCTGGCACGGCCAGCTCCAGCGGGCGTACCTGCCGGGCGGGACCTGGGTCAGCACCGACGAGGACGCCACCCGGCTGGCGAACCTGGGCCGGGACGTCTTCGCCGAGCCGGTCTCGGCGGGCAGCCGGGTGGTACTGCCGCTGGTCTTCACCGTGCACGGGATGCAGAAGCCGAAGCAGTTGGAGCTGCGCAGCGGGGTGTTCTCCGCCGGGGTCCGGGTGGCCGTGCCCTGATCCGCCGACGGGCGGCGGTCGTGTCCCGACGGGGTGACCGGGCGGCGGTCGTACCCTGAGGGGGTGACCGCCGCCCTCGTTCCCGCCGCCCTCGACGCGGCTGACTGGCAGGCCCGGCGGGCCGCCCACCAGGCGCGGGTGGCCGCCTGGCTGGACCCGCACCTGGCCCGTCGCCGCACCGGCGGCCGGCACCCGGTGGAGGACTTCCTCTTCACCTACTACTCGTACCGGCCGGCGCAGCTGCGCCGTTGGCACCCGGGCGTCGGCGTGCTGCTGCGCGACGCCGACCCGGCCGAGTTCGGCCCCGACTACCGCGCCGACCCCGCCGGGGTCACCCTCGCCACCGACCGGGTACGCGGCCGACGCGCCGAGTCGATCGTCTGGATCCGGGACCTGCTGGCGGCGACGGCCGGGCGACCGGCGCATCTGGGCTGCTTCGGGATGCACGAGTGGGCGATGGTCTACCGGCAGACCCAGGAGGAGGTCCGGCACAACGCCTGGCCGCTGCGGCTCAGCCCGGAACGCACCGCCGAGGTGGTACGGGACCGGGGCGTCCGGTGCAGCCACTTCGACGCGTTCCGGTTCTTCACCGTACCGGCCCGGCCGCTGAACGTGCTCCAGCCGACCCGGGAGACCCAGCACGCGCTGGAGCAGCCGGGTTGCCTGCACGCCAACATGGACCTCTACAAGTGGGCGTACAAGCTCTCCCCGCTGGTCGCCTCGGAGCTGGTCGCGGACTGTTTCGCGCTGGCCCGGCGGATCCGGGCGCTGGACATGCGGGCCAGCCCGTACGATCTGGCCGCCCTCGGCTATCCCCCGGTCCGGGTGGAGACCCCCGAGGGGCGGGCCGAGTACGCGGCGGCGCAACGCGACTTCGCCGGGCAGGCCGCCGTGCTCCGTGCCCGGCTGCTGGCCGCTCTGGACCTCGCCGGGACCGTCCACAGCTGACCGTCCGACGCACGCCTCGACTGCCGGCTGTCCGCCCGTCTCCTGCATGATCACGCTCGAACCACGAAGTAGTGGCCTCCGTCGTCCGGGAGGCCACTACTTCGTGGATTCAGCACGATCTTGCGGGTGTTCTTCGGCGAATGGGTGGACCGGTCAACTGGCGGTGCAGGTCGCCGTCGGGGCGGTGGCGGTGCCGGTGTTGGTGCCGAGGAACCCGAAGGTGGCCTCGGCCGCCGGGGCGAGCGCGCCGTTCCAGCCCACGTTCCGGGCGGTGACCGCGCTGCCGGTCTGGGTCAGCTCGGCGTTCCAGGTCTGGGTGATCTGCTGCCCGGCGGGCAGGGTGAAGGTGACCCGCCAGCCGGTGGTGCGCGCGGCGCCGGTGCTGCGCACTGTCACCTCGCCCTGGTGCCCGCCCTGCCACTGGTTGGTGATCCGGTAGCTGGCGGTGCAGGCCACCCCGGCGGGCGGCGAGGTGGTCGGCGGGTCCACCGTGGGCGACCCGGTGGGGCTGACCGTGGGGCTCGGTGTCGGGGTGGGTGAGGTGGTGGGGCTGCCCGTCGGGGTGCTGGTCGGGGTGGTGCCGTCGAGCGCGGCCACCAGCGCCGGGTACCACCGGTCGGACATCTTCTGGTCGCCGGCCGCGTTGGGGTGCACCCCGTCGTAGGTGTCGGTGGTGGTGCTGAAGCCGGTCCACTGGTCGACCACCACGATCGGCGACGCGGCGGTGGTCTTCCCCGCGGCCCAGCCGTCGATCACGGCGTTCAGGGCGACCGCCCGCTGCCCGCACTCGGCGCAGCTCGACGGGGCCATCGGGATGATCTTGGCGACGATGATCCGCATCGCCGGGTTGCTGGCCCGCATCTGGTCGACCAGCCTCGAGTACGCGGTGAGGATGGTGGCCGGCGCGATGTTGCTCCACACGTCGTTGGTGCCGAAGTGCATCAACACGATGTCGGGGTGGGTGGCGGCGAGCCAGCCGGGCAGCAGGTTCTGGTTGGCCACGTTGGTCACCAGGTAACCGCCGTGGCCCTCGTTGTCCCCGTCGTACGGCTGGCCGCAGCCCTGCGGACCGAGGGTGCCGACGAAGTCCACGTTGGTGTGTCCGGTGGACTGGAGACGGTTCCAGAGGATGGACCGCCAGCAGCCGGGCGAGCCGGTGATCGAGTCGCCGAGGGGCATCACCCGCAGTGGGGTGGCCGCGGCGGGCCGGGCCGCCGGAGCGGCGACCAACCCGACGAGCAGGGTGAGGGGGACGGCCGCGAGCGCGGCGAGCAGGGCGGAGAGGAACGGCTTTCGGAGCATGCTGAGGGGACTCCTGTCACGTGACGGCGTGCGGTCGGTGACGGCCCGGTTGCTCCCACCCACATCTCAGCAGACCGGGTGGCCGCGACTCAACGCCCTCCCGCATCCTGGCGAAGCGTTTCGACGCGCAGCCGCTCCTCCAGCGCCGCCAGGGTGTCGACGAACCAGAGCTGGCCGCCCCGGTCGGCCTCGACGACGAAGTCCCGCAGGGTGGTGCTCCGCGTGACGTGCCCGGCGATGTCGCCCAGCACGACCAGCCGGAGCCGGTAGTTGGCGAACTTCTGCACCACCTCCCCCGCCACCCCGGTACGCAGCGTGAAGAACTCGACGGCGAGCCGGCGCACCGGCAGCACCACCAGCTCGACCCCGTGGCCCAGCGCCGCGCCGATCACGTCGGTGGCGTCGTCGCCGCCGCAGATCCTCGGCCCGTCCGGAGCGCAGGCGAGCACGGTACGGCCGGCGAGGGTGACCAGGGTGTCGGTGGACATGCCCGCCAGCGTAGGCAGGCCGGACCCGACCCGGGTGCGGTTTGCCGGGTGCGCCGCAGGGGTGGCACGGATCCGGGCGGCGCGGGTCAGTCCCCGTCGGCCCGCCGGTCCCGCTTGCGCTGCGACTGGCGTTTCTTGTCGGCCAGGCGGCGTTCCTTGGCACCGCGCGAGGGGCGGGTGGGCCGGCGGGGTGGCGGCGGCGGGGCGACGGCTTCGCGCAGCAACGCGGCCAGCCGCTCCCGGGCCGCCTCCCGGTTGGCCAACTGCGCACGGTGCTCGCTGGCGGCGATGGTGAGCACCCCGTCGACCAGCCGGCCGGCGAGCCGCTCCAGCGCCCGTTCCCGCAGCGCCGGAGGCAACCCGCTGGTGCCGGCCAGGTCGAAGCTCAGCTCGACCCGGGAGTCGGTGGTGTTGACCCCCTGCCCGCCGGGGCCGGACGAGCGGGAGAACCGTTCCCGCAGCTCGGCGGCGGGCACTGTCCACCGGTCGGTCACCCGCAGTCCGTCGTCCACCCCGCGAGGCTAACGCCCCCGGCCGACGCCGCGCGGCGCGGTCGCCGCCGGGCCGGGGCCACCACACCCGCGCGGGGGGCGCCGAGGCCCCGGCGCGGTCACCGGGGGCGCGGGCCGCCGCAGCCGACCGCGAGGGCTCAGCCCCCCTTGCCGATGATGGTGTCGGCGGTCTGCTGCACCTGGTCGATGGGGATGGCGAAGCCGATGCCGATCGAGCCGCTGCCGTCGATGGTGGCGATCGCGGTGTTCACCCCGACCACCTCGCCCCGGGCGTTGACCAGCGGCCCACCGGAGTTGCCCGGGTTGATCGACGCGTCGGTCTGCACCGCGCTGCGCCGGCTGGTGCCCAGCCGTACCTGCCGGTTCAGGGCGCTCACGATCCCGGCGGTCACCGTGCCGGCCAGGCCGAGCGGCGAACCGACCGCGAGCACCGGCTCGCCGACCCGGGTGGACCGGGGCTTGGCCAGCGGCAACGGGGCCAGCCCGGCGGCCGACGGCACCTTGAGCACCGCCAGGTCGCTGCCGGGTTCGCGGCCTACCACGTCGGCGGCGTACCGGCGACCGTCCGGCATCTCCACGGTCACCGCGCCCCCACCCCCCTTGGCCAGGATGTGGTCGTTGGTGACGATGTGCTGCTCGTTGTCGATGGCGAAGCCGGAGCCGGTCGCCGACCGCCCGGCGGCACCCCCGCCGACCAGCACGGACACCACCCCCGGCACGGTCTTCTGGGCGGCGGTGACCAGCTCAGCCGGCACCGGGGCGGCGGAGGCCGCCGTCGACCCGGCCCCGTCCTGACCGGCCACCCAGCCACCGGCCGCCGCGCCGGAGACGGTGGAGAGGGCGACCACCGCGGCGGCGGTCCACAACCGGCCCCGCCACCGTCGTCGGGACGGGTCCTCCCCCGGCCCCGGCACGTCCCACCGGTGCCGGCCGTCCGGTCCCAGGTCGGGTGAGAGGAACCAGGGGCCCCGGGGCTCCCCCAGACCGGTCTGTACTGCCATACGTCCGCTCCTCACTGTGCGCTGCGACGGACAGGGGCCACGCCGTCCCCGCCTCAGGGGAGGCGGGAGAACCAGCGCATCGATCCGGCCGCCGCCCCCATGGCGAAGACCAGCCCGAGCCCGATGAACCGGGCGGAGATGTCCTGACGTTCCTTGCGGTAGCCGACCGAGGAGCCGATGTCCTCGTAGACGTCGCGCAGTTCGGCGCTGCTGCCCGCCTCGTGGAAGCCGCCCCCGGTCTCGTCGGCGACCGCCCGGAGGGTCTGCCCGTCGACCGGCACCTGGATCGGCCGGCCACCCCGGTCGACGAACCCGCCCGGGGTGCCGAACGAGATGGTGTGCACCGGCACCTTCGCCGCGACGGCCGCCGAGGCCGCCTCCATCGGGTCCGCGCCGGAGGTGTTCGCCCCGTCGGAGAGCAGGATGACCCGGGCCGGCGGCGGCTGCTTGGCCGCCTTCTCGTCGAGGCTCTTGACCGCGCCGAGGGAGGCGCTGATCGCCTCGCCGATGGCGGTGCCCTGGACCCCGGTGATCCCCTCGGCGAGCCGGTCGATCCCATCGTGCAGGGCACCCCGGTCGGTGCTCGGCGGCACCAGCACCGCCGCGCTGCCGGCGAACGCGACCAGCCCCACGTTGAACTCGTCCGGCAGCCCGTCGACGAACGTCCGGGCGGCCTCCTTGGCGGCGGTCAGCCGGTCCGGTTCCACGTCGGTGGCGAGCATCGAGGTGGAGACGTCCACGGCGACCATCACGGTGGCCCGCTCCCGGGGCACCCGCACCTCGGCGGTGGGCCGGGCGAAGCCCACCACCAGCAGCGCCAGCATGGCCAGGAACAGACCGGCGGGCACGTGCCGCCGCCAGGCCGGTCGCTGCGGGGCGACCCGGTCGAGCAGCCGCAGGTTGGTGAAGCGGACGGCGTACCGGCTGCGTCGGCGCTGGGCCAGCAGGTAGGCGGCGGCCAGCGCGGCCACCCCGAGCAGCAGCAGGAGCCGCAGCGGTGACTGCCAGTTCACGCGACACCGCCCCGGGTGGCGGCGGACGCGGTGGCCAGCCGGCGTTGGGCGTACACGTGCCGCACGATGTCGGCGGTCCAGTCCCGGTCGGTCCGCAACGCCAGGTGCCCGGCCCCGCTGCGGCGCAGCACCCGGGCCACCTGGGCGCGTTGCGCGGCGGCGGCACCGGCGTACCGGCGGCGCAGCTCCGGATCCCCGGTCCACACCTCGCGGCACCGGCCGCTCTCCGGGTCGACCAGGGTGACCAGGCCGACGTCGGGCAGTTCCCACTCACGCGGGTCGGTGATCTCGACCGCGAGCACCTGGTGCCGGGCGGCGAGCCGGCGCAGCGCCGGCTCCCAGGGGGGCTGGGCGTCGTCCTCGTCGGGGAGCCCGTCGAGGAAGTCGGAGACCACCACCACCAGCCCCCGCCGCACGGCGACCCGGGGCACCGCCGTGAAGGCCCCCGCCAGGTCGGGGCCGGTTGGCGGGGCACCGACGTCCGCCCGGGGGGCGTGCAGCAACGCGCGGAGCAGCCGCAGCAGATGGGTACGCCCGGAGCGGGCCGGGAACCGGCGCAGCCCGTCGGTGCCGAGCACCAGTGCGCCGAGCCGGTTGCCGGTCCCGGCGGTCAGGAAGCCGACTGCGGCGACGGCGGCCACCGAGAGTTCCCGTTTGTCCAGCTCGGCGGTGCCGTACTCCATGCTGGGGCTGGCGTCGACCAGCAGCCAGGTGGTCAACTCGCGGTCGGCGTCGACCTCGCGGACGTGCGGGACGGTGGTCCGGGCGGTCACCGCCCAGTCCATCCGGCGTACCTCGTCCTCGCCGGGGCGGTACTCGCGGCTGCCGGCGAGTTCGCTGCCGGGGCCGGGCAGCAGGCCGCGCAGCTGGCCCTGGAGCAGCCCGTCGAGCCGGCGGGTGACGGTGAGTTCGAGCCGGCGCAGCCGCTGTGCGGGGGCGAGGTCGGCCAGCGTCGGGTCGGCCGGAACGGAGGTCGTCGGCACGGAGGTGGTCGGCGGTCTCACGCCGCCCCCAGGACGGGCGCGTACTCGGGGTGGCCGGTGGCGAGCACCGGTGGCGGCACCGCCTGGACCAGCCGGTGCACCACCGCCTCGGCGGACACCCCGTCGGCCACCGCGTCGAAGGAGAGCACCAGCCGGTGGGCGAGCACGTCGACCGCGAGTTCGCGGACGTCCTCGGGAAGCACGTACTCGCGGCCCCGCAGCAGCGCCTGGGCACGGGCGGCGGCGACCAGGCCGAGGGTGGCCCGGGGGCTGGCCCCGTACGCCAGCAGCGGGGCGACCTCCGGCAGCCCGAAGCGGGCGGGGTCGCGGGTGGCCAGGATCAGCCGGACCACGTACTCGGCGAGCGCGTGGTGCACGAAGACGTGGGCGGCCCGGCGCTGGTAGTCGCGCAGCCGGACCGGGTCGAGCACCCGGCGCGGGCGGGGCCGGTCGCTGCTCATCCGGTAGAGGATGGCCAGCTCGTCGGCGTCGCCCGGGTAGTCGACGACGACCTTCATGAGGAAGCGGTCGCGTTGTGCCTCGGGAAGCTGGTACACCCCCTCGGACTCGATCGGGTTCTGGGTGGCCAGCACCAGGAAGGGCTCCGGCACCGGCCAGCTCCGCCCGCCGATGGTCACCTGCCGCTCGGCCATCGCCTCCAGCAGCGCCGACTGGACCTTGGCCGGGGCCCGGTTGATCTCGTCGGCGAGCACCAGGTTGGCCATGATCGGGCCGAGTTCGACGTCGAAGCTCTCGGTCGAGGCGCGGTAGATCCGGGTGCCGACGATGTCGGAGGGGACCAGGTCGGGGGTGAACTGGATCCGGGTGAAGGTGCCGCCGACGACGGTGGCCAGGGTCTGCGCGGCCAGTGTCTTGGCGACGCCGGGCACCCCTTCCAGGAGGCAGTGCCCGTCGGCGATCAGTGCGGTGAGCAGTCGTTCGACCAGCCGGTCCTGCCCGACGATCACGCGTCTGACCTCGAAGAGGGTCTGTTCCAACTCCGCGCCCGCCGCATCGGCTTCGACCGCGCTGGGCAGGCTGGCCAGGGTGTCCGAGATGTCCGTCACGGTGCTTGCTTCCCGGGCCGGTGGGCAGGCAAACGTCGGAAATTCCGTCCCTGGCAGGCCCTTTCCCCACCGGACCGGGACGACCCGCCCGTTCGGGCGGCAACCTCGTTCCGGCCGTTCGCCCCCGCCCGGTCCATCGACCCGGGTCGGGGTGCGGAGCGGCGGCCCGGGACCACTGCCATCGACGGCGGCCCGGGGCCACCGCCGCCGGGGAGCGCCCTGGGGCCACCGCCGCCGGGGAGCGGCCTGGGGCCACCGCCGACGACGACGGCCGGCCGCCGGGGGGGGCGGTCACCGGCGGTGCCGGGGACTCCACGACGGACGGTGCCGACCCCCGGAACGGGGGCCGGCACCGTCGACGCGGCCGGGCGTCAGTTGGCGACGAACAGGTGGAACGGCTTGCTGGATACCGAGCCGCCGGAGCTGTACGTCTGGATGAAGACGCCGTTCGGGGTCTGGTTGCGCGGGGCGACCGAGATCTCGCCGGCCGGCGGCACGTTGAACTGGTCGTTCGTGCCGATGGTGGCCTGGAACGCCTTGCCGACCACGCTGTAGTCGAGCAGCACCTGGTACTGCCCGGTGCCGTACCTGGTCGACGACACGACGTTCGCCGAGTGCTGGAGCAGGGTGCCGTCGCTGGCGACGACCGCCCAGGCGACCGAGCCCGAGGCCGGCGGGGCGAGCGCGGCCTTCAGCGCCGCACGGGCCTGCTTGGCTTCGGCTGCCGTCACCGGCGGCTGACCGGTGGCACCGGCCAGCCGGGCACCCGGCTGAGCCACCTCGGCCGGGGCCTTGGTCGCCGGTTGTGCGGCGGCGATCCCGCCGCCGGCCAGGGTGAGCGCCAGGACGCCGAGCGTCACCGCCGCCGCCTTACGCCTGAAGAATGTGGCCATGACAGGTCTCCCTTTTGTGACCGTGGCGATACGGCCGACCCGCCGTTCGGTGGGCCGGATGGTTACTGCGGGCAAGCCGGAAAAGGCGGGAGCAGATAGCCCCGCCGGGGCCGAATGGTCTGTCAACCAACCCCAAATACCCGGCCTGAGCAGGGATTACTACGCTCCGTTGTGGCGCCTCAACCACGAGGAACGTAACACCGCCAAAAGGGGACCGTCAATAGTTGATCATTGCGTTTCGCTATCCGGAAAACGATTCTGGAAATTGCGAAAGGTGAAGGCCCGACCATTCATGAATGGCCGTTGGAGACGGCCGCCTGGTCGAGGCCGTAGGTGAGGGCGTCGACCAACGCGTGCCAGGACGCCTCGACCACGTTGGGGTGCACCCCCACGGTGGTCCAGTCCCGGCCGGTGCCGTCGGCGGTCTCCACCAGCACCCGGGTCACCGCGCCGGTGCCGTGGGTGCCCTCCAGGATGCGTACCTTGTAGTCGGCCAGCTCGAAGTGCCGCAGCTCCGGATAGTGCTTGGACATCCCGACCCGCAGCGCCTCGTCGAGGGCGTTGACCGGGCCGTTGCCCTCGGCGGTGGCGATCACCCGCTCACCGCGTACCCGGATCTTCACGGTGGCCTCGGAGACCACCGCGCCGTCCTCCCGGTGCTCGACCAGCACCCGGTACGACTCCAGCGTGAACGGCCGCGCCGGGGCGGCGTCCGGCAGCTCGGAGCGGACCAGCAGCTCGAACGAGGCGTCGGCGGCCTCGAACGACCAGCCACCCGCCTCCAGCTCCTTGACCCGGGCGGTCACCTTCGACACGGCGTCCGGATGGCCGGCCAGGTCAAGACCCAGCTCGCGGCTCTTCAGCTCGATGCTGGCCCGGCCGGCCATCTCGGTCACCAGGATCCGCATGTCGTTGCCCACCACCGACGGGTCCACGTGGTTGTAGAGCAACGGGTCGACCTTGATCGCACTCGCGTGCAGCCCCGCCTTGTGGGCGAAGGCGGCGGCCCCGGCGTACGCCTGGTGGGTGTCGGGGGCGATGTTGGCGATCTCGGCGATGGCGTGCGAGACCCGCACCATCTGTTCCAGGCAGCCGTCGGGTAGGACGGGCAGCCCGAGCTTGAGTTGGAGGTTGGCCACCACGGCGAAGAGATCGGCGTTGCCGGGGCGCTCGCCGTACCCGTTGGCGGTGCCCTGGACGTGCCGGACCCCGGCCTCGACGGCCGCGACCGTGTTGGCCACCGCGCAGGCGGTGTCGTTCTGGGCGTGCATGCCGAACGACTCCGGGGCGATCCCGGTCCGCGCGGTCAGGTCGGTGATCGCGGCGGTCACCCGGGACGGCAGCATCCCGCCGTTGGTGTCGCAGAGCACGAACCGCTCGGCCCCCGCCGCGAGCGCGGTCTCGACCACCGAGGCGGTGTACGCCGGGTCGTGCCGGAACCCGTCGAAGAAGTGCTCGCCGTCGACGAAGACCCGTCGTCCCTCGGCGACCAGGTGGGCGACGGTGTCCCGGACCATCGCCAGGTTCTCCGCGCCGGTGGTGCGCAGCGCGCGTTCGACGTGCCGGATGTCGGCCTTGGCGACCAGGGCGACGGCCGGGGTCTGCGCGTCGAGCAACGCGCGGACCTGCGGGTCGTCGGCGACGGCCACCCCGGCCTTGCGGGTCGCGCCGAAGGCGACCAGCAGGGCGTGCCGCAGGGGCAGCTCGGTGCGGGCCCGGCGGAAGAACTCGGTGTCCTTCGGTACGGCACCCGGCCACCCGCCCTCGATGAAGCCGACACCGAACTCGTCGAGCAGCCGGGCCACCGCGAGCTTGTCGACCACCGAGTAGCTGAGCCCCTCGCGCTGGGCGCCGTCGCGCAGCGTGGTGTCGTAGACCTGGAACGTCATCGAGAGTCCCTTCATCGGATCTTGGCGAGCAACAAAAAGACCCCCCGCGGATGCGGGAGGTCTGCGCGCTCGGCAGAGGGGTGGGCCGGCGCGCTAGCTGCCAATAATGCGGGCGGAGCTGGTCACGGTCGCCACTCTGCCACCCGCTCCCGGTTCTGGGAGGCAGAATCCACATGTCGGGACGGGTGTGCGCGGCGGCACACCCGGGTACCCGGGTGCGGACAGCAGGCACTTTCCCCGCCAGCGACAGCGACGACGACAGCCGAGGCAGGAGCTCCCATGGACCGGCTCGACCCGCACTCCGCCCACGGCAGCACCGACCCGATCGTCGACGACGGGCAGGGGGCGATCGCCGGCGGCGCCCCGGGCGGGGCGTTCAACCCGTGGAGCTACCGCGACGAGGCCGGGGTCGCCGACGTCGACCTGGTCGGCTACCAGGTCGAGGCCACCGACGGCGGCATCGGCCGGATCGACGGGGCCAGCCACGAGGTGGGCGGCAGCTACCTGGTCGTGGACACCGGACCGTGGATCTTCGGCAGGAAGGTGATGCTCCCCGCCGGCACCGTCGCCCAGGTCGACCACGACGACCGCAAGGTCCACGTCGACCGCACCCGGGACCAGATCAAGGCCGCTCCCGAGTACGACGAGACCAGCCACGGCGACCCGGCCTACCGGGACAGGCTGGGCGGCTACTACGACGACAGCTACGGCAACCTGCCCCCCGGCACCGCCCGGTAGCCGGGCGCGGAGGGCACCCGGGTCCAGGCGCGCAGAGCACCCGGATCCGGGCGTACAGAGCACGGTCGGTGGGGGCGCGGACACGCCCCGCCGACCGTTACCGTGTCCGGATGAACCCCATCGAGGACAGCCGCCGCATCCCGTTCTCCGCGATGTTCAACTTCCGCGACGTCGGCGGCTACCCCGGCCGGGACGGTCGTGTCGTCCGTTGGGGCCGGCTCTACCGGTCGGACTCTCCGCACCGGATCGACGGCACCGACCGGGAGGCCTTCGCCGCCCTCGGCATCCGTACCGTGATCGACCTGCGTCGCCCGTCCGAGGTGGACCGGGACGGCCGGGTGCCCGACCTGGACGGGCTGGCCTACCGGCACATCCACCCCGAGCACGCCGAGTGGGGGCTACGGGCGCACGAGCCGGACACCAGTCTGGCCCGCTACCTCGCCGACCGGTACGCCGACCTCGCCGAGACCGGCACCGCCGGGTTGGCCGAGGCGGTCGGCCTGATCGCCGACAGCGCCAACGCGCCGGTCCTGGTGCACTGCGTCGCGGGCAAGGACCGCACCGGCATCGTCTGCGCGCTGACCCTGGCGGTGCTCGGCGTCGACGACGAGCAGATCGCCGAGGACTACGCGCTGAGCACCGAGGCGTCCGAACGGTTCAGCGCCTGGTTGGCGGAGGCCATGCCGGACGCTCAGAAGCCGCCCGCGCCGTTCCTGGGCTCTCCCGCCGAGGCGATGGCGCTCTTCCTCGACGAACTCCGCCAGCGGCACGGGTCGATCGAGGACTACCTGCGGCACGCCGGGGTCACCGACGCCCAGCTCGCCGCCCTCCGCGACCACCTGCTGGAGCGGCACGCCCCACCGGAGTAGCCGCACCCCGATCGAACAGCCGGACCCCGCACGACGGGGAGGCGGTGGTTCGACGTCGCGGCCCCGGGGATGTCCCGCCGACCGGGTGCTCCTACCACGCGCGAGATACCGACATCGACAAACTTCGATTAATTATGCCGTTCCAACTGGCTTTCCTCCATGGAACTGCTCTACTGTCGAAACATGGTCTCGCGTCGATCGGTCCTGCGGGCGGTCCCCCTCGCCGCCGCCGCACTTGCCGCCGCCCCCGGCCGCCCCGGTCGGCCCGGCGCGCCGTCCACGTCGACGGAACCGGTACGCGTACCGCCCGAGCCGGCGACGACGCAGCCCGCCGCGACCGCCGTCCGCGGCTTCACGGCCGACCTCTACCGCACGCTGGCGTCGAGCCACGCCGGCGGCAACGTGGTGTGCGCGCCGTACTCGGTGGGGCTCGCGCTCGCGATGACCAGGGCGGGTGCCGGCTCGACCACGGCGGACGAGATGGACACGGTGCTCCACGCGCCGTATCCGCGACCCCGCGCGCTCGACAGCGGGCTCAACACCCTCGACCAGACGCTCGCCGGCCGTTACCAGGACGGCGACGGCACCAGGCAGGCACGGCTGACCACGGCCAACGCCCTGTGGACGCGGCTCGACCTCAGCCTGCGGCCCGGGTTCCGGGACACCCTGGCCGGCTACTACGGTGCCGCGCCGCACCCGGTCGACTTCCGTGGCACGCCGGAGGCGGCCCGCCAGGAGATCAACACCTGGGTGTCCGACCGGACCGCCGCGAGGATCCCGGAGCTGTTGCGGCCCGGTGTCGTGAGCCCCGACAGCAGCCTGGTGCTGACCAACACGACCTACCTCAAGGCCGCCTGGAAGTACCCGTTCACCGCCACCGCCACCGCGGTGGAACCGTTCACCCGGGACGACGGCACCGTCGTCCACGTCCCGGTCATGCGCGGGCCGTTCGACCGGATGGGCTACCTCGAAGGCGACGGGTGGCGCGCGGTCGACGTGCCGTACGCCGGCGACGGGCTCGCCATGGCCGTCGTCATGCCGACCCGGGGCGGTCTCGCGGCGGTCGAGGCCAACCTCGATGCGACGTGGCTGGGCGCGGTGCTGACCGGGTTCCAGACCATCGACGTCCAGCTACGTCTGCCCCGGTGGACGTTCCGCCTACCGGCCGACCTGGGTGCCGCGCTGGGCGGCCTCGGCATGCCCACGGCATTCACCCCGGAGGCCGACTTCAGCGCCATGAGCACCGAACCGGCCCTGCGCATCGGCAACGTCGCGCACGAGACCTTCATCGCGGTGGACGAGAAGGGCACCGAGGCCGCCGCCGCGTCGGCCGTCATCATCCGACCACCGTCGATCCCGCAGGGGCCGCAGTTCTTCGTCGACCGGCCGTTCCTGTACGTCATCCACGACCGGCCCACCGGCGTACCGCTGTTCATCGGCCGGCTCCACGACCCGCTGGCCACCGGCCCGGCCTGACCCGACCGCGCGCGGTCGACACCATCGGCTACGCGCCCGGCCGGGCAGGGGCCGGCGACAGCCGACGGCGAACCGCCGGCCGTCGCCACCGACGGGCGACGGGCGACCGTCAGAGGATGCGTCGGACCCAGCCCTGCGGGTCGGGGGCCTCGCCGCGCTGGATCGCCACCAGCCGCTCCCGCAGCGCGGTGGTGGAGCGTCCCGCCTCGCCACCGCCGATCACGAACTCGCCCCCGGGGAAGCGCACCCGGCCGATCGGGGTGATCACCGCGGCGGTGCCGCAGGCGAAGACCTCGCGCAGCCGGCCGCTCTCCGCGTCGGCCTGCCACTCGGCGAAGCTGATCGGGCGCTCCACCACCTGGTGCCCGGCGGCGGTGGCGAGGGAGAGCAGTGCGTCCCGGGTGATGCCGGGCAGGATCGTGCCGTTCAGCGGCGGGGTGACCACGGTGCCGTCGTCGTAGACGAAGAACACGTTCATGCCGCCCAGTTCCTCGACGTAGCGACGCTCCACCGCGTCCAGGAAGACCACCTGGTCGCAGTCGGCCTCGATCGCCTCCGCCTGCGCGGAGAGCGACGCGGCGTAGTTGCCGCCGCACTTGGCCGCGCCGGTCCCGCCGGGGGCGGCCCGGGTGTAGTCCGGGGAGACCCAGACCGTGACCGGCTTGACGCCGCCGGCGAAGTACGCGCCGGCCGGCGAGGCGATGACGCAGTAGAGGTACTCCTTGGCGGGGCGGACCCCGAGGAAGACCTCGCTGGCGAACATGAAGGGCCGCAGGTAGAGGCTGGCGTCGGCGGCCTCGGGGATCCACTCCCGGTCGATCTCGACCAGCCGGTGCAGCGACTCGACGAACAGCTCCGCCGGCAGCTCCGGCATGGCCATCCGCCGGGCGGACTCGACGAACCGGGCCGCGTTCGCCTCCGGGCGGAACATGGTGACCGACCCGTCGGCCGTCCGGTACGCCTTCAGCCCCTCGAAGATCTCCTGCGCGTAGTGCAGGACGGCACTGGCCGGGTCCATCGGGATCGGCGCGCGGGCCTCGACCCGGGGGTCGTACCAGCCCTTGCCGTCGGCGTACCGGATCGTCACCATGTGGTCGGTGAAGACCTGGCCGAACCCGGGGTTGGCCAGCAGGGCGGCCCGCTCGACGGCGGATACCGGCGCGCTATTCGGACGGATCTCGAAATCGAGCATGTCACCACCGCTCATCGCGCTGACCTCCCTGCGATTGGACGGCGCGCGGGGACCGCGCACCGAGCTGATGCCAGAAACCTACCCGAACGGTCGTTCAGCGGGTAGCTCCGCCCGGGTGGGATCAGGCCACCGCCTGGGCGGCGAGCCGGTCCCCCACCTCGTCGGTGCGCAACGGCGCACCCGGCGTCCGGGCGGCCAGCTCCGCGGCGACCGCGCCGGTCACCCGGGCGGCGGCGTCCGGGTGGCCGAGCTGGTCGAGCAGGAGCGCGGCGGAGAGCACGGCGGCCACCGGGTCGGCGACCCCCTTGCCGGCGATGTCCGGCGCCGAGCCGTGCACCGGCTCGAACATCGACGGGTACGCCCCGGTGGGGTTGATACAGCCGCTGGCCGCGAGGCCGATCCCGCCGGTCACCGCGGCGGCGATGTCGGTGAGGATGTCACCGAAGAGGTTGTCGGTCACCACCACGTCGTACCGCTGGGGCTGGGTGACCAGGAACATCGCGGCGGCGTCGACGTGCTGGTACTCGGTGTCGACGTCGGGGTGCTCGGCGGCGACGGCCGCGAACGTCCGCGCCCACAGCGACCCGGCGTGGGTCAGCACGTTGGTCTTGTGGACCAGGGTGACCTTGCGGCGTTCCCGCCGGCCGGCGCGGGCGAACGCGTCCCGGACGACCCGCTCCACCCCGTGCCGGGTGTTCAGGCTCTCCTCGGTGGCCACCTCGGCCGGGGTGTCCCGGTGCAGGCTGCCCCCGGCCCCGGCGTAGAGGCCCTCGGTGCCCTCCCGGACGACGACCAGGTCGACCTCGCCCGGCTTCACGGTGGCCAGCGGCCCGGCCACCCCGGGCCAGAGCCGGGACGGACGCAGGTTGACGTACTGGTCGAAGGCGAAGCGGAGCTTCAGCAGCAGGCCGCGCTCCAGCACGCCGGGCGGCACGGTCGGGTCGCCGACCGCGCCGAGCAGGATGGCGTCGTGACCGGCCAGCTCGGTCAGCACGGAGTCGGGCAGCACCTCACCGGTACGGTGGTACCGCGCCGCGCCCAGGTCGTACTCCGTCGCCTCGACGCCGGGGAGCACGGCGTCGAGGACCTTGAGGGCCTGCGCGACCACCTCGGGTCCGATCCCGTCCCCGGCCACCACCGCGATCCTCGCCACCCGCACTCCTCACCTCGTCCGTTGCCGAGAACGGTACGTCGCCGTCCCGGCTCCCGGTACGGGCCTTCCATGATCTGGGAAGCACAAACGCTCAGCAGGCTCCCAGGCAGCATTCATGGTGCGGTCATCTCCACTGCCTAGGGTCCTCATCATCGACGGGCCGCAGGGCCCGCGACGGACCGGCCGCGACGCCGCGGCACCGTCGTGAAGGAGCAGGATGATGCGGACCGAGCAGCAGCAGGGGCCAGGCCGACTGGACGCGCAACCGCGCACCCGCTGGGTGGACCAGGCGACGTTCTCCCGGCGTCGACCCGACCTGCGCCTGGGCGCCCGCAGCCACCGCGTCGACCGGCCCGGTGACGCGCCCGGCGGCCGGATCGCCGTGCAGCACCGCGTCCGGACCGGCACCGCCGAGTACTCCCTCCTGCTCAACGCTCCGGAGGAGCTGGGCCGCCGGACGGTCGGCGACGCGCTGCGCGACGCCGTCGCCGAGCTGCGGGCCATCGACCTCACCTACGGACCGAACCGGCCGGAGAGCCTGGTGTCCCGGCTGCGGCGCGGGGAGATCAGCCCCGAGTCGTACCCGCCGCTGACCGACCTGGTCGACCGGTGCGCGGCCATGCGGGCCGCCACCGACGGCTGGTTCGACGCCTGGGCCGTCCCCGGCGGATTCGACCCCGGCGGCCTGCTCAACGGCTGGGCGGTGGAGCGGGCCGCGACCCGGTTGCGCGCCGCCGGCATCACCGACTACGCGGTGCTCTCCGGCGCCGACCTGACGGTACGGGGACACGCCGCGCACGGCGGCCCCTGGCGGGTGGCCGTGCACCACCCGACCGACGGTCGACGCGCCCCGCTGGTGCTGGAGATGACGGCCGGCGCGGTGGGCACCTCCGGGGTGAGCGGCCGGCAGGGGCACGTGGTCGACCCGCACAGCGGGGAACCGGCCGGGCAGCTGGTCGCCGCGACCGTCGTCGGCCCGGACCTGGCCGTGGCCGACGCCTACGCGACCGCGTTGTACGCGGCCGGGCCGGTGGGGCTGTCGTGGTTCCGCGCCGACTCGGCGTATCAGGCTCTCTTCGCCCACCGGCGCCGCTGAGCGGCGCCGCGGCGCGTCGGCCGACCTGTGGAGGGGGTCCACGGGGTGGCGCGGTCGACGGGCCGGCGATCGGCCCCCACGGTCTCGGCAACGACCGTGGGGGCCGGTCAACGACGAGTGCGCGTGGCTCGCGCATTCGAGGGGTGCGGACCGGCCGATCGGACGGTCGACCTCGTCACCCGAAGACGGGCCGCTGCCTCGATGTTCCGGTGACCGCACCGGTACGGTAGCGAATCGACGCAACTCGACGCAAGAGGCTCCACAGCGGACGGTATCCACCGGACACTCCCGACCACCCGCGGTCAGCACGGCGGGGCAGTGTCGCCCGGGTGAACGCGTGATGGCACGCTGTCCGCCGTGAGTTTCGATCTGAGCGTGTGGGCCCTCCACGACGGGGCCACGCCGGAGGACGTCCGGTCGGCGGTGCAACGGTGCCGCGAGGGGCAGCACGGCGACCGGTATCCGGATCCCCGGGTGGTCGGCTTCTACCGCGCCCTCACCGCCTCCTATCCCGACCGGCCCGCCCACCAGGGCACACCGTGGGAGGTCTCGCCGCTGCACGCCGCCGCCGACCACGTGGCCCTGAACCTCGTCCCGACCTGCCCGGACCAGGTGCTGCTGGACATCGAGCGGCTGGCCGGCGAGTACGACCTCATGCTCTTCGATCCGCAGGACGGCTCGGTCTACCCGCCGCCGTCCCGGGTAACCCGCTGACCCGAGGTCCCCGCGCCGCCCGCTGACCTGCTGGCCCCGACGGCCCCGGGCCGCCAGCTGGCCCCGACGGCCCCGGGCCGCCAGCTGGCCCCGACGGCCCCGGTCGTCGGCTGTGGACGACGGAAGGACCCGACCGGGTCGGTCGGGTCCTTCCGTAAGCGGTGCGGTGGGGCTACTCGTCGCGCAGGTCCGCCGCGCTGGCGGCGGTCGCCCCGATCGAGTCGGCCGCCGAGGTGAGCAGGTCCGCGCCGAGCGCCTGGTCGACGGTGAGGGTCATCAGCGTCTCGCCGCCGGCCTCCCGACGGGCCACCTGCATGGCGGCGATGTTGATGCCGGCCTCGCCGAGCAGCGTGCCGACGGTGCCGACCACACCGGGCCGGTCGGCGTAGCGCAGGAAGAGCAGGATGCCCTCCGCGCCGATCTCCACGTCGAACCCGTCCACCTCGGTGAGCTTGAGGACGTCCCGGGCGCCGGTGTGGGCGACCGTGCCGGAGACGCTGACCGTGCGGCCGTCGGGCAGCGCGCCCCGCACCGTGACCAGGTTCGGGTGGTCGGCCGTCTCGGCCTGGGTGACCAGGGCCACCTCGACGCCCCGCTCCGCGGCCAGGTGCGGCGCGTTGACGTAGGTCACCTGCTCCTCGACCACCGAGCTGAACAGCCCCTTGGTGGCGGCGAGCTTGAGCACCGACACGTCGTGGTTGACGATCTCGCCGCGTACCTCGACGGTGACGCTGGCGGCCACCCCGCCGGCCACCGCGGTGAACGCCCGGCCCAGCTTCTCGGCCAGCGGCAGCAGCGGCCGGACGTCCTCGGCGACGACGCCGCCGGCCTGCACGTTCACCGCGTCCGGCACGAACTCGCCCTGCAACGCCAGCTTGACGCTCTTGGCCACGGCCAGCCCGGCCTTGTCCTGCGCCTCGTGGGTGGAGGCGCCCAGGTGCGGGGTGGCCACCACGTTGTCGAAGGCGAACAGCGGCGAGGAGGTGCACGGCTCCTTGGCGTACACGTCGACGCCGGCGCCGGCGACCCGGCCCTCGGCGATCGCGTCGGCCAGCGCCTGCTCGTCGACCAGGCCACCGCGGGCGGCGTTGACGATCCGGACGCCCGGCTTGACGATCGCCAGCTCCTTCTCGCCGATCAGGCCGACCGTCTCCGGCGTCTTCGGCAGGTGGATGGAGATGAAGTCGGCCTCCCGCAGCAGCTCCTCCAGCCCCACCAGGCGGACGCCGAGCTGGGCGGCGCGGGCCGGCTGGATGTAGGGGTCGTACGCGATCAGCCGGGTGCCGAAGGCGGCGATCCGGGACGCGAACAGCACGCCGATCCGGCCGAGGCCGACCACGCCGACGGTCTTGCCCTGCAACTCGACGCCGGTGTACTTGGACCGCTTCCACTCGCCGGCCTTGAGCGCGGCGCTGGCGCTGGCGGTGTTCCGCGCGACGGCGAGCAACAGCGCGACGGCCTGCTCGGCGGCGGAGACGATGTTGGAGGTGGGGGCGTTGACGACCATGACACCCCGTGCGGTCGCGGCCGGGACCTCGACGTTGTCCAGCCCGACGCCGGCCCGGGCGACCACCTTCAGGCGCGGCGCGGCGGAGATCGCCTCGGCGTCGATCTGCGTGGCACTGCGCACGATCACCGCGTCGGCCTCCGCCAGCGCGGAGAGCAGGGCGGGACGGTCGGTGCCGTCGACGTGGCGCACGTCGAAGTCGTGCGCGAGCACCTCGATGGCGGCGGGAGCGAGTTCTTCGGCGATCAGTACGACAGGATTCATCGGTCCTCGTAGACGTCGTCTTAGGTCGGCCGGGGCGACCGGGCGCCGCGATGCGCCCTGCGCCGATCCGAGCCATGGCCGTCAGGTGCCGGTCACGCACCCCACCAAGGATGGTAGGGGCCGCCCCGGTCGGCATGCCCCGGAGTACGGGGTGAGCGCCCTCACACAGCGTTGTCGCACGCCGGTCATCCGCCGTTCATCCGGCCCGTCGACGCGCGGCGCGGGCGCGCCGGGGCCGGTGAGGCATCGATCACCCCGTCCCGCCAGGTGAACCAGGCCCTGCGCACGGCGCACGTGCCCGATGCACCCGCCACCGTGACCGCCCATGTGCGCGGCCCGCGCGGCCACGCGGACCCGTGCGGCACGCGGCACACCCGGCACGAGCGCACGCCCGGCACGAGCGGCACGAGCGGCACGCAGTATGGGCGGCAACGCGGCACGCGGGCCACGCAGCCTGGGCGGCACGCGGGCCACGCAGCCTGGGCGGCACGCGGGCCACGCAGCCTGGGCGGCACGCGGGCCACGCAGCCTGGGCGGCACGCGGGCCACGCAGCACGTGCGCCCATCGCGGGCCCGTCCGGTATGCCGGTACATGCGGCCACGCAGTGCGTGCCGTCATACGGAGCCTTACCGCCCTACAGCATGTGCGACATGCGTTATGCGGCCATGCGGAACCTTGCGGCCACGGACACGTGCGGTGCGCTGCGACGGCCGCTCACCCCTGGTTACACAGAGAGCGGTATGCCTGACAGGCATAAATATGCCTGTCAGGCATACCGCTCTCTCCCGGGATAATGGTCAGCCGCGACACGCGCCCGACGAAGGCGACGACCAGAGCAGCCCGCCAACCGCCCATCCCGCGGCAGGCTCAACGCGCCGCGCACCCGACCCGCCGCAGGCTCAACGCGCCGCCGCGTATCCAACCCGCGGCAGGCTCAACGCGCCGCCGCGTATCCAACCCGCGGCAGGCTCAACGCGCCGAGGGCTCAGCAGGCGGATGCCCAGCGGGGCGCGAGCACCGCGGGGTGGCCAGTGAGCGAGCACCGGGCGGATGCCCAGCGGGCCGAGCGCCCAGCCAGGGGCTCGGCCCGCCGGGTGCCTACCGGGTGCCTACCGGGAGTCGGCGCGGCGGGTGGATCAGGCCGTCTCGGTGAGCGGGCGGTCCACCCAGCTCATCATGGAGCGCAGCTTCTGCCCGGTCTCCTCGATCGGGTGCGCCGCGCCCTCGGCCCGCCACTTGGCGAAGTTCGGCCGACCGGCGTCGTCCTCGGCCACCCACTCGCGGGCGAACTCGCCGGACTGGATCTCACCGAGGATCTTGCGCATCTCCTCCTTGACCCGGGAGTCGACCACGCGCGGGCCCCGGGACAGGTCGCCGTACTCGGCGGTGTCGGAGATGCTGTACCGCATCCGGGCGATGCCGCCCTCGTACATCAGGTCGACGATGAGCTTCAGCTCGTGCAGGCACTCGAAGTAGGCCACCTCGGGGGCGTAGCCCGCCTCGGTGAGCACCTCGAAACCGGTCTGTACCAGGGCCGCCGCGCCGCCGCAGAGGACCGCCTGCTCGCCGAAGAGGTCGGTCTCGGTCTCCTCGGTGAAGGTGGTCCTGATCGCGCCGGCGCGGGTGCCGCCGATGCCCTTGGCGTACGCCAGGGCGAGCGGGAAGGCGTTGCCGCTGGCGTCCTGCTCGACGGCGACCAGGCAGGGCACGCCCTTGCCGTCGACGTACTGGCGGCGGACCAGGTGACCGGGGCCCTTCGGGGCGACCATCGCCACGTCCACGTCGGCCGGCGGGGTGATCAGGCCGTACCGGATGTTGAAGCCGTGACCGAAGAAGATCGCCTTGCCCGGGGCGAGGTTGGGCGCGATCGACTCGGCGTAGATGGTCCGCTGGGCGGTGTCCGGCGCCAGGATCATGATCACGTCCGCCTCGGCCGACGCCTCGGCCGGGGTGAGCACCCGCAGGCCCTGCTCCTCGGCCTTCGGGCGGCTCTTGGAGCCCGCCGGCAGGCCGATCACCACGTCGACACCGGAGTCGCGCAGCGACAACGCGTGGGCGTGGCCCTGGCTGCCGTACCCGATCACGGCGACCTTGCGGCCCTGGATCAGGCCCAGGTCGGCGTCGTCGTCGTAGTACACCTCAACGCTCATTGACTTCCCTTTCGTACGGCGGTCTCGTCGGACCGTCGTGGACTGTGTGCGGTGGCGGGGGGGCGGCGCGGTCAGGCGGCACGCAGCGCGGGGCCGGCGGTGATCGACCGCGAACCCCGACCGATCGCCACCGTGCCCGACTGGACCATCTCCTTGATCCCGAACGGCTCCAGGTCGCGCAGCAGCGCGTCGAGCTTGTCGGGGGTGCCGGTGGCCTCGACGGTGAGGGTGTCCGGCGCGACGTCGACCACCCGGGCCCGGAACAGGGCGACCGTCTCCAGCACCTGCGCACGGGCGGTACGGTCCGCCCGGACCTTGACCAGCAGCAGCTCCCGGGCCACCGAGACCTGCGGATCCAACTCGACGATCTTGAGTACGTTGACCAGCTTGTTGAGCTGCTTGGTGACCTGCTCCAGCGGCGACGAGTCGGCGTTGACCACGATGGTGATCCGCGAGACGTCGGGGTTCTCGGTCTCGCCGACGGCGAGGCTGTCGATGTTGAACCCGCGCCGGGAGAACAGGCCGGAGACCCGGGCCAGGACACCCGGCTTGTTCTCCACCAGCACGGACAGGGTGTGCAGGGTCATGCCACCGTCTCGCTTCGCTCGGTCGGGCCGTGCCACCGCACGGTCCCGGGGAATCGGGCACTCATGTCAGATGTCGTCCTCGTCGAACGTCGGGCGGACGCCCCGGGCGAACATGATCTCGTCGTTGCTGGTGCCGGCGGCGACCATCGGCCAGACCATCGCGTCCTTGCCGACCACGAAGTCGATCACCACCGGGGCGTCGGTGATCGCCATCGCCGCCTCGATCGTCTTGTCGACGTCGGCGGCGTTCTCGCAGCGTAGGCCGATGCAGCCGAGCGCCTCGGCCAGCTTGACGAAATCCGGGATGCGGTGCTTGTGGGTGCCCAGCTCGGTGTTGGAGTAGCGCCCCTCGTAGAACAGGGTCTGCCACTGCCGGACCATGCCCAGGTTGCCGTTGTTGATCAGGGCGATCTTGACCGGGATGCCCTCCAACGCGCAGGTGGCCAGCTCCTGGTTGGTCATCTGGAAACAACCGTCGCCGTCCACCGCCCAGACCACCGCGTCCGGCCGGCCGACCTTCGCGCCCATCGCCGCCGGGACGGCGTACCCCATGGTGCCGAGGCCGCCGGAGTTGAGCCAGGTGCCCGGCTTCTCGTACGAGATGAACTGACTGGCCCACATCTGGTGCTGGCCGACCCCCGCCACGTAGATCGCCTCCGGGCCGGCGATCTCGCCCAGCCGCTTGATCACGTACTGCGGGGAGAGGGTGCCGTCGGCGGGCTCGTCGTAGCCCAGCGGGTACCGCTCGCGCAGGTCGTCGAGCTGGGTCCACCAGTCGGTCAGGTCGGCCCGGCGGCCGGCCTTCTGCTCGGTCGTCACCGCCGCGATCAGCTCGTCGATGACGTGCCGGGCGTCACCCACGATCGGGACGTCGACGTGCCGGTTCTTGCCGATCTCGGCCGGGTCGATGTCGGCGTGCACCACCGTCGCGTCCGGGGCGAACGAGTCCAGCTTGCCGGTCACCCGGTCGTCGAACCGGGCACCCAGCGCCACGATCAGGTCGGCCTTCTGCAGCCCGTAGACGGCGGCCACCGTGCCGTGCATGCCGGGCATGCCCAGGTGCTGGCGGTGCGAGTCGGGGAACGCCCCCAGCGCCATCAGGGTGGTCACCACTGGGATGCCGGTCAGCTCGGCCAGCCGGAGCAGCGGCTCGGACGCACCGGCCTTGAGCACCCCGCCACCGACGTAGAGCACCGGCCGACGGGCGCCGCCCATCAGCCGGGCCGCCTCCCGGATCTGCTTGCCGTGCGGGTGCAGGGTCGGCCGGTAGCCGGGCAGGTCCAGGGTGGGCGGCCAGGAGAAGGTGGTCGCCGCCTGGAGGACGTCCTTGGGGATGTCCACCAGCACCGGCCCGGGACGCCCGGTCGCGGCCAGGTGGAAGGCCTCGGCGAGCACCTGCGGGATCTCCTCGGCCGTCTGCACCAGGAAGTTGTGCTTGGTGATCGGCAGGGTGATGCCCTGGATGTCCGCCTCCTGGAAGGCGTCCGTGCCGATCATCGGGCGGGACACCTGACCGGTGATCGCCACGATCGGCACCGAGTCCATGTACGCGTCGGCGATCGGGGTGACCAGGTTCGTCGCGCCCGGCCCGGAGGTGGCGATGCAGACGCCGACCCGGCCGGTGGCCTGCGCGTACCCGGTGGCGGCGTGACCCGCGCCCTGCTCGTGCCGGACCAGGATGTGCCGCACCGAGGAGTCGTAGAGCGGGTCGTAGGCGGGCAGGATCGCCCCGCCGGGAATCCCGAAGACGACGTCGACGCCGAGCGCCTCGAGGGACCGCACCAACGAACCGGCACCGGAGACCGGGACCGGCCCGGACGGCCGTACGGCCGGGGTGGCCGCGGCGGCGGTGCCGCGCGGCGGGGTGGTGGGGTCGGCGTCGCCGGTCGGCTCGGTGACCGTGCGGGCCCGCCGGGCGGAGTGGGCGAGGGTCTCTGGCGTGGGTCTCGTCATGGCGGTTCAGGCCTTCGGCTGGAGTTGGGTGGAGCTGCTACGACAGGTGCGACAGGGGCGCGTGCCGCGCCCCGGGGTTCCGACGGCAACAAAAACGGCCCTCGTGCAGATGCACGGGGCCAGCGCACTCTCGACAGCGGGAGAGTGCGCTCAGGTAAGTACTCGCAGCGACCGGTTCGACGACATGGGCCAAGCCTGACGCATCTCACGCGATGAGTCAACTGATCCCACATGTTGGTTCACGAACGGGGGACGCCATCCCCGGCGGGTGCCTCGTCAACCGGTCCGGCCTGCGCGGACTCACCCTGCGGGGGGCGTGGGGCGGGCACCGGCGGCGACGCGGGCGGATGGGACCGCAGCCGGGGCAGCAACGGCGACGGGGCCGGTCGGGGCGGCACCGGAGGCGGGGCCGGCGGAGCCGACGCCGGACGGGCACCCGGCGAGGTGGCCGCCTCCAGCATCGCCTCCAGGTGCTCGGCCGGCACCCCCCAGCCGAAGAGCGCGCCCTGCCCGAACCGGCACCCGGCGGCCACCACCGCGGCCAGCTCCGTCGGGGTGGTGACCCCCTCCGCGATCACCTCCAGGCCGAGCTGGTGGCCCAGCCGCATGACGATGTCGACCATCGGGGCGAAGGCCGGTCCGTCCCGGCCCACCGGACGGACCGGCTCGTGCTCGGCGACCAGACTGTGGTCGATCTTGAGGATGTCGATCGGCAGCCGGCGGAGCTGCCCCAGCGACGAGTACCCCGCGCCGAAGTCGTCCAACGCGATCCGGACGCCGGTCAGCCGTAGCGCGGTCAACCGGCGGATCAGCTCGTCCAGGTCGGTGGCGACGGCGTGCTCGGTGACCTCCAGCACCAGCCGCTGCGGCGGCACGTGGTGGGCGCGCAGCGCCTCGGCCACCTGCACCACGTACTCCGGGGCGTGCAGCTCGTGCGGGGAGACGTTGACCGACACCCAGACGTCGTGGCCGTCGGCGAGCCAGCGGGACAGCTGCCAGCACGCCTGGTGCAGCACCCAGGCCCCCAGCTTGGCGATCATCCCGCACTCCTCGGCCAGCGGGATGAACTCGTCCGGGCGGACGTTGCCCAGCTCGGGGTGGTGCCAGCGGAGCAGCGCCTCGGCCCCCACCGGCCGCACCGAGGGCAGCGAGGCCACCGGCTGGAACGCCAGCCGCAGCTCGTCGCGTTCGATCGCGCCGCGCAGCTCGTGCTCCAGCCGGGTACGCCGGGTCAGCAGCCGGTCGTAGCTGCCGTCGTAGCGCTCGATCCGGTTCTTGCCGCGCTGCTTGGCGTAGCGCAGGGCCAGGTCGGCGTGGCGTAGCAGGCCGACCACGTCCGGGTCGCCGCCCTGCCCGGCCACCCCGATGCTCACCGACAGGAAGACCGCGCCACCGGCCTGGTCGTACGGCCGGCCGAGCACCCCCAGCAGCCGCTCCGCCACCGCGTCCGCCTCCGCCGGCCGCCCCCGCATCAGCACCGCGAACTCGTCGCCACCCAGCCGGGCGGCCAGGTCGCCGGGGCGCAGGTTGCCCCGCAGCCGCCGGCCCACCTCGGCCAGCACCATGTCGCCGACGTCGTGGCCACGCATGTCGTTGACGTTCTTGAAGCCGTCCAGGTCGAGGCCGAGCAGCACGCAGTCGGCCCCCTCGCTGGCACAGCGCTGCATCTCGCGCAGCAGGCCGCGCCGGTTGGCCAGGGCGGTCAGCGGATCGGTGTGCGCCAACTCCCGGAAGTGCGCCTCCCGTTCGGCCAGCCGGCCGGCGTACCGGCGGACGTCGTTGAGGGTGAGGTACTGCCGGGTGACCAGCGCGAATCCCTCCAGGCTGCCGGCGACGATGCCCAGCGCGTCGAACCGGCCGCCCTGCACGAGGTGGTACATCGCCGAGGCGGCCATCGCGAACATCGGGATGAAGGCGTACTCCCCGTCCCGGCGGATCAGGTCGATGTCGACCTGGCCGGGGGCGTCCACCCGGTGCACCGCGAGCGCCCCGGCGAGCAGGCCCACGGCGAGCAGCGCCATCCCGGTCACCGCCATCCCCGAGCCGCCCTGGCAGACCCCGGCGGCCACCACGAGACCACCGGTGGCGGTCGCGGTGATGCCGGTGCCGAGCACGGCCAGCCGGATCCGGGGGCCGTCGGCGCGGGCCACCACCATCCCGGTGAGCCCGGCGGTGAGCGCCGCGGTCACCGAGGCGAGCAGGATCGCCGGGCAGGCGCTCGGCGTGCCCGGCCCGAGCAGCCGGGTCGGCTCCGAGAGGAGCACCCAGCCGACGAACCAGATCGAGGTGGCCACGATCAGCCCGTCGAGCAGCAGCCGGGCGGCGGCGGCCCGGGCCGCCATCGCGCCGGGCAGCCGGAGCAGCCCGGCGCAGAACGCCAGCCCGGTCAGCGCGGTGCCGACGGCGATCACCGACGCCCAGCCCATGTGCCGCCCGCGCTGGTGCGCCCCGTGCTCGGTCGCCCCGAGCAGCGCGACGGCACCGGCACCCAGGGTGACCAGGGCGATCGCGGCGGCCAGCGCGAACAGCAGGTGCGCCTGGCGGTGCGGCCCGCCCCGCCGCCGGGCCGAGTCGGCCAGCAGCGCGGTGGCGGCGGCGGCGAGCAGGCCGCTCAACACCGCCACGGCGACCATGCCCGGGGGTAAACGCACGACCCCAACTGTGCCGGATCGGCACCCGCCACGGGGTACCGGGTGTGCAACTGTTGGGACACGGCGCGCGCGGTGGTTGCCGCCCGCCGGACGGTGCAAGACTGGTACCCATGCCTGAGCTGCGGTCGAGGACCTCCACCCACGGTCGGACGATGGCCGGCGCCCGGGCCCTCTGGCGGGCCACCGGGATGACCGACGACGACTTCGGCAAGCCGATCGTCGCCATCGCGAACAGTTTCACCCAGTTCGTCCCCGGTCACGTCCACCTCAAGGACATGGGTGGCCTGGTCGCGGACGCGGTGGCCGAGGCCGGCGGGGTGGGGCGCGAGTTCAACACCATCGCCGTGGACGACGGCATCGCCATGGGCCACGGCGGGATGCTCTACTCGCTGCCCAGCCGGGAGCTGATCGCCGACGCGGTGGAGTACATGGTCAACGCGCACTGCGCGGACGCCCTGGTCTGCATCTCCAACTGCGACAAGATCACCCCCGGGATGCTGCTGGCCGCGTTGCGGCTCAACATCCCGACCGTCTTCGTCTCCGGCGGCCCGATGGAGGCCGGCAAGACGGTGGCCGTCGAGGGCGTGGTGCACTCCAAGATCGACCTGATCGACGCGATGATCGCCTCCTCCAACGAGGCGGTCACCGACGACCAGCTCGGCGAGATCGAGCGCTCCGCCTGCCCGACCTGCGGCTCCTGCTCGGGCATGTTCACCGCCAACTCGATGAACTGCCTCACCGAGGCGATCGGCCTGGCCCTGCCCGGCAACGGCTCGACGCTGGCCACCCACGCCGCGCGCCGGTCGCTCTTCGTCGAGGCCGGGCGCACCGTCGTCGACATCGCCAGGCGCTGGTACGACCACGACGACGCCTCCGTGCTCCCCCGTACCGTCGCCAACCGCAAGGCGTTCGACAACGCGGTCGCCCTCGACGTGGCGATGGGCGGATCGACCAACACGATCCTGCACCTGCTCGCCGCCGCCCGCGAGGCCGAGCTGGACTTCACCGTCGCCGACATCGACGCCGTCTCCCGCCGGGTGCCCTGCCTGGCCAAGGTCGCCCCGAACTCGCCGAACTACCACATGGAGGACGTGCACCGGGCCGGCGGCATCCCCGCCATCCTCGGCGAGCTGGACCGCGCCGGCCTGCTGCACCGCGACGTGCACGCGGTGCACTCCCCCTCGCTGGCCCAGTGGCTCACCGACTGGGACGTCCGGGGCGGCTCACCCACCCTGGCGGCGGTCGAGCTGTTCCACGCCGCGCCGGGCGGGGTGCGTACCGTCGAGCCCTTCTCCACCACCAACCGCTGGTCGACCCTGGACACCGACGCCGCGCAGGGCTGCGTGCGGGACCGGGAGCACGCCTACAGCGCGGACGGCGGGCTGGCCATCCTGCACGGCAACATCGCGCCGGACGGCTGCGTGGTGAAGACCGCCGGGGTGCCCGAGGAGTGCCTGACCTTCCGCGGCCCGGCCAAGGTCTACGAGTCGCAGGACGACGCGGTCTCGGCGATCCTCGCCAAGGAGATCGTCGCCGGGGACGTCGTGGTGATCCGCTACGAGGGCCCGAAGGGCGGCCCCGGCATGCAGGAGATGCTCTACCCCACCTCGTTCCTCAAGGGGCGTGGCCTGGGCCGGTCCTGCGCGCTGCTCACCGACGGCCGGTTCTCCGGCGGCACCTCCGGGCTCTCCATCGGGCATGCCTCCCCCGAGGCGGCCTCCGGTGGCCTGATCGCGCTGGTCGAGCCCGGCGACGAGATCGTCATCGACATCCCGGCCCGGTCCATCGAGCTGAACGTGCCCGAGGACGTGCTGACGGCCCGCCGGGTGGCGCAGGAGAAGCGGGAGCGGCCGTACACCCCGCTCGACCGGCAGCGCCCGGTGTCCGCGGCCCTGCGCGCGTACGCCTCGATGGCCACCTCGGCCAGCGACGGCGCGTACCGTCGCGTCCCCGAGTAGGCCCCCGGCGGCCGGGTGAGGTCCCGTCGCGTTGTCCCGGCGAGGTAGCGGTGTCCGCTACCTCGCCACCACGGACGCCGGACGGCCTCCCGCGTCGGCGACCCGCGCGCATGCCGGGTGACGGTGGGAAGCTCGCCCAGGTCGGCGGACCCGGTCCGGCCACCCGGGTCACAGGGCGACGACAGCGTCCTCGGCGAACGTGAAAAGGCCGGCGTCGAGCGTGATCGTCTTGAGCTTGGTGCCCTTCGGCACGTCGAAGAAGACATTCGCGGTCACCGAGTTGCCCGGGTTGATCTCGTCGAGAAAACCCTGACCATCGCTGTTTCCGTAGATCCCCGCCTCCCCGTCGGCCTCGTACTCCCGGCCCTTGGAGTCCTGCGCGCTGAGGCTGCCGTCGGCGTGAAAGGTGTGCGCCCGCTTGGTGACGTTCTTGACCGTCACACTGACCTTGCAGAACGTGCCCTGCGCCTTGGTGTTGAGGAAATCGTTCCCGACCCGGGAGATCCCGCACTTCACACCCTTGACGGTGAACTCGAAGTCACCGCCGCGCACCTTGTCGCCGATGCCCGGGGTTTTCGGCTTCGGCGGCGCGGGAGCCGTGGTCGTCTTGACCGCGGGTGCCGCCTTGCTCGTCGCCGGTGCTGCCGTCGTGTTGGCCGGAGCGGCACCGCTCTTCACCCCGGGGACGTCGCCACTGACGGCGGCGGCCTGGGGCTTCTTGTCGTCGCCGACCAGGCCCAGCACCAGTGGACCGCCACAGCACAACACCACGAACGCGCCGACACCGATGAGCGTGGGCAGCAGCCAGGAGGCCCGCTTCCGGGGCGCGGCGGGCGGCAGCGGACCGCCGGGCATCGCCGGGGAGAACTGCCCGGCCTGGCGGGGCGGCACCTGCGCGGGAGGCACCTGCGAGAACGGGGCGGTCGGTGGCGTCGACGAGTGGCCGAAGTGCTGCTGGTTCCGGGCAGGGTCATAGGGTGCCGTCATCGAGTGGTTTCTCCCGGGTCTTGATCCATAGCAGCAACGCACCGAGCGAAGCGGCCCCCACCGTGCCATGGTGGCCCCGGGGCAATGGTCGGCCGGCCGGCCCGAGCCACCCGACGCTTTCCGGAGATAATTGCCAGCCCGTTGGATCGCCCTCAGACTTTCAGCCAAAGCTCGGGCTGGGCGGCTTCACCATCAGTTCCGGTAGGCACATCGGGCCGCCGACGACCGGCTGTCGGAAATCCGCCAACCCGTTTCCGGGCAATGCGAAAGCGCCAATTCCCCTCCCGTGACGAGGGCGCACCACCATGTGCCGCAGCACATGGGACGGCCTCAGGGAATCGGACGGACCTGGGTCGCCCCCCGGTAGCAGCCGGTCCGGGCCGGTGGTGACGTCCAGCCCGCGCCGGTGATCCGCACCTCGGCCCAGACGCAGGTCCGGGTGCTGGTGAGCAGGTTGCCGTAGGCCGAGATGCCCGCGTAGTCGATGGTGAAGTCGTGGCTGCGGGCCGGGGTGTCCCCGTCGGTGACGACGAGCACCACCCGGGCCGGCCGGGGCACGGCCGGCGCACCGGTCGGAGCCGGCATGAACCGGGGCCAACTCGCCCCGCAGGCCGGCGAGTACCGCAGCTCCACCAGGCCGACCACCCGCTCGTCGACCAGCACCGCCGTGCTGTCCACGGTGGCGACGGCGGGATCGGCGGCACACCCGGCGTCCTTGGGGTCGGCCCCGTCGCGCACCCGCACGGCGGGGTCGGGCCCGGTGGGTGTCGGACCGGCCCGGCCGGCAGTCGGGGCGGAGGAGGCCGACGGGCGGTCGGCGGAGCGCCAACCGATCGAGGCCAGGCCGACGGCGAGCACCATGAGCAGGCCCGCCCCGGCAGCGGGGAGCAGCAGCCGACGGTCGGCCCGCACCGCCCGCGACGGCCCGCCGGCCGGAGAGGTCTCCCGCACCCCCGCAGCGGCGTCGGTGTCCCCGGCCGGACGCCCGCCGCCGGCCGGTTCGACGGGAGACGGCGGTTCACCGGCGGACGGGGGATCGGCGGTGCCGGGCTCGAGGGCGTCGGACACCGGACCGGGTGTGTCCGCGGCGACCTCCCGCCAGCGCCGTGTCCAGGCCGCCTCGTCGCCGCCGAGCGCCCGGACGTACGCCTGGGTGGTGTCCAGGGTGGGCAGCTTCCGGCCGCCGGCCGCCTCCGACAGCGAGCTGGACGACCGGTGCGCCCGGCGGGCCATCGCCTGGTAGGTCGGCCGGCCGGCCCGCTCGCGCAGGCGGCGCAGGTCTGCGGCGAATGCCTGCACCGGGTCGGCGTCGGGATCGAGGGGGCGCTCCGTCCGGGCCACCGTGACTCCTCGGAATTGATTGACCAGCGCCGGCTATTGATTGTCCAACGCCACCCAGCGTAGAGACGACCGTCGACGGAAGGTAGAGATGGGAGTCGACCCATCCCGGTCCGAAAGTCGACCATCCCCCTCGGAGGAACGATGACCACCGCACCCCGCACGTCGAGGGCCGTCCGCCGGACGGTGGCGAGCCTGGCCGCCGGCACCCTGGTCGCCGCGAGCCTGCTCGTGGCGAGCCCGGCGAGCGCCGTCAGCTGCACCACCACCGGCTGCGACGGCACCGACCCGATCAACACCGGCTGCTCGGCCGACGCCCGCAACGCGACCAGCCAGCCGGCGTACATCATGAAGGGCGCGACCACGCTGGCCGTGGTGGAGCTGCGGTACAGCGCCACCTGCGGCACCAACTGGGGCAGGATCAGCAATCGGGTGACCCCGAACCGGGTCCAGGTCACCGTCTACCGGGACAGCCCGCGCAAGACGACCCCGTGGTACGGCGGCACCGGCGCCCAGTACTACGGCGACCAGCTCTACGGCGACAACTCGACGATCTGCGCGGTCGGCGAGGTCGTCTACGGCGGCACCACGTACACCAGTTCGGCGCTCTGCGCCTGACCTGAACGGCTCCGCGCAGTGCCTGACCGGAGCAACGCCGCTCTGCGCCTGACCTGGACAGCCCCGCTCTGCGCAGGACCGGAGCCGTTGCGGTCCGGCCGGAGCGACGGCGGGGCGGCGTGGTGCCCGTCGCCCACCGGGCGGCGGTGGGCGGCGTTTCGCCCACCGCCGCGTGCGCCGGCCGGCCACCGTCAGGTGGTGACGGTGCCGCGCAGCAGTTCCCGGGCGTGGTCGATGGCCGCCGGGGTGTCGGCGAAGACCAGTCCGTCGCGGCGCAGTTCGTCGGCCACGCCCAGGGTGGCGAGCACCTGGTCGTGGTCGCGGGTGATGCCGGAGAGCAGCACGGTGATCCCCCGGCCCCGCAGTCGGCGGACCGCGTCGCCGAGCACGTGCGCGCCGGTGGCGTCCAGCGCCGACACCCGGGACATCCGCAGGATGACCACCCGGACGTCGGCCACCTCGGACAGCTCCAGCAGGAAGGTGTGCGCGGCGGCGAAGAACAGCGGCCCGTCCAGCCGGTAGGCCACGATGTGCTCGGCCAGCAGGGCGTGCTCCTCGGCGCTGTGCTCACCCCGGTCGAGCGGGACCTGTTCCAGCCGGGCGCTACGGGCCACCGCGCGCAGCGCGACCACCACCGCCACGGCCACCCCGACCGCGACGGCGGTGACCAGGTCCCACGCCACCGTGACGACGAAGGTGAGCACCAGCACCAGCGCGTCCCCCCGGGTGGCGCGGGCGAGAGCCCACAGCGCGCCGGCCTCGACCATCCGGACCGTGGTGGCCAGCAGCACCCCGGCCAGCGCGGCGAGCGGAATCCGGCCGACCAGCGGGGCGGCGACGAGGACGATCGCGGCGAGCGCCACAGCGTGGGTGAGGGCGGCCAGTTTCGACGCCGCCCCGGCGCGGACGTTGACCGCCGTACGGGCGATCGCGGCGGTGGCCGGGATGCCGCCGAACAGCGGCGCGGCCAGGTTGGCCAGGCCCTGACCGAACAGCTCCCGGTCCGGGTCGTGCCGTTGCCCGACGGTCATCCCGTCGGCGACGGTCGCCGACAGCAGGCTCTCCAGCGCGGCGAGCGCGGCAACAGCCAGCGCCGACGGCAGCAGCACCCCGACCGCGCCGGGGTCGAGGAAGCCCAGCGACGGCGCGGGAAGCCCCTGCGGCAGCGCCCCGATCCGGACCAGGTCGACCGGGGCGGTCTCGGCGAGCACCGTGGCGGCGGCCACCCCGAGCAGCGAGAACGGCAGGCCGGGCCGCCAGCGTGCGCCGAGCAGCATCAGCGCCGCCACCCCGAGCGCGACCGCCAGCGCCACCGGCCGGGGGTGTACGGCGAACCGGGCGACCGCGTCGGCGGCGACGGCCCACACCCGGTCGCCGTGCGCGTCGGTCACGCCGAGCGCGGCGGGCAACTGTTGCAGGGCGATGACCACGGCGATGCCGGCGGTGAAGCCCTCGATGACGGGGGTGGGCAGGTAGCGGACGTAGCGACCGAGGCGGGCCAGGGCGAGGGCGATCAGCAGCAGCCCGGCCAGCGCGCCGACCATCAGCACCCCGGTAGCGCCGAACTGCTGCACCACCGGCACCAGCACCACTGTCATCGCCCCGGTGGGGCCGGAGACCTGGAGGTGGGAGCCGCCGAAGACGGCCGCCACCGCCCCGGCGACGACGGCGGTGACCAGCCCGGCCTGGGCACCCAGCCCGGAGGTGACGCCGAAGGCGAGGGCGAGCGGCAGGGCCACCACCGCCACGGTCAGCCCGGCGACCAGGTCCCGCCGGGGTGCACGGCGTACCGCCTGCCAGTCGGTGCGGTCGGGCAGCAGGCCGAGGACCCGGTCGGCGACGGCGGCGACGCTCACCGGCCGGGCCGGGTAGGCGAGCTGCGGAGTTCGTCGAGGAGGGCGTCGCGGTCGGTGAGGACCGCGCCGAGGATGCGTCGGCCGGCGGCCAGCAGGTCGGCCACGTCGGGGGTGCTCAGCGAGTACATGACCAGCGGGCCGTCCCGGTAGGAGGTGACCATGCCGGCCCGGCGCAGCACGGCGAGCTGTTGGGAGAGGTTGGACGGCTCGACCTCGATGACGGCGAGCAGGTCGCGGACCGGCTTCGGCCCGTCCTGGAGCAGTTCGAGCACCCGGATCCGCACCGGGTGCCCGAGGGTGCGGAACAGCTCCGCCTTGGCCTGGTACAGCGGAACCGACATGGCACCCTCCCGATCGAGTCGTGAAGAATTTACCACTTGCGAAAATCTTCAATTAACCGGTCGCGGAGTTCGTGACTCCCGCTTCGGCACCGGGTCGCGCGGCGTACCGCCGGAGGTCAGGCCGGCAGGAAGCGGACCGCGTCGGCGACCACGTACCCGTCGGTGCCCTCGGTACGGATGAGCACGCTGCCCGCCGTACCCGCCGGGAACTGGTAGGTGCCGAGCGGCACCCACTGCCCACCCGATCCGCGCTGATCGACCACCCGGGTGGTCACCCCGCCGCCGTGCACCACGTCGACCGGGACGTTGCCGGCCCGGTTCGGGTCGGCCGTCCAGCGCAGCTGGACGGTCCAGCTACCGGCCGCCGGCAGGGACGGGGTGAAGCGCATCCGGTTGACGCCCTTGCCGGTGTTGCCGTCGTGCTCGTAGTCCGGCCCCTGGTAACCGCCGATGGCGGTGCTGGCCACCCAGACGCCGGCCCGGGTGACCCCGGCCGACCGGTTGTCCACCACGATCTCGCCCTCGGCGGTGGGCGGCCAGCTCAGGATCTGCCCGTCCCGGCGCAGCCGGGCCTGGAGGGTGGCGACGTCGACCTGCTGCACCGGCACCCCGGCGTCGACCGCCAGCACCGCCGCCGTCGCCGCGGACTGGGCGAGGATCATGAAGACCGGCTCCATCCGGATCGAGCCGTAGGCGATGTGGCTGGCCGACAGGCAGACCGGGACGAGGAGGTTGGCGCACTGCCCGGCGGTGGGCACGATCGACCGGTAGCTGACCGGGTACGGGCCGGGCACCCCGACCTGCACGTCTCCCTCGTTCCTCACCAGCCCGTCCACCACCACCCGCTGGCAGTTGTGCGAGTCCATGGTGTAGCTGGCCAGACCGACCGCGTCGGCGACCCGGACCGCGCCCCGGCAGTCCCGCTCGGTCATCACGTACGCCGACACCATCCGGCGGGCCTCGCGGACGTAGAGCTGCGGGGGCCACCCGCCGGTGGCGGTGAACTCGTCGGCCGCCAGACCCCACCGGGCCACCCCCGCCCGGACCGGCTCCGGCAGCCGGGGGTCGTTGGCCAGGAACCACATCAGCCCCTGCTGGTACGTCCGGTGGTCGGCGACCATGCTGTCCCGCTGTGCCCAGGTCGCCGTCGGGTAGGCGTGGCTCGCGCCGATGAAGTCGGTGGAGAACGCCCCGGTGTTGTTCGAGTCGGTCTTGCCGCCGCCGACGCTCTGGGTGGTGAAGAACGGCCCGGTGTAGCCGGCCCGCACGTACCGCAACAGCAGTTCGTAGTCGGCCGGGTCGTAGCCGGCCGGCTGCGGGAACGGGATCCGGCCGGCGGCCTGGGTCAGGCACATCCGGAAGTTGTACGCCTGGATCCGGTCGTCACCGGTGCCGTTCGGCGCGACCGGGGCGGCGGAGATGCCGGGGAGCAGCCCGCTGGCCGGGTCGCCCGGCACCACGTACGGGTCGACCGGCAGGGTGAACTGGTGCGCCCCGCGTAGCTGCACCCCGTTGATCGTCTCGCCGTATACGGCGTTGGCCTCCCGCCCGACCGTGTACGCCACCCCGGCGGCGGCCATCAGGTCACCCTCGTAGGTCGCGTCGACGAACATCGGGCCGGTGAAGAGTTGCCCGTTGTCGGTGACCAGGCCGGTGATCCGGTCACCACTGCGCTGCACGGTGGTCAGCCGCGCGTTCAGGTAGACCGGGATCCCGTGCTCGGTGAGCAGGTCCGCGCAGACCCCGGCGGCCACGTGCGGCTCGAACACCAGCCGCATCGGCGAGTCGGGGGCGACCGGGACGCCCTGGTACCGGGCGTACACCCGCCGGTAGAACTCCGCGGCGACACCGCCGATGGCGGCGCTGGTGCCGCTGTCGGTGTAGCCGAGCCCACCGGTGGTGAGCCCGCCGACGTGGTCGCCCGGTTCGACGATCACGGCGGTCCGCCCCAGCCGGCGCGTCTGCACGGCGGCCACGATGCCGGCCGCGGTCGCGCCGTAGACCACCAGGTCGGCGGTGACGGTGCCGGCGGCCAGGGCGGGCAGCCCGGGAGTGGTGCCGGCGGCGACGACGAGGGTGGCCCCGCCGAGGCGGAACAGGTGCCGGCGGCTGAAGGTGGACGACATCACGGCTGCCCTTCGCAGACGAGGGAAGGAGCGCGCCGCCGCACCCGGAATGCATCGACCCTTGCGGATCGAATCGGGGCTGTCAAGGGGCGACCGGCGCCCTCCTCCCCCGCACCGGACGGGAGGAGGACGCCGGCCCGCCAGTCAGCCCGCCACCGGGGCCGCGCCGTCCGGGCGGTCCGCGGCCGGGACCAGGCCACCCGGTCGGTCCGCCACCGGGGCCGCGCGGTCGACCAGGTCGTTGACGCAGCGCAGCACCGGCCGGGCGGTCAGCGCCACCGGGTCCAGCGGCGCACCGCAGGTCACCGTGAAGGTGGCCGACTCCCCCGGCAGCAGGGTGACCAGTGCCGCGTCGACCTCGGCCGTCGGGTCCAGCCGGTCCGGGAAGAGGGTCAGGTCGCGCAGCACGGTCCGCGCGGTGACCCGGACCCGGTGACCCCCGTCGACCTGCTGGACCGTCGCCTCGTAGCGGGCCGCCGGCCAGTGCGCGTCCCGGTCCTCGGCGAAGAACCACAGCGCCCGCTCGGCGGTGTCCCCGGCCTCGGCGACCAGCAGCTCCCGGCGTTCCTCGCCGGCCGCCGCCAGGTCCGTCGGCAGTGGCAGCGTCACCGCCGCGTACGCCGGCACGTCGAGCTGGTACGCGGTCGTCGCCCTCGGCTCGCCGGCCAGGGTGCACCGGGTCACCGTGACCGGGGACCGCCACGGGCTGCCGGTCTCGTTCACCGCGACCAGGGCCAGCCCGCCGTCGCGGGGCTGCACGGTGAGCAGCCGGTCGGCGTACGCCCGGCGCAGCGCGTACCACAGGGGCTTGCGGCGGCCGTCACCGTCGACGGCCGACCAGGAGGTGACCGGCCAGCAGTCGTTGAGCTGCCAGACGATGGTGCCGGAGCAGACCTCCCGGTGCGACCGGAAGTGCTCCACCCCCAGTTGGATGGCCCGCGCCTGGTTGAGCTGGGTCAGGTAGTGCCAGTCGTCGAAGTCGACCGGGGCGGGCAGGTGCGCGTCGAGCCCGCGTTGCAGCTTGGCGTCCCCGTCGGCGGCCTTCTGGTGGTGGGCCATCCCCGGCGAGTCGTGGGCGAGGGGCTCGTCGGAAAGCGCCCGGCGCAGCGTCGCGTACGCCGGGGGCGCCTGGTAGCCGAACTCGGCGACGAACCGGGGGACGTACTCGCGGTACCTCGTGTAGTCGTCGGTGTTCCATACGTCCCACAGGTGCGTGGTGCCGTGAGCCGGGTCGTTGGGGTGGATCGCCTCCACCCCCGACCACGGGCTGCCCGGCCAGTACGGGCGGGTCGGGTCCAGCTCGCCGACCACCCGGGGTAGCAGGTCGAGATAGAAGCCCCGCCCCCAGCTGCGCCCGGCCAGCGGTTCCTGCCAGCCCCAGTCGTGCCAGCCCCAGATGTTCTCGTTGTTGCCGGTCCAGAGCACCAGCGACGGGTGCCCGGCCAGCCGGGCCACCTGCTCCCGCGCCTCCGCCTCGACCTCGGTGCCGAACGGCTCCTCCTCCGGGTAGGCCGCGCAGGCGAAGAGGAAGTCCTGCTGCACCAGCAGGCCGCGCTCGTCGGCGAGGGAGTAGAAGTCGGTCGACTCGTACCGGCCGCCGCCCCAGACGCGCAGCAGGTTGACGTTGGCGTCGGCGGCCTGGGTGAACCGGTGGGCCAGCCGGTCACGGGTGATCCGGGTGGGGAACGCGTCGTCGGGAATCCAGTTGGCCCCCCGCACCAGCACCGGCACGTCGTTGACGTGCAGGGTGAACGGGGTGCCGTGGGCGTCGGGGGTGGTGTCGAGGCGGACCGAGCGGAAGCCGATCCGGTGCGACCAGGTGTCCACGGTGCGACCGTCGGGCGTCGACAGGTGCACCGTCAGCGGGTGCAGGGGCTGTGCGCCGTACCCCCGGGGCCACCACAGCTCGGGGTCGGCGACGGTGAGGGTCAGCGCGGCCGTGCGCTGCCCGGCCGCGACGGTCGTCTCGCCGGTCACCCCGGCGACCTCGGCGCGGACGGTCAGCGGCAGGTCGGCCACCCGCTCGACCTCGACGTGCAGCTCCACCCGCCCCTGACCGTCGACGACCGTCACCAGTGGACGGACGACACCGAGCCGGGCGGTGGACCAGGCGTGCAGCCCGATCTCCTGCCAGATCCCGGCGGTCACCAGCGTCGGCCCCCAGTCCCAGCCGAAGTTGCAGGCCATCTTGCGGATGAACGCGAACGGCTCCGGGTAGGCGTTGGGCCGGTCGCCGAGCCGGTCCCGCTGCTCCTCGGCGTAGCGGTACGCCGGGTCGAACCGGACGGCGAGGGTGTTCTCCCCCGGCCGCAGCGCCGACCGCACGTCGAACCGGTACGACCGATGCATGTTGGCGGTCCGGCCGACCTCGACGCCGTTGAGGGTGACCGTGGCGACCGTGTCCAACCCGGCGCAGACCAGGTCGATCCGGTCGTCGTCGCCGGGTGCGTACCCGAAGGTGGTGGCGTACTCCCAGTCGGTGCGGCCGATCCAGGCCAGCGCCGTCTCGTTGGCGTCGAGGAAGGGATCGTCGATCAGGCCGGCGGCGAGCAGATCGGTGTGCACGCAGCCGGGCACGGTCGCCGGCACCGCCCGACCGGCCACCGCGTCGGGCACCTGCGGCCCGGCCACCGCCCGTAGCCGCCAACCCTCGTGCAACGCCTGCCGAGTCACGACCCCACCGCGCCTTCGCTGCTCGGGACAGCCCCAGCACATCGAGGGATGTCAACTGAACCGGATAAGTCAAGACACCGTACGGGCCACCCCCAACCCTGTCAACGGTGTTCCCCACCGGCGGTCACCGGACCCCGGAAAGAGACACGGAGGGCTGCCTGAGCAGCGTCGCCGGGCAGCCCGACCCGCCACCGCACCACCGCGGAGGCAGCGCCCGGCCGGCCTGCTTAACCGGGCAAGCGGATCGACCACCGCTACCGGCTGGATTCCACCACGGCCGGCGGCACCGGTCACGCCCGGCACCGGTAGCGTGGGCACCGCCGGCCGATCCCGGCCCCGCGTACCGCCTGCCCAGGCCGCGAGAAATGGAGGAACCCGCCGGTGAAGCGGCCGACCATCGCCGACGTCGCCCGACGCGCCGGAGTGTCCAAGGGCGCGGTGTCGTACGCGCTCAACGGGCAGCCGGGCGTCTCGGAGGCCACCCGGCAGCGCATCCTGGCCATCGCCGCCGAGATCGGCTTCAGCCCGAGCAGCGCCGCCCGCGCGCTCTCCGGCGCCACCGCCGACGCCGTCGGCCTGGCCCTGTGCCGTCCGGCCCGGATCCTCGGCATCGAACCGTTCTTCATGGAGCTGATCAGCGGCGTCGAGGCCGAACTCTCCGCCCGGTCCTACGCGCTGACCCTCCAGGTGGTCGCCGACCAGGATGCGGAGATCGCGGTCTACCGGCGCTGGTGGGCCGAGCGGCGGGTCGACGGCGTCCTCGTCTGCGACCTGCGCACCGACGACATCCGGGTACCCGCCCTGGAGGAGCTCCAGCTACCCGCCGTGGTGATCGGCGGACCGGGGCACACCGGCACGTTGGCCAGCGTCTGGTCCGATGACGCGGCGGCGCTGGCCGAGACGGTGGAATACCTGGTCGCGCTCGGCCACCGCAAGATCGCCCGGGTCGGCGGCCTGCCCGCGCTGCGGCATACGGAGATCCGCACCGACGCCTTCGCCGAGGTCTGCGGCCGGCTCGGGCTCACCGAGGCGGCGACCGTGTGGTCCGACTACACCGGGGAGGAGGGTGCCCGCGCCACCCGGCGGCTGCTCAGCTCGGCCCAGCGCCCCACCGCCCTGATCTACGACAACGACGTGATGGCCATCGCCGGGCTCTCCGTGGCCCAGGAGATGGGGCTCGGCGTCCCCACCGACCTGTCCATCGTGGCCTGGGACGACTCCCCACTGTGCCAGCTGGTGCACCCACCACTGACCGCGCTCAGCCGGGACATCCCCGCCTACGGCGCGAACGCGGCCCGCCAACTGCTCGCCGTCATCGCCGGTGAGCCGGTCGGCGGCCTCCAGGACGAGACGCCACACCTGACCCCGCGCGGCAGCACCGCACCGCCCCGACCGAGATGAACCGGTTCAGTGGACCGGCCGGCGGCGGCCCGCTCAACGGAGTTCGGCGGCCCGCTCAACGGAACGCCGACGGGAACTCCGCGAAGTACGCCTCGACCCGTTCGGCGGTCGCCGGACGCGCCAGCGCGAAACCCTGGCCGTACCGGCAGCCCGCCCGCGTCGCCCGGTCGACGTCCGGCTCGGACTCCAGCTCCGCCATCACCACCGTCACCCCCAACCGCTCCCCCAGGCCCACCACCACGTCGATCAGCGGACGCGTCCCCTCGTCCGGCCCGACCGGCTGCGGCTGCACCTTCAACAGGTCGATCGGCAGCCGACGCAGCCGGGTCAGCGAGGCGTGCTCGGCCCGGAAGCTGTCCAGCGCGGTGCGTACCCCCATCGCCCGCAGCCCGGCCAGCCGGGCCACCACCATCGACAGGTCCGCGCCCAGCCCCGGTTCGGCGATCTCCAGCACCAGCCGTTCCGCCGGGACACCGTGCCCGGCCAGCACCGTCGCCACCCGGGGCACCAGATCCGGCGCCAGCAGCTCGGCCAGGGTCAGGTTGACCGCCAGCCAGAGTTCCCGGCCGCCGTACGACCAGTCGGCGAGCTGCCGGCAGGCCCGGTCCAACACCCACCGGCCCAGCTCACCCAGCAGGCCCAGATCCTCGGCGACCGGCAGCAACTCGGCCGGCAACACGGTGCCCAGCACCGGGCTGCGCCACCGCAGCAACGCCTCGATGCCGGCCGGCCGCCGGTCGACCAGCGCCAACACCGGCTGGTAGACCAGGTCCAGCTCACCCCGGGCCGCCGCGCCGGGCAGCTCCCGTTCCAGGTCCATCCGGCGGACCAGCTGCTCCTCCAGGCAGGCGTCGTACCACTCGACCCGGTTCCGGCCGAGCTGGACGGCCCGGCGGCGGGCCAGGTCGGCCTGACGCAGCACGTCCTGCGGGTCGCCTCCGGTCAGCTCGGCCAGGCCCACCGCGACCCGGAGCCGGGCCATCCCCGTCGGCACCGGCCACGGCTCGGTCAACGCGGCCAGCAGCCGCTCACCCAGCGCGTACGCCGGCACCGAGGCGGCGTCGGTGACCACCGCGAACTCCGTGCCGGACAACCGGGAGACCAGATCCCGCGGGCCGACCACGTCACGCAGCCGACGGGCGGTGGTGACCGTCAGGGCGTCACCGTCCACCCCCGGCCCGGCGGCGTCCTGCGCCGGCGGGCAACCGTGCACGTCGACCACGAGCAGCGCGCCGGGCGGGCCGGCCCGCTCGCCGAGCACCCGGAGCAGCTCCTGCCGGTTGGCCAGGCCGGTGAGCGGGTCGGCGGCGGCCACCCGACGCAGTTCCCGCTCCAGCCGACGGCGGTCCCCGACGTCCCGGACGTGCAGCACCACCGCGGCCACCTCCGGCACGTCGCGCTGGTCGCTGACCGTCGACTCGATCTCCCGCCAGGCACCGTCACCGGCGCGCATCCTGGCCACCAGCAACGGCGGGCCGTCGTCCTGCGGCGGCGCGGCCAGCCGGGTCAGCACACCGGGAGCGTCGTCCGGGTGCAGCAGGTCGGCCAGCGCGAGCCCGCACACCTCGCTCCGGCGCAGCCCGAACCAGCGCTCACCGGCCGCCGACAGCCAGTGCACCCGCAACCGGTCGTCGAGCACCAGGATCAGGTCGCGGCCACCCGAGACCAACGTCCGGAAGTACGCCTCCCGGGCGGCCAGCCGACCCGCCCACCGCCGGTCGTCGGCCGCGGAGATCAGCTCCCGGCCCACCAGCGGCGGGATCACCGCCAGCCCCAGCAGGACGGCGGTCGCGCTGAAGCCCCCGACGACCGCCAGGTGACCGGCCGCCGCCACGCTGGCCACCGCCGCCGGGGCGGTCACCCGGGGCCAGGCCGGCGGCGGACCGGCCGGGCCGGGCGGATCCCCCGCCGCGACCCGGGTCATCCCGGCGGCGGTCAGCAGCGCCCCGCCGACCAGCACCGGCACGAGGGTCAGCAGCGTCACCGCCGGAGCCCGGTAGGCCTCCAGCGCCACCAGACCGGCCAGCCCCAGCAGGACGGTCGCCGCCCCGACCCGGCAGCGGGCCGCCCCGGGACGACGACGCCGGTCGGCCAACGCGCTCACCAGCAACCCGGCCAGCCCGGTCGCGCCGAGGACGGTCACCACCCGGACCACCGGCGGCACCGGGCCGGACGGCACCAGCACCCAGCCGGCGAAGAGCAGCGCGGTGCCCAGGCCGAGCACGTCCACCCCACGCCGCAACCGGGCGCGGGGCGTCGACCGGGAGTGGCCGGGCAGCAGGAGAAGGCCGGCGGCGAACGTCGCGGTGGCCGCGCCGAGCCCGGCCACCGCGACCCCGACCCGCCAGCCCGCCGGCACCAGTGGTGGCACCGCGACGGTCAGCGCGGCCACCGTCACCGCGGCGACGAGCAGGGCGGCGGCGCGGCGGCAGAGCCGGCTGCGCCGGTCCCGGCCGTCGACGGCGGCCAGCCGGAGCAGCCGGCCGACGACCGGGGCGCAACCGCCGACGCCGGCCAGCGCGACGGCCGCCGGCGGTGGGAGGAGACCGGTCAGGCCCACGCTGACCAGCAGCGCGGCCAGCACCGAGGACACGACCGGTACGGAGAGTGGACGACGGAGGAGGGAGGCGTCGGTCACGGCGGTCACCTTCGTGAGGGGGACACGGGCCGGTGCAAGGGGGGTTACCGGTCCAACGAACGGCCATCGCACCGGTTACGCGCCCCGACCGTGACCCGCGTCACCCACCCGCCCGGCCCTCTCGGCGCCGGGAACGGCGCCGACGGCCCGGCCGGGGCCGCCGGGGACCGGGGTGGAATCATCGGGGGGTGAGCCGCGCCGACACCCTCCGTTTCCGGCACCACCAGGCCGTCCTGGTCGCGGCCGTGATCGCCACCATCGGCGCGCTGCCCCTGGCCGCCGCCCGGGCCTACCTGCTGCCGGTGCTGCTCGTCCCGCTGGTCGTCGCGGCCTGGGCCTGGCGCTCGGGCACCGACGCCGACCGGCGCGAGCTGCGGTTGCGGGCACTGGTCGGAAGTCGACGGGTGCCCTGGGAGCAGGTCGTCGAGTTGACCGCCGACCCGCGCGGCCGGGCCGTCGTCCGGCTCGCCGACGGGCAGCAGCTCCTCCTGCCCGCCGTCCGGGGCGTGGACCTGCCCCGCCTGGTCTCGATCACCGGGCAGGCCCTGCCCGACCCCCGCTGAGCGGTCTCAGTAGCCGTCCTCCACCCGGTTGACCAGCGGCGAACCCGCGGCGAACCGGCGTACCTGCTCCCCCACCAGCCGGTACGCCCGGGGCAGCAGCCCCTTGACCGAGCCGGCGACGTGCGGGGTGAGCAGCACGTTGGGCAGCTCCCAGAGCGGATGGTCGGCCGGCAGCGGCTCCGGGTCGGTCACGTCCAGCGCCGCCCGCAGCCGACCGGAGGTCAGCTCGGCGACCAGGGCCGCGGTGTCCGCCACCGGACCCCGTGCGGCGTTGACCAGCAGTGCCCCGTCCGGCATGGCGGCCAGGAAGTCGGCGTCCACCAGCCCCCGGGTGGCGTCGGTGAGCGGCACCAGCAGCACCACCACGTCGGCTCCCGGCAGCAACCGCGGCAACTCGGCCACCGCGTGCACCCCCTGGTCCGGCCGGGCGGTGCGGGCCACCAGGGTGAAGGTGACGTCGAACGGGGCCAGCCGGCTCCGTACCGCCGCGCCGATCGAGCCGGCCCCCACGATGAGCACCCGTTTACCGGTCAGTTCGTCGGTCGGCGCGACCCGGTCGTACGCCCACTCCCGCCGGGCCTGGGCGCGGGCCAGCGCCGGGAAGCCGCGCAGCTGGGCGAGGATCGCGGCGACCACCCACTCGGCGGTGCCGGCGTCGTGCACCCCCCGGGCGTCGCACAGGGCCACCCCGGCGGGCACCCGCCCGGCCCAGGCGTCCGCCCCGGCTGAGAGGAGCTGGACCACCGCCAGGTCGGGCAGCCGGTCCAGCATCGTCAGGGTCTCCGCGCCGGCCAGGAACGGCGGCACCCAGAACCGGACGTCCGCCGGGTCGCCGGGCGGGTCCGCCGGATCGGTCCACGGCTGTACGGTGACACCGCACGGCACCGGCCCGAGCAGCTCGACACCGGCGGGATGGGGAATCCACACCTTCACGCGTGCCGACGATAGCCCCCCGGCGGCGGGCGGTTCCGACGGGCCGGCCGACCGACGCCGCACCGGGCGATGTCGCCCACGTGCGCAGGCGACGGTCGGGCGGGAGGGGTATAACCGAGGGTCGGAGCGCCGAGCGGCGTCCTCCCATCACGGCAGACAGGTGGTCGATGACCGAACGCACCGAACGGCCGGCCGTCGACATCCCCGCGCTGGCCGAACCGGGCCGGCTGCGGTCGCTGACCGACACCGGTCTGGACGCCGCGCCGGACGAGGCGTTCGACCGGTTCGCCCGGCTGGTCAGCGACCTGCTCGACGTGCCGGTGGCGCTGGTCTCCCTGGTCAGCGAGACCAGGCAGTTCTTCCCCGGCGCGGTCGGCTTGCCCGACCCGTGGGCCGAACTCCGGCAGACCCCGCTGAGCCACTCGTTCTGCCAGCACGTGATCGACACCGAGATCCCGCTGGTGCTGCCGGACGCCCGGCTCTACCCCCGGGTCCGGGACAACCTCGCCGTGCCGGAGCTGGGCGTCGTCGCGTACGCCGGGATGCCGCTGACCGACCTGGACGGCCGGGTGCTCGGCTCGTTGTGCGCGATCGACAGCAAACCCCGCGCCTGGACGAAGGCCCAGCTGCACACCCTGGCCGACCTGGCCGCGGCCTGCTCCTCGGAGCTGCGGCTGCGGATCGCCCTGGACGCTGCCGAGTCGGCCCGCCGGCTGGCCGAACAGGCGCACGAGCGGCTCGGCCTGCTCGCCTCGCTGAGCGAGGCCCTGGCCGGCACGCTCGACGTGGAGACGGCCGTGGCGCGGCTGGCCGACGCGGTGGTGCCGCTGCTGGCCGACTGGGCCATGGTGACCCTGGTCGACCAGGGCGGCACCCCCCGGTGGGTCACCGCCGTGCACCGCGACCCGGCCCGTGCCGCCGAGGTGACCCGGTTCGGCGAGGTGGCGCTCGACCGGCTCGGTCCCGCCTCGATCACCCGCACGGTGCTGCGGACCGGCCAGCCGGTGCTACGCGGGGTCGCCGACCTGGCCGACGTCCGACAGGCCAGCGACGCCCCGGAGCTGGTCGCCCTCGCCGAACGGCTGGGCTTCGCCTCGCACCTGACCGTGCCGGTGCCGACCCCCGGCCGGGGCGCGGTGATGGGCGTGGTGACCCTGGTCAACGGACCGGACCGGCGGGCCTTCGACGACGACGACCTGGGTACCGCGCTGGAGATCGGTCGCCGGGCCGGGCAGGCCGTCGGCAACGGCTGGATCTACGGCGAACAGCGGCACGTCGCCGAGGTGCTGCAACACAGCATGCTCCCGCAGCTGCCGCAGATCCCGTGGGTGGAGCTGGTGGCCCGCTACCAGCCGGCCGCCGACCGGGTGGAGGTGGGCGGCGACTGGTACGACGCCTTCGTCCAGCCCGACGGTGACCTGATTGCGGCGATCGGGGACGTCGCCGGCCACGACATCGAGGCCGCCGCGACGATGGGGCAGCTCCGCAACCTGGTACGGGGCAACGCCTACGGGCGCGGTGACCCGGTGGACGAGCTGATGCGGCGGCTGGACGCCACCATCTCCGGGCTGCGCATCCCGACCGCCGCCACGGCGGTGCTGGCCCGGCTGCGGCCCACCCCGGACGGGGTGGCGGTCACCTGGTGCAACGCCGGCCATCCCGCGCCGCTGCTGGTCACCGCCGGTGGCGACGTACGACTGCTCGACGGCCGGCGGGAGCCGCTGCTGGGGTTGACCCGTCCGGTGCCGCGGACCGGGGCGGAGGTGCTGCTCGGCCCCGGGGACACCCTGCTGCTCTACACCGACGGGCTGGTGGAGCGGCGGGACCAGCCGATCGACGAGGGCATGGGTCAGTTGTGCGAACGGGTCGCCGCCGCCGGTGCCCGGCCGACCGCCGAGCTGTGCGACCTGCTGCTCGGCACCGGACAGCGACGCGAGGACGACGTGGCGCTGCTGGCCGTCCGGGCCAGGTGAGCGCCCGGCCGACCACCGGCCGCGGACGGTGGCCGGGCGGGGCAGCCCCCAACGGGGGCCGGGCGGGGCAGCCGTCGGCGGGGGCCGGGCGGGGGCGGATCCGCGGGCTAGGCTGGGCCGGGTGACCGCCCGTCTCCCGTACCCCCGCACCGCCCGGGTCCGCGCGGCCCTGGCGACCTCCGGCGTCGCACTGCTGCTCACCGGGTGCAGTCTCGGCCCGCCGGAGCCCGACCCGGCCGGTGAGCCCCCCAACCTGCCGACCCCGTCGGTGTCGGCGACCGCCCCCGAGCAGCAGGTGGTGGCCACGGTGCTGGCCAAGGGGCTACGGGTGCCGTGGGGGATCGCCTTCCTGCCGGACGGGGCCGCCCTGGTCACCGAACGGGACTCCGGCCGGATCCTCCAGGTCGGGCCGGCGTCGGGGCCGCAGGGGTTGGCGGTGACCCCGGTGCAGACCGTCCCGGAGGTGGCCGCGTCCGGCGAGGCCGGGCTGCTCGGCATCGCCGTCTCCCCGGCGTACGCGCAGGACCGGTCGGTCTTCGTCTACTACACCACCGCGCAGGACAACCGGGTGGCCCGGTTGACGCTGGGCGGCACCCCCACGCCGATCCTCACCGGCATCCCCAAGGCCGGCAACCACAACGGCGGTGGGCTCGCCTTCGGCCCGGACGGGCAGCTCTACGTCAGCACCGGCGACGCCGGTGACCGGGCCGCCGCCCAGGACCGGGCCAACCTGGCCGGCAAGATCCTGCGGATCACCCCGGACGGCAAGCCGGCGGCCGGCAACCCGTTCCCGGGCTCACCGGTCTGGTCGGTGGGGCACCGCAACGTACAGGGCCTGGCCTGGGACGCCGGTAAGCGGATGTACGCCACCGAGTTCGGACAGAACACCTGGGACGAGATCAACCGGATCGACCGGGGCGCCAACTACGGCTGGCCGACGGTGGAGGGGCAGGCCGGGGACGGCCGGTTCGTCGACCCGATCACCCAGTGGGGCACCGGGGAGGCGTCCTGCTCGGGGCTGGCGGCGACGGGTCGGCTGCTGGCCACCGCCTGCCTGCGCGGGGAGCGGCTCTGGCTGGTGGAGCTGACCGACGGCGGCACCGTGCTCGGTGCACCCCGGGAACTGCTGACCGGGAAGTACGGCCGGTTGCGGGCGGTCGTCGCCGCCCCGGACGGTTCCCTCTGGGTCTCCACCTCCAACCACGACGGGCGGGGCGAGCCGGTGCCGGAGGACGACCGGCTGCTGCGGCTGGTCTTCGCCGACGGCGGTGCCGGTCGGAGCTGACGGACAAGCCGACGGCGGTGCGGGCCGGAGCTGACGACACACCGGCAGGCCGGACAGCCGGGCAGGTACCGGGCGGATCGGCCGTCCGTCGGCCGGGTTTGCCAAGATCCTTCACTGGGCAGGTCACAATCTCAGCATGGACGGTCAGGAGAACGAGCAGCGCGGGACCGGGGGCGCAGACACCCCCACCCGGCGTGAGCGGCGCGGGCGCACCTGGTGGCCGGCCGGTCGGTCGGGGCAGGCCCGGCGGGTCGGCGTGGTACTGGCGGTGCTGTTGGTCGCCCTGACCGGAACGGTCATCGGGGTGTTCGCCGCCGGCCGGGTCAGCACCGACATCGGCCCGTTCCGCGCCGACCTGACCCTGGCCCCGGCTGTGCGTGGCGGCACCACCGTCGACATCCCCCCGCTGGGCGCGCTCCAGCTCGACAGTCACCGGGGGCCGACCCACCTGACGGTCGGCCTGGGCGCGCTGGACCAGCGCAAGACCGAGGCGTTGATCGACGACCCGGCGAGCATCAGCCGGGCCAGCCAGTCGGCGGTGACGGACGTCCGCAACGGGGTGCTCCGGCTCGGGCTGCGCACCCTCGGCGGGGCGGTGCTGGCCACCCTGCTGCTGGCCGCGTTGGTCTTCCGGGACACCCGGCGTACCGCGTGGGCCGGCGGGCTCGCCCTGATGGTCACCGCCGGCAGCCTCGGCCTCGCGGCGGGCACCCTGCGCCCGCAGGCCATCGAGGAGCCCAGGTACGAGGGACTGCTGGTCAACGCCCCGGCGATCGTCGGTGACGCGCGCCGGATCGCCAACGACTACAGCCGCTACGCCGAGCAGCTGCAACGGCTGGTGGGCAACGTCAGCCAGCTCTACACCACGGTGTCGGCGCTGCCGGTGTACGAACCGGCGCCGGGCACCACCCGGGTGCTGCACGTGTCCGACATGCACCTCAACCCGACCGGCTGGCAGTTGATCCGTACCGTGGTCGAGCAGTTCGGCATCGACGTGGTGATCGACACCGGCGACCTGACCGACTGGGGCAGCGAACCCGAGGCGTCCTACGTCGGCTCGATCGGCCTGCTCAAGAAGCCGTACGTCTACATCCGGGGCAACCACGACTCGCCCCGGACGGCGGCGGCGGTGGCCCGCCAGCCGAACGCGGTCGTGCTCAACAACTCGACCACCACCGTCGCCGGGCTGACCATCGCCGGCATCGGCGACCCCCGGTTCACCCCGGACAAGGAGACCTCACCCGCCGGCAGCGGGCTCACCGCCCAGGTCGCCGACCAGGTCATCGGGGCCGGTGAGACGCTCGCCGCCACGGTCCGCAGCTCGCCCCGACCGGTGAACATCGCGCTGGTGCACGACCCGGCCTCGGCCGGACCGCTCTCCGGCACCTGCCCGCTGGTGCTGGCCGGGCACACCCACGCCCGCCAGATGTCGAAGCTGCCGCAGGTGGCCGGCCAGCAGACCACCCAGCTCATGGTGGAGGGCTCCACCGGCGGTGCCGGACTGCGTGGCCTGGAGGGCGAGAAACCCACCCCGCTGTCGATGTCGGTGCTCTACTTCGACCAGCAGAAACTGCTCCAGGCGTACGACGACATCACCGTCGGGGGTACCGGCCAGGCCCAGGTGAACCTGGAACGCCACGTCATCCAGGAACCGGCGAAGGGCGCCGACGTCCCGGTGACCCCGACCCCGACCCGAGGCGCATCGGAGTCCCCGGCCCCCTCCGGTACCGCTCCGACTCCCACCTCGCCGACCCCCAGCCCGACCAGCTGACCCCCTCCCCCGGTAGGCAGCCGGCCCACAACCGCCGCCATGCCGGCAGGCCGGACGGCGGCAGGCGTCCGACGGACGTCGGCGGACGGGCAGGCAGGCAGGCGGACGGGCGACGGCGCACAGCCAACGTCAGCCACGCGACCAGCGCACAACCGATGTCAGGGCAGGAAGAAGGGCTGGGCCGCCGCCGCGCCGCCCACCCGCCACCGATGCTGCCGGCGCACAACCGGCGGTGACGGCTGCAGGCCGACCGCCGAGCCTCCGGTACACGAATGCCCCATGCCACCGCCACCCTCCATCAATGTCACGGAAGGTTACTTCCAGGCCGCCCCACCTATCCACACCCCGAGACTTTGCTCTGCCGCCCCCACAGCGACAGTGACCTTCAGTAATCATGTTGCCAATCACGCCGCCTGCATTCAATTCACATCCCCTGCTTAGGGGCTTGTCGCCTCCATAGCAGCAGAGCAAAGGATAGCGAGCGCACTGTGAGGGCTACCGAAGCGAACACTGAGAGTGACCTGAGGCGGCATCAGCCAGGAAAGTAACGGACAGTAGTGGGATCGGCAAGGTGCTTCGCTGAGGGGCGGCGGGCGCCCGTCCCAGCCAGCACCGGACAGGTCCGCGCCGAAGCCGCGCAGGTGACCAAGGTGGTTCAGGCGGGGGAGGGGGATCCGATGGGGCCGGCGGCGGGGGCGGTGGCTGGCACCGGGCCGAGCGGAGCGGAGCGGGCAGACGCGAGGGCACGGAAGGGGTGGGGCACGGAAGGGGTGGGGCACGGCAAACGCGAGGACACGGCAGACGCGAGGCACGGAAGGGGTGGGGGCACGGGAGACGCGAAGCCACGGGAAGGGTGGAGGCACGGGAAAGGTGGGGCAGGGGTCAGCGTAGGGACAGGGCGGCCAGCGCGGCGTTGACGATGCTGCCGGGGAGGAGATCGTGCAGCTCGTACAGTTCGCGGACGCTGCCGGACTGGCCGAACTCGTCCACCCCGAGGGGCACCGCCGGCACACCCAGCGCCGAGCCGAGCCAGGCCATCGCGTGCGAGGCGGCGTCGTGCACGGTCACCAGCGGGGCACGGTCGCCGAAGGCCGCCCGCAACGCCCCCGGGGCGCTCGGCACGGTCGCCGTGCGGACGCCCTGGCGCAGGGTGCGCTGCCAGGCCCGGTACAGCCGGTCCAGGCTGGTCACGTCGACCACGTGCGCGGCGATGCCCTCCTCGGCCAGCTCGGCGGCGGCGGCCAGCGTCTCCGGCAGCACCGCCCCCGAGGCGGCCAGGGTGACCACCGGCGCGTCGGCCAGGTGCGGATACGCCTGGTGCGCGTCCACCAGCCGGTACGCCCCGGCGACCACCTGCCGGCGCAGTACCGCGTCGCCGAGCCGGGTCCGGGCCGCCTCGAACGGCGTCTGGTCCAGCGGGCGGGTGCTCAACCGGAAGTAGTACGCCCCGTCCTCGGCCGGCGCGGCGGTCGCGGCCGGAGCCGTACCCTGCGCGATCTGACCGAACGCGTCGCAGAGCAGCCAGTCCAGGCTGGTCGCGTACGCCGGTTCGCAAAGGGTGACGCCGGGCAGTTCCAGGCCGACGGAGGCGGTGACGGTGGACTGGTGGGCACCGCCCTCCGGGGCCAGGGTGATCCCCGACGGGGTGCCGGCCACCACGAACCGGGAGCCCGAGTAGGTGCCGTAGAGGAACGCATCCAGGCCGCGCAGCACGAACGGGTCGTACACCGTGCCTACCGGCAGCAGCGGCTGCCCGGACAGGTCCCACGCCAGGCCGAGCTGCCCCAGCAGCAGGAACAGGTTCATCTCGGAGATGCCCAGCTCGATGTGCTGCCCGGTGGGGCTCTCCGTCCAGCGCAGCATCCGGTCCTCCGACCAGGACCGCCGTTCGGTCGGGGCGAAGACCCCGGTCCGGTTGAGGAACCCCGCGAGGTTGGTGGAGGTGGCCACGTCCGGCGCGGTGCTGACCAGGTAGGGCGCCACCTGCGGGTTTCGGGCCAGCTCCACCAGGACCCGGCCGAAGGCCTCCTGGGTGGAGATAGGCCGCTGCGTGCGTACCCCGGTGGCCTCCGGGACGGTGACCCCCAGCGAGCGTCGGCGCGGCGCGCGGGCCAGCGCCTCACGGCGGGCGCCGGCCCGAATGCCGGCCGGGCTCGCCGGGTCCAGCCGGTCCCACTCGGTCGCGGTGGTCAGGCCGTGCGCCGCCCGCAGCACGTCGATCTGCGCGGGGGACAGCAGCGCCGAATGGTTGCGCGGATTGCCGGCGATCGGCAACCCCCACCCCTTCACGGTGTACGCGAAGACGACGCTGGGCCGGTCGGTCACCGCGTCGCACTGGGCGTACGCGTCGAGCATCGCCTCCAGGTCGTGCCCGCCCAGGTCGGTGACGAGCGGGGCCAACTCCTCGTCGGTCAGGTCGGCGATGAACGCGGCGATCCCGGCCGGCGCACCGTCCAGGAACCGCTCCCGCAGCGCCGGCCCGGCCAGCCCGAACAGCGACTGGTACTGCTCGTTGGGCATCCGGTCGATCCAGTCGCGCAGTGCCGTCCCGCCCGGCCGGGCGTACGCCTGCGCGAGCCGGCGGCCGTACTTGACCTCCACCACGTGCCAGCCGGCGGCCTCGAACTGCCCCCGCCACTGGTCGATCCGGATGCCGGGGACCACCCGGTCCAGCGACTGCCGGTTGAAGTCGACCAGCCACATCACGTTGCCCAGGCCGGTGGTGGCCGGATCGGCGACCGCCTCCCAGATGTTGCCCTCGTCCAGCTCGGCGTCGCCGATCAACGCGACGAACCGGGAGTGCGGGCGGGCGCCGAAGTGGGCGTCCACGTAGCGTCGGGTCACCGCGGCGAACAGCGGGGCCGCCGCGCCCAGCCCGACCGAACCGGTGGAGAAGTCCACCGCGTCCGGATCCTTCGTCCGCGACGGGTACGACTGCAACCCGCCCCGCGCCCGCAACCGCGTCAGGTACGACCGGTCCAGGTTGCCCAGCAGGTACTGGATCGCGTGGAACACCGGGGAGGCGTGCGGCTTGACCGCCACCCGGTCCTCGGCGTCCAGGTGGTGGAACCAGAGCGCGGTCATCGCGGTGACCAGGGAGGCGCTGGAGGCCTGGTGGCCACCGACCTTCACCCCGTCGCCGGTGTCCCGGTCGTGGTTGGCCGCGTCCACGATCCGGGTGGCGAGCCACAGCACCCGTCGCTGGATCTCGTCGAGGACATCGAGGTCGTGCTCGTTCACGGGAACTCCATCCGGGCGTCGCCGTTGACGCCCTCGGTGGGAGGGGTGGCGCGGGTCGCGCGCGTACCCCCGGGAAAGGGTGAGGGCCACCGCCGGGTCACGGCGGCGGCCCTCGCCGGTCGCGGGCGGGAACCCCCGGCTCCGGCCCGTGTGGGTCAGCCTTGGACGCCGAGGCGCTCCAGGATGAGGTCCCGCAGGGTCTTGGCGTCGGCCTGACCCCGGGTCGCCTTCATCACCGCGCCGACCAGCGCGCCGACCGCCGCCACCTTGCCGCTGCGGATCTTGTCGGCGATGGCCGGGTTGGCGGCGATCGCCTCGTCCACGGCGGCGGTGAGCGCCCCGGTGTCGGAGACCACCTCCAGGCCCCGCCTGGTCATGATCTCGGTCGGCGAACCCTCGCCGTCGACCACGCCCTCCAGCACCGTCCGGGCCAGCTTGTCGTTGAGCTTGCCGGCGTCCACCAGGCCCTGCAGCTCGGCGACCTGCGCCGGGGTCGCCCCGATGTCGGCCAGCTCCACGCCGGTCTCGTTGGCCCGGCGGGACAGCTCGCCCAGCCACCACTTGCGGGCCGCCGCCGGGGTGGTGCCGGCGGCCACCGTCGCCTCGATCAGCTCGACCGCACCGGCGTTGAGCACCGACTGCATGTCGAGGTCGGACAGGCCCCACTGCTCCTGGAGCCGGCGGCGGTGCAGCCGGGGCAGCTCCGGCAGGGCCGCCTTCAGCTCGGCCACCCAGGCTGTGTCCGGGGCGAGCGGCACCAGGTCCGGCTCCGGGAAGTACCGGTAGTCGGTGGCGGTCTCCTTGGACCGGCCCGGCGTGGTGTCCCCGGTGTCCTCGTGGAAGTGCCGGGTCTCCTGGGTGATCCGGCCGCCCGCGTCGAGCACCGACGCCTGGCGCAGGATCTCCGAGCGGACCGCCCGCTCCACCGAGCGCAGCGAGTTGACGTTCTTGGTCTCGGTGCGGGTGCCCCACTCCTCGCCCGGCAGGTTGAGGGAGGTGTTGACGTCGCAGCGCAGCGACCCCTCCTCCATCCGGACGTCGGAGACGCCCAGCGAGCGCAGCACGTCCCGCAGCTCGGTCACGTACGCCTTGGCCACCTCGGGGGCGAGCGCACCGGTGCCGGGGACCGGCTTGGTGACGATCTCGACCAGCGGGATGCCGGCCCGGTTGTAGTCGACGAGCGACTCGGTAGCGCCGTGGATCCGGCCGGTGGCCCCGCCGACGTGCAGCGTCTTGCCGGTGTCCTCCTCCAGGTGCACCCGCTCGATGCCGATCCGCACCAGCTCGCCGTCGACCTCGACGTCCAGGTAGCCGTCGGAGCACAGCGGCTCGTCGTACTGGCTGATCTGGAAGTCCTTCGGCATGTCCGGGTAGAAGTAGTTCTTCCGGGCGAACCGGCACCATGCGGCGATGGAGCAGTTCAGCGCCAGGCCGATCCGGATGGTCGCCTCGATCGCCGCCTTGTTGGCCACCGGCAGTGACCCGGGCAGGCCCAGACACACCGGGCAGACCCGGGTGTTCGGCTCGCCGCCGAAGTCCGTCGGGCAACCGCAGAACATCTTGGTGTTCGTGCCCAGCTCGACGTGGGTCTCCAGGCCGATCACCGGCTCGTAGCGCGCAACGACCTCGTCGTACGCGGGCAGTGTCGTCGTCATCTGAACTCCAGCCTCACAGTGCCGGTGGGGTGAACGTGCCGACCACGGACTCCAGCGCGGCGGCGACCCGGTACATCCGGTCGTCGGCCATCGTCGGGGCCATCACCTGCATACCGACGGGCAGCCCCTCGGACAGGCCGCACGGCACCGAGATGCCCGGCCCGCCGTACAGGTTCGTCGGGATGGTGAACAGGTCCGCCAGGTACATCTGGTACGGGTCGGCGGTGCGCGCCCCGATCGGGAACGCCACGAACGGCGTGGTGGGCGAGATCAGCGCGTCGACCTGCTCGAACGCCGCGGTGAAGTCCCGGGTGATCAGGGTGCGGACCTTCTGCGCCTGCCCGTAGTAGGCGTCGTAGTAGCCCGAGGAGAGCGCGTAGGTGCCGACCATGATCCGCCGCTTGACCTCGGCGCCGAACCCGGCCTCCCGGGTCAGCGACATGACCTCCTCCAGCGACCGGTTCCCGTCGTCGCCGACCCGCAGGCCGAACCGGACCCCGTCGAACCGGGCCAGGTTGGAGGAGCACTCGCTCGGCGCGATCAGGTAGTACGCCGGCAGCGCGTACCGGAAGTGCGGGCAGGACACCTCGACGATCTCCGCGCCCAGCTTGGCCAGGGTGTCGACCGACTCGCGGAACGCGGCCATCACGCCCGGCTCCGCGCCCTCGCCGGTGAACTCCTTGACGATGCCGAGCTTCACCCCGGTCAGGTCGCCGCTCGCACCGAGCTTCGCGGCGGCCACCACGTCCGGCACCGGCTGCGGGATGGAGGTGGAGTCACGCGGGTCGTGCCCGCCGATGACCTGGTGCAGCAGCGCCGCGTCGAGCACGGTCCGGGCGCACGGGCCGGGGGTGTCCAGCGAGGAGGAGAACGCGACCAGGCCGTACCGGGAGGTGCCGCCGTAGGTGGGCTTCGCGCCGACGGTGCCGGTGACCGCGCCGGGCTGCCGGATCGAGCCACCGGTGTCGGAGCCGATGGCCAGCGGCGCCTCGTACGCGGCCAGCGCGGCGGCGCTGCCCCCGCCGGAGCCGCCGGGGATCCGGGCCAGGTCCCACGGGTTGTGGGTCGGACCGTAGGCGGAGTATTCGGTGGAGGAGCCCATCGCGAACTCGTCCATGTTGGTCTTGCCGAGCATCACCGTGCCGGCCGCCCGCAGCCGCTGCACGATCGTCGCGTCGTACGGCGGACGCCAGCCTTCGAGGATCTTCGAGCCGACGGTGGTCGGCACGCCCTTCGTGGTGAGCACGTCCTTCACCGCCACCGGCACCCCGGCCAGCGGCCCGAGCTGCTCACCGGCGGCCCGGCGCTCGTCGACGGCGCGGGCGGCGGTCAGCGCCCCCTCGCTGTCGACGTGCAGGAACGCGTGCACCCGGTCGTCGACGGCGGCGATCCGGTCGAGGTGCGCCCGGGTCACCTCGACGGCGGAGGTCTCCCCGGCGGCCACCAGCCCGGCCAGCTCGGTCGCGGTCATTCTGGTCAGGTCGGTCATGCCGTCGCCTCGCTCCGCTCACCGGCGCCCCGGACACCCGGCGCACTGGGCTCGATGGTTCGCCTGTCACACCCGCTCACGACGCCACGTCCTCGTCCAGGATCCGGGGGACGCGGAACCGCTGCTCGGCGACGTCGGGGGCACCCGACAGCGCCTCCTGCGGGGTCAACCCGGGCACCACCACGTCCTCGCGGAGCACGTTGGTCAGCGGAACCGAGTGCGAGGTCGGCGGGATGTCCGCCGCCGTGACCTCGCCGACCTGCGCGACCGACTGGAGGATCACGTCCAGCTGGCCGGCGAAGGTGTCCAGCTCCTCCTCGGTGACGGCGAGCCGCGACAGTCGCGCGAGGTGCGCGACCTCCTCGCGGGAGATGGCGGCCATCGGTGCCCCCTTCGTGACTGTGCTGCTGCGTCTGGGTGTGCCGGCCGCGCCGTCGGCGGGATGACGCGCGGTGACCGGAGCGAGTCTATTGTCCTGCGCGCACGCCGACGTCTCCGACTCCCCCTCCCGCCCGCGCGGCCCGCCCGCACCGGCCACCGGGTCCGCCGCCGTCCGCCCGCGCGGCCCGCCCCGGCCGTCGCCGTCGAGCGGCGGGCGGGTCAGCGGGCGTGCCGGCGGGGGATCTCGGCGTCCGGGCTCGGGACCGGGCTCAGCGGGCGGTAACGGGCCAGCCAGGCGGCCAGCTCCTCGGCGGGCATCGGGCGGGCGTAGAACCAGCCCTGCGCGGCGTCGCAACCGGCCGCGTGCAGCAACCGCCAGGTCCGTTCGTCCTCCACCCCCTCGGCCACCACCCGCAGGCCGAGCGCGCCGGCCAGCTCGATCGTCGACCGGACGATCGCGGCGTCATCGGCGTCGTCGGCCATCCCCAGCACGAACGACCGGTCCACCTTCACCTCGGCCAACGGCAGCCGGCGCAGGTGCTGCAACGACGAGTAGCCGGTGCCGAAGTCGTCCAGCGAGATGGCCACCCCGAGCTGGTGCAGCCGGGTGATGGTGGCGAGCACCCGTCGGGGGTCGGCCATCAGCGCCCCCTCGGTGATCTCCAGTTGCAGCCGCTCGGGGCGTACCCCGCAGTGGGCCAGCCGGTCGGCGATCCGGTCGACGATCTCGTCCGTGTGCAGGTCGCGGACGCTGACGTTGAGCGACGCCCGCAGCGTGATCCCGGCCGCCGACCACTTGGCGAGCTGCTCCACCACGTCGTCGACCACCCGGTGGGTGAGTAGGCGCATCACCGCGCTCTGCTCGGCCACCCGGATCAGCTCCTCCGGGTCGACCATCCCCCGCCGCGGGTGCCACCAGCGCAACAGCGCCTCCACCCCGACCACCTCCCCGGTGGCGATGGCGACCTGCGGTTGGTAGTACATGGTGATCTCGCCGGTCTCCCCCGTGCCCCCGGCCGGGCCGCCCGTCCCCGCCGGGCCGTCGGCCGCCGACCGGGCCGGCAGCCCGGCCTCCCGCCCGGTCGGCCCGGGTGGCCCGCCCCGCACCGGCCCGACCGGGGAGGACCCGGGCAGCGCCGGGTGGTCGCGGTGCCGGCGGACCGGGTCGGCACCGGTGAGGATCCGGTTCAGCAACTCGTCGGGCTGGGCCGGGGCCGGCCGGGGCCGTCGGCGGGGCAACCACCACCGGCCCGCAGCCGGGCCGCCGGGATCCGGGTCGGCGTCGCATCCCGGCCCACCGGGATCCCGGCCGGCGTCGCATCCCGGCCCACCGGCCGGGGTGTCCGCCCCCGGCGGGTCGGTGGCCAGCCGGGGCGGCAGCACCGCGCCGTCGCCACCCCGCACCGGCCGCCCGGCTGCCGGCCTCGCTTCCAGTACGCGGCGCAGGTCGGCCAGGAGCCCCAACCGCTCGGCGGAATGGTGGTCGGACTCGGCGGCGTACACGGCCACCGTGTCGTGGCGGTGCTTGGCGTCGTACATGGCGACGTCGGCGTGGCGCATCAGGGTGGCGTAGTCCGCGCCGTGCTCGGGGTAGAGCGCGATGCCGATCGAGCCGCCGACGTCCAGCGGCAGCCCGTCCAACGACACCGGCTCGGTCAGCGCGGCGGCCACCCGACCGGCCAGCTCCCGCGCCCCGTCCACCCCGTCGAGCCCGCCGGCCACGATGGCGAACTCGTCACCACCCAGCCGGGCCAGCAGGTCCCGGTCGCGCACCACCCCGGCGAGCCGGGCGCCCACCTCGACCAGCAGCCGGTCCCCGACCGCGTGGCCGAGCGCGTCGTTGACGTTCTTGAACCGGTCCAGATCGATCAGCAGGAGGGCCAGCCGCCCGCCCGGCTCCCCCCGGGCGACCCGCTCGGCGTGCCGGTGCACCTGCTCGGCCACCTCGGCGAGCAGCGCCTTGCGGTTGGGCAGGCCGGTGAGCGGGTCGAGGGCGGCGAGCTGCTCCTGCTCGTCGGAGAGGTAGGCCATCCGGTAGACCGCGAACAGCGGCACCAGCACCAGCGGGATCAGCGCGGCGGTGGCCCGCGCGGCGGTGACCAGGACCGGGGCGAGCAGCAGCAGCGAACCGGTGGAGAGCAGCTCGAACGGCAGCCCCTGCCGGGCCGCGGGCCACCACCGGCCGCCGAACCGCAGTCGCAGCGCGGTGCTGACCAGGCCGTAGTTGACCGCGAACCAGGTGACCGTCGCGCCGGCCGCGGCGAGCACGTCGGTCCACCCCGGCCGGTGGCCGTCGAACAGGCCGCCCGGTCCGAGCCGGAGCACCAGGTACGCGGCGGCGAGCGCGCAGGTGTACTGGGCCGCGTTGAAGGCGGTCCGCCAGGGGGCGTGACCCAGCCGTACGCCGGAGACGACGACCGCGACGGTCTGCACGAGCACCGCTGGCCCGAGCCCCCAGCCGAGCAGGATGGCGAACGTGAAGCAGGTGGAGGGGAAGACCGCGGAGGTCTGCCGACGTCCCGAGGGCACGAAGGGGCGGGCGTCGCACCCGACCGCGAGCACCGCCATCGTCCAGAACGCCGCCGACAGCAGGTCCGGTCGACCGACGAGACCGACCAGCGGCAGGACGGAGACCACGACGGCCAGCCCGATCACCCCGGCGACGAGGCCCAGGAACGGCGTCTCCCGCCCGGACGGGAGGCGGTTGCGGGGATCGGCGGGCTCCATCGCACCTCCCGGGCACACCCAGTCAGGGTGTACGCCGGCCGTACACCTGCCACCATGAAACGCCCTGCCGGCCGGTGGACCCGCACGACAGCCACGAATCGGGCGTAGTCGTGACTAAGTTGGTATACGACCCCAAGGCTCGCCTATGGGTGGAGCAGGACACGCCGCGTGCGGCCCCGGGACGCCCGGACCGGGCGGCACGACCGGGGCGGCGGCGCACGACGCCCGGACCGGGCGGCACCGCACGGGCGCACGACGCCCCGGCCGGGCGGCACGGCGCAGGTACGGCACGGGGCCGACGCCCGGGGTCAGCTCTCCTCGACCCGGGCCACCTCCCGGGCGGCCTCCGGGCCGGCCTCCAGCAGCACCCGGAAGCCGTCCTCGTCGAGCACCGGCACCTTCAGCCCGGCCGCCTTGTCCGCCTTGGAACCGGGATTGTCGCCCACCACCACGAAACCGGTCTTCTTGGAGACCGAGCCGGTGACCTTCCCGCCCCGGCTCTGGATCGCCTCGGCCGCCTGGTCCCGGCTGAACCCGGCGAGCGTGCCGGTCACCACGACGGTGACCCCCTCCAGCGGGCGCGGCCCCTCGTCGACCGCCTCCTCGGCCATCCGTACCCCCGCCTCGGCCCACTTGCGGACCACGTCGCGGTGCCAGTCGACGGCGAACCACTCCTTGACGCTGGCGGCGATCGTCGGGCCGACACCGTCGACCGAGGACAGCTCCTCCTCGGCCGCCGCCTCGATCGCCTCGATCGAGCGGAAGTGCCGGGCCAGGGCCTGCGCGGCGGTCGGGCCGACGTGCCGGATGGAGAGCGCCACCAGCACCCGCCACAGGTCGCGTTCCCGGGCCACGGCGAGGTTGTCGAGCAGCTTGGTCGCGTTGGTGCCGAGGCTGCCGTCCTTGTTGACGAAGAACGGGGAGCGGGCGAGCCGCCCGGCGTCGAGGGAGAACAGGTCGCCCTCATCGGTGATGATCTCGGCGTCGAGCAGCGCGGCGGCGCCCTTGTAGCCGAGCACCTCGATGTCGAACCCGCCCCGCCCGGCGAGGTGGAAGACCCGTTCCCGCAACTGCGCGGGACAGCTGCGGGTGTTGGGGCAGCGGATGTCGACATCGCTCTCCTTGGCCGGGGCGAGCGGCGTGCCACAGGACGGGCAGGTGGTCGGCATGACGAACGGACGGGCGTCGGCGGGACGCAGCGCGACCACCGGGCCGAGCACCTCGGGGATCACGTCGCCGGCCTTGCGCAGCACCACCGTGTCCCCGATCAGCACCCCCTTGCGCTCGACCTCGCGGGCGTTGTGCAGGGTGGCCTGGGCGACCGTCGAGCCGGCCACGTGCACCGGCTCCAGCACCGCGTACGGGGTGATCCGACCGGTCCGCCCGACGCCGACCTCGATGTCGAGCAGCCGGGTGTTGACCTCTTCCGGCGGATACTTGAAGGCGATCGCCCAGCGGGGCGCCCGGCTGGTCGAGCCGAGCCGGCCCTGGATGGGGACCGGGTCGACCTTCACCACCACCCCGTCGATCTCGTGCTCGACGTCGTGCCGGTGCTCGGCGTAGTGGGCGACGTACTCCGCCACCCCGGCGAGGTCCGGCACCACCCGCCAACGGTCGCTGGTCGGCAGCCCCCACGCCTTCAGCGCCGCGTACGACTCGGACTGGGTGGCCGGACGGAAGCCGGTACGGGCGCCGGTGCCGTGCACCACCAGCCGCAGCGGCCGGGACGCGGTGATCCGGGGGTCCTTCTGGCGCAGGCTGCCGGCGGCCGCGTTGCGCGGGTTGGCGAACGGTGCCCGGCCCTGCTCGACCAGGGTGGCGTTGAGGTCGGCGAAGCCGGCGACCGGGAAGTAGATCTCGCCGCGTACCTCCAGCAGCTCCGGCACGTCGGGGAACTCGTCGGACGGGGTGAGCCGGGCCGGCACGCCGCGGATGCTGCGCACGTTGGCGGTGACGTCCTCGCCGGTGCGCCCGTCGCCCCGGGTGGCCGCCCGCACCAGCCGGCCCTTCTCGTAGGTCAGGTTGATGGCCAGGCCGTCGACCTTCAGCTCGCACAGGTAGGGCACCGGGCCACCGGCGTCCCGCTCGACCCGCTCGGCCCAGGCGGCCAGCTCCTCGTCGGCGAAGGCGTTGTCCAGCGAGAGCATCCGCTCGGCGTGGGTGACCGGGGTGAAGTCGGTGGAGAACGTGCCGCCGACCCGCTGCGTCGGTGAGTCCGGGGTGCGCAGCGCCGGGTACTCCGCCTCCAACGCCTCCAGCTCGCGCAGCTGGCGGTCGAACTCGGCGTCGGGAATCGTCGGCGCGTCGAGGACGTAGTAACGGTACTGGTGTTCGGTCAGCTCCTGGCCCAGCGTGGCGTGCCGCTCCCGCGCCTCGGGGGTCGGCTCACCACCGGCCGCCGCCTCCTGTGCCGCACTGACCTGCTGGGGAACCTCTTCTTCCGACACCCTGTCGCCTCCGGACATCGTGCGAACCTCCCCGGTGATCACGCTACTGGAGCACGGTAACGGGCCGGTGGGACATTCCCCCTGCCTCCCCCACCGCGCCCGACGGGCGCCCGCCGCCCGACCGTGCGACGATCGCCGCACCTCGGCGGCGCGGTGCCGCCCGGACGGAGGCGGGGTATCGATGCCGGAGTGGGTGTGGTGGGGGCTGCTGATCGTGCTGGCGGTCGTCGCCGGCTGGGTCTGGAACGAGTGGCGTCGACGCGGTGGTCGACCCTCCAGCGGCGGCCAGCGCACCCGGCCGCCGCGCGGCACCCCGCCCCGCGACCGGGCCCGACCGACCGCGCCACCCCGCCCCCGCACCCCCACCGGTACGCCCCGACCGGGTGACATCTGGTGGGCGGACGTGCCGTTCCACGACGGCACCGGCTCGAAGGTCCGGCCCTGCCTGGTGGTACGCGCCGACGACCGGGGCGCCGAGGTACTCAAGATCACCAGTCAGGACAAGAGCGACCGGGACGACCACGTCCGGATCCCGACCCGGGACTGGGATCCGGACGCCGAGCACGACAGCTGGCTCGACCTCGCCGAGCCGCTGCGGATCCCGGCCGACGCGTTCTCCCGCCGGGCCGGCGGCTGCGACCCGGCCCTGTGGCGTCAGGTCAAGCGCCTGCACGGACGGCGCAGCCCGGCCTGACCGATCCGCGGCGGGTCAGTCCCAGGCCGCGCCGAGGGTGGTGAGCTGGTCGGCGTACTCGATGCGGGTGGACCAGCCGGGCGGCCAGCCCGGCAGCCCGTGCGCGGCCCCGAGGAACGCGCCGGCCAACGCGGCGATCGAGTCCGAGTCGCCCGCGGTGGCCGCCCCCCGGGCGATCGCGGCGACCGGGTCGTCGGGGTGCCACAGGACGCAGAGCAGCGCCGTGGCCAGCGCCTCCTCGGCGACCCAGCCCTCACCGGTGTACCGGCACGGATCGCCGCCGTCGTCCGGCCGGCGCAGCGCGGCGGCGAGCCGGTCCAGCGCCTCCAGGCACTCGTCCCAGCCCGGCGCGATGAACGCGGCCGGGGAGTCCGCCCCCGACCGTTGCCACAGGTCACCGAGCCAGTCGTCCCGGTACGTCCGCCGCTCGGTGCGTGCCCGGTCGACCAGCAGGCCGGGCAGCTCCGTCGGGGCCGCGCCGCCACGCAGCAGCCGCACCGCGTACGCGGTCAGCTCGCTGGCGGCCAGGCCGGTCGGGTGACCGTGGGTGAGACCGGCCTGGAGCTGGGACAGCCCGGCGAGGGTGTCCAGGTCGACGTCGATCAGCCCGACCGGGGTGACCCGCATGTTGGCGCCGCACCCCTTCGAGTCGACCACCGTCGCCTGCTGCCAGGCCAGCCCTCGGCCCAGCTCCCCGCAGGCCCGCAGGCAGGTCATCCCCGGTGCCCGGTTGTTGTCCGGGCTGGCGGCCCAGTCCAGGAAGCGCCGCCGGAGCAGCGGTTCGACCACCTCCAGGGTGTGCACGGGGGCGTCGTGCAGGGCCCACCCCACCGCGAGCGCCATCTGGGTGTCGTCGGTGACCAGCACCGGATCGCCGACCAGCTCCCGCGGGCCGCCCGGGCCGTACCGGCGGTGGATCTCCGGTACGGAGAGGAACTCGGTCGGTTTGCCGAGCGCATCGCCGTAGGCCAGCCCGAAGAGCGAACCGGAGGCGCGGCGCAGCAGGGAATCGATCACGACCCGATCATGCCCCGCCCCGGCCACCCCGGCACGCCGGAGGCCACCGGCCGGCAGCCCGGCCGGCAGCCCGAGCTGCGGTCGACGCCCGGCCAACGGCCGGCGGCACGGCCAGCGGCCGGCGGCGTCAGTCCCAGCAGAGGCAGAAGGGGTGACCCACCGGGTCGGCGTAGACCCGGAAGCCCTCGCCCTCGCCGGGCAGCCGACGGGCGCCCAGGGCGAGCGCCGCCTTCTCGGCCACCTCGATGTCGTCGACAGTGACGTCGAGGTGGAACTGCTGCGGCCTGGCCGGATCCGGCCAGGCCGGGGGAATCAGGTCGGGTGCCTGCTGGAAGGCGAGCCGGGGCGACCGCCCGACCGGCCCGCCGAGCACCACCCACTCGTCGCCCTCGGAGTCCTCCTCGGCCAGGGGCAGGCCGAGCAGCTCGGCGTAGAAGCCGGCCAGGGCGCGCGGGTCGGGGCAGTCGATGGCCACGGTACGCAGTTTCCCAATCATGACCGTCATCCTGCCCACCCGGTACGACGGAAAACCCTCACGCCTCGTGCAGCCGCCGCGCGGCGTCCCGACAGGCGGTGAGGACCGCACGGGCCTGCTCCGGGGCCGCCCCGGCCAGCCCACAGGCCGGGGTGACCACCACCTGTTCGGCGAGCTGGCGGCGCGGAAAGCCGAGCCGGTCCCAGAGTCCGCGTACCCGGTCGGCCAGCTGGGCCGAGGTCGGTGGGTGGCCGGCCGCCGACGGCTGCGTCGGGGCCACCCCGGCCAGCAGGCCGAAGCCGGCGTCGATCGCCTCGCCCAGCGGGTCCAGGTCGGTGAGCAGGGCGAGGTCCAGGGCCACCCCGACCGCCCCGGCGGTGCGGAGCAGCTCCAGCGGCACGTCCGGGGCGCAGCAGTGCACCACCGTCGGCACCCCGACCGCGCTGATCACGTCGCCGAGCAGACCACGGGCCACCGCCGTGTCCACCGGTCGGTAGGTGCCCAGCCCGCTCTCGGTCCGCACCCGACCCGCCAGCGCCGCCGGCAGCGACGGCTCGTCGAGCTGGAGCAGCACCGACGCCCGGGGCAGCCGGCGGGCCACCGCCTCGACGTGCAGCCGCAGCCCTTCGGCCAGCGAGGCGGTCAGCTCCCGCACCGCCCCCGGGTCACGCAGCAGCCGGCCGCCGATCGGCAACTCCACCGCGGTGGCCAGGGTGAACGGCCCCGCCGCCTGCACCTTCACCGGCCCGGCGTACGCCTCGGCCTGCTCGGCGAGCTGGTCCAGGTCACGTTCCATCAGGTCCCGGGCGCGGCGCAGGTCCCGACCGGGGCGGGGGGCGATCCGCCAGCGGGCGGCGTACAGCTCGACCGGCAGCTCGACCAGGAGCCCGCTGCTGCGCCCGATCAGGTCCGCGCCCGGACCCCGGGCGGGCAACTCGGGCAGGTGTGGCAGGGCGGGCAGTTCACCGAGGACGATCCGCTGCGCCTCGGCGATGTCGGTGCCGGGTAGCGAACCGATGCCGGTCGCCGCGCCCGCCGGCCAGGGCCAGAGCTGCTGTGGTTTCACCGCCGAAGGGTAACCGGCCCCCGGACGGATCAGCCGGTGATGGTGGCGGAACCGAGCACCACGTCCCCGGCCGGATCCGGCCGGTACGCCACGACCGCCTGCCCGGCGGCCACCCCGCGGACGGGACGGCGCAGCTCGGCGACGAACGTGTCGCCGTCCACCGTCACGGTCGCCGGTACGACGTCACCGTGCGCCCGCAACTGCACCTCGCACTCGATCGGCGTGCCCGGCAGCTCGCCACCGGTCCACACCGGACGACTGGCGCGGACCAGCGAGACCTCCAGCGCCTCGGCGGGACCGACGGTGACCGTGTTGGTCTTCGGGGTGATGGAGAGCACGTAGCGCGGCCGGCCGTCCGGGGCCGGTCGGTCCAGGTGCAGGCCCCGCCGCTGACCCACCGTGTAGGCGTACGCGCCGGTGTGGCTGCCCACCACCGCGCCGGTCAACGCGTCGACCACCTCACCGGGGGTTTCGCCGAGCCGCCCGGCGAGGAAGCCCCGGGTGTCGCCGTCGGCGATGAAGCAGATGTCGTGCGAGTCGGGCTTGTCGGCCACCGCCAGGTCACGCCGGGCCGCCTCGGCCCGGACCTCCGCCTTGGTGGCGTCGCCGAGCGGGAACATCGACCGGTCGAGCTGCGCGCGGGTCAGCACCGCCAGCACGTACGACTGGTCCTTGGCGAGGTCGACGCTGCGGCGCAGCAGACCGTCGGGGCCGAGCCGGGCGTGGTGACCGGTGACCACGGCGTCGAACCCCAGCGCCACGGCCCGGTCCAGCACCGCCGCGAACTTGATCTTCTCGTTGCAGCGCAGACACGGATTCGGGGTACGCCCGGCCGCGTACTCGGCCACGAAGTCGTCCACCACGTCGGCGTGGAACCGCTCGGCCATGTCCCACACGTAGAAGGGGATACCGAGCACGTCGGCGGCCCGCCGCGCGTCCCGGGAGTCCTCCAGCGTGCAACACCCGCGGGCGCCGGTCCGGAAGGTCTGCGGATTACGGGCCAGGGCAAGGTGCACCCCGGTCACGTCGTGGCCGGCTGCCACCGCCCGCGCTGCCGCGACAGCGGAGTCCACCCCACCCGACATCGCCGCCAGAACCCTCACAGCCACCCCCCTCTCCCCACCAACCCTACCCACCCCCCTCCCCCACCCCGTGCCCCCGTGTCCCCGTGCCCCTCCCCACCCGGTCCCCCTCCCCCGTCCCGCCCAGCCCCATCCCGCCCAGCCCTCTCCCGCCCCGGTCCCGGCCAGCCCGGACCTCTCCCGCCCTGGTCTCGGCCAGCCCGGACCTCTCCCGCCCTGGTCTCGGCCAGCCCGGACCTCTCCCGCCCTGGTCTCGGCCAGCCCAGCCCTCTCCCGCCCTGGTGATCAAGAGGTTTAGGTCATCCGCGAGCCCATTCCTCGCCTGAACCTCTTGATCACCAGGCGCCCCCATCCGCTCCCGCCCGACCTGGAGCGGATAGGGGCTCGCGGGTGCCGCGGATGGGCTTTGGGATGGGTGATCAAGAGGTTTGCGTCACCCACTGGCCGAGATTCTGACGCAACCCTCTTGATCACCGGGGCGAACCGGAGCGGGGCCGGCGGGGCAGGGCGAACCGGAGTGGGGCGGCGGGGCAGGGCGAACCGGAGTGGGGCGGCGGGGCAGGGGGAACCGGGGCGGGGCGGACCAGGACAGGCCAAGCTGGAGTGGCGCGAACCGGGACCGGCCGGGGTGGGGGTCAGCGGGGGGTGCGGAGGGCGGCGGCTCGGCGGGCGCGGTCGACGGCGGTGGGGAGGGCGGCGATGAGGGCGTCGACGTCGGCGGGGGTGCTGGTGTGGCCGAGGGTGAAGCGCAGCGAGGAGCGGGCCCGGTCGTGGTCGGCGCCCATCGCGAGCAGGACGTGGCTGGGCTGGGCCACCCCGGCCGAGCAGGCTGATCCGGTGGAGCAGGCGATCCCCTGGGCGTCGAGCAGGAGCAGCAGGGCGTCCCCCTCGCAACCGGGGAAGGAGAAGTGCGCGTTGCCGGGCAGCCGGTTGACGGTGTCACCGTTGAACACCACCTCGGGCACCGCCTCCCGGACCCGCCGCACCAGGTCGTCGCGGAGCCCGGCCACCCGGGCCGCGTACTCCTGCTGGGCCTTGACCGCCGTCTCGACGGCGACCGCGAAGGCGACGATGCCGGCGGTGTCCAAGGTGCCGGAGCGGACGTCGCGTTCCTGGCCACCGCCGTGCAGCAGCGGGGTCGCCGCGACGTCCCGGGCGAGCAGCAGCGCGCCAACCCCGGTCGGACCGCCGAGTTTGTGCCCGGTCACGGTCAACGCGGACACCCCGCTGGCCGCGAAGTCGACCGGGACCTGGCCGACCGCCTGCACGGCGTCGGTGTGGAACGGCACCCCGTGCTCGGCGGCCACCGCGGCCAGCTCGGCCACGGGCTGAACGGTGCCTACCTCGTTGTTGGCCCACATGGCGGTCACCACGGCGACCCGCTCGGCGTGCTCGGTCAACCGGGCGCGGAGCAGTTCCGGGTCGAGCTGGCCGGCGGCGTCCGTGGGCAGCCAGTCGACCTCGGCGCCCTCGTGGTCGGCCAGCCAGTCGACCGCGTCGAGGACGGCGTGGTGCTCGACCGCGCTGGAAACCACCCGGAGCCGGGCGGGCCGGGCGGCCCGCCGTGCCCAGAAGATGCCCTTGACCGCGAGGTTGTCGCTCTCGGTTCCGCCGCCGGTGAAGATGACCTCGGACGGGCGGGCACCCAGCACCGCGGCCACCCGCTCGCGGGACTCCTCCACCCGACGCCGGGCACGCCGGCCTGCCGCGTGCAGTGACGACGCGTTGCCGACCTCACGGGCGGTGGCGACGTACGCCGCCAACGCCTCGTCGAGCATCGGGGTGGTCGCCGCGTGATCCAGGTATGCCATCACCGTTCAGCGTAACGGCCGGGGCACGGTCAGCCGGATACCGGACCGCTCGTACCGAAGCGTGGATCGGCCCGGCCGGACCGGGAACCGCGCCTGCCCCACGCGGGCCGGGACACGAAGCGGCCGGGGCCGGGACCGGATCGGCCCCCGCCCCGGCCGGCACGGCCGAGCGTCACGCCGGCACGGCCGAGCGTCACGCCGGCACCGCCGAGCATCACGCCGGAACGGCTGAGCGTCACGCGAGCATCACGCCGGAACGGCTGAGAGTCACGCCGTCACGCCGGTACGGCGGTGACGACGATGTTGTCCCGGTAGTGGCGGGTCTTCGGGTCGAACGGGCCACCACAGGTGATCAACGTGAGCCGCGGCTTGCCGTCCCGGGCGAAGTACCGGTCCAGCGGGATCTTCGTCTTGGCGTACTCCTCGCGGGAAACGACCCGGTAGGCCCGCTGCCTCCCGTCGGCGCCGGTGGCGGTGAGGGTGTCGCCGCGGTCCAGTTCGCGGAGCCGGAAGAACGCCCCCTTGCCCTGCTCGGAGCTGTCGACGTGACCGGCGACCACCACCGAGCCGGCGGCGGTCTCCAGCCCGGGGCCATACCGGTACCAGCCGATCTGGTCGACGCTCGGCGGGACGTCGAACTCGTCGGTCCGCGGGTCGACGCCCACCGGGTTGACCGTGGCGGTGACGTCGATCGCCGGGATGCGCAGCTTCACCGGCGGGACGGTCCGGTCGTCGGCGGGCAGGTCACCGGCGGTCACCGGCACCGACGGGCCACCGCCGGTGCCGGTCGTCGGGCTCGGCGGGCCGCTGCTGGCCAGCGCCGCCGCCTCGTCCGCGCCGACGTCCTCGGCCGGTTGCGATCCGCAGGCGACCACGGTGGCGATGGTGAGCGCGGCGACGCCGGCGGCCATCGCCGCCAGCGCCCCGCGGTGTCGCACCGTCACCGGCGACCGGTCCGGGTGGCGGCCACCCGCGCTCCGCCGCCGACCAGCAGCAGTACGCCGGCACCGGCCAGCACGTACCACCAGGTGTCCACGCCCGTACCGGCCTGGCCGCCGGTGCCGCTGGGCACCCCGCCCGGGGCGGAGTGCAGGCCGGTGATGGTCTGGGCGACCAGGTCGAGGTTCTTGCCCTCGGCAGAGCCGGTCGCGTAGACGATGGTGGCGGTGCCCTCCTTGAGGTTCAGGTCCGCCGGGCCGATCGCCACGGTGTCGGTGCCGGCCAGCACCACGTCGGCCTTGACCGTGCCGGCGTCGACGTCGGCCTTGGCCTCCTTCGGGTTGGTCAGCCCCTCGAAGACCGGCTTGCCGCCCGCCCGGACGTCGACCGCCGGGGCGGCGGCGGTGTGCCGGACGATCAGCCGGGCCTTGCCGGCGGCCAGCTTGGCGGTGTCGTTGACGAACGGGGTGATCTGCGGCTTGCCGTCCGCGCTGAGGTGCGCGGCGAGGCTGATGTTGGCGCCGCCGGGCACCTCGGCGTCGTCGACCTTCAGGATGGCGCTGCCGATGGGCTGGCCGGGCTTGGTCAGGGCGATGTCGTACTCGCCCTCGGCGAGGGTCAGCGGGCCGGCCACGTCACCGGGCTTGAAGTTGTCGAGGGTCTTCTTGCCGTTGACGTAGACGTCGACCGGGGTGTCCGGGATGCCGTGCACGACGGAGACCTTGGACGAGGCGGCGTAGGCCGGGCTCGTGGTCGCGGCGCCGACGCCGGCGAAGGCCAGGGCGGCCACCGCACCGCCTGCGGCGACCCGACGGAAGATAGCGAGCTGCATGTCTGCCTCCTGGTGATTGGTGCTGGTTCGTCAGGTCTGGCTTGCAGAACGGGTTACGCCACCCGTCGCCGCACCGGATGCAGCCGCGGACCACTTTCTTTTTCTTCGTCCGAAGCGCATCCGGCACCGCCGTCGGGGACGAACAGCAGGTGAGACGAGTGGAGGCGGACACGGACCGGGAGAGTGGGGCGGAGGCTGTGGGAGTTACAGTCGGGCATGCCCCAGGGAAGGCGACCCGCCCGGTGACGGCGGTGGGAACAGCAGGACAGGACCCCGATCCACCCCCCGACGAGCTGGCCGAGCGCTTCCGGGCGGGTGACGAGAGCGCGCTGCGGGAGGCGTACGACCGGTTCGGCCGGGCCGTGTTCCACCTGGCCACCAACACGCTGGCCAACCGCAGCGACGCGGAGGACGTGACCCAGGCGACGTTCGTCGCCGCCTGGCTGGGGCGGGACACCTTCGACCCGGCCAAGGGTTCGTTGATCGGCTGGCTGCTCGGCATCGGCCGGCGCAAGGTGATCGACCGGCTGCGCGCCTCGGCCCGGGAGAACCGGGTGGTGGAGACGGTCCGTCAGCTACCCGAGCCGGTCGCCACCGGCGGCGACCCGGACAGCGTGGTCGACCGGCTGGTGATCGCCGACGAGCTGGCCCGGCTCCCGGACGACCAGCGCCGGATGCTGGAGCTGGCCTTCTACGACGACCTGACCCACCAGCAGATCTCGACGGTGACCGGAGTCCCGCTGGGTACCGTCAAGAGCCACATCAGGCGGGGCATGGCGAGCTTGAAACGCAGATGGGAGGTGGACGGTGCCACACCTGGAGCACGACCGGCTGGTCTTTCTGGCGCTCGGTGAGAGCGAGGCGGGCCACGGTGAGACCGACCACCTCGCGACGTGTGTGAGCTGTCGGGACGAGCTGGAGGCGCTGCGGCACATCGCCGGGCTGGGCGCGGACACCCAGGGCCTGCGCGAGCTGCCCGACCCGCCGGCCCACGTGTGGGCGGGCGTGCTGGCCGAGCTCGACGCCGCCGAGAAGCTGCCGTCCCTGGCCGAGGCGCACCGCCAGGGCCTGCCGGGGGTACGTCCGCAGCCGCTGGCCGAAGAGCCGCCCGGCCTTCCCCACCGGCCGTCGCCGGCGGTGACCGGTGACCGCCCGGAGCCCCGTCGACAGTCCTCGCGCCCCGACGGGGAGCGTGCCCCCGGGCGACCGGCGACACGGTCCCGGCGGGGCCGGCGGTGGCCTCGGTGGGCCACCACCGTCGTCACGGCGACCGCCGCCGCGGCGATCGCGGTGCTCGGCACCGTCGCCGTCCTCGGCGACCGGGGCGGACCCACGCCCCAGCAGGCCGTGCTGGCCAGCGCGCCGCTCACGGCGTACGGCAGCACGCCGAAGGACGCCAACGGTGACGCCCGGGTCTTCGCCGACGGACGACTGCACCTGCACGTCGCGAATCTCCCGGACGTTTCGGGGTACTACGAGGTGTGGCTGATCAATCCGACGACCATGGAGATGTTCTCGGTGGGTGTGCTGCGCGGTAGCTCGGGCGACGCCCTGCTGCCCCTGCCGCCGAACGTCGATCTCCAGGCGTACTCGGTGGTCGACGTCTCCGCCGAGCAGTACGACAACCGCCCCGCCCACTCCGGCGACAGCCTGCTGAGGGGCACCCTGACGGGCTGATCGGTGGGCCGGTTCAGCTCCCCGGCCCGCCGATCAGCTCCCTCGCCACCCCGGACTCCCCGGCACGACCAGGCCGCCGCCCGGCACTGCGGGCGGCGGCCTGGTACGGACCGGAACGGGTCACTTACGCTTGCGGATCTCCTCGGCGGCCTGCGGGACGATCTTGAACAGGTCGCCCACCACGCCGTAGTCGGCCAGCTCGAAGATCGGTGCCTCGCCGTCCTTGTTCACCGCGACGATCGTCTTCGAGGTCTGCATGCCGGCCCGGTGCTGGATCGCGCCGGAGATGCCCAGCGCGACGTAGAGCTGCGGCGAGACGGTCTTGCCGGTCTGTCCGACCTGGAACTGGTGCGGGTAGTACCCGGAGTCGACGGCTGCCCGGGACGCCCCGACCGCGCCGCCGAGCAGGTCGGCCAGCTCCTCGACCAGCTTGAAGTTGTCGGCGTTGCCGACGCCGCGACCGCCGGAGACGACGATGCCGGCCTCGGTCAGCTCGGGGCGGGAGCCCTTCTGCTCGGCGACCCGCTCGACGACCTTCGCCAGCTTGTCGGTGTCGGTGACCGACACGGTGAGCTGCTCGACGGCCGGGGTGGCCGCCGCCGGGGTCGGGGTGACCGAGTTCGGCCGTACGGTGACCAGCGGCAGGCCCCTGGTGACCCTGGACTTGACGATGGTGGAGCCGGCGAAGGCGACCTGGGTGGCGGTGCCGTCGGCGTCGAGGCCGACCACGTCGGTCAGGATGCCGTTGTCCAGCTTGACGGCCAGCCGGGCGGCGATCTCCTTGCCCTCCTGGGCCGACGCCAGCAGGACGGCGGCCGGCTGCACCCGGTTGACCAGTTCGGCCAGCACCGTCGCCTTGGGGGCCACCAGGTGACCGTCGATCTCCTCGCTCTCGGCGGCGTAGATCTTCTCCGCGCCGTATTCGCCGAGCTTGGCGCTGAGCGCCTCGGCGGCACCGGCGCCCCCGAGCACCACGGCGCTCGGGGTGCCCAGCTCGCGGGCCAGGGTGAGCATTTCCAGGGTGACCTTCTTGACGCCGAATTCCCTGGTGGCTTCGACGACGACGAGTACCTCAGCCATGTTCAGACCCCTCAGACGAACTTCTCGGTGGCGAGGAACTCGACCAGCTTGACGCCGCCGGAGCCCTCGTCGGTGATCTTCGCGCCGCCGGAGCGCGGTGGACGCTTGGTGTGCTCGACGACGGCGCTGGTCGCACCCTCGAAACCCACCTCGGTGGGCGCGACGCCCAGGTCGGCCAGGGAGAGCGTCTTCACCGGCTTCTTCTTGGCCGCCATGATGCCCTTGAAGGAGGGGTAGCGCGGTTCGTTGATGGTGTCCCAGACCGAGACGACGGCCGGGGTGGCGGCGGTGACCACCTCGTAGCCCTCCTCGGTCTGCCGCTCCACGGTCAGCGTCGCGCCGTCCACGGTGAGCTTGCGGGCACCGGTCAGCGCGGCGACCCCCAACCGCTCGGCGAGCATGTGCGGCATGACCTGCACCCGGCCGTCGGTCGACTCGGCGCCGCAGATCACCAGGTCGGCGTTGAGCTGGCCGAGGGCGGCGGCGAGCACCTTCGAGGTGGCCACCGCGCAGGACCCGTGCAGGGCGTCGTCGAGGACGTGTACGGCGGAGTCCGGCCCCATGGAGAGCGCCTTGCGGATCGACTCGGTGGCCCGGTCCGGTCCCATGGTCAGGATGGTGACCTCGCCGCCGTGCGCCTCCTTGATCTTGAGCGCCTCCTCGATGGCGTACTCGTCCATCTCGTTGATGACGTTGTTCGCCGAACCGCGGTCGACGGTGTTGTCGTCAGCGCGCAGGTTGCGGTCCGCGCCCGAATCAGGCACCTGCTTGACGAGTACGACGATGTTCATCGCGATTCGACGACCCTCCTGTTGGTGGTGTGCGATCTGCTCGCCCGGTCAAGGGCGGAGCTTCGCGCGTCCGTTGACACCCGGTCAACCGCGGGGTGCTGTGCAGTTGCCCACGAACGCCATGTTACCTGCCAGTAGGTTACTGTTCCCGGGCACCCACAGTGACACGGCTCACCGCGTACCCGCCAATCTCGGCGGGCGGGGTCAGGCCGGCTCGGCCAGCGCGGTCCGGATCCGGTCGATGACGTCCGCCTCGGCCGGCGTCACCCCCCGGTGCGCGCGGGCCACCTGCTCGGCCGCAGCCACCACCAGCTCGCGGTACACGGACAGGTCGGCCGGGGACTTGGCCCGCAGGATGTCCACCGCGCGGCCCAGCGCCGGTAGCACCACCGACTCGACCTCCAGGGCCGAGTCCCGGGGCAGCCGGGGCAGCGAGCCGCCGGTGAGCGCCTCCTTCACCAGTCCGCTCGCGCCCGCGAACGCCCCGGACGCGGCGAAGCTCTCCCGGATCATCGCGAACACCCCCGGATCGGCGTTCGACACCAGGAAGACCGCCCCGAAGGCGCCCGTCTTGAGGACCTGCTGCTCGTCGTCCGTCAGCCGCTGCTCCATCATCACGGAGTGTAGACGTACGGGGTGGTCGTGGTGACCGGGACGAAGCCGAGTCGCTCCAGGATCGGCCGGCTGTCCTCCGAGGCGTCCACCTGCAACAGCGTCTTGCCCCGCTGGTCGGCCAGCCGTGCCCGGTAGGCCACCAGCGCCCGGTAGACGCCCCGGCGTCGCCACGGCACGAGCGTCGAGCCGCCCCACAGGCTGGCGAAGCCGGTGCCGTTGAGATAGCGCACCCAGGCGGCGCTGACCACGACGCCCTCCGCCTCGGCCACCAGCACGGTGATCGACTGCGGGTCCGCCTCGATCTCCCGGAGCAGGCCGGTGACCAGGTGCGAACGGTCGCTACGCCAGACCTCCTCCTCCATCGCGGCGATCCGCACCAGGTCGTCCCGGCTGGTGACCTCGCGCAGCCGTACCCCCTCGGGGAGCACCGGCACGGCGGCGGCCAGCGGCGCGACCGGGCCGATCAGGACGGTCTCCCGGTCCTCCGGCACGAAGCCGGCGGCGCGCAGCCGCTCCGGCAGGTCGGCGGGCTCGTCGTGGCTGTTGTGCTTCCACTCCACCGACTCGCCGCGCTGCCGGAACAGCTCGACCTGGCGGGCGATCAGCGCGTCCAGCTCCGCGCCGGCCAGCCCGTCCAGCGTGCGGTAGGTGAGGAAACCGCCGTGGTCCAGGCCCAGCACCCGCACCAGCGGCCCGTCCCGTTCGATGGTCACGCCGGCCGGGACCGGGTCGGGGATCTCCGGCCGGAGCTGTCGGTCGTAGGTGTCACGCAGGGTGGTGGCATCAAGATCTGTCACCGCTCCAGGCTAGGCCGACCGTAAAGCGGATAATCGGCGTCGTGTGGCAGGCGATCAGACGGTGGTTCGACCCGTCGGACCTCGACTCCGTGGGGACCACCCCGGACTACCGCTTCTCGCTGGCCAACGAACGGACCTTCCTGGCCTGGCTGCGCACCGGGCTGGCGCTGATCGCCGGCGGGCTGGCCGCCGCCCAGTTCCTGCCGCCGCTGCCGCTGCGACACCTGCGCGAGGCGATCGCCGTGGCGTTGCTGCTGCTCGGCGGCACGGTCGCGGTTCGCGCGGTGGACCACTGGTCGCGTACCGAACGGGCCATCCGGCTCGGCGACCGCCTGCCGGCCTCCCGTTTTCCGGCCGTGCTCGCCCTGATCGTGGCGGTGGGCGCGCTGCTGCTGGTGGTGGCCGTCCTGGTGCGCGGGGTTAGCGGCCGGTGACCGGCGGCCCGGGGCGCGCGGGCGGCGATCCCGGCCTGCAACCGGAGCGCACCCGGCTGGCCTGGCGGCGTACCGCGCTGGCGTTCACGGTGGTCGGCGTGCTGGCGGTCCGGCTGGCGCTCACCGGGGACATCGCCGGGGCGTTGCTCGCCGGGGTGACGGTGCTGCTCTGGTGGGTGACGTTGGTGGCCACCTGGGGGCGGGCCACCGGTCGCCGCCGGGCGGCGGTCGACGCCCGGGCGGTACCGCTGGTGGCCCTCGCCGCGGCCGGTTTCGCGCTGCTCTGCGTGTCGCTGGTGCTGCGTGGGGTGTGGTGACGCGCAACGCTGCGTCATGATGGGGGCATGGCCCGGCTCTACGTGCTGTTGTTCCTGATCCAGGTGGTGCTCGCCGCCTGCGCGCTGATCAGTTGCCTGTCCGCCGACGACGGTACGGTCCGCGGGCTGCCCCGGTTCCTCTGGGTATTGGTCATCCTCGTCTTCCCGCTGATCGGGGCGGTCGCCTGGTTCCTCGCCGGGCGTCCCGTGCCCCGGGGGGACCGGCGGGGCTGGTCGTCCGGCCCGCGGCGGCCCGTCGCGCCGGACGACGACCCGGAGTTCCTGAAGTCGATCGACGAACGGGCGAACCGCGACGACCACGCCCTGTTCCAGCGGTGGGAGGAGGACCTGCACCGCCGGGAGGACGACCGGCCCCGCGGCGGTGAGCGGCCCGAACTCTGACCCCGGCCGGGTCAGACCCGACGGCGCAGGCCCCGCACCGCGAGCGGGGCGAAGACCGCGGCGATGGCGACCGCCCACAGCAGCGACTGGAGGACCGGCCCGGCGACCGGCCCACCGACCAGCAGCCCGCGCAGCGCGTTCGCCAGGATGGTCACCGGGTTGACCTCGACCCAGTGCTGGAGCCAGGACGGCATGGTCTCGGTCGGCACGAAGGCGTTGCTGGTGAAGCTGAGCGGGAAGATCACCGTGAAGCCGAAGATCTGGACCTTGTCCGGTTCGCTGACCAGCACGCCGACCAGCACCGACATCCAGGCGGCGGCGAGCGAGAAGACCAGCAGCAGGGCGAACGCGCCGAGCAGCCCGAACAGGCCGTTGCCGAGCCGGAAGCCGAGGATCATCCCGACCCCGAGGAGCAGGGTCAACGACCAGGCCTGCTTGACTGTGTCAGCGACGATCCGGCCGGCGAGCGGGGACCAGCGGGCCACGGGCAGCGACCGCAGCCGGTCGAAGACGCCCTTGGTGAGATCCTGGTTGAGCCCGAAGCCGGTGGTCATCGTGGCGAAGAAGGCGTTCTGCACGATGATGCCGGGCAACGCGAACGTCAGGTACTCCCCCGGGCTGCCCGAGATCGCCCCGCCGAAGACGTAGGTGAAGAGCAGCACGAACATCACCGGCTGGATGCTCAGGTCGAGCAGCTCCATCGGATTGTGTTTGATCTGCACCAGGCTGCGCCAGGCCAGCGTGCCGGTGTGCCGCAGGCCCGCGGTCAGGCCGAGCCGGCGGGCCGGCGCGGGACGGGCCGACGGGGTGGCGACGGTCGCGGCGGTCATGCCGGGCTCCCTTCCAGGATGTCGGCGGTGTCGGCGGTGGCGGTGTCGTCCTCGGCCCGGTGGCCGGTGAGAGAGAGGAAGACCTCGTCGAGGCTGGACCCGCGCAGGGCCAGCTCGGCCACGTGCACCTCGGCGTCGTCGAGCCGGCGGACCACGGCGGGCAGCGCACCCGGCCCGCTGACCGGCGCGGTGACGGTGCTCTGGTTGACCTCCGGCACCACCCCGGTCACCTCGCCGACGACGGCGAGCACGGTCGGCAGGTCGGTCACCTCGACCGGCCGGACGGTCAGCACCTGGCCGCCGGTCTTGGCCTTCAGCTCCTCGGGGGTGCCCTGGGCGATCACCCGGCCGTGGTCGACCACGGCGATCTCGTCGGCCAGCTGGTCGGCCTCCTCCAGGTACTGCGTGGTCAGCAGCACGGTCACCCCCTCGGCCACCAGCCCCCGGACGATGTCCCACAGGTCGTTACGGCTGCGCGGGTCGAGACCGGTGGTCGGCTCGTCGAGGAAGAGCACCTGCGGCCGACCCACCAGGCTGGCGGCCAGGTCGAGCCGGCGGCGCATGCCACCGGAATAGGTCTTCGCGGCCCGCCCGGCGGCGTCGGTGAGCTGGAAGCCGGCCAGCAGCTCGGCGGCCCGGCTCCGGGCGTCGCGCCGGGACAGACCCAGCAGCCGGCCAATGAGCAGCAGGTTCTCGGTGCCGGTCAGGTTCTCGTCGACCGAGGCGTACTGACCGGTGAGGCCGATCAGCTGGCGGACCTGGTGGGCCTCCCGGCGGACGTCGTACCCGCCGACGGTGGCGTGGCCCGCATCGGCGGTGAGCAGGGTGGCGAGCACCCGTACCGCGGTGGTCTTGCCGGCGCCGTTGGGGCCGAGCAGCCCGAAGACCGTCCCGGTGGGCACCTGTAGGTCGACCCCGGCCAGGGCGGTGGTGTCGCCGAACCGGCGCACCAGTCCCTCGGCGCGGATGGCGTGTGTCATCAGAACTCCCGTCGTTATCGCTGGATCGTCCAACGATGGGCGAGGGGTCTGACGTTACGTGTGTCGCCGCTGTCATTCCGCCGATTTATCCGCCCGGCAGAACACGGCCGCCGCCGGGCGCGGTGCCGGGCTTTCAGGCCAGGTTCGACGAGCGGGGGTACGCGTCGGCCGGGTCGGTGAGCACGTTGACCAGGTACGGCACCCCGGCGTCGAACGCCCGGCCCAGGGCCGGCCCGAGGTCGGCGGCCTTCGCCACGGTCTCCCCGGCACCGCCGAGCGCCTCGACCACCTTGTCGTAGCGCAGCTCGGGCTGCAGGTCGGCGGCGACGTCATAGCCGTACATGGCCCGCATCGGGTGCTTCTCCAGCCCCCAGATGCCGTTGTTGCCGACCACGATCACCACCGGCAGCCGCTGCCGGACCAGCGACTCCGCGTCCATCAGCGAGAAGCCGGCCGCGCCGTCGCCCATCAGCACGCAGATCTGCCGGTCGGGGTGGCTGACCCGGGCGCCCATCGCATAGCCCAGCCCGGTGCCGAGGCAGCCGTACGGGCCGGGGTCGAGCCAGGTGCCGGGCTGCGACGGCTCCAGGTAGCGCCCGGCGTACGAGACGAAGTCGCCGCCGTCGCCGATGGTGACCGCGTCCGGGGCGAGCACCCGGCGCAGCTCGCCGTAGACCCGGGCCGGGCGGATCGGGTCGGTCTCGGCGGCCATCTCGGCGGCGTCGCGGGCCTTCGCGGCGTCCTCGGCGGTGCGCAGCCGGGCGATCCAGTCGGCGTGGTCGGCCCGGTCGCCGGGGTGGTCGGCGAAGGCGGACAGGATCAGCCGCAGGTCACCGGCGGGGCTGGCGGCCGGCTGGACGTGCCCGGCCCGCTGGGTCGGGGCGTCCACGACGTGCACCACCGCCGCGTCGCCGAAGTCGCCGAAGCTGAGCCGGAAGTCCAGCGGGGTGCCGACGACGACCACCACGTCGGCGTCGCCCAGCGCCACCCGGCGGGCCTTGGCGAAGGCGAGCGGGTGCTCCGGCGGGAGCGCCCCGCGCCCCATGCCGTTGGTGAAGACCGGCACCTGCAACGCCTCGGCGGCCTCGCGGAGCGCGGCGACGGCGTCGCCGGCGTACACGTCGGAGCCGGCGATGATCACCGGACGGGTGGCGGCGGCGATCAGCCGGGCCGCCTTCGCCACCTCGTCGGGGTCGGGTTCGATCGGCGCGACCGTGGCCGGGGCGGGCAGGTCGGCGTCACCGACCGAGAAGACCGCCTCCAGCGGGAAGTCGAGGAAGACCGGCCCCCGGTGCGGGGTGAGCGCGGTGGTCAGCGCGGCCGAGACCGCGCCGGGGATGTCGTCGGCACTGAACACCGTCTCGGCGTGCTTGGTGACCGGGGCGACCAGCGGGAGGTGGTCCATCTCCTGGAGGCTGCCGGAACCCCAGCGGAACTGCGGGGCCCGACCGCCCAGCACCAGCACCGGTGAGGCGTTGAAGAAGGCGCTGGTCAGCCCGGAGATGCCGTTGGTGACACCGGGGCCGGCGGTGAGCACGGCGACGCCGGGACGGCGCTGGAGCTTGGCCACCGCCTCGGCGGCGAAGACGGCGGACTGCTCGTGCCGGACGTCGTAGAGCGGGAAGCCGGTGGTGTGGGCGGCGTCGTAGAGCGGGAAGACGTGCCCGCCGGAGAGGGTGAACAGCTCCCGTACGCCGTGCGCCCGCAGTGCCGCCAGCGCCAGCGCTCCGCCGTGGCCCTCGACCCGTTCCGTCATCGCCGCTCCCCCTCGTCCGCCGGCCGGAGTCACACGCTACTGGCCGGTACGGAAGATGTGAACACTCCTCACCGGGCCGGATCAGCGGCCGGTGAAGTCGGGCTTGCGCTTCTCGACGAAGGCCGCCATCCCCTCGCGCCGGTCGTCGGTGGCGAACAGCGCGGCGAAGAGCTGGCTCTCCCAGGCGAGCCCGGAGCCGAGATCCATGTCCAGGCCGGCGTCGACCGCCAGCTTCGCCGCCCGCAGCGCCTGCACCGGGCCGGTCAGGTACGGCCGGACCAGCGCGACCGCGGCGTCGTAGACCTCGGCCGCCGGGACGACCCGGTCGGCCAGCCCGATCCGCAGCGCCTCCGCCGCGTCCACCATCCGGCCCGACATGATCAGATCCTTGGCGCGGGCCGGGCCGACCAACCGGGCCAGCCGCTGGGTGCCGCCGGCACCGGGGATGACACCGAGCCTGATCTCCGGCTGGCCGAGCTTGGCGTCCTCGGCCACCACCCGCCAGTCGCAGGCCAGGGCCAGCTCGCAGCCGCCGCCGAGGGCGTACCCGGTGATCGCGGCGACCACCGGCTTGGGGATCCGGGCGAACGCGCCGATGGCGCTGGAGAGGTCGGCGGCCCGCTCCGCCATGTCCACGTAGGACATGTCGGCCATCTCCTTGATGTCCGCGCCGGCGGCGAAGACCTTCTCCCCGCCGTACACGATGACGGCCCGGACGGCCGGGTCGGTGCCGGCGGCCACGGCGGCGGCCCGCAGCTCCTCCTGGACCTGCTTGTTGAGCGCGTTCATCGGTGGCCGCTCCAGCCGGATGGTGCCGATGCCGTCACTGGTCTCCAGCCGCACGAACTCGCTCACGCCGCCCTCACTTCCTCGTCGAAGTCGCGTGCCAACCTTACGACCCCGGTCGTTGGGGTACGTAGTCTGGTGTTCGCCACCCTCGGTCGGGAGTCCAGCGATGATCACGTACTACGACGACCGGTCGGTGCAGGTCACCTCTACCGCCGTCCGGATCGACGGCCGGGCCTACCCGTTGGCCGAGATCGGCCTGGTCTGGCACCGTCGGGGCGGCCGCTCCTGGCGGGTGCTGGCCGGGCGGGGCGCGATCGGCGCGGCCCTGGCCGGTCCGCTGGTGGCCGCGGTGGTCGGCATCGCGGTGGCCGTGTGGCTGCACCGCTCCCCCACCGTCACGATCGCCATCGTGGGGGCGTCGGTCCTGGTCGGGCTGGCCGTCGGGCCGATCGCCGACTTCCTCTTCAACCACCTGGACCGATCGTACGACCGGGGCAGCCGGCAGCGTGAGCTGTGGGTCCGCTGGCGGGACCAGCCCGTGCTGCTGCTGCGCACCGGCGACGCCCAGCGCTTCGGGCAGATCTACCGGGCGGTGCAGCGGGCGGTGGAACACACCGGGCCACCGCCCCGGACGGTGCGGCGCGACACGGCCGGTTCCGCCCAGGACGGTCCACGGCCCGGCGGCCGGCGGTAGCCGCCGGTCGGCACCGATCCGCCGGTACCGGTCCGCCGGCCCGCCACCGACCGGACACGCAGCGGCACCTACCGCCTGCGAACGGTTATGGTTAATGATGACCCTCTATTACCGGGACGACACGGTGCAGGTGACCTCCGAGTCGATCCAGGCCGGCGGGCAGCTCGTCCGGATCGCCGACGTGGCGTACGTCTGGCACGCCCGGGGGGCCACCACCATGGCCGTCCGGTCCCGCATTCTCGGCCGCGGCGTGCTGGTGCTGCTGCTCTCGCTGCCCCCGTTGATCGCGCTGGTCTGTGTCGTCTCGCTGGTCTGGTCCGCACAGGACCGGGGCGAGTGGAAGCCGGCCCTGCTCGTCCTGGCCGCCTGCGCCGTCGGGGCACTCGCCCTGCTGCCCTTCCTGGAGCTGCCGCTGGGCTGGCTGGACCGCTCGTACGAGCGCGGCAACCGGGTCAACGAGCTGTGGGTGCAGCACCTCGGTCAGGAGTTGCTGCTGCTGCGCACCCCCGACGCGCTGCGGTTCGGGCAGATCTACCGGGCCGTCCAGCGCGCCGTCGAACAGCAGGGGGAACACCGGTGAGCACCGCTGCCGGTGCCGGTCGGCCAGCCCGCCGCCGGGCACCACTGGCCGGGGCGACGCACACTGGGTGACATGGCCATCCCCCTGCCCCGACCGACCGCCGTCGTCGGCCTCACCCGTTCCGCCCTCGACCAGGCTCTCGGCTCGGCCGCCTCGTTCGCCGCCGTACCGGCCCGCGCCTTCGCCGTGCTCGACGGGGTGGAGGCGCTCCTGGCCCGGATCAACCTGGTGGTGGACCGGATCGAGGAGACCCTGGACCGCACCGACCGGGTGCTCACCGACGCCGAGGAGGCGGTCGCCGAGGTCGCCGTGATCAGCACGGCGGCGACCACGGCAATCGACCGGGCCACCGAGGTCGCCGCCGCGGCCGCCCTGGTGGTGGCGGAGGCCGAGCAGGTGTCGGGGGCTGCGGCCGGGGTGGTCGCCGGGGCCGGGCAGGTGTCCCGGGCCGCCGGGGTGGTGGTCGCCGGGGCCGAGGCGGTCGCCGGGCGGGCCGCCGACACGGTGGCCACCGCCGAGGGTGCCGCGGCCGTCGCGGCCGAGCTGCTGGCCGCGTACGAGCCGGCGCTGCGGCGGGGTGCGCCGATGGCGAACCGGTTCGTGGCCGAGCTGAGCCACGAGGAGGTGGTCGCGGCGATCCGGCTCGTCGACGAGTTGCCGAAGCTGAAGGAGCACCTGACCTCCGACGTACTGCCGATCCTGGCCACCCTGGACCGGGTCGGCCCGGATCTGCACGACCTGCTCGACGTGACCCGCGACCTCAAGCTCGCCGTCGCCGGCATCCCGGGCCTGGGGATGCTGCGCCGCCGGGGTGAACGGCTCGCCGACGACCCGGCAGGCTGAGCATCCGGTCAGCGAGCCACCGGCACCGACCGTCCGTGCAGGAGTTGCAGGTCCCCGACCGGCCGGGCGGGATTTCCCGCTCCCTGACCGGCGGCGCGGGGTTTCCCGCGGCCCGACCGGCCGCTCAGGCGCGGGACCGGGGCCGGGTCAGGGAGTGAAGAGGGCGTCGATCTCGGAGCGGCTCGGCAGGGCCACGGAGGCGCCGAACCGCCGGACGCAGGCCGCACCGGCCGCCGCCGCCCAGCGCACCGCGTCGACCACCTCGCGCCCCTCGCCCCAGGCCACCGCAAGGGCGGCGGTGAACGCGTCCCCGGCGGCGGTCGAGTCGACCACATCCACCGCGACGGCCGGCACGTGCACGGCCGGGCCGTCCCGCTCGACGTACCAGGCTCCGTCGCCGCCGAGGGTGAGCACCGCCCGGGGCACCAGCGCCAGCAACGCCTGCGGGTCGTCCCGCCCGCCGCCGGCGAGCAGCTGCGCCTCGGTCTCGTTGACCACCAACAGGTCCACCGCGGCGAGCAGCTCGGCGGGCACCTGCCGGGCCGGTGCCGCGTTGAGGATCACCCGGGTACCGGCGGCGCGGGCGGCCGACGCCGCCTCGGTCACCGTCTCGACCGGGATCTCCAGCTGCGCGACCAGCACATCCGCCCCGCGTACGGCGTCCAGCTCGGCCCCGGTGAGGCCGGTGAAGGCGGCGTTCGCCCCCGGGGTGACCAGGATGGCGTTCTCACCGACGGCATTGACCATGACCAGGGCCACCCCGGACGCTCCGTAGACCACCCGCAGGTGGGTGGTGTCCACCTGGGCGGCGGTGATCCGCGCCCGCAGGGTGACCCCGAACGCGTCGGAGCCGAGCGCGCCGAGGAAGGTGCAGGCGGCACCGGCCCGGACGGCGGCGATCGCCTGGTTGGCGCCCTTGCCGCCGGGCACCATCGCGAAGTCGCTGCCGAGCACGGTCTCCCCCGGCCTGGGCAGTTCCGTGGCGGCCCCGACCAGATCCATGTTCGCGCTGCCCACCACGACGATCCGGCTCTGCCGCACCACGACCTCCCGCCGACCGCACGTTCCGCGGCGAGTCTAGGGCCTCGACCGCCCGTCCCGGGTGAGTGGCCGGTCGGTGCGACGACCCGAACCGTCCCACGACCCCGGGCCGTCACACGACGCACGCCACCGGACGACACGGGCCGCCGGACGACACGGGCCAGCGCGCCCGGCCGCCCACCGGCGAGGGCCGGCACAGCGCGGGCGGTCAGGCGGCGCGGGCGGTCCAGCGGTCGCCGCGGCGCTCGACCACCAACGGCAGGCCGAAGGTCTTGCTGAGGTTGTCACCGGTCAGCGTCTCGGCGAGCAGCCCCTGGGCGACCACCCCGCCGTCGCGCAGCAACATCGCGTGGGTGAAGCCGGGCGGGATCTCCTCGACGTGGTGGGTGACCAGCACCATGGCCGGCGCGTCCGGGTCGTACGCCAGCTCGGCGAGCCGGCCGACCAGGTCCTCGCGCCCACCCAGGTCGAGCCCGGCGGCCGGTTCGTCGAGCAGCAGCAGCTCCGGATCGGTCATCAGGGCGCGGGCGATCTGCACCCGCTTGCGCTCGCCCTCGGAGAGGGTGCCGTACGTCCGGTCCGCCAGGTGGCCGACACCGAGCTGCCCGAGCAGGGCGCGGGCGCGGGCCTCGTCGGCCGGGTCGTAGTTCTCCCGCCAGCGGCCGACGACCGACCAGGCGGCGGTGACCACCACGTCGCTGACCCGTTCCTCGGCGGGGATCCGCTCGGCCACCGCCGCGGTGGTCAGGCCGATCCGGGTGCGCAGCTCGGTGAGATCGGTGCGGCCGATCCGGTCGCCGAGCACGTGCGCGACGCCGGTGCTCGGGTGCAGCCGGCCGGAGGCGAGGCCGAGCAGGGTGGTCTTGCCGGCGCCGTTGGGACCGAGCACCACCCAGCGCTCGTCCAGCTCGACCTGCCAGTCGATGTCGTGCAGCAGGGCGGTGCCGGATCGCCGGACGGCAACGCCGGCCAGGCTGACCACCAGATCCGCGTCCACGGTCGAGGGAGCGGCTGCGGCGGGGAGCGGGTCACCAGTCACCGCTCCATCCAACCACGCAGTCCCGGGGTGGTCCCCCACGGGCGGCGGTCCGGCCATAGGGTGAAGCGCCGTGTCGTTGGTCACCACACCGGGAGGGCGACCCACGCCTGCACGAGACGAGAGGTGGTGCGGATGAGCGCGGTCATCGAGATCACCGGCCTACGCAAGACGTTCCGCACGCTGCGGCACGGCGGCCGGGTGGCGGTGGACGACTTCGACATGGTCGTCGAGGCGGGTCAGGTGCACGGCTTCCTCGGCCCGAACGGCTCCGGCAAGACCACCACGCTGCGCGCCCTGCTGGGGCTGGTCAACGCCGACGCCGGTGAGCTGCGCGTGCTGGGCGAACCGGCACCGGAGCAGCTGGCCCGGGTCGCCGGCCGGGTCGGTGCGATCGTGGAGAGCCCGCAGTTCTTCGGCAACTTCACCGGCCAGCGGACGTTGCGCCTGCTGGCGGTGGCCGGCGGCGTGCCGACGTCCCGGGTGGACGAGGTGCTGGAGCAGGTCGGCCTCCACGACCGTGGCCAGGACCGGGTGAAGGGCTACTCGCTGGGTATGCGGCAGCGGCTGGCCGTCGCGTCGGCGCTGTTGAAGAATCCGGAGCTGCTGATCCTGGACGAGCCGGCGAACGGGCTGGACCCGGCCGGCATCCGGGAGATGCGGGACCTGATGCGTACGCTCGCCGAGTCCGGGGTGACGGTGCTGGTGTCCAGCCACATCCTGGGCGAGATCCAGCTGATCTGCGACCACGTCACGATCATCTCGCGGGGTCGCCGGGTGGCCGCCGGGCGGGTGGACGACGTACTGGCCGGGCACGACCAGCACGAGTGGCAGGTACGGGTGGGCGACCCCGGGCGGGGGGCGGAGCTGCTGCGGGCGGCCGGGCTGACCGTCACCGCCCATCCCGACGACCTGCTGGTGGTCGGTGGCACCCGGGAGCCGGAGCTGATCAGCAGCACGCTCGGCGGGCAGGAGTTGTGGGTCCGTGAGCTGACCCCGATCCGGCCGGACCTGGAGAGCGTCTTCCTCGAACTGACCGCGGCGCCGGCCCCGCCCCGGCAGGCGGACGGCACCACCCCGGACGGCACCGGCACCGGGGGCGCCGACCCGGGCGGCACCGATCCCGGCGGTGGGCGGCTGATCGAACTGGACCGCAACGACGGTCGGAGGGTGGACGCGTGAACCTGGTCCGTGCCGAGGTGGAGCGGCTGGCCGCCCGCCGCTTCGTCCAGCTGATGGTGCTGCTGCTCGCGGTGGCCTTCACGGTGACCACCGCGACGACCCTGCTCGGGTCGCACCGGCCGACACCGAGGGAGCTGTCCGCCGCGCAGGCGCAGGCCGCCCAGGCGGTTGCCGTGATGGAGGCGGAGCACACCCGCTGCCTGCGGGTCCGGGCGGGCGAGATCCCGATCACCGAGGACGCCGGTTACGTGCCGGCCGACTGTGGTGAGCTGGACCCGGCGCGGATGGAGCGGCTGCCGCTGGCCACCGACTACCTGTCGTCGGTCTTCGTCTTCGCCCAGGAGGCACGGGGGCTGCTCTACTTCCTGATCGCGTTCCTGGTGCTGTTCGGGTTCCTGGTGGGCGCGTCGTACATCGGTGCCGACCTGAACTCCGGCGGGGTGGTCAACCTGCTGCTCTGGCGGCCGGGCCGGCTCACCGTGCTCGGCACCAAGCTGGGCACCCTGGTCGGGGTGGTGGCCGCGCTCTCGGTGCTGGCGTCGGCGCTCTACCTGGGCACCTTCTGGACGATCGGGCAGACGGCCGGTGTGCCGGGTCCGCTGGACGGGGAGTTCTGGCGCGGGCTCGGCGCCATCTACGGGCGGGGGCTGGTGCTGGTGCTGCTGGCGACGGTGCTCGGCTTCGGGATCGCCACGCTGGGCCGGCACACCTCGGCGGCGCTCGGCGCGGTCGCCGCGTACGCGGTGGTGTGGGAGGTGGGCTGCCGGCTGGTGCTCCAGATCCTCGACGTGGCCCGGCCGGACCTGCTGATGCTCTCCAACTACCTGGGCGCGTGGCTGTCCGGCCGGTTGGAGTTCTGGGACGACACGGGTTGCCCGCCGGGGAGCGGTATCTGCGACGGCGGCACCTACGTGATCACCTGGGGGCCGGCGCTGCTGGTGCTGTTGGCGCTGACCGGTACGGTCACCGGGGCCGCGTTCGCCGCGTTCCGCCGCCGCGACCTGGTCTAGGCGTACCGCGACCTGCTCTCATCCCGCGCTCCGCCCAAACGGCCCGGAAATTGCATCGCGGGCAATGCACCGCGACAACAATTGCTCGCCATACGCTTTTCCGGGCTAGGTGGCCGCCGGCCGGGGAAGACCGGAAGGAATCCCATCCTCCACACTTCGCCGCGGTGCTGCGGGAAGGAATCCGGGCACCCGCCCACGGGCTAGACGGAGCGAATCCGTGCATTGACAGTCGGTCACGAAGATTGAATTATTTACCGGCATGGATCAGCTTCGGAAACACCGTCGCCTCCGGGCAGCCCTGGTCACCGTGGCCACTGCGGCAACCATTTCGACCATGGGAATGGCAAGCCCAGCAATGGCCGTGGGAAAAGTACTCGGTAGTGGGGGTCCGGACGCCATTGCCGACAACTACCTCGTCGTATTCGACGAGCACGGCACCGCCGAGGCTCGGGCGAACGTGGCCGCGCTGACCGGACGGCTGGCCGCCAAGTACGACATCGAGGTGGCGCACACCTACCAGCACGCGGTCCGTGGTTTCGCCGGCACCATGACCCGCGCCGCCGCCCGACGGCTGGCGGCCGAGGCCGACGTGTCGTACGTCGAGCAGGACCGGGTCGTCCGGGCGCTCGACACCCAACCGAGTCCGCCGTCCTGGGGTCTGGACCGGATCGACCAGCGCGACCTGCCGCTGAACGCCAGCTACTCGTACCCGTCGACGGCGTCCACGGTGCGGGCGTACGTGATCGACACCGGCATCCGGACCACGCACAGCACCTTCGGCGGCCGGGCCACCTGGGGCACCAACACCGTCGGCGACGGTATCGACGCGGACTGCTCCGGCAACGGCCACGGCACCCACGTCGCGGGCACCATCGGCGGCTCCCAGTACGGCGTGGCCAAGGGGGTCTCCCTGGTCGCGGTCAAGGTGCTGGACTGCAGCGGCAACGGCACCCTGGCCGGGGTCACCGCCGGCGTCGACTGGGTGACCGGTCACCACGCCCCCGGTGTGCCCGCCGTGGCCAACATGAGCCTCGGCGCGCTCGGTGCCGACAGCACCCTCGAATCCGCGGTCCGCACCTCCATCGCCGACGGCATCGTCTACTCCATCGCCTCCGGCAACAACAGCACCGACGCGTGCGGCTTCACCCCGGCGCGGGTCGCCGAGGCGATCACCGTGAACGCCAGCACCACGGCGGACGCCCGCGCGTCGTTCTCCAACTGGGGCACCTGCACCGACATCTTCGCCCCCGGGGAGGGCATCGTCTCGGCGTCCAACGCGAGCGACACCGCCACCGCCTCGCTGAGCGGCACCTCGATGGCCGCCCCGCACGTCGCGGGCGCCGCCGCGCTGGTGCTGGCCGGCAACCCCGGGCTCACCCCGGCCCAGGTGGCCGCCACCCTCTTCGACGCCTCGACCCCCAACAAGATCACCAACCCGGGCACGGGCTCGCCGAACCGCCTGCTGTACACGGGATCGGCCCCGCCCTCCCCCGGCAGCGCCACGCTCACCCGGTACTTCTGGCCCGGCCGGGACCACGTCAGTTCCACCACCCACCCGGGCGGCGGCTACCAGCCCGAGGGCAGCCTCGGCAAGGTCCTCACCACCCAGGTCGCCGGCACCCATCCCCTCTACCAGTGCCAGGTGAACAACGACCGGTTCACCTCCCCGTCCGCCAACTGCGAGGGGCGTTCCTTCCTCGGGGTGATCGGCTACGCCTACGACAACCCGCCGGCCGTGCCCTACCAGGGGCTCTACCGGTGCGTCGCGCGCGGTAGTGGAGAGCATTTCGACTCGCCGGACCCGAACTGTGAGGGACAGGCCGGCGAAGGGCTGCTGGGCTACCTGCTCAGCTGATCGGCCGTCCCGCCGGGCGACGGCGGGGCGCGGTTCCGGGACCGTGCCCCGCCGCTCCCGCCCGCCGGCACACCAGCGTCGGGTCGACGGTCAGCCGATCGTCGACCCGAACACCTCGTCCCGCACCGCGTCCAGCGCGGTGCGCAGCGCCCCCCGCAGGATCGGCTCCTCGGTCACCCCGGTGGGCACCACCCGGGGCCGGACCAGGGTGATCGCGGCCACCTCCTGCTGCACCCGCTCGGCCAGCGCCACGCCACCGGCCTGCCCCACCTCACCGGCGAGTACCACCAGCGGCGGGTCCAGCACCACACAGGTGCTGGCCACCCCGAGGGCGAGCCGGCGGGCCAGCTCGTCGAGCAGCGGGCCACCGGCGGTGCCGGCGGCGATGGCGGCGCGCACCGCCTCGGCCGCGTCGGGTGCGTCGATGCCGTGCTCACGGGCCACCGCCTGGACCGCGTCCGCCCCGGCGAGCTGCTGGAACGCCGGCTTGGCCCGGCGCGAGACGTCCCGGGGGATCGGCACTCCCGGCACCGGCAGGTAGCCGATCTCGCCGGCCGCGCCGCTGCTGCCGTGGTGCAGCCGGCCCCCCAGCATGATCGCCAGACCCACGCCGGCGCCCACCCAGACCAGGACGAAGTCCGCCAGCCCCTGGGCCGCGCCGGACTGCGCCTCGGCGACGGCGGCCAGGTTCACGTCGTTCTCGAAGACGACCGGGGTGTGCAGGTCCTCGCGGAGCGCGGCGAGCAGCCCCCGGTGCCAGCGCGGCAGGTTGAAGGCGAAGGTGATGTCCCCGGTGGCCGGGTCGACCAGGCCGGGGGTGCCGAGCACCACCCGTCGTACGCTGTCGAGCTGCGCGCCGGCCCGGCTGGCCGCCTGTACCACCGCGGTGTGCACCACGCCGACCGGGTCGTCGGTGTCCCGGGTGGACTGCTCGACCTGGCTGACCACCGCACCGGTGATGTCCGCGCAGGCGGCGACCACCCGTTCCGCGCCGACGTCCACCCCGACCACGTACGCGCTGCCCGGCCGGACGGCGTAGAGCTGCGCGTTCGGCCCCCGCCCGCCGGCCTGCTCGCCGACCCGGGCCACCAGCCCCCGCTCCTCCAGCCGCTCGACCAGCTGCGATGCGGTGACCTTGGACAGGCCGGTCAGCTCGCCCAGGCGGGCCCGGGTGAGCGGGCCGCGTTCGAGCAGCAGCTCCAGCGCCGCACGGTCGTTGAGCGCCCGCAACAGTCGGGGGGTGCCGGGCAGCCGGGTCGCACTCATGCCATGTCCTCTGGTTTTCCGTAAACTCTGCTAACCGAAGCGCGCTGATCAGGGCTGTCCGTAGCGTATCGGCCACCTCGTAACGGGGAACTCCGACGACCCGGCCGCCCGCGACGCCACTCGTGCCGTCCGGCGCTGCCGGCCGCCGGGCGGTGGACCGGGGACGACCGGGCGAGGGACCGGAGGCGACCGGGCGAGGGACCGGAGACGACCGGGCGAGGGACCGGAGACGACCGGGCGAGGGACCGGAGGCGACCGGGCCGCCTGCGCCGGTCGGGTCAGATGGGGCAGGCCGGACGGATCGGGCGGGTGGGGCGGAGCGGGTCGGACGACGGGGAAAGAGGAGGTCCAGGTGGGGCGGGATGCCGGACTGCGCCGATTGGTGCTGGGCACGCTGCTGGCCGCGTACCCGGGACCGCTGCCGCCGGACTGGGCGGTCGAGCTGGTCGCCGACGGGCTGGCCGGGCACACCCTGTTCGGCACCAACGTGCACGACCCGGCCCGGCTGGCGGCGAGCACCGCCGCGCTGCGGGCCGTCCGGTCCGACGTGCTGGTCGCCATCGACGAGGAGGGCGGCGACGTCACCCGGCTGGCCCACGCCACCGGCAGCCCGTACCCGGGCAACGCGGCGCTCGGCGCGGTCGACGACACCGCGCTGACCCGGCGGATCCACGCGGCGATCGGTGCCGAGCTGGCCGCCGTCGGTGTCACCGTCGACCTGGCCCCCACGGTCGACGTCAACACCGCCGACGACAACCCGGTGATCGGCACCCGTGCGTTCGGCGCCGACCCGGCCCGGGTGGCGGCCCACGCGGCGGCGGCCGTGAGGGGTCTCCAGTCGGTCGGCGTGGCGGCCTGCGCCAAGCACTTCCCCGGTCACGGTGCCACCGTCGCCGACTCGCACCACGAGCTGCCCACTGTGGACGCCGGTCCGGCGCTGCTGCGGGAGCGCGACCTGCCGCCGTTCGCGGCAGCCGTCGACGCGGGCGTGCAGGCGATCATGACGGCGCACATCCGGGTACCGGCGCTGACCGGGGACGGGCCGGCCACCTTCAGCCGGGCCGTCCTGGTCGACCTGCTGCGCGGTGAGTACGGCTTCACCGGTGTCGTGGTCACCGACGCGTTGGAGATGAAGGGGGCGGCCGTCGCCGCCGGCGGGGTCGGGTCGGCCGCCGTCCGCGCCCTGGCCGCCGGTGCGGACCTGCTCTGCCTGGGCGCGAAGGTCGACGCCGCGCTGGTCGAGCGGGTGGTGGCCGAGATCGTCGGGGCGATCGGGGACGGCCGGCTGGATCGGCGACGGGTGGAGCAGGCCGCCGCCCGGACGGCCGCGCTCGCCGCCTGGACCCGCCGCGCCGTCCCACCCGGCCCCGCCCGCCCCGGCCCCGTGCCCACCGGCATCGTCCCGACGGGCAGCGGACTCACCGGCAGCGGGCCGACGGGCAGCGGACTCACCGGCAGCGTCCCGACCGGCATCGGGTACGAGGCCGCGCGCCGGGCCGTCCGGGTGGAGGGCGACCTGACCGGGTTCGACCAGCCCCTGGTCGTGCAGGTGCACGCCGACGGCACCATCGCCGAGGGGCGGGTGCCCTGGGGGCTGGGTCCGCACCTGCGTGCCGTCGAGCAGATCCGGGTGGTCAGCGCCGAGACCGATCCGGCGGCGGTACGCCGACTCGCCGCTGACCGGCCGATCGTGCTGGTCGGGCGGAACCTCCACCGGCTGCCTGGCGGCCCGGCCCTGGTCGCGGCGCTGGCCGGGACGCACCCCGTGACGGTGGTGGAGATGGGCTGGCCGGGGCGGTGGCGGCCGGCCGGGGTGCGGGCGTTCGTCACCACCTACGGCGCGAGCCACGCCAACGGTCGCGCGGCAGCCGAGGCGCTCGGCCTGACCGGCTGAGCGGACGGCCGGCGGCGGGCTGCGGCCGGCTGGGGCGGCGGCCGGCGGGTCGGCCACGTCGTGCCGGCTACGGGCGGGTGTCAGCGACGCCAGGGGGCCGGGTCGCCGTGGTCGCCGGGGAGGCCGAGCAGCGGACCGACCGCCGTGATCCGCAGCACCCGTGCCACCACCGGTTGCGGCTCGGTCAGCCGCAGGGTGGCGCCCCGACCGACCGCCTCGGCCGCTCCGCGCAGCAGCGCGGCCACCGCGGTGGAGTCGAGGAAGGTGACGGCGGCGAGGTCGACGACGATCTCCAGCAGGCCGGGCCGGTCGAGGGCCTCGTCGAGAGCGCGCTCCAGCCCGGGGACGGTGGCGATGTCGAGGTCACCCACCGGGTTCAGCACCACCCGGCCGTGCCCCCCGCTCGGCGTCGGTAGCTGCATGCCCGTCCACTCCTGGTCAGCCGGCCACCCGGCCCGCCCGCGCCGACCCTCGCCGCGACGCCCGACCATACCGCTGACCCCTGACAGCTTCCGCGACCAGCACCACCCGTACCCCCGAACACTCGCACCGCGCACCCTGAGTTACCGGCGCACAGGGCGGCATTTTCCTCCCACCGCAGGTCAAGTCCACTTTCGGACAGCGGCAACCCGCCGCATAACCCTTGCATCGCAGCCATACGAGCACGTAGCGTGACCGCCGTTGAGGGCGACCGGCACCCGCGCCGGTCTCGGTGGGGCCTGGGACAGGCCGCGGACCGTGGATCCGGCCCGGGATCCACGGTCCGCGCCCGCACCCCGCTCGTCCGCCGCCCCGGTCAGGGCGGATAGACGCCGTACGAGGACCAGCCCCGGTCCGGGAAACCGGCCGCCTCGGCGACCCGGGCGGAGCCGATGTTCGCGGGATCGTGCCGGTAGGTCGGGACCGCCCCCTCGTCGAGCACCCGGCGGGCGGCCTGGGCGACGAGCCGACGGGCCAGTCCCCGGCCACGCCCCGCGGGCGCGGTGCCGACCGCAAGCTCCTGCCCGTGCGCGTCGTGCCGCTTGATCCCGACGCCGGCCAGGTAACCGCCGTCGGCGTCACGGACCACGAGCACGTCGTTGTCGAACAGGCGCAGCCAGCGCGGCAGGGCCGGATCGGTGGGAGCGGTCCAGGTCCCGACGTCGGGCAGGGCCGCCGGCGCGAGGCACCACCGGAACACGTCGTCGTTGACCACCCAGCCCGGTTGCCCGACCGTCGCCGGCAGGGCCTCGTACAGCGCGGATCCTGGTCGTCCGGCCAGCACCCGGATGGCCTCGACCCGGTGCGGCGGCACGGAGAGCACGGTGCTGTCACCGGCCCGCACCGCGACGGCCGGGCGCGGGCGGCCGTCCCAGGCCGGGCGGGTCCGCCGCCGCGAGCCGACCACGTGCAGGCCGGGCCCGGCCGGCCACCGCCCGAGCCAGGTCGCCAGGTGCAGGTGCAACCGCCGGTCCAGCACCGCCCGCCCCTCCCCGGTGACGACACTTCCATGATCCACGGTACGCCGGTCCGTCCCGTCGCGCGTCGGATTACCGACGCCGCCGCACGGGTAGGGACAAGCGGGATCGTGACCCTAGCCTGCCCGGAACCCGGCCCATCGACCGTGCGTCATATCTATTTCCATACATGTACACCTTTCTTTGGGACGGTAATGGTCATGCCAAGACAAACGAATGACCGGTACCAGCAGGACAGCCCGCCGATCTGGGGTACGGCGGAGACCACGGGCCGGTTCCCCGCCCAACCGCGCTACCGGGAGGCCCGGTGCCGGCACGGTGCCGACCCCCTGCTCTCCTGGGCCGAGCTGGACAGCCTGCCCGCCGGCTGCTCGTCCCGGCGCGGCCTCACCGCCCACTGAGCCGCCGGATCCGCCCTGCCGGGTCCACATCCGGCCCCTTCCACAGATCCGTCACGGACAGGCCGGCACCGCCACCGCCCACGGGTGACAGCGCGGGGCCGCCGCAGCGCGATCCACCACCTGCCGACAGTCGTGCCGGGGTGTCCGGCCGGGGCGTTCGCACACCTGTCGGGTAGCGTCTTGTGGTCGATTCCGGCCAGCGACAGGAGAAGCGCAGCGCATGGGCAAGAAGACGATCCACGTCTCCGACTTCAGTGGCACGGTGCTGCGTCCCGACGACGAGGTGGTCCGGGTCGTCGTGCTGGAGCATCCCGACCTGGTGGCCGGGCCCGTGCAGCTGGACGCCACGGTGACCGAGGTGGAGAGCCTCGACGATGCAGCACTCGACGTGGCGGTGGTCGAGATCCACGACGGGCACGCCGGTGGGGAGCCCCGCCGGGTGGTGCTGACCGCCAGTGAGTTCGACGCCATGGCGACCGACACGCCGATGGCGCAGTTGTTGAAGACGGCCGAGCGGGTCCGCCCGCCGAAGGCCCGCAAGAGCGCCGAGAAGATCGACTACGGCACCCTCGACCATGCCGGCAGGCCGCACCGGGGGCGGGTCACCGAGGAGGAGGCCCGCCTGGTGCGCGAGCAGCTCGACGAGGTGAACAAGCGCCTCGCCGATGCCGGGCTGCGCCAGATCGACCCCGCCGACCCGGAGCACGCGCTGCGCTACGGATTCCCCGCGGTCGACTGAGTGACCCCGGCCGTGGCCGGACGCGCCCCCGTTGTCGCGTCCGGCCACGGCCACCGGGACGGTAGGCCGCCGGCCGTCACTGCCCGCCGGCGACCCCGGCGAGGGCGGCGGCCACCTGGGTCTCGGCCCGTTCCTTGGTCATCCCCAGCCCGGACAGCACGCCCGTGCCGTCCTCCAACTCCAGCAGGGCCAGCAGGATGTGCTCGGTGCCGACGTAGTTGTGCCCGAGGCGGAGCGCCTCCCGGAAGGTGAGTTCGAGGACCTTCTTGCCCTGCGCCTCGTACGGGATCAGGGCGGGTACGTCGTCGGCCCGCGCGGGCAGCGGCGCGGTGGCGGCCTCGCGGACGGCCTCCGGGCTCAGCCCCTCGGCGACCAGAGCCCTGACGGCGAGGCCGTCCGGCTCGGCCAGCAGGCCGAGCACCAGGTGTTCCGGTCGGATCTCCAGGTTGCCGGCGGTGCGGGCCTCCTCCTGCGACGCGATCACCACGTTGCGGGCCCGGGGGGTGAAGCGGCTGAAACCGGCGTTGGGGTCCAGGGCCGCCGCCGCGTCGGCCTTCGTGGCGGAGCGCTTCTGGGCGGCCTGCTTGCTCACCCCCATGCTGTTGCCGATCTCCGTCCAGGAGGCGCCGGAACGGCGGGCCTGGTCGACGAAGTGGCCGATCAGGTGGTCGGCGAGGTCGCCGAGGTGGTCGGCGACCAGCACCGCGTCGCTGAGCTGGTCGAGCGCGTCGGGGCGGGCCTTCTTGATCGCCTGGATCAGCTCGTCGAGGCTTACCGGGTTCGGGAGTTTCGCGGATTCCGTCATGCGTCAACCATAGGTTGACGAAAGCTCACCGTCAACCAGAGGTTGACGAAACGCGGTGGTGAGTAAATCCCGACACTCGCCGTGATTCCGCGATCTCGTACCGCAACATCGATGGGGCCAGTTATCGAAATCGGTCACTGTGACCTGAGGAGGTCCCGTCCCCCCATGCTCAGAACGATGAAACGCCTCGCCGCCCTCACCACCGCCGCACTGCTCGTCACCACCGCCCTCGCCGCCACCGCCGCGTCGGCCGCCCCCGAGGCCGGCGGGCAGACCGCCGACCGGGCCGCCAAGACCACCCTGGTCGCCTCGTGGTACTCGGGCACCCTCGCCGCGGGCGCCACCCAGAACTGGCAGTGGAACAACAACCCGGCCGGAGCGGTCTACCAGGTGGGGCTCTCCCCGACCGGGGCGAGCACCAGCCAGCCGTGCCAGTTCCAGGTGACCCGGAGCTGGTACACCCAGCTCTACAGCGGCGAGCGCCGGTTCAACTGGACCATTCGCAACACCGGCGCCATCGCCTGCGGCACCCAGGTCATGCTCAGCTCACTGACCTCCGGGGCCACCTGGGCGCTCGGCGGCATCGCCCCGGGCGGCACGGTCACCTCGGTGTGGAACAACAACCCGGCCAACGTGGCGTTCCTGCCCGGCATCGCACCCAGCGGTGCCACCAGCACCACCGGCTGCCAGCTCGAGGTGACCAGCTCCTGGTACTCCCGGCAGACCAACGGTGAGCGGCGGTTCTACTTCACCGTCAAGAACGTCGGCACCATCACCTGCGCCGGCAGCGCCCTGCTGGGCAGCACCTCGACCTCGACCACCTGGTCCGCCGGGACGCTCGCGCCGTCGGCCAGCAGCGGATCGGTGTGGTACAACGCCAACCCGACGACGCTGGTCTACCTGCCCGGCCTCAACCCGGCGGTCGCCGCCAGCACCTGCCAGTTCGGCACCACCAGCAGCTACTACCAGCAGGTGGTGAACTCCGACGGCACCGTGCAGCGCCAGTACCTGGCCTACTACACCAACGTCGGCGGGGTCACCTGCTCCGCCACCTTCCTGCTCGGTTCCATCACCTGATCCGCCGCCGCGGCGGCCCGTCCCGATCGCGGGGCGGGCCGCCGCACCCGTACCCCGCCGTCGTGCCGACCGCCCGACGCCGACCGGCGCGGCTCCGATACCGTGCGGCGACGGATCGGGTCGGTGCTGCGGGAGGATCGGGATCATGCGGCTACACGTCGGCTGCGCGATGTGGACCCACCGGTCGTGGCAGGGCCGGCTGATCGCCCACCCACTGCCGGCCCACGAACGGCTGCGGCACTACGCCGGCTGGTGCGACGCGGTCGAGGGGAACACCACGTTCTACGCGACCCCGGCCCGGGAGACCGTGGCCACCTGGGCCCGGCAGACCGGGCCGGACTTCCGCTTCGTCCTCAAACTTCCGAAGGTCGTCACCCACGAGCGGCGGCTCGTCGACGCCGAGGGACCGCTGCGGGTCTTCCTCGACGCGATCGAGCCGCTCGGCACCCGTGTGCACGCCCTGTGGCTCCAGTTGCCGGGGTCGTTCACCCCGTCGGACGTCCCCGTGCTCGCCGACTTCCTGCGCCGGCTGCCCGAGGCCCACCGGTACGCCGTGGAGGTCCGGCATCCCGCCTTCTTCACCGACCCCCGCGCCACCCGGCTGCTGGAGGAGGCGTTGGCCCCCTCGGGCACCGAGTGGATCCCGTTCGACACCACCGCGTTCTTCCGCAGGCCGCCGACCAGCGAGGCGGAACGGGAGGCGTGGGGCAAGAAACCCCGGATGCCGTTGCGGTCGGTCGCGCTGACCGACCGGCCCGTCGTCCGGTACCTCGGCCGGGACGCCGAGACGGAGACCGTCGAGGGCTGGCGGCACTGGGTGGAGACCACCGCCGACTGGCTGCGGGAGGGCCGCTCGCCGACCGTGTTCGTGCACACCCCGGACAACGCCGACGCGCCGCTGCTCGCCCGCCGCTTCCACGACGAGGTACGGGTCCGGCTACCGCACCTGGCCGCTCTGCCCGAGCCGATCCCGGTCGGTCCGCTCACCCTGTTCTGACCCTCGACCGACACCGAAGGCCGAAAGTTTCGAGCGCCGCCCCGGGATTCCCTGTCGGGAGAGTGGCCCACCGCCGCCTCCACCTCGCCCATCCAGCCATGTCGGGGAATGTCGACAGGCAGCCTGGTCAGCCGTCGAAGCTGGACCAGTGTATTGACGTTACCCGATGTTCGACTTACAGTACCGAAATAGTCACCGAAAGTTTACCGAAAATGTGATCGGCTCCGGCCGTCCCGCCGGGGGCTTTCCCCCGAGCTGACGCAGGCGACGTCGGACCCGACCGCCGACGAGCCAGGAGGAATCCGAGAGATGTCGCAGGTCGCAACCGGCCCGGCCGGCACGGGCCAATCCGCTCCGGCGACCGTCGGGGACCACCCGGCGCCGGTGACCGCCGGCGGCGGTCCCGCCCCGGCGACCGTCGCCGGCCCGCCGGTCCCCGGTGGGAGCGCCCCGACGGTCCCGCCGCCGTTCGCACCGGCGCTGGCGGAGCTGCCCGGCGTCGGGCTGGCCGAGCTGATCGAGCGGGCCGCGCTGCAGAGCCGGGTGGACCGCAAGTACCTCGTCGCGCTGGACGAGCTGCCGGGCCTGCTCGACCGGCTCATCCCACACGCCCTGGTGCTGGACATCGACGGCGCACGGTCCTTCCGCTACGAGTCGGTGTACTTCGACACCCCGGGCCTGGCCAGCTACCACGGTGCGGCGTACCGGCGGCGGCGGCGCTTCAAGGTGCGGACCCGGACCTACCTCGACTCGGCCGAGTGCTGGCTGGAGGTCAAGCTCAGCGGCTCCCGCGGGCTGGTCACCAAGCACCGGCTGCCGTACCGGCCGGAGGACCGCCGCACCGTCCGGTCGGGGCGGGAGTTCGTCGACCGGGCGCTCGGCCACGGCTCGGTCCGATCCGCCCCCGTCGGCGGTCACCTCGAACCGGTGCTGGTCACCCGCTACCGCCGTACGACGCTGCTGCTGCCGACGACCGAGAGCCGGGTCACCATCGACACCGACCTGTGCTGGCAGGACGACCACCACACCCTGCACCTGCCCGCTGTCGCCGTGGTCGAGACCAAGACCCGATCGGCGGCGTCCCCGGTCGACCGGCTGCTGTGGCAGGGCGGCACCAGACCCGCCCGCATCTCGAAGTACGCCACCGGCCTCGCCGCCCTGCGACCGGAGCTGCCGGACACACCATGGCGACGGACCCTGCGCCGGCACTTCCGGCCGGCCCCGCCACCGGTCCCGGCGGGGCCGCCCACCCGCGTCATCCGAACCGGACAGGAGACATCGTGCGTCTGACCGTTCGCACCCCCTCCCGGCGTAGCGCCGGAATCGTGGCAGTGCTCGTCACCGGGCTCCTCGTGCCGTACGCGGCACAGGCGGACGCCGGACCGTCCCCCCGGCCCCCCACCCGCGCCGGCGTCACCACGGGACTGGACACCTCCGCCGCCGACGCCGTGGCCGCCGCCGGGGCAGCGGACGACCTCGTCGGCGACATCGTCTTCTCGCGGCCGAGCGGCACCTTCCAGGGGGAGGTGACGGTGTCGCTGAGCACCACGGTCAGCGGCGCGCAGCTGCGCTACACCACCGACGGCCGACCGCCCACCGCGCAGTCACCGCTGTACGCGGGCACACCGTTACGGTTCACCCGGACCACCCAGCTGCGGGTCCAGGCCTTCGTCGGCCAGACCGCCTCCGGTGCGCCCGGCACCGCCATGTACGTCGCCCAGAACGTCGCCACCGCCCACGACCTGCCGGTGGTCCTGCTCGACTCGTACGGGGCGGGCAAGCCCGGCCGCGAGTACCTCGACGCCACCGCCATGGTCTTCGAGCCCGGCGGCGGCACCACCTCGCTGGCGGCGACCCCGACCGTCGCCACCCGCGCCGGGTTCCACCTGCGCGGCCAGTCGTCGGCGTCGTTCGAGAAGACGCCGTACCGCGTCGAACTGCGGGGCAACGACAACGACGACGCCGACTATCCGATGCTGGGCATGCCGGCCGACTCCGACTGGGTGCTGCGCGGGCCGTTCAGCGACAAGGCGTTGATCCGGGAGGCGCTGGTCTACGATCTCGGGCGCGAGATGGGCATGCCCGCACCGAGATACCGGTTCGTCGAGTTCTACCTCAACACCGACGCCGCCCCGGTGGCCGCCGGTGACTACATGGGCGTCTACATGCTGGTGGAGACGATCAAGAACGCCAAGAACCGGCTGAACCTCAAGCAGCTCGACGAGGACGACCTGACCCTGCCCAAGATCCAGGGCGGGTACATCTGGAGCTTCGAGTGGCTGGCCGCCGAGGAGCCGACGCTGACCTGCACCGGGCCGGCGGCGACCTGCTGGAACTACCTGGAGGTGCGGGATCCGTCCCCCTTGCAGGCACCCCAGCGGGACTGGCTGCGGGGCCACGTCCAGGAGTTCCACGACGTGCTGCGGGCGGCGAACTCCGCCGACCCGGTCACCGGCTACCGGAAGTACATCGACGTCGACTCGTTCGTGGACCAGATGGTCCTCAACGAACTCAGCCGGGAGATGGACTCCTACATCCGCAGCGCGTACTTCTACAAGGACCGCGACACCAAGATCTTCGCCGGCCCGCTGTGGGACTACGACCTCAGCTTCGGCGTCGGCGGCTACTTCGGCAACGACCAGATCGCCGGCTGGCAGTACCAGCAGACCCGGCAACCGGTCGCCAACGACTGGTTCCCACAGCTGGTACGCGATCCGGCCTTCGTCAACCAGCTCCGGTCCCGCTGGCAGAGCCTGCGCCGGGGCCTGCTCGCCGACAGTGCCCTCCAGGCGCGGATCGACGCCCTGGCGGCACCGCTGGCCAACGGCGCCCAGCGCAACTTCCAACGGTGGCCCAACCTGACGGCACCGATGGTCGGCCCCTTCTACACCCCGACCGCGCCGACCTGGCAGGGCCAGGTCCAGGCCATGCGGGACTGGATGCTGCGCCGCGCAGCCTGGCTGGACTCCACCGCCGGCTGGGGCGGCCCGGTCACCACCCCGCCCCCGTCACCGACGACCGCGCCACCGACCCCGACCACGCCACCGCCCACCACCACGCCACCGCCCACCACGACCCCGCCGCCGGCCACCCCCCGCTGCACCGCGACGTACACGGTCACCAGCCGCTGGACCGGCGGATTCCAGGGCGAGGTACGGGTCACCGCCGGCCCGGCCGCGCTCAGCAACTGGTCCGTGACCTGGACGTACGCCAACGGCGAGCGGGTCACCCAGGCCTGGAACGCCACGGTCACCAGCCAGGGCGCGACGGTCACCGCCCGCAACGTCTCCTACAACGGGGCCCTCGCCCCCGGCACCAGCACCACGTTCGGGTTCCTCGGCTCGTCCACCGGCAACCCCGGCACCCCCACGCCGAGCTGCACGACGAGCTGACCACCCACCGTCACCGCCCCGGCCCGCCCCGGTGCCGGGGCGGCGACGGATCGTCAGTCCGCCGCCGGGCTCCCCGCTGCGGCCGGGGTCAGCAGGTCACGGACCCGGGCCGCGTCCGGGTGGCCGAGGTCCTCGAAGACGGCGAGCGCCCGCCGCCAGGTCCGGCGGGCGCCGTGGACGTCCCCGAGCGCATGCCGGGTGTCACCGAGCCGGGTCAGGGTGTCCGCTTCGTCGTACCGGTCGCCGATCCGTCGGTACAGCACCAACGCCCGGCCGTAGCAGCGGATCGCCCGCCGGTGGTGGCCGAGCCGGTCGTGGATGAAGCCGAGGCTGTCCCAGGTGTTCGCCTCGCCGTGCCGGTCACCGGTCGCGGCCAGCAGCGTCAGCGCCCGCGAGCAGTGGTCGAGCGCCGGCCCGTACCGGCCGAGCTGGGCGAACGCCCAGCCGACCGCGTTGCGGGCGCTGGCCTCCCCGGCCAGGTGGCCGGCGGCCCGGTACAGCGCCAGGGCGCGCTGCCCGTGCTCCAGCGCCTCGGCGTGCCGGCCGAGCCCGTCGAGCATCGCGCCGAACGCCCGATGGGTGCGGGCCTGCCCGGTGTGGTCGCCCAGCCCGTCGAACAGGGCCAGGGCCTGTCGGTAGTGCTCGACCGCCTCGTCCACCCGACCCAACCGGTTCAGCGCCCGGGCCAGGTCACGGTGGGCGTTCGCCTGTCCGGGAAGGTCGGCCGCCCGACGTGCCCCGGCCAGGGCGGCCTGCTGCGCCACGACCAGCTCCGGCCAGTTCCCCCGCCGCTGGAGGAAGTCCACCAGCGCCCAGGCCAGCTGCCAGGCGTGGCCGTCGAACCCGGTGCGCCCGGCGTGCGAGACCGCCGCCAGCAGCACCGGGTACTCGGCGGTGAACCAGGCGAGCGCCCGACCGTGGTCGGGCGGTTCCTCGGGGGTCACCCCGGGCAGGGCGGCGACCGGCACCACCGGATCCCGGCCCGGTTGCAGCAGCAGGGCCGCCGCGTGCGCGGTGTGCAGGTAGTGGTCCAGTCCACGCTGGAGGGCCGCCTGCCGCTCCTCGACCGGTTCGAGGCGCTCGGCCAGCTCGGCCGCGTACGCCCGGAGCAGGTCGTGCGCGACGAACCGGCCGGGCGCGTGCTCGGTGAGCAGGTGCGCGTGGGCCAGCTCGGCCAGCAGCCGGGCCGTCCGGTCCCGGGGCAGGCCGGCCAGACTGGCCGCCGCGGCGACCCCGGTGTCCGGTCCCGGGTGGCAGCCGAACAGCCGGAACAGTCGCGCCGCCGGTGGGGTCAGGTTCCGGTACGACCAGGAGAAGACCGCCTGCACGTCGGTGCCGGTGTCCCCGCCGTCGAACGAGTCCAGCAGGCGCGGCGCCTCGCGCAACTCGGCGACGATGGTGGCCAGCGGGAAGGTGGGATGCGCCGCTCCCCGCGCGGCGAGCACGGCCAGCGCCAGGGGCAGCCGTACGCACCGTTCGATCATCTCGTCGACCGCGGCGGGTTCGACAGTCAACCGGTCCGCGCCGAGCCGCCGGGCGAGCAGCTCCCACGCCTCGTCGGTGCTGAGCAGGTCGACGGTGATCTGGCGGGCGCCCTCGGCGGTGATCAGGCCGGCCAGCCGGTGGCGACTGGTGACCAGGCAGAGGCAGTTCGGGCTGCCGGCCAGCAGGGGGCGTGCCTGGTCGACGTCCCGGGCGTTGTCCAGCAACACCAGCATCCGGCGGTCGGCCAGCAGGCTGCGGTAGAGACCGACCTGCGCGGACAGGTGGGTGGGAATCCGGTCGGGCGGCACGCCCAGGGCTTCGAGGAATCCCCGGACCGCCTCGGTCGGTGTGACCATCGCACCGGTGGAGTCGAATCCGCGCAGGTCGACGTAGAGCTGACCGTCCGGGAAGCGGTCGGCGACCCGGTGCGCCCAGTACACCGCCAGCGCGGTCTTGCCGACGCCGGCCGTCCCCGACAGGACCACGGTGCTGGTCGGCCCGGCCCGGCCCGGCGCGTCGTGGCCGGTGCGGCCGGCGTCGAGCTGATCGAGCTGCGCGGCCCGGCCGACGAAACCGGGCAGGGCGGGGGGCAGTTGACGCGGCACCGGCACCCGGGCCACCGGTGTGCCGGCCCGGGTGCCGCCGCTCCTGGTCCGCGCCCCGGAGGCCCGGGCGGGCCGGCCCGGGGCGGGGTGGTCCGGGTTCGTGTGCCGGCGGCGCTCCTCGACCCGGTCCCGCGCGGTGGCCAGCGCCCCCTGCTCGGCGGGGGTGGCCCCGAGCAGCCGGATCAGGGTGTCGAACCGCTCCGGCGGGGGCAGGATGTTGCCGGCGAAGTACTCCCCGATCACCCCCCGCGACCAGCCGGTCCTCGCCGCCAACTGCCGGTACGTCAGCGGCGTCTCGCCCTGCTGCCGGGCTTCCCGGCGGCGGAGCTGGCGCAGCAGTCCGGCCAGGTCCGGCACGGTCTGCGCGTCGGTGTCCAGGCGGTGCGCCTCCGGCGCGGGGCGGACCGCCCGGGCCGCCGGCTGCCGGGTGCCCGCAGGTCCCCGTTGGTCGGACATTCGGCGTTGGTCGGACATTCGGCCTCCACCCCCCGGGCATCCCCGTCGCCCCGGATGCGACACCGGGAGGGTAGAACCGGCCGGGCGACGCCGGTAGGCCATTGCCGATGTATGACAGTTCCACGTCGGACCTGTTGCGCCGACCGCAGGTCGACAGCCGTTCGGCCGGTCTGCCAGCACCGTCCGACGACCGCCCGTCCTGCGCTGTCCGGGAGTGTCCAGCGGTGTCCAGGATGCACCGCCGGACACCCCCGTGACCTGCCAATGTCCCCAGGGCGGGCTGACGCCCGCACCGCAGATCACTGGGGAAGGGATACCTGATGACTCGTCCACACCCGACCGCACCGCGGTCGGCGGGAGTGCTGCGTCGCGTCGCCACCACCGCGTTCGGCGTCACGATGCTCGTCGCGGGGGTGGCCGCCGCACCGGCCAGCGCCGCGCCCGCTCCCACGGCGCCGCCCGGCAAGGCGGCCACCACCGGTTCGTTCGTCGACAGCACGCCGGTGCCCGGGGGCTTCGCCTCCTGGAAGGAACTGCTGACGTTGCAGCAGCGGATGAACACCGCCGCCGCCCGGATCACCAGCCTGGCGGAGCGCAACCCGAAGTCCGGTTTCGCGGGTGTGGTCGCCGACCCCACCGCCCGGCAGTTGCAGGTCTACTGGAAGGGCGAGCCGCCGGCCGACATGGTGGCCGTGAGCCGGACCACCGTGCCGACCCGGGTGCTGCCCGCCGCGTACACCCGGCGGGAGCTGGTGGCCGCGGCGGCCAAGCTGCGCCGTTCGGCCGGCGACAAGCTCACCACGGTCGGGCCGCGGGCCGACGGTGCCGGCCTGCTCGTCGGTACGCAGAACGGGCTGCCCGGCGCGGCGAGCCTGGCCGGTGTCCCGGTCACCGTGCAGACCGGGGTCGCCGCCGCGCCCGCCACCCGGTGGGACGACACCGCCCCGTGGTGGGGCGGCGCCGCGTGGCGCAACACCGCCACCGGTGGCGGCTGCTCGACCGGTTTCGGGGTCTTCCGGGCCGGAGCGGCGCGGGTGCTCTCCGCCGCGCACTGCGCCAACATCAACGTCGTCGCCGCCGACCCGACCGGGCAGACGATCGGCGCCGTCGGCGTCCGGAACACCGGCACCGACACCCTGCTGCTGACGGCCAGCGCGGGCGGGCGGGTCTTCAACAACAGCACCGACGCGGCCGGCAACGTGGTCAGTGAGTTCAACAACCAGGTGATCGGCGCGCTGGCCAGCCAGGTCGGCAACTTCGTCTGCACCTCCGGGGCATACTCCGGAACCCGCTGCTCGATCCAGGTCAAGGCCCGCGACCTGTGCATCAACGTACGTGACTTCGCCACGGTCTGCGGCCAGGTGCAGGCCGAGAGCACCACCCGCACCAACGCGGTCGGCCAGGGCGACAGCGGCGGCCCGGTGGAGATCGTCAACGGGGCGAACACCCTCCAGGTCTGGGCCACCGGCACCAACACCGCCATCGACGACACCAACACGCTGACGGCCTGCACCGGCTACGTCCCCACCGGCCGCAAGTGCGCCTGGCGGATGTACTACGAGGACATCATCTCCGGGATGGCCGGCGTCGGCGCCTCGGGCGTGATCCTCGGCTGACCACCCCGACGTCCGCCGATCAGATCCGGCGGCCGGGCCGAGGCGCGATCCGCGTCGGCCCGGCCGCCGACCGGCATGTCCGGCCCAAGGCGGGGACGACCCAAGGCGGGGACGGCCGAAGGCGGGGACGGCCGAAGGCGGGGGCGGCGTCGGACGGGTGGCACGGATCGGATCACGGATCGGTCTCGGAAGTTTCGAGCTACCCCTTCCGACCACTCCCCCGGGCCGGCACACCACAGTGGTCGACCGGGCCGGATCCGAGCCGTCGACACGGCCGCCGGCCAGCGGCAACCCGGTCGGAGCGAGCGATCTTGTTACGATAGAGTTTCGGGAATCTTTCGGAAAGTCGTTGACAGGTGGAGGATCGACGCCCTACCGTCGCCATCGACAGCACTCGATGCTGTCGCCACCACCCCACCGCGACCCGTCCCCGATTCCGCTGGACGACTCCGCGTGGTGACACACACCGCATGACCGGCTGCCGCACCTGGCCACCGACAGGCCGCCGGGTCGCGCCGCGTCGCTGGCTCCGGCCAGCTGTCACGAGGAGGAAAACGCACATGAAGGACACCTCGACCAGGCCGCGAAGGAGCCGCGTCCGGCTGCTCCTCAGCGCCGCGTGCGCCGCGGCGCTCGCCGTCACCGGCACGTTCATCGCCTCGCCCAACGCGTACGCCGAGAACGACCGGACCCTCACCTCGAACCTCACCGGAACGCACAACGGCTACTTCTTCTCGTTCTGGAAGGACAACGGCAACGCCAGCATGACGCTGCGCGCCGACGGCCGCTACAGCAGCAGCTGGGACCGGAGCACCAACAACTGGGTCGGCGGCAAGGGCTGGGCCACCGGCACCCGGCGGACGGTCAGCTACTCGGGCACCTACAACCCGGGCAACAACAACACCTACCTCGCCCTGTACGGCTGGACCCGCAACCCGCTCATCGAGTATTACGTGGTCGAGAACTTCGGCAGCTACAACCCGAGCAACGGCGCCACCCGGCTGGGCACGGTGACCACCGACGGCGGCACCTACGACATCCTGCGTAGCCTGCGGACCAACGCCCCGTCGATCGACGGCATCCAGACGTTCTACCAGTACTGGAGCGTCCGGCAGCAGAAGCGCAGCAGCGGTACCATCACCACCGCCAACCACTTCGACGCCTGGGCCCGCGCCGGCCTGAACCTCGGCACCAACCACAGCTACCAGATCATGGCGACCGAGGGCTACCAGAGCCAGGGCAGCTCCGACATCACCGTCCGCGAGGGTGGCGGCGGCAACCCGACCAGCGGGCCGACCGCCAACCCGACGACCACCCCGCCCTCCGGCGGCAACTGCACCGCGGTGCTCTCGGCCGCCGAGCAGTGGGGTGACCGGTTCAACCTGAACGTCGCGGTCAGCGGCACCAGCAACTGGGTGGTCAGTCTCGGGCTGAACGGCGGCCAGAGCATCCAGAACAGCTGGAACGCCTCGGTCAGCGGCACGAGCGGCACCGTCACCGCCAGGCCGAACGGCAACGGCAACAACTTCGGCATCACCATCATGGCGAACGGAAACTGGACCTGGCCGACGGTCAGTTGTCGAACGGCCTGACCCCGACCGGTTCCTGAGCACGACACAGCGGCGGGCGGCCCCGGTGACACCGGGACCGCCCGCCGTGGCGTTGCCTGCGGTCAGCCGCGTATCCACTGCTGGTTGCTGCCGCCGTTGCAGGTCCAGAGCTGGACGGCGGACCCGTTGGCGGTGGCCCCGCCGTTGATGTCCAGGCACAGCCCCGAGGCGACCCCGACGATCGTGCCGTCGGCGTTGAGCCGCCACTGCTGGTTGGTGCCGCCGGTGCAGCTCCAGATCCGGGCCCGGGTGCCGGACGCGGCGCTCGGCACGTCCAGGCACTTGTTGCCGTAGACGGTGAGCTGGTTGGTCGAGCTGAGCGACCAGCGCTGGTTGGCGCCGCCGTTGCAGTCCCAGATCTGCACCACCGCGCCGTCGGTCTGGCTGGCCCCGTTGACGTCCAGGCACCGGTTCGAGCCCGCGCCCCGGATCTCGCCGGTCGGGGTGCCCGGGGAGCCGACGGCGGTCACCGAGAGGTTGTCGAACTGGGCGGTGACGCCCTGGCCGGTGCCGTACCCGATCTGGCCGGCGACCCAGGTGGAGTCGGTGGCCGTGCCGACGGTGTTGCCGTCGATGGCGGCGGTCAGCGTGCTGCCGTTGAGCGTGAACGCCAGGTTGTGCCACCGCCCGGTGCCCAGCGCCGCGGTGTTGCCGCTGGCCAGGGTGCGCCAGTTGCCGCTGGTGTTGTTGCTCCGGATCGACCAGGCCCCGCCGTCGGTGACCCGGAAGTAGTACCCGTTCATGTTCTGCGGGCCCTGGTGGTTGTAGGTGTTGCCGCGCCCGATCAGCTGCGCGTAGCCGGACTTCTCCAGCAGCACGTCCGAGGAGACCGTGTAGTTGCGCCAGCTCAGGTCGCCCAGCAGGGTGTACGGCTCGGCCTGGCCGGAGGTCCAGTAGATCGGGGCCTGCTCGGACATCTGCCGGACGCACTGCCCGGTGCGGCCGGCGGCGCAGCCGGCGATCTCGAAGGAGCCCTGCTGGTCCATCAGGTACCGCGCCTCGCGGCCGGTGGCGTACGAGTCGAAGGTGTCGGTGTACGGCAGCGTCAGGGTGCCCTGCGCCGGGCTGACCGCCGTGCCCTTGCCCTGCCCGCTGGTGGTGGTGATGCTGTAGACGTAGCCGGGCTGGACGGTCAGCGAGAAGCGCCCGCCGTTCGGGGTGATGTCGCTACCCCGGACGAAGTGGTCGGCGGTGTTGTTCGACCGCACGTTGGTCGACCAGACCCGGACCGTGCCGGTGGACAGGCCGCCGGTGACGGTGAAGTCGAGGGTCTGCGCCGCGCTGGCGTCCATCGTCTCGATGACGGTGCTGTAGTCGCTGTTGTTGGTGGACTTCAGCGAGACGTAGCTGCCGTTGTTGCGGTTGCCGCCGAGGTATCCGCTGGACGCGTCGAGGTAGCGCCAGCCCGGGGCGGTGAACTGGGTGGTGTGCCCCATCACCCAGGCGTTCTTGCCGATCGAGTACGCCCCGGACCACGGCTGCTGGGCCACCGCCACGCCGGTGGTCGCCCACGGGATGTTGGGCGTGATGGCGGCGATGACCGGCCAGTTGATGTACGCGGTCATCTTGCCGTCGAGGTAGCCCCGGTTGATGCCCCGGGCGAGTGCCTGCGCCCCCGCGTTGTAGTCGTCGGAGCCGTTCTCGCTGGCCCACAGCGACTTGCCGGTGGACACGGCGTTGTTGGAGCTGGGGCAGCTGGTCTGGGCGCTGCGGTAGCCGCAGACGTAGTGGCTGCCGAAGACCTGCACGGCGGTGGCGAACGCCGGGTCGCGCAGCGAGTCGTCGGCGGCGCCCCAGCCGAAGTCGTCCGAGGCGACGATCTTGACGTTGCTGTAGCCGCGGGCGTTGAGGGTGGAGCGCAGGTTCTTGTACCAGCCGGTGTTGTAGCCCTTCTCGTTCCAGCCGCCGAGGTAGTTGATGGTCAACCCGTGGGTGCCCGCACAGTCCAGCCAGGCCACCAGGTAGTCGATGGAGTCGTTGGACCAGAAGTTGCCGTTGCCGATCCAGCCCGGCGCTCCCCAGGCCAGGCCCACCAGGGCGATGTTGGGGTTACGGGCGCGGGCCTGCTCCATCATCCACCACTCGTAGCCCCGGTTGCAGTTGATGCTGCCCCGGGTGTGCTCGTGGCTGGGCTCCGCGCCGGAGGTCGAGTTGGTGTCGCCGCCGATCTCCACCTTCATCAGCTGCATCGCCGCGCCGTAGCCCGGCTTGAACAGGTAGTCCAGGATGTCGCTGCGCTGCGGCTCCGGGTAGTCGATCAGCAGCCGGCTGTTGCCGCCGCCGCCGCTGACCGCGCCGACCCCGTCCAGCACCCGTCCACCGGACCCACCGTTGATCGTGATGGCGGTCGCCGCCTGGGCCGGGGAGGCGAATCCGGTCAGTACGGCCGCCGCCGCCACCGCCGCTCCGGCCATCGACGCCGCCAACCGACGTGGCCGCCATCCGCTGCGCCACCGTCGGCGGCGTGACCCGCCGCCACCGGTGCCGTGTGGACGACTCTCTGCTCCGAACATCTGACTCGCCTCCCAGCCGTTTCCGGCCCGGAGCGGTACGGCGCACATCGGACTGCCGTACCCCACGCAGGATAGAAATCGGCGACCGTCAATGATTAGACGTCGTATGTTAGGCACCGTGCCGTTCGCCGGTCAACGGCCGACCCCGCACCTTTACCGCCGAATCGGGACAGCTCCACCACGATCCGGGAACGCGTCGCCGGAAAAGATCAGATGAATACGCCCGGTGGGCACCCCGCGCCCGTCGACCCGGCCACCACCGACGGGTGGCGGCCGGATCGACGGGACACGGCGTCGGTCAGCCCGGCAGGACCACCTGCGCCGGGGCGGACCGGTGGGTGGTGGTGCCGTCACCCAGCTGCCCGGACATGTTGTTGCCCCAGCACCACAGGCCACCGTCGGTACGCACGCCGCAGCTGTGGTAGCTGACGGCCAGGTTCTGCGTCCAGGTGGTCGCGGTGCCGACCCGGACCGGGGCGGACCGGTGGGTGGTGGTGCCGTCACCCAGCTGCCCGAAGCCGTTGTTGCCCCAGCACCACAGGCCACCGTCGGTACGCAGCGCACACGACGAGTCGACACTCGCCTCGACCCTGGTCCAGCTGGTGGCGGTGCCGACCTGGATCGGACTGGTCTGGACGCCGGTGCCGCCGCCCACCTGACCGTACCCGTTCTCACCCCAGCACCACAGGGTGCCGTCGGTGCGGACCGCGCAGGTGTGCGCGTGCCCGGCCGTCACGCCGGCCCAGGTGGTCGCGGTGCCCACCTGCGCCGGGGTCGCCCGGTAGCCCAGGATGCCCACGCCGAGCTGGCCGTCCGTGCTGTCGCCCCAGCACCACAGGGTGCCGGTGGTCTGCACGGCGCAGCTGTGCGCGTACCCGGTGGTGACGCTCGCCCAGGTGGTGCCCGTACCCACCTGGACCGGGCTGGTCGCCCGGGACGGCGAGGTGCCGACGCCGAGCTGCGCGTTGCGGTTCAGGCCCCAGCACCACAGCGTGCCGGTGGTCTGCACGGCGCAGGTGTGGTTGGCGCCGGCGCTGACGCCGGCCCAGGTGGTGGCGGTGCCGACCTGCACCGGGGTACTCCGGCTCGTGGTGGTCCCGTCACCGAGCTGCCCGCTGTAGTTGCCACCCCAGCACCACAGCGTGCCGTCGGTGCGGATCGCGCAGTTGTGGCTGGTACCCGCGTCGACCCGCGACCAGGTGGTGGCGGTGCCGACCTGCACCGGGCTGGTCCGGTTGGTGGTGGTGCCGTCACCGAGCTTGCCCCCGTAGTTGTCACCCCAGCACCACAGCGTCCCGTCGGTACGGATCGCGCAGGTGTGCAGGTCACCGGCGGTGACCCGGGACACCTCGGCGGCGAACGCGGCGCTCGACGCGCCCCGCTCCGCCACGCCGGCACCCGCGACGGCTGCGCCCGCCGAGAATCCCACGGCGAGCGCGGCGACCCCGAGGGACACCGCCGCTGTGGTGACGGCGGCGCGGGCCGCCCGCCGCCATCGGGCCCACAGCCGACTGTTCCGTTGTTCGTTCATGCTCTGTTCTCCCCAGACAAACGTCGAATCCTGCACGGTGGAGGCGGCATCGCCCCGGCGGGTCTCCCTCGACCCACCGCGTACAGCAGTGACCCTATGCATTGAAAGCAATCAATGCGAGAGCCAACCGGGGCGATGTCGGGCCTACCGGTGCCGTCGATGGACGTCCGTCGGGGTCAGCTCCGGCTCCAGCGCTGACCGGCGCCGCCGTTGCAGTCCCAGATCTGGGTACGCGCGCCGTTGGCCGTGCCGTTGCCGACCACCTCCAGGCACCGGCCCGAGCCCACCCCGGTGATCGTGCCGTCGGCGTTGAGCCGCCACCGCTGGTTGGCCTGGCCGTTGCAGTCCCAGATGATCACGGAGCTGCCGTTGGCGGTGGCCGCGCCGTTGACGTCCAGGCACTTGCCGCCGAAGACCCGCAGCTCCTGGGCGGCCGTCGAGGTCCAGCTCTGGTTGCTCTGGCCGTGGCAGTCCCAGATGATCGCCGCCGCGCCGTTGGTCTGCGCGCCACCGTTGACGTCCAGGCACCGACCGGAGGAGGTGTGCCGGACCGCGCCCGTGCCGGACGGCGGCGGGGTCGTCGGGTTGCCGGTCGGCGAGGCCGTCGGGGTCGGCGTCGGGGTGGTGCCGTCGAACTGGGTGAAGAACCGCCAGACCTCACCCTTGGTCCAGGTACGGACGCCGCTGTCACCGCCGCCGTCCACCGGGCCGGGGGTGTGCCCGCCGTCGAAGGCGGCCCAGACCACAGGGTAGCCGGCCCGGCAGCCGGAGTAGGTGGTGGTGATGTGGGTCAGGCTGCCGGCCCGCGGCTCGGGCGGGCTCTGCGCCGTACACCCGTTGTTGCGGACGAAGGTGTCCCGCAGCGACCGGCCGGCGGAGACGTTGAGCACCGGGTCACCGATGCCGTGGATGCCCATGTAGGCGATCGGCTGACCACCGCCGCTGCACCCGCTGAGCTGCCCGCCGGAGTAGACCGCGACGGCGCGGAAGACGTTCGCCCGGGAACAGGCCAGCGAGTAGCTCATGCCCCCGCCGTAGCTGAAGCCCAGGGCGAACAGCTGCGTCGTGTCGACGCACAGGTCGTTCTCGATCAGCCGGACCATGTCGTCGACGAAGGTGACGTCCTGGCCGCCGGGGTTGGCCCAGCCGTTGCCGTTGCCCTGGGGGGCCACGAAGATCGTGCTGTTGTTCGCCTGCTGGCGCAGCCCGTAGTAGGACCAGGCCGCCCCGTCCGCCCCACCCCCGTCGACGTCGTTGGCGGTACCGCCGTTCCAGTGGAACCCGAAGATCAACCGGTACTGGTGGTTCCGGTCGTAGTTGTCGGGAATCCGGAGGATGAAGCTACGGTTCTGACCGCTGCTCTGGATGGACCGCTGGCCGCTGGTCAACGTGGGTGCCTTGCCGCACCCCGGGGTCGCCGCCGCCGCCGCGACCTCGGCCGCCGCCGCCGTACCGGTCGCGCCACCGGCCAGGGCCGTCGCGCCCACGGTCAGGACGAGGACCGCCGCCGCCGCGAGAGATCCGAGGATGGGTCTACGCCTTGTCATGATGCTGGGCTCCTGCCACTCGGCATGGACTGATGTCAGGTACGGCTGTGCCACGGCGATCCCGACGCGCGCCCGACTGCCTCCCGCTGACCGCACCCGCCAAGGACGGAGCACCGGGAGACGCTCGGTGCGCCCACGACGCCGACCGGCTCGTCGCCGCGGAGGCCAGCCACTGGTCCCGCTGCCCGGGCGGAGCCGGCTGGCCGTCGAACCGATCGGTGGTCCACCACGTACGCCCGAACGCCACCCCGTCGGGTACCGCCACCGGAGCACCGGCACCCGACGTCGAATCGATTCGGCCAGACCCTAGGCCGGAAAGTGAAACATGTCAATGCTGTGTCCGGCAGGTTGCGACCCGGCTCCACCGCCGGCCGACCCGCCGGAGCGGCCCAGAATCCGCAGGCCACCCGCCCGACGTGCGGTCCGACGGACGCACGGCGTCACCGTCATACGGCACCACGGACGCGCGACGTCGGCACCGCACCGCACGACAACCGCGCGACATCGACGCCGTACGGCGCGACGGACGTGCGACATCGACGCCGTACGGCGCGACGGACGTGCGACATCGATGCCGCGCGGCTGCTCCGGCCCGCCGCGACCGACGACCCGGGGCCGGGTGCAGTGGCCCGGCCCCGGGGAGTGCGGTCAGTTGCGCAGGCTCCACTGCTGGTTGGTGCCACCGTTGCAGGACCAGAGGATGATCTTCGTGCCGTTGGCCGTGGCCGCGCCGTTGGCGTCGAGGCAGAGCCCGGACTGGGCGTTGGTCAGGGTGCCGTTGGCGTTGAGGTTCCACTGCTGGTTGGTGCCGCCGTGGCAGTCCCAGATGATCACCGTGGTGCCGTTGGTCGTACCCGCGCCGTTGGCGTCCAGGCACTTGTTGCCGTACACGGTCAGTTGCTTGTTGGCGCCGTAGGTCCACTGCTGGTTGGCGGCGCCGCCGCAGTCCCACAGCTGCACCTGCGTGCCGTTGGTGGTGGAGGAGTTGGGCACCTCCACGCAGCGCCCGGACTGGGCGCCCACCAGCCGACCGCCCTGCTGGCTGCTGCCGCCCCCCTGCTGGCGGACGATCGAGGTCGACTCGGCGGACCGGTTGCCCTGCGCGTCGAGCACGAACAGCCGGTACTCACCCTGGGTGGACGGCACGGCGATCGAGGTGGCGGTGCCGGCGGCCCTGGTCATCGTCGGGCCGGCGGTGAAGGTGGTCGTGCCGGCCGGAGCCAACCAGACCGTCCTGGCCGCGTCACCGGTGCTCCGGATCGGCACCGACGCCGTCGCGCTCGTGACGAACGTGCTGGCCGGGAGCACGTAGTTCGGCAGCGACAGGTTGGCTGCCGGAATGATGTCCCGGAACGCGTCCTCCAGCCCCGAGTTCGCCGCGATGGCGTACGCCGCAGCCGGCCAGACGTAGTCGGAGGAGACGATGATGTCGTTGACCGTGCTGTTGGGCAGGTTCTTGTTCGACACCTTGTTGATCGGGCCGTAGATCTGGGTGATGCTCAGATCGTGCTTCCGGCCGAAATCGTCGGAGTTGATGAGCCAGGTGACGTTCTTGTCCACGCTCAGGACGTTGTCGCGGAAGGTGATGTACGCCGAGCCCTCGTCCGGGTGCAGACCGTACTTGTGACCGGAGGGCACACCCTGGAGATAGTTGTTGGTGATCGTGGTGCCCGGCTGGCTGCCCAGGGTGTAGATCGGCGCGGTGTCACTCAGCCGCTGCACCGTGTCGATGATGTGGTTGTAGCTGATCGTGTTGTTCCGGGCCGTCGTGGTGGGCCGGTTGGGCGCGATCGAGCCCGACGAGCCGTCGAAGTTCCACCAGCCCCAGCCGAGGGTGATCCCCGACCACGGCGACTTCTCGATCCGGTTGCGCTGGATCGTCAGGGTGTCGACGAAGTACGCCGAGATCGGGCTGTGCCCGTTGAACAGCACCGCGCTGTCGTACAGGTAGTTGTTCCTGATCTCGATGTTCCTGGGCAGCCCCTCGACCTGCGGCGACCACTTCTCCCGGTTGGTCGACGTGCCGTCGCCGATGTAGACGTGCTGCGGGTGGCCGACGGTGACCGCGGACCCGGCGACGTCGTTGGTGACGTTCCCGATCAACTGGCTGTTCTGCACGTCGTTGACCATGTTGACGCCGTCGGCGCCGGTGTGCTGGAACCGGTTGCGCTCCAGCCGGATCCCGTCGGCGTTCTCCACCTGGAGCATGCCGGGGGTGGTGTCGACGTTGCGGTAGTAGTAGTCGTGGAAGTTCCGCTTCGCGTACGCCTGCGCCCCGAGGTTGCCCTGCTGTGCCTGCTTGAACGACGAGCCGGCGACGTTGAACAGGTTCCAGTCGGAGTGCTGCACGGTGAGCCCGGAGAACGTGATGTTGCGGGCGTGGCTGCTCGTCGAGGTGCCGGCGACCCGCAGCAGGGTGGTCACGTTGTTCGGCGCGAAGACCGACGCGGTCGCCATGTTCTCCGTGCTGGACTTGTAGTAGTAGAGCGTCCGGCTGCTCTTGTCGAAGTGGAACTCACCCGGCGCGTCGAGGAACTCGTAGGCGTTCATCACCTTGTGCGAGCCGCCGGTCTGGGCGTTGCCGTTGAACGCCCCCTGGGCGATGGCGGCACCCGGCTGCTGGAACAGCGCCACCCGGTTGGCACCGTCGGAACTCGTGGTCACCTGACGCACCCCCACGATGGCGGTGGTCCAGGTGGTGGCCGTCTCGATCTCGATGTCGTCGGCGTTGCGGGCGATGGCGGGGAAGTCGTTCAGGCTGTACTTCGCGCCGTCACACTGCGACCCCGACTCCCAGGCCCACGCCGCCTGCCCGGCCGTGATGTTGTACGTCCCGTAGCAGCCCGCCGAGCCGATCGTCTTCGACGCCATGAACGCCCGCTTGTCGTTGACGTAGAGCGCCCGCAGTTTGGTGGCCCGGTCGAGTGGCGCCTTCCAGATGTTTCCACTGTGCTGGGTCCAGCCGGTCACCGGCACACCACCGTCGAGCACCGGTGTCTCGCCGGGATAGGCGGAATACATGACCCGGTAACCGTTGGTGCCGGAGTCGGCCGCCCCGAACTCGACGGTGCTGCTCACCGGGTAACGCCCGCCGCGCAGGTACACCTGGATGTCGCCGGTCATGCTCGCGTTCACGGTGCGGACGGCGTCCCGGGCGCGTTGCAGGGTCTTGAACGGCGACTGGACGGTGCCCGCGTTGGCGTCGTCACCGTCCGGCGCGACATAGTAGGTTTGCTGGACGGCGGCCGAGGCCGGCGGCGGGTTCCCGAGCACGGCCGGCAGCGCGGCGGCGACGAGCAACACGCCCGCCGACAGCGATCTGCGCACGACGGAGAGAGCTGATTTCACGTACGGTTCCTTTCGCCTGCCGCCGACTACGTGTCCGCTGGACGGTCGTCCGGGCAGTGCGACAATGAACCGCCGTGCGAACACGGGTCGACGCGCTGGGAGCGGGTGCGCTCCCGGGGTCCGACCGTTGGCGGGTTCCTTGCCGAGACACCATGACCGACCGGGCAGGGTCCACGTTCGAGCGATGCGTACCGACAGCGGAGAGCCCCCTGCCACCGGGAGCTCCCACCGTCCGCTCAGACGCTCTTGCCCGTAGTCACGGAATGCTGCCTGAAGCGTAGGCGGCGCTTCCGGCGGACGCAACTACCAATTGTCAATCACCTATGCGTAATCGTGACCCTGCCGGCGGGAAGCCCGGATCGTCTCCTCGCCGACCGCCCGTCGACCGCCACCCGGGGTGGATGTCGAACCACCGGCCCGCCGGTCACCGGACGGGTGAGCCGGTGCGGTCGTCGGGCTGCGGCCCGGCGGCCCGGCGGTCGCCCGGTCGGCGGTGGAGGTGCTCCCGCAGTTGCCGGCGCAGCTCACCGAGCGGCCCGGTGGCACCGAGCCGGCGCAGGAACTCCGGCGCGCTCCAGCTGACCAGGGCGCCCTGCCGGGACAGGTACAGGCCGACCCGGTCGATGCCGTACCGGTCGTCGTAGTCCAGCAGCAGGTAGCCGGCGAGCTGGTAGATCTCGTCGCGGCCCAGCTGGTGCGGTCGGATGGTCGCCTTGCAGTCCAGCAGCAGGCCGTCGAGGATGAAGTCGGCGTCCGCGCCGCCGATGTCCTGACTGCCGGCGAACGTCGGGCCGCAGAACCGGGCGGCGGCGGGCAGTTCGAGGAACGGCCCGAACGCCTCCTCGGCGATCGCCAACTGCCGGGTGACATCCTCGATGGCGTAGCCGGGGACCGCCGCCAGCAGGTCGTCGAGCGTGGTCGCCGGGGTCGCGCCGGTCAGCATGCTGTACCGCCGGATCTCACCGGTCCGGTAGACGTCCTCGTAGTAGGCGGCCACGAAGCACAGGCGCTCCAGGATCTCCCCGTCGATGTCGTCGTCACCGTTCAGGTAGGCGTCCACCATGGCGACCAGGTCGCGTCCGGCCCGGTGCAGGGCCTGTCGTACCGGTGGCGGGGGTGCGCCCCGCAGCGGCCCGGCGGCGCCGACGGCCTCGACGCCGATCCCGACCGGTGCGCCGAGCGGGCTGCCCAGGCAGAGCCGGAGCCGGAAGTCGACGGCGTGACCGAGCGCCGACCAGTCGGGATACCGCACGTCGATCGGCTGCACCGGACGGGGCAGGTCGCCGATCCTGCGGAGGTAGTCCTGCACGACGACCGCGCTGTGGGGCAGGTGCCGGGCCAGGAACTGCGACATCGGGGAGTTCGGGTACCTGAGCTGGCGGGTCAGGCTCAGCTCGATCATCGGCCGCCCGGCCACCGTGCCGTCGCCGGTCGACTCCATGGTCTTCTCGTAGTCGTCGATCCACCGGATCCCCGCCGGGTCCAGGTGGTGCCGGGCCCGGGTGACCGCCACGTAGATCAGCCGGGCCTCGCCGGCCCCGAGCGGACGCGGCATCCCGTGGTCGTCGACCGACGGCTCGGCGAAGCCGTTGCCGATCCGTACCCGGGACCACTCCCGGCCCTTGGCCTTGTGCGCGGTGGACACCGTGACCCGTGCGGTGCGCTCGTCGGTGAGCCGGTCGACGGCATCGATGATCACCTCCGGCCCGTACGTGTCGACCAGCGTCACGATCGCCTTGAGATCCTGGCCGGCGGTGTCGTTCTCGGCGTACTCCTGCACGTCGTCCCAGGAGGTGAAGAGGAACAGCTCCGGATGGGTGGTGGCCCGGCCGGCCTTCAGCGCCTGGGCGGCCTGCGCGATGTTCCGCAGCGTCTCCCCGCCGCCGGTGAGCGCCACCGGCACGCCCCGCTTCAGGAAGCCGAGGACCTCCTGCATCGCGTCGGCGTTCCCCCGGCAGAGCACGGCGTCGATCTCCGCCGCCGCTCCGACCCGGGAGTCGATCACGCTGTTGCCGGTCAGTTGCAGGTCCGAATCGGCGTGCCGGAGCCAGCGGTTCGCCGTCCGGGCGATGTGCGGGCCGAACCGGAACGACCTGGTCAGGTAGAGGTGGTCCGCCGGGAAGCCGGTCATCACGTCCCGGGCGTCGCGCCACGCGTAGATCTGCTGGGCCGGGTCACCCACGCACACCCGCTGCGCGTGCTGGGCCAGGAAGACCTCCTCCAGGACCGGGTTGGTGTCCTGGGCCTCGTCGAGCAGGACGAAGTCCCCCTCCAGCACCGGCCCGGTCAGCGCCCACATCTTCAGATAGTGGTCGTGTTCGAAGCGCAGCCTGCCGTCCGGGGCGCAGATGTCGTCCCAGGCCCGGCACGCGTACGGCAGGAGCACCCGGGCGAGGTGGTCCTGGGCCACCGTGTCCAGCCCGTTGATCCGTTCCAGGTGCCGGGCCGTCAACTGGCGGTCGGTGCTGTAGCAGAACCGACGGATCATGCCCATCACCAGGCGGGCCTGGTGTGCGCAGGTGATCGGCCGGGAACTCACCCGCAGCTCCTGGCGGATGCCCAGCAACCGCGCGGTCTCCTTTGCGGGAATGCGGGCCGACCGGTTCAGCCGTTCCCGGTAGTTCCGGCCGACGGCGCGGTGTGCCAGCGAGTGCGCGGTACGGCATTCGACGTTCGCCCCGAAGCGCTGCCGGGCCTCGTCGGCGATCGCCCTGTTGAACGCCACGTAGAGGCCGCGCTTCCTGGTGGCCCCGGCCATCATCACCAACGTCGCGGTCTTTCCGGTGCCGGCCCCCGCCACCAGGGCCAGTTCCCTGCCCGCGAGGAACATGTCCCGGGCGGCGAGCTGCTCCTCGGTCGGCTTGACGTCCATACACCCTTCCCGGACCGGTTCCCGTGCTCACCCCGTCGTCGTCCGTGGACCATCCGACGGCCCGCCCGGACCCGAGAGCCGCTCGCGGAACCAGTGGAGCCTACTGCGAAAGTGAGCGCGATGTGATCACTCCATCACCGCCGCCCGGGAGGATCCACGGTGTCACCAGGCCGTCGACCCAGCCTTCCCGGAGAAAACAGGCGCATTGCGGTGATTCTCGATCCTCTCGCACGAGCACCGGCAGCGACGCCGGACGGTTCCTGCTGAGTTTCCGGTCAGGCTCGGGCGTCGCGCCGACGACGCGTGCGCTCGAACTCGGCGACATCCGACGTCCAGGGACCGTGCTGGTCGAGTGCGGCACAGCCGCCGCGGACGAAGGCGTGCACCAGGTCCCGGTACCCGGCGATCCCGTCGACCAGGCTGTACTCCACCCGGTACTGCGGCGCCGAGCCGGCCTCCCCGGGTCGCACCGTCGTGATCCGGGCGACGGAGTCCGCGTAGAAGTGCAGCTGGATCCCCTCGCCCCTCTCCTCGTCCTCGATGGTGAACACCTCGTTGTCCGCAGCGGAGCGGTCGGCGACGAACTCCCAGAACGCGGCGGAGGCGGTGCGGGGACCGGCCGCCGACCACTGCTGCCCGTCACCCTTGTCGTCGGTGAACGGCAGGGCGGCCTTCCCTGCGCTCCCGTCGTCGGCCTCCCCGTCGTCGTCGCGGCGACCGTCGACCGCCTCCCCGTCGTCGTCCGTCGGGGCGTCGCGGGAGCGGTCCGCCGCCTCGGAGCAGAGCAGGAAGCTCACCGTCCGCACCGCGTCATCGACGAGTTCGGGGTACGCGCGCCGCACGGCCGCGTCGACCACCGCCGCCATCCGGTCCCAGTCGCGCCGGTCGGTGGCCCGCCGTCCCCGGCGCGGGTCGAGGCCGATCCGCATCCCGGCACTCGCCCGCTCCGCGGTGGCGATCACCCGCAGGACCCGGGGCAGCAGCGCCGGGTCGACGGCATCGGGTACGCGTCGGGGGATCGTCGCGCCGTGCACGTACTGGCCCGTGTACCGCAGGATCTGCGCGTCGAGGGGGCCGAGGACCATGCCACGCTCGGCCCGACGGCGGTCCGCCTGATACTCCTGGGCCCGCTTCTCGTCCGGCCGTTCCGTCGCCGTACGCATCGCCTCGTAGACCTGACCGCGCTCCAGCAGGTCGGTGTCGGCGCCATGGGCGACGAGCCGGCTCCGGTCCCACCGGATGCGCCGGAAGAGCGCGTCGACCTCGACGGGCGCGGAGAGCAGGATCGGGTCCAGGAGCGCGACGGCGGCGTCCTGGTCGAGATCACCCCGGGTTCCGGCCGCCTCGCAGAGCGGGACGACCGCGCTCCACAACAGCAGGTGCCGGGCCAGGTTCTCCCGGATCACCGGGAGATGCGCCGCGCCGATCGGGAACGTGAACGTGCGCGGCTCATGGTTGGCGTCGGCCCCGGCGCCGAGCATCAGCCGCAGCTCTCCGTCCTCGCGGACCACCCGCGGGAGCCAGCCGCCGCCACGCGTGAACACGGTGTCCGTCACCGCCCGGACGTTCCCCGCACCGACATCGGCTGGACCCTGCCACCCCGGGTCCACAGCGAGTGGCGTGGCAGGTCGCCGTGCACCCCGCAGCCGCCGTTCACGCCCACCGGGCACATGCGGCGTCGAGGCGCGGGTCACTGCGCACCCAGACTTCGCCCCCGGCGGCTCCGGCCGGGGGCTCGGCGCGTTCGAGGCCGAGGAACTCGATCAACTGGAGCAGCTCGGCGCGTTCGGCCCGGTCGTCGTCGACACCGTGCGAGTCGAAGAAGACGTGGTACCGGCCGATCGGGTCGACGATGCCGGAGTTCGCCCAGATCCGGGCGGTCTCTTCGAGCGCCGCCGCTTCCGTGGTGAACGTGGCGGCGCGGGCGGCACCGCGGGCCTCCGGTGCCAGGTCGAGGTCGGAGAGGTCGGGGAACCACTGACCGAAGCGGTCGAGGCCGGCATATCCGTTCTCGAAGAACAGCCCGGCGGCCGGAATGTAACGGTTGACCGCGTCGACCCGGAGGTGCTCCGACCGGGGCTGGTCCCCGTACCCGAACCGGGAGATCACCCCCAGCCGGGGCATGAGCACCAGTCGCTGCTTCGCCGAGGTGTCCTCGATGGTGTAGGTGTCCGACTCCCGCTCCCGGAAGAACGCGGCGAAAGCCCAGTAGGCCTCCTGCGCATCGGCCACCGGGACCTCGCGGTCGTCGCCGTCGCCGACGGTGAAGACGAACTGCTTCGGTCCGGGACGGTAGCGACGGGCCATGGGCGTCCTTCGTTCGGGTGTGACAGCTCCACCGACGCAGTTGATCATAGCGGGCGGACCTGCGGCCCTGGTCACGGGCGGTCCGATGCGCTGGTGTCCGGGAACGAGCCCACCCGCGCCCCCGGCACCGGAACCGTCCGCCACGCCGACGACGGGGAGACGCCCCGCCCCGCGCCGACCCGCGCGGGGCGGTGGGCCGCTCAGTGCCGGCGCTGCGGCAGGACGAGCAGCGTCACGGAGTTCGCCGGGTACGTCGCGCTGATGCCACCCCCGGCCACCCGGAGGTCCCCACCCCGGACGATCGAGGTGAGATCGGCGGGGCCGTAGGTGAACCGCTGCGCGCGGTCCCCGCCGTGCAACCCGGCGAGCGCCAACCGGGACGTCAGATCGCCACCGGTCTTGTTGACCACCATCACGGTGAGTGCCCGGTCGGACGAGCGCTGCGCGGCGTAGACCGCGAGCTGCCCCTGGTCGCTGCTGACCGCCGACACGCTCACGTCGCCGAACCCGCTCCCGGCTCCGTCGTAGTTCCGGTACATCCGGAAGGCGTACGCGCCGGGGTCGGTCGGCTTCGGCTCGCCCCAGATGGTGGCCAGGTCCAGCCCCTCGCGCCCGAAGATGCCGAGCACGTCGGCCTGCGCGAGCGCGCCGTTGATGTCGTCCAGCGCGCCCCAGTTGTATTCGGTGATGGCGACCTTCGTACCCGGGTAGTACTGCGCGACCCAGGCCTTCATCTGGCGGATGAACTGCAACGGCGGCGCGTTCACCCCGCCGGGGCCGATCCACGACTCGTCCACGTACGTCGGATCCCACAGCGACCGGGTGGAACGCAGTCGCAGCGCGTTGGCGTCCGGGTCCTTGCCGCCGCTGATCTGCGGGTAGTAGTGCTGATCGAAGTAGTCGAGGAAGCGTTTCCCGCCGTGGGCGTCGCCGAAGTCCTTCATGTTCTTCAGGTACCACTGGGAGAGGTTGAGCCCGCCGTGCGCCGCCGCGTCCGCCCCCGGCGCGCATCCGTCGAGGCCGGACGCCACCCACTCGCAGTAACCCCAACCGGACGGGCCGAGCACCGCCGCGCGCGGGTCGGCGGCCTTGATCGCCGCCGCGGTCGCCGTACCCTTGCCACCCAGCTCGTCGTAGCTCACCGGTTCGGGGTGGACGTCGCGGTGGGTGGAGTTCCACAGCACCGGTTCGTTGTCGAGTTCGTAGATGGACACACCGCCGCGGGCCGCCGGGCCGAACTGGTCGACGAGGTGGGACACCATCTCTCCCGCGAACGACGCGCCGGCCGGGATCGAGGTGTCGGTGGGGACCGCGCCGGTCAGGTTCGCGTCGGCGTGCCGGCCGTTGCCACAGTTCGGATCCCACTGGTCGAACGAGTCCTGCTCGGGAAAGCGGGTGGCGGGAAAGCCACAGGCGAACGGATGCGACGAGGGCGAGTCCTTCGCCACCCAGCCGATCAACGGAACGGCGACCACCTGTTTCGTCCCGTGATCCCGGTTCCGCTGGACGAACGCCTCGACCGTGTTCTCCGGCCCGGCCACGATGTTCTCGAAATACCAGTCGCTGCCCGTGTTGTAGGTGTGGTTCTTGAAGTTGTAGCGGCTGCTCGCGTTACCGCCCCACCGGGCCACCGGTGTGCCGAGTTCCGCGACGAGCGCGGGGTCACCGCCGTTCATGCCGTAGATGTCGGGGCTGATCCGGTGCCGGGCGGCGGCGACATCCACGGCCAGGGTGAGCCCGTCGGCGGCGGCGGCCGGGCCGATGCCCGCCTGGGTCACCAACAGCCCTACCACCAGCGATCCGGCCATCCCGATCGCCGTCGCCGATCGTGGCCCGCGCCGTCGTCGCCCGCCCATCGTCGTCTCCTGCCGCCGATCGACCCGGGACGGGCCGAAACCATATTTACATTATCAAGCGTCTATGTTTAGTCAATCGGACTCCGTGATCCACCTGTCGGTTCGGTTGGATCACCGCAGCCAACCCGGCGACACGGGCCGACACATCCCACCCGGAACTTCTACGTGTCTCAAATGGCGAGTATTCTCTTGACGCCCGTCTATGCTTTGCGACATCGTCCAGGCATGATGGGCTATGGTCCCGGATCCCTGTTCCGTCGCATGTGGCCGGCCGTCGTCGCCGTGGCCACGCTGCCGGCCTCGGTCCTGGGTTTCGGTCTGGTCACCACACCCGCGGCCGGCGCCGACACCGTGTCGATGCTGGCGAGCACCGCCCCGCCATCGCCCCCGTCCAGCACACCGGCGCCGCCGGCCCCGCCCACCCTGCTCAGGGCCACCACGGTGACCTCGACGTCGGTCACCCTGACCTGGACCGCCGCCGTCCCCGGCTGCTGCGCCATCACCAACTACACCATCATGTACCCCGAGGCGTTCAGCGACGTGATCCCGACCACGACGGTCGGCAACGTCACCACCGCCACGATCACCATCTCGCCGACCCGCCAGTACCAGATCAGGGTGGCGGCCAGGGACTCGGTGGGACACACCTCCCCCTGGTCGAACCAGATCATCGTGGTGGCTCCGGCCACCGACGACGGCCCGGACACCGTGCCGCCGGGCTCACCGACGAGCCTGACCAACCGGAACGGCACGCTGTACTGGTCCGCCGCGTCGGACAACGTCGGGGTGACCGGTTACCAGGTCTACAGGTACGACGGCTGGTACACCTCCACGCTGCTCGGCACCGCCACCTCGACGACGTACCAACTGCCGCCCTCGGCCACGACCGGACCCGGCCCACGCATCCAGTTCTACGTGCGCGCCAGGGACGCCGCGGGCAACCTGTCGGCCGCGTCCAACACGGTCGACGCGACCAGCTCGACGCCCCCGGCCGACCTGCCGCCGACCGCACCGAGGGACCTGTCGGTCAGCCGGATCACCTCGACCTCGGCCACCCTGACCTGGACGGCCGCCGAGCCCGGCTGCTGCGACATCACCGGATACACGATCAGCTACTTCCCGGCGTTCCACGACCTCGGGGAGACCGCCCGGGTCGGCAACGTCACCACGGCCACGATCACCCTCAAGCCGGCCACCCAGTACCGCGTCATCGTGCAGGCCAGCGACTCGGGCGGGCACGGTTCACCGTCGTCGGACCCCCTCACCATCGTCACCCCGGCAACCGACACCGGCCCCGACACCGTGCCGCCCGGTGCCCCGGGGACGTTGACCGTCAGCGACGTGACCACCGCGTCCGCCACGCTGAACTGGACGCCCGCGACGGACAACGTCGGGGTGACCGGGTACCAGGTCTACCGCTGGGACGGGTCCTTCAACTCGACGCTGGTGGCCACCGTGCCGGGCACCAGCCACACGCTGTCACTCGCGCCGTCCGTGCCCAACCGCTACTACGTACGGGCCCGGGACGCGGCGGGCAACGTGTCGATCGCGACCAACGAGGTCCGGGTCGACCCGCCGACCGGCCCCACCACCTCGCCACCCGGCCCGACCTGTGCGGTGACCTACCAGAAGCAGGCGGAATGGCCCGGCGGCTTCGTCACCAACGTCACGATCGGGAACACCGCCACGACCACTGTCGACGGCTGGACCCTGGCCTTCACCTTCCCTGGTGACCAGCGGATCACCACGCTCTGGAGCGCCACCTACACCCAGTCCGGCTCCGCCGTCACGATCCGCAACGCCGGCTGGAACGGCACGATCGCGGCCGGCGCGAGTGTCTCGTTCGGCTTCCAGGGCACCTGGAGCGGCAGCAACGCGTCCCCCACCGCCTTCTCCCTCAACGGCGCTCCCTGCCGATAAGGCACCGTGTCACCGCTCTCCAGCGTGGTTCGCCCAAGGTCAGGGGGTTCACGGGGAGGTGAGGCGGGTGACAGGCCCCGCCCCTTGCGTGGGTCTGGAGACGTCCGGCCCGGCGGTCAGGCAGGTAGCAGTAGGCGCAGTCGAGGTTGCAGAAGCTCGTCGGCTGCACCACCAGGGTGTGAAACAACTCCTCACAGTCACTCGTCCCGCTGGCGTCCGGCTGGCTCAGGTCGTCGATGGCCTCGTGCAGACATCCGGCCAGATAGCGGAACAGGCCGATCCGATTGCCCGCGTACTCCGTCAGGAGCGCGCTCCTGGCCCCGCCGCAGGGCCATGAACGGCCGCAGGCGCGACAGCCCCAGCGCGGACGCGACGGCACATGCTCATGGCCCATCCGACCGCGACAGCCCGCCGCAGTCGCCGGAGGACTCTGGTTGATGCTCACCGGCGGATTTCTCCTCGGGCCCGCTGCGCGAAGAACCGACGCCACACGTAGGTCAACAGCGGCGGATCCGCCGTTCCCGCCAGCACGGGTCCTGTCGACTCCGGTGGGCCGGGCCGCTCCTGCTGGCCCCTCGCGTAGCGGGAGACGTACACGGTCATGCCCGCTCCCCCGGCACGACGCGTCCTTCGCAGCGGTGGGTCCACCAAGGCCCGGTGGACCCACCGCTGCCGGCCGGCGGCTCGGGAGCGAGGTGACCGCCACCCGCCCACGCAGCCCTTCTGGCGGTACGCGGACGAGGAGTCATCAGTGCTGCCGGCGGATTTGCCGGTGACAGCAGTTGCGGAGGCGTCGGGTCGCGTTCCGGCCTGTCACCGCTCGGCATATCCATCCGAAGCTCCCTGCTCTGAGACTGCCGCTGACCTACCGGCGCGCCCTGGGAAGGCGGCCCGGTACACCCGCCCTCGCCCGAGGCAGGGCATGCGCGGAATGTCCTGTCGGTGCACCGCCGGTGCACCTGCGGTAACCCCATGTGCCGCTACGATCACCAGGCAGGAGACGGTCCCTGTCGGGAGGACGTGCGATGACTCCGATCACGACCTGGACCGGCCGGGACGCCACCGCCCTACGCCAAGCAGCGCGGATGAGCGTCACCGCCTTCGCCGAGCACCTGGGCGCGGCCCGCCGGACGGTGGCCAAGTGGAGCAGCCAGGGCGACAACGTCATCCCCCGCGCCGACATGCAAGCCGCGCTGGACACCGTGCTGACCCGTGCCACACCCGAGGTCCGCGAACGCTTCGCAGCCCTGCGGGCGACGGGCACCACGCCACCACGCCCCGGCCCAGATGCCGATACTGGTGAGGAGAGCCACCACAGCCCGGACTCGGATGGTGACGTGCAACGGCGAGACTTCCTGCGCAGCGCTGCGGTCAGCGTCGCCGAGCTGTACCACGTCGTCGGTAGCGTCCTGCTCAAGCTGGGCGACCGTGCAATGGCCCTGGTCGCCGCAGAGCGGAGCACCCGCGCCGCCGCGACGAGCCAGGACCCGGTGGCCGTCGCCGCGAGCGCACGGATCATGACCCATGCCCTGATGAGCAACAACCACGACGAGCAGGCCGTGACCCTCGCCGCAGACGCCGCCGGCGCACTCGACCGGGACACGGGCCTCGCGTCGACCGACGCGGTCGCCGTGTACGGCGCCCTCGTCCTACGCGGTGCCGTCGCCGCAGCCCGCCGCGACGACCGGGCCACCGCACACACCATGCTCGACGAAGCGACCCGCGCCGCGAGCCGACTCGGCTACGACGGCAACGACCGGTGGACCGGCTTCGGCGCCACCAACGTCCTGCTGCACCGGGTCAACATCGCCCTCACCCTCGGCGACGCCGGCACCGCCATCACCATCGCCCGCACCATCCCCTCGACAAGGTGACCCTCGCCGAACGCAAAGCCACGCTCTACGTCGACGTGGCCCGCGCCTACGCCCAGTGGGGACGCCACGAACAGGGTCTCAACGCCCTCCGCACCGCGTACGAGGTGGCACCCGAAGAGATCCGCTGCCGCCCAGCGGTCCACCGCCTCGCCAACGACCTCGCCCGCCTCACCACCGGCCCGGTACGCGCCGCCGTCGTCGACTTCACCCGGACCGTCGGGATCTCCCGGTGACCGCAGGGCACCTCCAGATCGTCGTCTGCGCCGCCGGCCCCGCACCCGACGTCACCACCCTGATCAACACCGCACACCAACGGTCCTGGACCACGGCGGTCACCGCCACACCCCACGCGATGGACTTCATCGACATTCCAGCCATCGAAAAGCTGACCGGCGCACCCGTGCGATCCGACTACCGGGCATCCCCGGGCGTCCGCCGCTCGCTACCCACCGCCGACGCACTGGTCATCGCACCCGCGACCTACAACTCGATCAACAAGATCGCCCTCGGCCTCGCCGACAACTACGCCATGACCACCATCGCCGAACTCATCGGACGACACGTTCCCACCGTCATCGTCCCCTTCGTCAACACCGCCCTCGCCACCCGACACTCCTACCGCCGCGCCGTCACCAACCTCCGCGACGAAGGCATACACCTCCTCCTCGGCCCCGAACACAACTGGGAACCACACCCACCCGGCACCGGCAACGACCGCCGGCTCGCATTCCCCTGGACCACGGCGTTCCACGCAGCCGCCGCACTCGCTGAGGAGAAACAGCCGCGGAAATAAGCAGCCCGGGGTCAACCCCGATCACATCCGTCGACCGACGGCCCGGTGCCCACACCACCCGGGCATGCGGCAAGATCATCAGACGGCGGCCGGAAGAACGCATAGGCGAGGCTGGGCGGCTCCGACGTCCACCCACATGCCGTTCGTCCACCGGCAGCCGGAACGGTCCAACGGCTCCCGAGCACCCACCGAGACACCGAACCACCGACAGAAACGCCAAAAGGCTCCGACCCAGGGTGAAACCCCAGGTCAGGGCCTTTTTGTGGTGCGCCGCCAGGGACTCGAACCCCGAACCCGCGGATTAAGAGGTTGATCTTGGTCGAGTCGTCTGGTCCAACGGGGCCGCGTGAGTCCATCTGTTCGCGGTCAGGCCCCAGCTTCACAGAACGGCGTCCAGCCCAGTCCATCGCGCGCTGGCCCCGTCCCATCGCGCGCGAGCACCCACGGAGACACCGCATGGATCATGACAAAAAGGCTGGCCACGGATCACGGTAGGCCCTGGGCCATGCTGGCGCAGAACCACTCACACTGGCTGGGCCCGCTCTCACTCACCGATCGGGGGCCACGCGTACCTGAACGTCCTACAACGACGGTCGGTCGAGCCATGTCTCGACGCTTGGTCGGCACCTAGAGTGTTGCGGTGCTGACCCTCGGCGTCGACCTCGCAGCGGCGGACAAACGTACGGCGATGGCGACCATCGAATGGCTGTCGGATCGCGCAGTGGTGCGAGACGTGGTTCTCGACGTGGGCGACGCCCAGATCGTCAAGGCCAGCCAGGACGCGGACAAGGTCGGGCTGGACTGCCCGCTCGGCTGGCCGGAACCCTTCGTCGCGCTCGTCACGGCCCACCGGTCCGGCCACGTCACCATCGCCGACGGCGATGCCGCGCGATGGCGGCGTCATCTGGCCTACCGGTTGACCGACGAGGTGGTACGCGAGACGACGGGCATCATTCCGCTCAGCGTCGCCGCGGACCGGATCGCTCATGCCGCTTTCCGGGGTGCCGGGCTGTTGGCGATGCTGGCCGCCGCCGGCCATGACGTCGACCGGTGCGGCGACGGCAAACTCGTCGAGGTCTACCCAGTTGCGGCCCTATGCCGCTGGGGGTTGACGTACCGCGGTTACAAGGGACGGGGCCAGAAGACGCAGCATGCCGACCTCGTGACCGCGCTCTGCGCGGCCGCACCCTGGCTGGAACTGGGCGCTTCCGATGCGCTGTGTCGACGCAGCCACGACGCCTTCGACGCGGTCGTCGCGGCCCTCAACGCACGTGCCGCCGCGACAGGCAGGGCGACCCGACCCGACGACGAGCAGCGGCAGGTCGCAGGGACCGAGGGCTGGATCGCCCTGCCCACGGGGCCGCTCAGCGACCTTGTCGACGGCACCGGCGCCGGCGGGAGGCGCTCATGACCTCGGGCTGAGTTGGCTGGACACGTCTCGCGAGGACCAGCAACGCATGCGCGAGTTGCTCAAGCTCTTCAGCGACACGGAGAGCCGGGACGAGTTGGGCGCCGGCCAGGTCCGCGACGCTTTCAGCGACCTGCTGTTCCCCGGCACGTCGGTCCTGCAGAACCGGGCACGGTATCTGTTGATCGTGCCCTGGTGCTACCAGGAGGCGCAGAAGCGTGGGCTACGTGGTGACCGCCTCGCCGCGCGGGTCGACCGCAACGAGCGGAAGGTGATCGCCGCGCTGCTGCGCGGCAGCGACACGGAGGGCATGATCGGCAGGCGCGCCGGAGTCGGGGTCCGCACCCTGCCCTCGAACATCTACGCCGTTGCTGCACAAGCGGATCATCGACAGATCGACTCCGGCTCGGCCAGTGCCACCGGGTCGTCCCACGCGCATCACCATCCGACCCAGGATGAAGGGCGGGATCGAGCAGGTGCGCCAGCAGAGTGCCAGGCATCGCGTTCCCTGGCTCGGAACGTGCTGCGCTTCGGCCGCCTGACCACAAGCGCGGACCAGGAGACCGACAATCGGCCGCTCGGCCCATAGGACTGCACCATGGGATCGATAACAATGAGGTCCGTCTTGGGGAGGTCATAGATGGTTGGGCTGTTCGACGGGTTCGAAGGCTATCGAGTGGTAAGCGAGGCCGAGTCGCGCCAGGCGTTGACCACCGCGCTAGTCGCGGTAGACGCAAACGTACTTCTCAACCTCTACCGCTACAACGCTCGGACGACGGCGGACCTGTTGACGATCTTCGAGAAGCTCGGTGACCGTCTCGTCGTTCCGTACCAGGCAATGCGCGAGTTCCACCGCAATCGGCTTCGGGCCATCGGCAATCCTGAACAAGCAACGGGAGAAGCGCGCGCCGCCTTGGAGAAGAGCCGGGCAACGGCAGCGCGGGCTCTCGAGACCTGGTCGAAGCACCTGGCCATCGACGACGCCGAACTGCAACGTTTGCATCTTGACATCGACGGCGTGTTCCAACGCCTGCGAGACGCGATCGACCGAGCCACGCCCGACCGCGTTCACCCCTCCACACCGGCCGACGCGGACCCGGTACTGAGCAGACTCTCCGAGCTCTTGTCCGGCAGGGTCCTCCCACGCCCCGAGGACAAGGTCTGGGACGCCCTGATCGCCGAGGGCAATCAGCGCGTCGACGAACTCATTCCTCCAGGCTATCTAGACGCAGAAAAGGGCGACCAGTATCCAGAGGGTGCTGCCGGCGACTTCCTCGTCTACCGACAGGCATGCCACGAGGCGAAAGCGCGGGACATGGACCTCATCATCGTCACGAACGACGAGAAGGAGGACTGGTGGTGGCGCCGTGGACCAGACATGATCGGCCCGCGACAGGAGATGACGAAAGAGTTCTTCGACAGCACGGGGCACCGCCTGTTCCTGATGCGGGCCAGTGACCTGCTGAACCGATCTCAGGCTCTCGATGTCGAGGTCAATCCCGAGTCCGCCAGAGACGCCGACGTCAACCGTGCAGACATCAATGAGCCTGGCAAGTGGACGGCTGAAGCGGTGGACATGCTGCTTCAGAAGCTACGCGGCGAAGGACGAAGCGACCTGGCCGACGTGATCACTGCCGCCGCGTCCGCAGGCGGCACCATCAGTCGCGAAGACATCTATACCCTCTGCGGCTACCGCGAGGATCGCATGCTGCGCGGGATCACCCGCCCAACCACCCGGATCACCGGCGACCTGCAGGCCGCGAGGATCCTGCCGCCCTCCGTGACACCGATGATGAAGCCGGTTTACATCGACGCAGGCGCCTTGAGTGCCATCCGAATCCCGTCGGAGGTCGTGGACATCCTCGATCCGAACTCAACACCGCCCAGCCCAGGGCTGGATACAGAAGCGGCCGGCAAGTACCAACCCCTTGCTGACTATCTGGCGGCGCTGGACAGCGAGTCGACATCGATGGCTTTCGGTGAGATCGAAGACATCCTCGGCGACACGCTCGCACCCTCTGCCCGCAAGCACCTCCCCTACTGGTACTCCCCGCAAAACTCACTGGGCAAAGCGGTAGCATCGGCGGGATTCAAGGCTCGCGGTGTACGGATCGAGACTGAAACGGTCGAGTTCGTCCGGCGCTCCTAGGCCAATCGACCTGAGATGGCCGACCGCCGCGACGGAACGTCTGCGACGGCCTTGCAAGTCCGAGTGACGCGGGCGGCGATAGTTGCTGTCGCCGCCTGTGACTCCGCGAAGTCCAGCCGCGTCCACAAGGGCTAGCGGCCCCTACGAATTTGTCAACACCGGCCACCCTGCAATGGAGCCAAAATACTTCGGAATACGGTTTGGTAGACCGGGCATCCCCACTGCCACTCCGCGCACTCGTGGACTGGCCCGATGGGGCAGGCACGCGACATGACACCCGAAGCCAGGGTACGACATTGGTCGATCGTGGCTGGCTCGAACGACTTTCGTCGCACCAGGTGCACCGGCCTTCTGCGGGCCGGGCGGTACCATACGACCTGCCGGTTCACCTCCCCCAACGCTACGCAGAACAGTTCATGCGACGGCTGTGGACACCGGGACGGAACTAGGCACGTTAGCCGAGAAAGGCCGAGATTTGGCACCCCGTCGTGTTGGTCGGATCGACGCTTTGACGGTTTCTACATGCTGGACGATCGCTGCGCCCACTGCTTGAGCCAGCTTCGGCGGCACCGCATTGCCGATGAGCCGCCCAAGAGGAGCGAACTGCACCGGGTTTCCGGGAGCGACGAACTCGTAGTCAGGCGGGAAACTCTGAAGGATCGCGGCTTCGCGCAGTGAGACGGCCCGGTCCTGTTCAGGATGGCCGAAGCGACCGGCTCCGAAGTTGTAGGACAGTGTCGTGATGGTGGGTGACGGCTCGTTCCACACCATGCGGGCATAGACGTTGCGGAAGGTGGATCCTGACGACCTACGATGACAGGGTGCGCGGAGCTCTTCCTGCCAGTCCTCCCAGGTGCCGCCTGGTTTCGAACTCTTGATTCTCTCCAGGTTGATCGGAGTCAGGCTACGGCTTTTGTGGAGACGATCAGCAGGGTCGGTCTCACCATGCCGAAGGGGTGGAAGACCGCCGATGGCTTGTTCGACGGTAGGGTAGTCGGCTACCCCGACTCCACCCTTGGGTACGCGGATCTCGCCGAGGAGAGAGGCGACGAGAACCATACGCCGTCGCTGTTGGGGCACTCCGTAGGCCGGGCAGTAGCAAGACTCGTACCGCACCCGGTAGCCGAGTTCCTCGAGCTTGGCGACGAATGTCTGGAAGATCGGAGTGCTGCCGATGCGGGGAACGTTCTCCATGGTGACGATCTCGGGCATGGCACCCTGGACCAGACGACTGACTTCGTCGATCAATGGCCACTGTGCTTCCTGCGACGTGTCGGTGCCGCGGCGGTACGAGGAGAACGGCTGGCAGGGTGCACATCCAGCCAGCACACGGATCGCCCCTTTCGGCCACATCGCGCTGAGTTCATCGGCGTCCAGGTCGCGTACGTCCTTCTTGCGGAAGGGGGCGCGGACATTGGCCTGATAGGGATACTCGCAGGCCGGATCGATGTCGAAACCTGCAGCGATACCGACACCAGCCTTCTTGAGCCCGTACGACAGGCCCCCCACGCCGCAGAACAGGTCGACTGCAGAGATCTTGACGGTACGCGGGGCCATGCCAGCGACTGTAGTGGGTCGACGGGCACCGGTACCGACTGGCTTCGAGGGTCGTACTTTCGACCCCGGTTCGGCGGCGGATGGTCGGATCACGGACAGCTACACGACAGGGATGGCTCCGGAGTGCTGGTCGACTGATAGGAATGCTCGCATCTGATCCCGACCGATGCCAGGCGCCACCGTCACGATCGGAGGGTCGAGACCCCGCCGCAGCTAGAACGCATGTTCGATTTGCCTGCTTTGTCACACTCCGGCTCTACGCTCGGATCCTCGTAGAGGGGGAGGGATTCATGGCTACGGCCACACGGTCTTCCACCAGCTTTCCGCCAGCCCTGGTCGACGAGTTGCGAGAGATCGTCGATCGCCACGACAGGAACCGGGTGCAGTCCCTGGTCACGGCGTTCGTCGCTCGCCATCGCCTGACTCATGGAGATGTCGATGACCTGCTGATGGTATTGACCAGGCAGCGAGCGTCGGGTTACCAGGCGGTTTCGTCGAGCGGTTCCGTGGTCCAGCCTTCCATGTCGCCCGACCTCGCACCCGCGGACGTGGCCGGAAGCCACGTGGCTGGAGGTGGACCGCACGAGTTCTCGACTGCAAGTGGGGCGGCCCCGGGGCAGTCGCCGGACGAGGCGACGGCTGACGACGGCCCGGACTGGCTGTTCGGTGATGCTCCCGAGCAGCCAGTCTCGTCGGCATCCGACGGGGCGGTGGGGGTGGCGTTCGAGGATCTACTCGGTGACTGGTCTCGCACTGGGGGGAAGCTGACGCGCGCCGAGGTCGCCTTGGTCGCGACACGACGGGCACTGTCCGCAGGACAACACGGCGAACTGCTGCGTCTGCTGGAGGGAGCCGGCGTCGAGTTGCCCGCTGCCGCCGACACGCGTCCTGCCAGATCCGCCGTGAAGGGCTACGAGCTGCACGGGGACACGATCCGCCAGTATTTGGGGACCATCGGCCGGTACCGGCTGATCGGTGCCGAGCGTGAGGTGGAACTGTGGTCGCTGATGAAGCAGGGCGAGTCGGCACGACGCACACTCGAAGTCGGGTGGGGCGAACTGTCGCGCGCGGAGCGGCGAGCCTTGCGTCACCGGATCGAGGAAGGCCGTGAAGCGCACGCCGAGCTGGTGTGTGCGAATCTGCGGCTCGTGGTGTCGATCGCGAAAGCCAAGCAGTACGACGGCAGGGGTCTCGAGTTCGCCGATCGGATCCAGGAGGGCAACCTGGGACTGATGCACGCGGCCCACCTCTTCGACGGCTCCAAGGGATACAAGTTCTCGACCTATGCGACCTGGTGGATAAGGCAGCACATCGAACGCGGCATCGCCAACTACGGCCGCACGGTCCGCATACCCGTCCATTTCATGGAGCAGATGCGGAAGGTCGACAAGGCCGTCCGCACACTCACGGCGCGACTCGATCGGGCACCCACGCTGTCGGAACTCGCCGACGAGACGGGACTGGATCCCGGCAAGGTGCAGGCGACGTTGGACCACTCACGTCCAGAGGTCAGTCTCGACGATCTACTCGGTGACGAGGGCGACCTACGTCGGTCGGACCTCCTCGTCGCCGAGCAGGAGCGTGACGGCCGCACGGACCCGGCGGAGATCGTCTGCCATGCGATGTTCCATGCGGACGTCGAGTACACCCTGCGGCAGGCGCTGCCGGAGCGAGCCGTGTGCGTGCTTAGACGACGGTTCGGCCTCGGCACCTACGAGCAGGAAACCCTCGACGAGATCGGAGCCCACTACGGTGTCACCCGCGAGCGGATCCGACAGATTCAGGCGAAGGCGTTGAAGACGCTTCGGGAGCACCCGGCCGCGGCGGCGCTGCGCGCGTACGTGACCGAGGCACCCCTGGCCGTGGTTTCCCGGAGTGGTGACGAGGAGAAGACGTGACGAGCTACGGCAAGGGTCAGCCGCTGGCGGAGGCGTGCGACCGATTCGTCACTTGGCTGGATGGTCGAGTGGTGGCGGCTGGCCGGGGTGACGGTCTGGAACGGTTGGAGGTAGCGCCCTCCGGAACGTTCTGGCTCGGCCGATTGGCCTGCGAGGACGAGGTTCGCAAGGGTGTGGGCGACGACCGGTCGGAGCGCCTGGACCCGTGCGCGATCGGTGTCCGGTTCCGTCCGGAGGGGCCGGCACCGTGGTCGGCGACGGTGACGGTACGGGCTCGGGCGTGGGTGAAGGATCCCAAGGACGGTCCCGATCCCGAGCGCCGGTGGTGGAGGAGCGGTCTGGTCGAGGAGAAGGTCCCGCTCGTCGTTGACGCGGCCGGGGGGACCTTCGGTGCCAAGCAGTTGGAGGGTGCTTTCGCAGCGGTCGGTGCACCCGGATTGTGCGCAGAGGTACGCGTCGAGGTAGAGGACTGGCACCGCAGGCCCGAACTGGTGGTGCAGCTGGTGAACACCAGCCCGCAGAAGGCCCCGGGGCTGACCGATTCCCATATCTACGAGACGCAGTTGGAGGTGGCGGGGCTCAGCACGGTGCCGTTCGAGCTGGAGGCCCTGCCGGACAGCTTCCGCTACGACCGGCGGGTGCCGGCATACGGCATCAACGTGGGCGTCGAGATGGTGGCTCCCGGGGTGTTCCGTACCACTGACACGGTCGGTGTGCAGACCTTCCGGCCGGAGTACTGGAACAGCCCTCGTCCCCAGCCCGATCTTTCCTTTGCTCGCCTCGCCGCCGATCCGATCCCGGTCCTCACCGACCTGGTGGACGCACTCGACGAATACGACCGAACGCACTGGTCCACGGTCGCCTTGGACGAACGCCACCTGGCCGATGGCTGGACGGATGCGATGCGCGCCGAAGCGGACCGGTCCGCTGCCGACGTGTTCGACGAGCTCGCCCGGCTGCGTGCCGGCCTGGAGCTGGTCCGGACGCGCCCGGAGATCCGACGCTCGTTCCAGCTCATGAACGAGGCGATCGGGCTGAGCGCCAAGGGGCGTGGTTACCGTACGTGGCGCGCGTTCCAGGTGGGATTCCTGCTCTCTGCCATCCGGTTCCTCGCCGAGCCGGCTGAGGAGGCCGATCACGTCGACACCGTGTGGTTCGCCACCGGCGGTGGCAAGACCGAGACGTATCTGGGTCTCCTGCTGACCACGGCGTTCTTCGACCGGTTGACCGGGAAGCGTACGGGTGTGACCGCGTGGTCGCGCTTCCCGCTACGCCTGCTGAGCCTGCAGCAGACCCAGCGTTTCGCCGATGCGCTCGCTGGGGCGGAACTGGTCCGCCGACAACAGGATGATCTCCGGCGTAGCGCTCCGTTCAGTCTCGGCTTCCTCGTCGGTCAGGCCGGCACCCCGAATAAGATCGTTCCCAAGCCGGAGAACGACGAGATCGGACCGGACAGCCCGGGAATGCCGGAGAAGTACCGGGTGCTGCTGCACTGCCCGTTCTGCCGGGACGAACGCCTGAGCATGAAGTTCGACCGGAAGCGATGGAAGCTGGAGCACCACTGCACCAACCAGGCGTGCCCCTGGCAGCGGGGTCCGCTACCGGTCTACGTCGTCGACCAGGAGGTGTTCCGCTTCCTGCCGACGGTGGTCGTCGGCACGCTCGACAAGGCGGCGTCGATCGGCCTGCAGCAGGCCATGCGAGGGCTCATCGGTCCGCCGCAGAAGCTCTGCTCCGAGGAGTGGCACGGGTTCACCTACTCGACCCGGTCGAAGTCCCCCAACGGCTGCCTCGTTCCCGACTGCCAAGGCACCCTCAAGGCGCTGCCAATGGCCGCGGAGCGGTTCGGTCCGTCGCTTCGCCTGCAGGACGAGCTGCACCTGCTACGCGACAGCCTGGGCGCGGTCGACTCGCACTACGAGAGCCTGTTGGACCATCTGCAGGACAAGCTGTGCGGCACCCGCGCCAAGATCGTCGCCAGTAGTGCGACCCTGACCGGGTACGACCACCAGGTCAGGATCCTGTATCGGCGCAAGGGGCGAGTCTTCCCGCAGCCGGGGCCCCGAGCAGGCGAGTCCTTCTGGACCGCGCCGGTCACCGCCAAACTACGGCGCTTCGTCGCCGTGGCACCGCGTGGCGTCACGCTGGAGCACGTCAGCGACCGGACCTTGGACGCCCTGCAGCGATGCGTCCGGGAGCTGCTGAACGACCCGAGAACCGTGTGTGCGGAAGCCGGGATCGATCCGGGGCACGCGGAGAAGCTGCTGAGCATCTACGGCACCGACGTCGTCTACGGCTCGACTCTCTACGACGTGGAGGCCGCCGGCCGGAGCCTCGGCAGCAACAACACCGTCGACGGCATCAACGTCGAGCAGCTGACCGGTCAGACCGACTTCGACGAGGTCCGCAACATCCTGGAGCGGTTGGAGAAGCCGGAGGACGCGTTCGAGGACCGCATCCACGTGATCGCCGCCAGCTCGATGCTGTCCCACGGTGTCGACGTCGACCGGCTCAACACGATGGTCATGCTGGGTCTTCCGCTGACCACGGCCGAGTTCATCCAGACCACGGCCCGCGTCGGTCGCCGGTACCCCGGTCTGGTGTACGTCCTCCACAAGATCGGTCGTGAGCGTGACGCCCAGACGTTCCGACACTTCGACAAGTACGTGAGCCAGGGCGACCGGTTCGTCGACGCCATTCCGATCACCCGTCGCAGCAGGCGGGTGCTGGCCCTCACGATGCCCGGTGTGGTGGCGGCGCGGATACTGATGCTCGTGGAGCCGGCCAGCAAGCAGCGGCTGAGCACTCCGCTGAAGCTCCGACAGTACGCTCGCGACGCCGGGCTCACTCCGGCCGACGAAGCGGCGTCGGTCGCAGCGGTCCTCGGGTTCGACGGGCCGGAGGATTCTCTGCACCAGCAGCAGATCGTCGAATGGGTTCAGGAGTGGTTCGCCGACCTTGAGGACCCTGCCAGCAAGGCCAGGTTCATCGGCGAGATCGGCAGCCCGTCTCCGATGACGAGCCTGCGCGACGTCGAAGCCCAGGCCCCGATCCACGACTGAAGGCGGACGAGATGACGATCCTGGGATCCCGCAGTGGCAGCCAGATCCTGCGGACCTTCCTGCCGGCTCAGACGGTCGACTTGCGCGGTGACATCTACCGGGTCGACGAGTGGTCGGCGCCGAGTCCGATCGAGGTCGACTCCGAGCGGGTTCGCTGGAGCCTGCTGAACGAGATCGGCGCCTGGAGCGCCCACGACAAGGACAGCGGCATGGCCGCCGACTTGCTGCGCAAGGTGCCGGTGGAGGTGGTCGAACTCGACGAGCGCCGTGGCGTCACGGTGGAGCGGTACCCGCGAGTCTGGTTGTGTCGGGCCTGCAAGCGCATCGGAAAGTCCGAGGAAGCCCGCTGCAGGTGCGGCAAACGAGCGTGGGGGCAGCTGCACTTCGTCGGCGTGCACGAGTGCGGAGCCGTCACGGAGCCCTGGATCAGACGTTGCCCTCAACACGACGACGTGCAGGTGGTCATCCCGAAGAGCGCCAAGGCGACGGACATCCGCTTCGTCTGCCCGACCTGCCGAACGGAGACCATGCAAGGGCTCGGATACGGGCGCAAGTGCGCGTGCGGTGACGGCACCGTGCGGTGGAACGTGCACAAGGCCCGGATGGTCTACGTGCCCCGCGGCATGGTGCTGATCAATCCGCCGCGTCCGGAGCACCGCGAGAACCTGAAGCTCGCGGGCGGCCCCCGCAAGGCTCTCGTCTGGGTGGTCGATGGCCTGACCGCAGTTCGTCCAGCCGACGTGACCGCGAAGCAGACCCGCGAGGAACTCGTCGGACAGTTGATCTCCAGTGGCATGGCTCCGGACATCGCGGAGCAGATGGCGGACCTGGCCGAGGCGGGGGGCCAGTTGGCCAAGGCCGGCGACCACCCTGTCGACCGGTTGTCGCCGCAACGTCGCGAAGTGGCCGAGCGGGCGGCCGTCGACATCGCGATGGCCCTGGCGGAAAGTCGGATGCCGACGACGGCCCTCCACGCACCCGAGTCCGACGATCCGCTCGAAAGGCGCTACCGGGAGGACTATCCGCCCGCGCTACAGCGGGCCGGCATCGACGGCCTCGACCTGGTCGACAAGTTCCCGGTACTCAACGCGATGTACGGCTACACCCGTGGCGAGGACGATCCGTCGAAGTGCCGACTGGTGCCGTTCCGGCGCAAGCGCAGCGGCTACCGGCTCTACGGCAACCTGGCGGAAACCGAGGCCTTCCTGATCCGCCTCGACCCGGTACGCGTGGCGACATGGTTGTCCGGCCGAGGTCACCGCCTTCCCGGCTGGACCTCCGAGTCGACCGACGCCCTCGCGGCGCGCGTGGCGATCCTGGAGTCGGCGGTCGTCCCCACCAAGCGAGACGATCCCACCGTGGAGTCGGTCGGCTCCGACGTGCTCAAGTTGATCCACACCTACGCACACAGGTTCATCCGGCAGACGGCGGTCTTCGCGGGCATCGAACGCGACGCGCTCAGCGAGTACCTGGTGCCCGAGCATCTCGGCTTCGTCGTGTACGCCGCAGCCCGTGGTGACTTCGTGCTCGGCGGAATGCAAGCGGTCTTCGAGTCCAACCTCGATTCCCTGCTGACCGCCTTCGTCGACGCCGAGCACCGGTGCCCCCTGGACCCGGGCTGCAGCATCGGCAGCGGCGCCTGCACTGCCTGCGTCCACCTCGGTGAGCCGTCGTGCCGGTTCTTCAACCGGTTCCTCGACCGTGGCGTGCTGTTCGGAAAGGGCGGCTTCCTGCGCACCTCGGTCACCGCCCGATAGTCGTCACCCGGCGTCGCCACTCGGCCTGGACCAGGTCGGCGGCGGCGCCGATAGCTTCGTGCTCCCACACGTGCAGCACGACCCAGCCCAACTCGGCGAGAGCGGCGTCCTTGGCTCGATCGCGGGCGACGTTGCGGTCGAGCTTGGCCTGCCACCACTCGCGGTTGTTGCGGGGGACGGTTCCGTGCTGCGGACAGCGGTGCCAGAAGCAACCGTCGACGAAGACGGCGACCTTGGCACGACTGAAGGCCACGTCAGGCCGCCCGGGCAGGTCCGAGTGGTTGACCCTGAACCTCAGCCCTCGCCGGTGCAGCTCACGACGGAGTGCCAGTTCGGGCTTGGTGGAGGTGCGGGGCTGGCGGCGCATGCGGACCGACGTGGCGGCGTCGAGCGGTATCGGCACAGTCGACTTTCGGACCATACTCTCGGCCTCTCTGCGGAATCGTGAATGATCGTGCACGGTTAGGCTTTCGCCGGGTAACGACCCGAGACTTGTTCGGTGTCGTTTTCGTACGGTTTCGAAGACGGAGCATGCGCCTGTGCCGGCAACCAAGCCTGACGTCCACGGTTCGTTCGCACCAGGATCGGTCGTGGTGGTCCGCGACGAGGAATGGCTCGTCCGCGCGGCCGAGGAGACAGCCGACGGCACCCTGGTCCACGTCCAGGGGCTCGGTGAACTCGTCCGCGACACCACCGCCTCGTTCTACACCCGGCTGGACCGGGTGGTCGTGTCGGACCCCGCCCACGCACGGGTGGTGGCCGACGCCAGCCCTCGATACCGCACCGCGCGCCTCTGGCTGGAATCGACGCTCCGGAAGACAGCCGTGCCCCTCGGCGAACGCTCGCTGTCGGCGGCGACCAGAGGGCTGGCGGACGCGTTGAGCTACCAGCAGTCGGCGGTACGCAAGGCGTTGGACCCGGCGAACCTGCGACCCCGGATCCTGCTCGCCGACGCCGTCGGCCTCGGCAAGACCCTCGAGATCGGCATGATCCTCTCCGAGCTGGTACGTCGCGGCCGCGGCGACCGCATCCTCGTGGTGACCCCACGCCACGTGCTCGAACAGATGCAGCACGAGCTGTGGACCCGGTTCGCCCTGCCGTTCGTGCGGCTCGACACCGCAGGCATCCAGCGGGTTCGACAGAAACTACCGGCGACCCGCAACCCGTTCACCTACTACCGCCGGGCGATCATCTCGATCGACACGCTCAAGTCCGACCGGTACGTGGCCAGTCTGCGTAGACAGCGGTGGGACGCGGTGGTCATCGACGAGTCGCACAACCTGTCGAACGCCGCGACCCTCAACAATCGGCTCGCTCGTCTGCTCGCCCGCAACGCCGAGGCCCTGATCCTGGCTTCGGCCACCCCGCACAACGGCAAAGCGGAGTCCTTCGCCGAACTGGTGCGCCTGCTCGATCCGGCCGCCGTGCCACCGAGCGGGGTCCTCGACCGGGAGGAGGTTCGCCGGCTCGTCGTCCGTCGCCACCGGCACAGCCCCGAGGTCGCGAACGCCGTCGGCGCCGACTGGGCGGAGCGGCAGGAGCCGAACAACGTCCTGGTGCCGGCTACCCCGGCCGAGAACGCGGTCGCCGACGAACTCGAGCACACCTGGCTGTGGCCCGGCGAGGGCGGAAGCCCGTACTCGGGACCGCGCGCGGCGTTCTTCCCCTGGACGCTCGCGAAGGCGTTCCTGTCCTCACCGGCCGCACTCCAGGAGACGATCGACGGCCGCATCGACCGGGTCGGCAGGGACGAGAAGGTGCCGTCCCAGCGAGCGGAGGTCGAACTGCGGGCCCTGCGCCACCTGCGACAGCTCAACGAGCGGACAATGCAGGAGCCATCGGCCAAGTACACCCGGCTGGTGGCGTACCTGAAGGAGATCGGTGTCGGCCCCGGCTCCTCCACCCGGGCAGTGGTCTTCGCCGAGCGCCTGGAGACGCTGCGCTGGCTGCACCGCAGCCTTCCAAAGGACCTCGGCCTACCGGCGAACGCCGTCGAACTGATGCACGGTGGCCTCACCGACGCCGAGCAGCAGGACGTCGTCGAGCGCTTCAAGCAGGAGCAGGCGGCGGTACGCGTTCTGGTGACCGGCGACGTCGCCTCCGAGGGAGTCAACCTGCACGCCCAGTGCCACCAGCTCGTCCACTACGACATCCCGTGGAGCCTGATCCGCATCGAGCAGCGCAACGGCCGCATCGACCGCTACGGCCAGAAGCACCCGCCTCGCGTCACCGCCCTGCTGCTCGACCCTGCCAGCGAGGGGTTCGCCGGAGACGTCCGCGTGCTCGCCAAGCTGATCGAGAAGGAGAACGAGGCGCACACCGCTCTGGGTGACGTCGCCTCGCTGATGGGGCAGTACGACGTCAAGGGCGAGGAGAACGAGATCCGGTCCGTCCTCGCCCGCACCAAGCAGCTCGACGACGTGATCCGACCGGTCGCCGAGGTCGCCGCCGGAAACGACCTCGCCGCGCTGTTCGCCCAGATCTTCGAGTCCGCCGGGCAGACAACCGGCGAAACCGTGGCCCCTGACTCCACCATGGAGGCTGGCGACTCCGGCTCGGGCCTCTACGACGACGAGATCTCATACCTGGAGGAGGCCCTGCGGGAGGCGTTCGTCGATCCCACCGCGCCGCCGACCCGCGGCGGTATCGGCTGGCGCCGCGAAGAGGCGTTCGGCACCGCGGAACTCGTCCCCCCGACCGACCTGGTGCAACGCCTCGACGTGCTACCGCAGAGCTATCTCGCCGACCGCAAGGTCACCGAACGCCTGGTGCTCGCCACGACCATGGCCCGAGGCCGGGAACGGCTCGCCGCAGCCCTTCGCGACCGCAGCGGTACGACCTGGCCCGACGCGCACTACCTGAGCCCCCTGCACCCGGTCCTCGACTGGGCCGCCGACCGGGCCCTGGCCGCCCTCGGCCGCAACGAGGTGTTCGCCGTACGCGGCGCCGTGGAGACCCCGACGGTGCTGCTGCTCGGCACGCTGACGAACAAGCGGGGACAGGTGGTCTCCACGGCGTGGCTGACCGCGCAGTTCCCTGCCCCGAAGGACCCGTCGTTCGTCCTGGTGACGCCACACGAATCGGTCCGTACCGCGTTGCAGGAGCTGGGCTGGACCACACCGCGAGCCAACCCCGGCCCCGTGCCCTCGATCGACAGTCTCGAACCTCTGATCGCGCCTGCGGTGCACCAGGCTGCGGCCTACCTGGAGAAGAACGTCTTCGAGGCGGCCAGCCGCGACGCCCAGCAACGGGTCGAGACCTGGCGCCGCAAGCTCGACGCGTGGGACGAGGGAGCGGACGTCCTGATCCGGCGCAGCGACGTACAAGCCAGCCGGGCCCGCATCGACGAGGAACGCGAGCTGGCCGAATCGATGGCACCGTCCCGACAACTGGTACGCCCACTGCTGGTGGTCGTGCCCGACACGGAAGGCGAAAACGAGTGAGCGGGTCGGACGCGATCCTCGTCGGCGAAGGCTGGATCTCCGAGCACTACTTCACCACCGAGGCCACGAGAGAATCGTTCCGCGCCAAGGTCCTGGAACGCCGCACCGCGTGGGACGCCGAGGACGCGGAGAAACGCCCGACACCACGGTCCCGCTTCCTCGCCGCCCGCAAGGAGTTGGAAAGCGACCTGGCAACCCTGTCCGAGTTGCTCGACCCTGCCGCCGCCACCGAGCAAACTGGCAGTCGGACAGCCCACGGCGCACCCGCCCGCGTCGCCACGACGATGCGCACCGTCCTCGGACTCGACGCGCCCGGGTTCGTCACCGTCGAAACCGGGCCGGTCACCCGTGTTTCCTCGGTCGGCGTGACCGGACCCGCGCCGCTGGTCGTCCTCACGGCTCTGCCCGTAACCACCGTCGAGGAACTGCTCGCCCGCGACGCGGTGACGCTCGACGAACCGGTCCGGCTGACCGAGGACGGCGAGGACGTCAAAAGCGTCGCCCGACTGCTGTCCGCCCTCTTCGTCGCCGACGACGCCCCGGAACTGGCGCTGGTGCTGGCCGGTCGGTGGGCGCTGCTCGCCGAACGCGAACGCTGGGCCGAAGGCCGCTACCTCGCCGTCGACATCCAACTGGTCTGCGAACGCAACGACACCAAGAAGGGCGGCGAGGTCGACCGGGCGCTGGCCTGCCTGTGCGCCGAGTCGATCGCCCCCGACACCGACGGCAAGCTGTGGTGGCACGGCGTGCTGGAGGCGTCGATCAAACACACCGTCGGCGTCTCCCAGGACCTACGCGAGGGCGTACGCCTCTCCATCGAGATCGTCGCCAACGAGGTCATCGCCCGCCGCCGTGCCCAAGGGCTGCCGCAGCTGCCGAAATCCGAAGCCCAGCCATTGGCCCGGCAGTCGCTGCGGTTCCTCTACCGGATCCTGTTCCTGCTCTACGCCGAAGCCTCCCCCGAGCTGGGCGTGCTGCCGGTCGGAGCCCCCGAGTACGACCAGGGTTACAGCCTCGACCGGCTCCGCGAACTCGTGCAGGTCGAACTGGCCACCCCCCGAGCCCGTAACGGCACGCACCTCTACGAGTCGCTGGGAGTCCTGTTCCGCCTCGTCGACAAGGGCCACCCGTCAGCCGCCTCCGGTGACGACGACGCGACGAGCATCCCGGGCCTGACCTTCAACCCGCTGCGCGCCGACCTGTTCCGCCCCGAAGCCATCGCCCACATCGACGAGGTCGGCCTGGGTAACGTCGCCGTCCAGCAGGTGCTGGCCCACCTGCTGCTCAGCAAGGAGCAGCGCGGCAAGGACCGAGGCTTCATCTCGTACGCCGAGCTGGGCATCAACCAGCTCGGCGCGGTCTACGAGGGCCTGATGTCCTACACCGGCTTCTTCGCCGACACGGACCTGTACGAGGTGGCCAAGAACGGCGACGGCTCGAAGGGATCGTGGGTCGTCCCGGTCGAGCGGGCCGGCGGCATCGCCGCCACCCACTTCGTGAAGGCCATCGACCCGGTGACCGGCGAGTCCCGCCCGGTGGTGCACGAGCAGGGTTCGTTCGTGTTCCGCCTCGCCGGGCGGGAGCGCCAGCAGTCGGCCTCCTACTACACCCCCGAGGTGCTGACCCGCTTCACCGTCGGGCAGGCCCTGGAGGAACTGCTCACCGACGAGACTCCCGCCGAGCAAGTCTTGACCATGACGATTTGCGAGCCGGCGCTGGGCTCGGGCGCGTTCGCCATCGAAGCGGTCCGCCAGCTCGCCGACCAGTACCTCAAGCGCCGGCAGAAGGAACTCGACCAGCGTATCGACCCCGACGAGTACCCGAAGCGCTTGCAGGAGGTCAAGGCGTACCTGGCCCTGCACAACGTCTACGGCGTCGACCTCAACGAGACCGCCGTCGAGCTGGCCGAAATCTCGCTCTGGCTGGACACCATGGTCGAGGGCCTGTCCGCACCGTGGTTCGGCCTGCACCTGCGCCGAGGCAACTCGCTGATCGGCGCCCGCCGCGCCGTGTACCGCCGCAGCCAGGTCGCCGACAAGTCCTGGCTGGGAGCCGTGCCGCAGGAGGTGCCGTTGACCTCGCTGGTCGAGGACATCGACGCCGGCCGGGTTGCCACCGACGGCATCCACCACTTCCTGCTGCCTGCCGACGGCTGGGGCTCGGCCGCCGACGCGAAGGAGGCCGCGGCCCTCGCCCCGGACGCCGCAAAGAAGCTAAAGAGATGGCGGACCGGCACACGGAACAAACCCACCAAGACCCAGGTCGACGCGTACACCGAACTCGCGCACCGGGTCGAGACCCTGTGGCAGATCGCCTACCGGCGGCTGACCATCGCCGAGGAGCAGATTCGCCGGTCGATCCCAGTCTGGGGCATGGGTGAGCTGCCCGCCGGTGGAGCGGTGACTCGCGAGCAGATCGAGACGGCGCTCGCCGACCAGAATGGCGCCTACCGTCGGCTACGCCGAGCGATGGACGCCTGGACCGCCCTGTGGTTCTGGCCCCTCACCGACACCCTCGCCACCGTGAACGGCGAGGTGATCGAGCCGCCCACGGCCGCACAATGGATCGCCGGCCTGCAGGCGCTACTCGGTCGCAACCCGGACGTGCACAAGCGCAAGCCGGTCGAGCTGCGCTTCGGTGCGGGCATGAGCTGGGCAGAGTTGGACGAAGCCGAGTCTCTGGAGATCGGTTTCGCCAGCGCGGAATCCATCGATGAGATTCTCCAGAAGCACCCATGGCTGGTGGTATGCGAACGGATCGCCCAACGACAGGGCTTCTTTCACTGGAACCTGGAGTTCGCAACGGTCTTCGCCGGCGGCGGCTTCGACCTCCAGGTCGGTAACCCACCGTGGGTCCGACCCCGCTCTGACGTCGATGCGCTGCTCGCCGAAGGTGACCCCTGGTGGCAGCTCGCCCTCAAGCCGACCCAAGCGGAGGTCGCCGCGAAACGGTCCACCACCCTCGCCCTGCCCGGCATGACGGACTTCGTCATCGACGGCACGGCGGACGTGTCGTCGACGGCGGCTTTCGTCGGCGCTCCCGAGCAGTACCCGCACCTTGCCGGCCTGCAACCCGACCTCTACCGCTGCTTCATGGAGGTGATGTGGCGACACGGCTCGGTGCGAGGCATGCTCGGCATGATCCACCTCAACTCGCACTTCACCGACGAGAAGGCAGGCTCACTCCGGTCCGAGCTTTATCTACGCCTTCGCCGCCATTGGCATTTCGTGAACGAACTCAGGCTTTTCGAGATCGAAGACCACAAGCACTACGGCATCACTGTGCACGGCTCTCGGCAGGAAGCAACAGCGTTCACCCAGGCGAGTTGGCTCTACCACCCCGACACTGCGCTGCGATCACTCGTCCACGACGGTTCCGGGTCGGAGCCGGGGCTCAAGGACGACAATGGAAACTGGGACTTACGCCCACACGGGTCGCGCATCACCCACGTCACCGACGAGACCCTGCGCGCCTGGCACGCCACCATGGAAAGCAGCGATGCGCCAGTCCAGCAGACCCGGATGGTGTATGCGGTGAACCGGTCGAGCGCAGCCGTACTGAAGAAGCTCTCTCAGTCACCGCGAATCGGTGAGCTGGATCTGCGATTCTCCGCCGGATGGCACGAGAAGAACGATCGGACGAAGGGATACTTCGAGTCGGAGTGGGCGGTGCCGGCGTCTTGGGACGACGTGATTCTGCAAGGGCCACACCTGTTCGTGGCGACGCCGCTCTACAAGACTCCAAACAAGACCATGCTCAACAATCAGGACTGGTCGGTGACGGACTTCGAGGAGTTGCCGGCCGACAAGATCCCGGCCACCGCCTACCAGCCCATCGGCGACCGGTACGAATACGACTGCGCTTACACCGACTGGGGTGACGAGGACCATCCCGACCCCGCCCGCGACCACTACCGCATCGCCTGGCGCCGCATGGCCGCCAACCAAGGTGAGCGCACCCTAATCCCGGCCATCATCCCGCCTGGAGCCGCTCACGTTGACGGAGTCTTCGCTGCTGGAGATCCAAACGGGTCGGCTGGCAATGCAGTCTTGATCCAGGCCATTCTCGGCTCCTTGATTAGCGACTTCATGACGCGCACTGCCCCGAAGGGCGACATCCGCGGTCCCGGCATTACAAGGTTGCCATGGATCGACACTGACACTCGATTCCGTGATTCACTGATCCTGCGCGCACTGAGGCTTAACTGTGTGACAAACGCTTATGTGGACCTGTGGCTAGACGGTTATGAGGAAGAATTCGCCGAGGACTCCTGGGCAGGCGGGTTCGCGCATCGGCGGCGGAAGCCGCTGGAGCAGGTCGGCCCGGAGTGGACCGTCGAAACGCCCTTGCGGATCGCCGCAGACCGGCGTCAGGCAATGGTCGAGATCGATGCGTTGGTCGCGTTGATGCTCGGGCTGACCGCCGACGAGCTGTGCTCGATCTATCGGACCCAGTTCGCGGTGTTGCGAGGCTACGACCGCAACGTCTACTTCTACGACGTCAACGGGCGGCTCGTGCCAAATTCGGTGCTCACCGTGTGGCGCAGGAAGGGCGACCGGATCACCGCAGAGGAGCGGACCGCGACCAACCAGTCCGGCTACACCTACACCTATGAACTGCCCTTCGTCACCCTCGATCGGGAGGCGGACATGCGGCAGGCGTACGCCGTGTTCGAGCAGCGGCTGCGGGAGCGTTCGTGACCGAACTGCTGCCCACCTTCCAGGCGGCCCGAATTCGGCAAGGTCTGGTCGACTACCTGACGACGACGTTCGGGCTGACCGACGGCGACGCACGCGACGGCCTGGACCGGTTCCTTTCCGACCCGGGCACGGGCATGTTCAAGGGCCCCTACGTGCGGCTGCGGCTGCCGTTCCGGCCCGCCGAGGAGGGGTGGCGGAACAGCCTGGAGTGGTACGAGGGTTTCCCGCCTTACGGCCATCAGGCGGCGGCGTTCGCCCGGCTGGCGTCGGCAGTGGGCGGTGAGCCACGTCGGCCGTTGCCGACTTTGGTCACCACCGGTACGGGTTCGGGCAAGACCGAGGCGTTCCTGCATCCGATCCTCGACCACGTGATCCGGGCCCGGCGGGACGGGGTGACCGGCACGAAGGCCCTGATCCTGTATCCGATGAACGCGCTCGCCAACGACCAGGCGGCGCGACTGACCCGCCTGCTCACCATGCACTCGGCGCTGGCCGGGGTGACGGCTGCGCTCTACACCGGGCAGGAGGGCGCCACCCGCACCACGGTCACCCCGGATGGGCTGATCACGGACCGGGTGGCGATCCGGGACACCGCTCCGGACCTGCTGCTCACCAACTACAAGATGCTCGATCAGTTGCTGCTGCGTGCCGAGGACCAGGAGTTGTGGCGGCAGTCGGCGACAAGCCTTCGCTACCTGGTGTTGGACGAGTTCCACACCTACGACGGGGCGCAGGGTACCGACGTGGCGATGCTGCTGCGTCGGTTGGGGCTGGCGCTGAAGAGTCACTGGCGTGACGACGATCCGCTGGTCGACGACGCCGCCCGGTCCCGGCCGCTGGGCCTGATGACGCCGGTCGCGACCTCGGCGACGCTCGGTGACAAGGGTGACCCGTCGGTGATGCGGGAGTTCGCCCACACCGTCTTCGGAGAGCGCTTCGACTCCACGTCGGTGGTCACCGAGACGCGGCTGGGCCTGGCGGACTGGGCCGACGGCGCGGCCGAGGCGGTTGCCCCGGCCGGGTTCACACCGAAGAGCCTCGACGAGCTGCGCGCCGCCGGAATCCGGCCGCTCCCGGAGGTGAGCCTGGACGCCTCCGGCGCGGAGGCCGCGTACGCCGTACTCGGGCTGCTGTACGGGGTGACCAGCGACGAGCTCGCCGGTGCGGCGCCGGAGTCGTTGTCGGCGTTGTGCCGGGCGCATCCGCTCGTGATCGAGCTGGCGCGGTCGGCCGGTCAGGCCGTCGCGCTCAGTGACCTCACCCTGCAGGTGTTCGGTCCGCAGGCCGAGCCGGAGCAGGCCGAGGCGGCGTTGTCGCAGGTCCTGGCGATGCTCGGGCACGTACGTAAGGTCGTCGGTGGCGGTGCGCTCTCGGTCGACGTGCACCTATGGGTGCGAGAGCTGACCCGCATCGATCGGGCTGCGGCCGCCACGGCGCGGTTCCGGTGGAGTGACGACGGGCCGGTGGTCGCGGGCGACGAGGCCGAGGAGGCTCGCCCCTCGTTCCCGGCGATCTTCTGCCGGCACTGCGGGCGGTCCGGGTGGGGGGTCGGGCTCGCCCCAGTGGGCGACAGCCTGGGCCCGGACGACGAGGGCATCCGTCGGCAGCACGCCGCCCGGGAGGGCCGGTTCCGTCCCCTGCTGTACGCGCCGGCCGAGGCCGCCGTCCGGTCCGACGACGAGTCGCCGGTCGAGGGCCTGGTGTGGTTCGCGGTGCGCAGCCGGGAGTTGCTGGGCACGGTCGACGTGGACGATCCGGATCTGCGTGACGGGTGGGTCCTGCCGGTGCTGACGAACGTCGGGGACGCCGCCGACGAGCTCAGCCGCAAGGACACGTGCCCGTCGTGCGGGCAGGAGGACGGCATCCGGTTCCTGGGCAGCGCCATCGCCACCCTGCTGTCAGTGTCGCTGTCCACCCTCTTCGGTGCGCCGAAGCTGGCCTCCGAGGAGAAGAAGGCGCTGGTCTTCACCGACTCGGTGCAGGACGCGGCGCACCGGGCCGGTTTCGTGCAGGCCCGTTCGCACACGCTGACCATGCGTTCGGTGCTGCACGAGGCTGTCGCGGAGGGGGCGCTGACGCTCGACCGGCTGGTGGAGGAGGTGCTGACGAAGGCGGGTGACGATCCGGTCCGGCGCTACCGGGTCCTGGCACCGGACTGCGCCGACCGGGAGTCGTTCACGCCGTTCTGGCAGGCGCCGCGTCAGCGGGCCGTCAAGACGTCGGTGCACTCGCGGGTACGCAAGCGGCTGGCCCTGGACGCCGCTCTGGAGTTCGGGCTGAACTCCCGCATCGGCCGGACGCTGGAGCTGACCGGGTCCGTGGCGGTCGAGGTCGAGGCGGGTCTTCCGGCACGCATCGCCGGCCTGGCCCGGGCCGCCCTCGACGGCACCGCCTGGCAGGAGCGTCTGGGGTCGGCCGGCGTCGGCGACGACGTCCTGGTGCAGTGGGTGCGCGGTGTGCTGGACCGGATGCGGGTACAGGGCGCGATCGAGCATCCGTGGTTCGACCGTTACCGCGCCGAGGACGGCCGCGACTGGTCGATCTGGGGTGGCCGGCCCCGCGGGGACGGCATGCCGGCGTTTCCCCGCGACCGGCCGCGACCGGCGTACCCGAAAGTGGGTGGCTCGCCGGGGCCGACCAACTACTCCCACCTGGACCCGGTGACCGCCTCTCAGTCCTGGTACGCCCGCTGGACGTCGCGGGTGCTCGACGTCTCGCCCCTCGACGGTGGCCGGCTCGCCCGGATGCTGTTCGAGCGGCTCGCCCGTGACGGTGTGCTGACCACGACGACCAGCCAGTCCGGGGCCACCGTCTACGCCTTGCCCGCCTCCGGGGTGGTGGTGGCCCCGACGGACGAGGCCGACCTGACCTCCGGGCGACACCTGCTGGTCTGCGACACCTGCCGGGGCAGCATGCCCGGCGGCGTCGCCACCGTCGTCCAGCTGTCCGGGGCACCTTGCCTGAACGTACGGTGCCGTGGACGCCTGCAGCCTCAGCCGCTGCCGGCCGACAATTTCTACCGCCGCCTCTACGCCTCGCCGGACATGCGGCGGGTCGTCGCCCGGGAGCACACCAGCTTGCTCGACGACGCGACGCGTCTGGCGTACGAGGACGGCTTCCGGGGTGCAGCGACCAGCCCGCAGGCGCCGAACGTGCTGGTCGCGACGCCCACCCTGGAGATGGGCATCGACATCGGCGACCTGTCGGCGGTGTTCCTCGCCTCGCTGCCCCGTACGGTGGCTTCCTATCTGCAGCGGGTCGGGCGGGCTGGGCGTCTCACCGGAAACGCTTTCGACCTCTCGTTCGTCACCGGTCGCGGCGAGCACCTGCCGAAGCTCGGCGACCCGCTGTCGGTGATCGACGGCGAGGTGCGACCACCGGCGACCTACCTGGCCGCCGAGGAGATCCTGCGCCGTCAGTACACGGCCTACCTGATCGACGCGTCGGCCCGGGAGCAGGGTCGCCGGCATCCGAGCAGGGCGGCCGGGGCCATCGGGTCCTGCGCGCCGGGCACCTTCCTCGGTGACTTGGTCCTGCGGGCCGAGCAGTCGTGGGAGCAGGATCTGGCCCGATTCGTCGCGACGCTGGCCGACCTACCCGGCGAGGTGGTGGACGGGCTGCGAGACTGGCTGGTGCCGAAGGCCGGCCCACGCAGCAGCGGATTCGCCCGGCACCTGCAGGAGGCGAGCGGGCGCTGGCAGCAGACGGTCGCGGTTCTCGAACAGCGCCGAGCGAAGATCACCGAACTGCTTCCGGAACTCGAGGCGCGGGCGCAGTCACCTGCGGTGACCGAGGACGACCGGCAGGCGCTACGGTCCGCACAGGCGACCCGGCAGATGACCAGTGGTCAGCTGGCTCATCTGCGTAGCAGCTACTGGATCGGTGTCCTGGAGGAGTACGGGCTACTGCCCAACTACACACTGCTCGACGACACCGTCACCCTGGACGTCGGTCTGTCGTGGATCGACCCGGACGACGCCAAGTACCGCTACGACAGTGCCCAGTTCCAGCGGGGTTCGGCACACGCCCTTCGAGAGTTCGCGCCCGGAGCCACCTTCTACGCCCGTGGCTGGGAGATCGAGATCGACGCCGTCGATCTCGGCCTGGACGGGGCGTCGGTCCGCACCTGGGCGTTCTGCCCGGACTGTGGGTACGCCGCGGATCTGGCTCTGACCGGGAGGGAAATCGTCCCGGTCACCTGCCCACGCTGCGGCAGCCGGGGAATCCACGACACCGGTCAACGCCTCGACGTAGTCGAACTCACCCGCGTCTCCGCCGAACTGCGGCGTGACGAGGTGGCCATCTCCGACCGCCGCGACGAGCGGGGCCGGGTCGCATTCCAGATCGTGACCACCGTCGACGTGAACCCGGACGACGTGGCGGACCGATGGTTCGCCGAGGGCATCGGACTGGGTTGCAGCCTCCTTCGCTCGGTCGACATCCGCTGGCTCAATCTCGGCCCGGCCGGGCACGGTCCGACCCGTACCATCGCCGGGGCCGAACGGCAGGGAACGTTGTTCCGGGTCTGCTCAGGCTGCGGGAAACGCGACACCGACACCGGACGCAACCGGCCGCACGAGCACCGTCCCTGGTGCCCGCACCGGACTTCGGTGAGCGAGGTGACCAGCACCGTCGCGCTGTCCCGGACACTGCGCACCCAGGGTCTGCTGGTCCGGTTGCCCCATACGGTCACCCTCGGCGACGACTTCGCCGTACCGAGTCTGTCCGCAGCGCTGCTGCTGGGCCTGCGCGAGCAGATGGGCGGCCACCCCGACCACATCCGGGTCGAGCAGGTCGTCGATCCGACGTTGTCGGACGGGAACGACAACCACGACGCGATCCTGCTGCACGACACCGTTCCCGGCGGTACCGGGTATCTGGCCGGCATCGCCGGTCCGGACGACTTCAGGAAGCTGCTGGTCCTTGCCTGGAACCGGGTGCGGGACTGCGAGTGCCGCCTCGAGGAGCGGTTGGCCTGCCATCGCTGCCTGCTACCGTTCCCTTCACCGGGAGTCGTCCGCCGGGTTTCGCGGGCCTCGGCCGAACGGCACCTACACACCCTGCTCGGGTTGGCTCCCGACGTGCACACAGCCGAGGACACGACCTGGACGGTGACCAAGGTGGCCCCGAACGAGGAACCGGAGTCCCATCTGGAGCGTGCGTTCCACCGGGTGTTCCTGGGCCGGCTACGCCGTAGCGGCGCGGCGGTCACCGAGACGCCTTCCCCGGTCGGCAACGTCGCCCGGTTCACCCTGCCCGGCACACCCCGGCACTGGACCCTGACGCCACAGGTGAACGTCGCCAACTCGCGGCCGGACTTCCTGCTCAAGGCCAACGACACGAACGTGCCCGACGTCGCGGTCTTCACCGATGGTCGGGCCTACCACGCCACCGCCACAGTGAACCGGCTCGCGGACGATGCCGCCAAGCGTGCCCACCTGCGTGACCTGGGCATGGTGGTGGTCGCCCTCACCAGCGCCGACATCGCCGCTGCCGAAACCGGCACCCACACCGCGCCGCAGTGGTGGAATGCCGCCCTGGCAGGCAGCCTGATGAACGTACCGGGGTTCCAGGCACCGCCGGAGGCGTACAAGGCACTGGGTCGAGGGATGGTCGACTGGCTGGTCGGCTGGGTTCTCGACCCGAACCCGGCTGCGGCACGGGCCGCCGCGCGTGCCGTGCCGATGTTCCTGTCCGCCGGGGCTCAACCGCTCCAGGTCGCCTCGGACGTCACCCTCGCCCAGGTGGGCCGGGCGGCACTGCTCGGTGAGGAATCGCCCGTCGGCGAACGCCGAGTTCACCTGCACCGCAGCGGCTCCCTCGCCGCTGTCGTCGAGATGAGGCACACCGCCGGCGTCGAGGTCGCAGCCGTGCTCGACGACCGGTCCGAGATGCTCGACGAGAGACATGCCGAATCGTGGCGTGCCTGGTTGCGGCTCGCGAACGCGCTCGGTCCACGAGACTGGCCGACCGCCGTGACGACGACCAGTCTCGTCGAGCCGATCGCCGGCAGGCCGGACACGGCCGAGCCGCTACGGCCGGTGGGTGCCTGGGCCGACGTGTACGAGGCCGCGTTCTCCCAGGACGAGAAGGAACTGATCAGCTCCCTGGCCAACCACGACGTCACACCACCGACAGTCGGCGCGGAGGGCCCCGACGGCATTCCGCTCGACATCTGCTGGCCTACGCTGCGCGTCGCCGTGGCCTTTCCCCACATGCCGCCGGAGGACCGCGCCGACCTGGCCCGCCACGGCTGGCGGTTGGTGGCGCCCACGCCCGCCGAGGTCGTCGCTGCCCTGGCCCACGCTGCCGTCGAGACGGACGAAGGACACTGATGCCGACCATCATCATGGGAAAGCTCGCCAGCAAGATCGACGGCTCGGTCCGTGGAAAGGCGATGACCTTCCTGCAGAAGCTCGGAGTCGACGACGCCACCCCGGGCCTGCACGTCGAACCCATCCAGCACAGTATCGACCCACGGGTTCGCACCGGGCGGGTTGACGACTTCTGGCGGGCCGTCATGTTCCGCCTCGACGGCGACGGTGAAACCCACTACGTCATCCACGGCATCTGGCCACACGACGACGCCATCGGCATCGCTCGACGCGTACGGCTGAGGGTCAACCCGATCAACGGCCTACCCCAGATCGAAGAGATCGAGCCTTCCCCAACCCCGACTTCACCTCCCGACGAAACCACGACGAGGTCCACGAAGCCGCTGTTCGTCCGACTCGGTCACGAACACAGCGAACTCGTCGAGCGGCTCGGGCTCCCCGAAGACGTCGTCACCCAGGCCGCGGCCGCCTCCGACGAGGACGGCATCCTCGACCTCGCACAGCGGTACGAGGGCTGGATCGGCACCATCCTGGTCGACCTGGCCGCAGGGGACGACATCGACACGATCGTCCGACGGATGCAGCTGGAAAAGGCCTCCTCGTCCGGTGACGACGATGCCGACGTGTTGCAATCACTCAAACATCCGGCCGCCGCGCTGCAGTACGCGTTCATTGACGACCAGGAGGAACTACGACGGGTCATCGAAGGTGGCGACTTCGGTGCTTGGCGAATCTTCCTGCACCCCGAGCAGCGTCGCTACGTCGACCGCTCGTACAGTGGCCCGTTCCGGCTCTCGGGCGGAGCCGGCACCGGCAAGACCGTCGTGCTCGTCCATCGGGCCCGCGCACTCGCCCGCCGCGACCCCGACGCCCGGATCATCCTGACCACCTTCACCACCAACCTCGCGGACGCCTTGGGCGACAGCCTCGGCCAGCTCGACCCGCGCGTGCCACAGGCCAAGGCCCTCGACCAGCCCGGCGTGTACGCGACGGGTGTGGACGCGCTCGCCTCCGCAGTGCTGCGGACCGCTGGTCGCGGCCTTGCCCCCGCGATGCGGGAGGTCCTCGGCGAGGAGCGGTCGACGCCGCTGGCCCGCACCGCACCGAATCGTTGGCGGGAGGTCGTCGAATCGACCGGCACCATGCTGCCGTACGAGCTGGCCAACGAGACGTTCCTCGCCTCGGAGTACGCGCACGTCGTCCTACCCAACAAGGTGCACGACGAGGTCGGCTATCTACGGGTACGCCGACCGGGTCGAGGCGTCGCGCTGGACCGTGCCAAACGCCGAGCCGTCTGGGCACTCGTCGAGGCATACCGGGCCCGCTGTCGGGCCGACGGCGGCCTCGACTTCGCCGAGGCCGCCGCAGTCGCCGCAGCGCACCTGACGGTCACCGACCCGCGTCCCGCCGATCACGTGCTCGTCGACGAAGGGCAGGACCTCTCACCCACCCACTGGCTCCTGCTCCGTGCCGTCGTCGGGGAGCACGCCGACGACCTGTTCATCGCCGAGGACTCCCACCAGCGCATCTACGGCACCCGCGTCGTGCTCGGGCGGTACGGCGTCGCCATCGTCGGCCGTTCCCAGCGGCTCACCTTGAACTACCGCACCACGGCGCAGAACCTGCACTACGCCATGACGATCCTCGGCGGCGGCCAGTACGTCGACCTGCAGGACGAGCCGGAAGGCACCGGCTACCGATCGGCCCGCACCGGCCCGATGCCCATCATCGAACTCGTCGACTCCCTTGCCGAAGAGACAGCAGCGGTCGTCCGACACGTGCGCACCTGGCTCGACGCCGGAGATCCGCTCGAGAACGTCGCCGTCCTGGTCCCCGACCGGTACCACCGCGACCGCGTCGTCACCGCTCTCACCGACGCCGGCATCGACGCCCGCGCCGTGGACCGCGACCGCCCACCGGCAGGCCGGGTACCAGTACTCACGATGCACCGTGCCAAGGGCACCGAGTTCTCCAAGGTCCTGCTGGCCGCAGGTAAACCATCGCCGGCCGAGATGGAACGCCTCGCCTTGCTGGACCCTGCCGAGCGCGCGGACGCGGATCTTCGGGCCCGATCGTTGACCTACGTCGCGGCGACCCGGGCACGTGATCAGCTGATAGTGGTGCAGCGAAGCTGACAGCTGAGTAGGAGGCCTGGGAAGGAAGCCGCGCCCGATGTCAGATGGGAGATCGGGGCGGCCGGAACGAGTCGGTAAAGCGGCGTGGGTGACGGTCACTACGGTCGTTCGTCCATCCCCTTTCCAGGCCATGTCGACCATGCAAGCGTCAGGAAGGGTCGTGGATGAGGCCGAGAAGAGTGACCTTGCTCGACATCGGGCTGGACTCGTCGTTCGATGCTGCGATGACGTTCGTCCAGTCGACACTGCAGAACATCAACGCCGGTTGTGAAGCTCCGATCGTAGAAATCGACTTTGTTCGGTCACGTGATCCCGACACCGTGCTGTCCGCGTTCACTTCATCATGCGACGTCCTACACGTCATGGCCCATGGCGACCACAGCGTCACGCCGTCGTTCACCAGTACGGACGGCGAGTTCACCGTGTCCTTCGAGCAGCTCGGGGAAGTCGCGGCAGACAGGGGCAAAGGCATCTCGACCGGCGCCATCATCGCGGACGGCTGCAAGACCGGCACCGGCGCGTGGCAGAAGGCGGTACGGGACTGCCTCCAGGGCGAGGTCACCTACGTGGGCACCTCCTCCATCATCGGCTGGCACGAGAGCGGCGTGTTCAGCTCCGCCTTCTACGGCGCCCTGTTCCGCAACCGTGGACGCGGCGTGAAGCCTGCCGACCAGGCTCAAGATGCCGCCACCCGGGCCATCGACGCATATGCCCTGCTGACGGACAAGAACTGTCCATTCAAAGTCACGACCCTCAAGCCGAGTCAACGCGCCCGGACGCTGCTGAGCTGACAGGGGCGTCGACCAAGCACACGGTCACGAAGCGCTCGAGGGGTTGGCTCCCCAGAGGGATCGCACCTCGCGACCTGCAGGTCGCCCTCGCCCCAGACCGACCGCCGGATCTGGACGCCGGTCGATGATCCGTCAGTACGACAACCTGGTCTGCATCACAAGACGTTGCGGAACCGGATCAGCCAGAGCAGGCCGGCAGACGCTGCGCTGACGAAGACCGCGTAGGGCCGGCCGACAGCGTCGTCGGCCAGCCCTACGCGACTGATGGAGGCGAAACTGCGAACTATGCCGGCCTTGCGGTGCTACCGCGGCGGGGGACGATGGCGGCGGTTGCTTCGGCGGCGGCGTGTGAGAGTTCGGGGAGGACGGCGCCGTAGAAGGTGGCGGTGAAGTGTGGGCTGGAGTGGCGGAGTCGGTTGGAGATGACTTTCATCTGGACGCCTGCGGCGAGTCCCATGGTGGCGGCGCCGTGGCGGAGGTCGTGAAGCCGGATGGGTGGTAGTCCGGCTTGGGTGGCGAGGTGGTGGAAGTGGTCGGTGACGTCGGCGGGGTGGAGCCGACCGCCGGTCGGGGTGGTGAACACCGATCCGTTCCTGGTCCAGGCCGCTCCGGCGGCTAGGCGTTCGCGGTGTTGCCGGGCGCGGTGGGCGCGCAGCACAGCGACGGTTTCGGTGTCGAGGGCGATGGTGGCTTCGCTGTCGGTGGTTTTGGGGGTGTCGATGGTGGTGGCCCAGCCTTGTTGGACGAGTTGCCAGCGGACGGTGAGGGTGTTGGCGTCGAGGTCGAGGTCGTCCCAGTGGAGTCCGCATGCTTCGCCTCGGCGGAGGCCGGTGAAGGTGATGAGGTAGTAGAGGGCGTAGAGGCGGTCGCCGGCGTCGTGGGTGTGGTCGAGGAATCGTCCGGTGTGTTCGGGGGTCCAGATCATGACGGGGCTGGGGGTTTTGCCGGTGTCGCGCCAGGTGCGGATGTGTTGGTCGGTCCAGATGGTGGGCTTGGGTGGTCGGGCGCGGGGTAGTTCGATCAGGAGGGCGGGGTTGGTGTCGAGGTAGCGGTGGCGGCGCATCGCGTCGTTGAGTGCCTTGCGGAGGGTGGCGTGGATGACGTGCATCGTCCTCGGTCCGACGATCCGCTGGTTCTTGACCTGGTCACGTTTCACGGGGTCGCGGCTGGCGCGGAGGGTGGTGATGGTGGTGTTGCGTTCGGCGATGGCCTCGTACATGGCGTCGATGTGACCCGGGCGGAGCCGGTCGATGCGCAGGTGCCCGAGGTGCGGGATCAGGTAGAGGCGGATGTGGCCTTCGTAGGAGCGCAGGGTGCCTTTCTTGATGTTCTTGCGTCCGGCGAGCCAGTCGGTGAGGTAGTCGGCCATGGTGGGTAGTTCGGTGGGGGTGATGTCGAGGTGCAGGGTGCGGCGGACCTGGTCGGGGGTGGGGATGGGTGCGCCGGTTTTGACGGCGGTTTCGATGAGGTCGCCGGTTTTGGTCGTGGCGTGGGGGTCGGTGGGGTCGGGGACGGCGAGGGCGGCGCGGATGCGGTCGAGGGTGGTGTCGGCGTCGGTTTGGGTGGGGTAGGGGCCGTGGCGCAGTGTGCGGCGGGTGCCGTCGTTGCGGGCGGGGATTTCGATCTGCCAGTGCCATTGGCCGTGGTTGCGGGACCAGCCGCCGCCGGGCCTGCGCAGGTCAGGGCAGGAGCGTCCCAGGCGGCGGCCGGTGGTGGTGTCGCGGCAGCCGCAGCGTTTGAAGATGGAGCCTTTCACTGGTCGTCTCCGGGGTGCTCGACGTGGTGCCGCCAGCGGTGGCGGGTGTAGTCCGCTGGTGGCGGGGTCGTTGCATCCACGCTCGACACCACGGCGGGATCAAGTCGCCGGCCACCGGCAGGGTCCGGGGCGGATTGGTCGAGGAGGAGGAGTCGGAGGAGGCCGGTGACGGGGACGATGATGCGGGTGCCGGCGCGGATCAGTGGTGTGGGGAAGGTGTCGGTGGCGGCGAGGCGGTAGGCCTGGGAGCGGCTGATACCGAGGACCGCGGCCGCGGTGGGCAAGGTGGTGGCGACGCCGAGCGCGCGGATCCGCTCGGCGGTCCACGGCACGCTGGTAGACGGGGATGAGCTGGTCGGTTGGGTGTCGCGGGTGGGAGTGGTGTGGGCGTTCACGGTGTCGGATCTCCTGACTGCGGTGGAAGCGGTGCAGAGGTACGCGAGGTGGTAGGCGTAGCGGGCTCTGGTGCTGCCGGCAGGGTGCTGGTGTCGGCGGGTTCGGGAGTCCGCTGGTCGATGGGTGGGGCTGGTGGGGCCTGGTCGGCTTTGAGGATCTTCAGTAGCTGGGATACGCGGGTGTTGGACACGGTGTGGCCGGTCGCGCGCAGCGCGGTGGCCAGGGCGGCGCGGGTGAGCGTCCGGCCTTCGGCGGCGAGGTCCTCCTGGGCGTGCCTGGCGATTAGGAGTAGGGCTTCGGTGTCGGTGGGGTGGGTGGACGGTCCGCGCCGCGACGGCCGACGCTGGCCGACCGGTCCCCCGGTCTGGGAGTGGTCCGGTCTGGCGTCCGGGTGGTTGGTGGGGTGGTGGACGGTCCGCGCGGGCAGACGCCGGTCCCCGGTCGGCAGGGACGGCTGGGCGTCGGTGCGGTCCGCCGGGAGCTGGCTTGCGGTGGCGATGGGCTGGTCCGCTGGTCGGGCGGTGGGCGGGTTCGTTCCGGCTGGTGTGGGTTCGGGTGGGGTGTTGGTGTAGCCGAGGGCGATCTTGACCATGACCAGGAACCCGAGCGCGGGCACGGCCGCGGCGGTCCAGCCGATCGGTGACGGCTCGGCCTCCACGACCTGCGCCGCGAGCGACAACGCCACCGCGCAGGCCAACACCGCCGCCGGGAACACCGCCGACACCTGGGCCCGCTTGCGGCGGCGCAGTTCCAGACCGGAAGCGATGGACATCAGCTCCAGCACGATCGCGTCCGCCCACGCCAACCACCCCGGCTGACCGTGAGCAGCGGCGACGTTGTGGACATGGGTGAAGCTGGCCGCACCCGCCGCCCCACCAATGGCCAACATGATCACGACCTGAACGAACCCCTCCACTGGGCTTCGTCCCGGACCGGCGTTCGGATCACCGGGTGCGGTCGTGGCCGACCACCTCCCCCGGCCGGACCACCAGCACGCCCGGCCCGCCCGTACGTGTGGACCGGACCAGGGGGCGGACGGTCCTGGCGTGCCTGACCAGGACCGTGGATGGCCCGGTCCGGGGTCGGTCCGCAGATCGGCCACGCAGGCGCCGGGACGATACCTCGGTCCGCTCGCTGTCAGGGCTGTCCGGTGCTGTCACCGGTCTGTCAGCAGCCTCCGGTGAGACGCTGACAGACCAGTGACAGAACGGCTCCGGGGTCGTCACCGTCGCACACGCCGACCGCACGATGAAGAGGTCCGGGGAGGTGTCGTCGGTCATGCCGCCTCCCTGGTCGGGTCACGGTCGTCGAGGACCCAGGCCGACAGGTCAGCCAACGTGGAACGTCGCCCGTCACCGCCGGCCACCGCCCATACCGCCTCGGCGGGGCACAGGCCCGCCGTCGTCGCGTGGTCGCGGGCACCGGTAGCCACCGGCACCAGCGGCGGCGTCTCGGCCCACATCCGGCGCAGGTTGCGTTCCCGGGCGGCGGAATGCAGCCAGAACAACACCGGCCACGCCCGCCCCATCGCCGCGAACCACTCCCGGTAGCCGACCAGCTTGCGGACCAGCACCGACAGCGGCTCACCACCGGTGTCGTACTCCACGAAGAACGGCACCACCGTTCGACCCGAAACCCATAGGCCGTAGCCGTCCGGACGGACCCGGGGCTGGTAGGCGCGCACCAGAGCCGGATCCCCCGGCCGGGTGAACACCCCCGACCGCTGGCACTCCGCCTCCGACAACCACTCCCCCAACCACACATCAGCATGGGTGCGGGCGTAGCCGGCGAGGCCGGTGAAGAAACCGTTCACCCCCAGGCGGTGCTCCAGGGTGCGGCTCGACGTCCAACGGCGCCGCTCCACCCGGGCATGATCACGCCGAGGCGGACGTTCATCACGACCAGCGGCGACGACCTCCGCGCCGAGCTGATCGATGACGTAGTGATACGGGTACGAGCCACCGTCAGCGCGCTGCGGACGGAACCGCGCCACCAACCGCAACCGGTACAACGTCCGCAACCGCCGCTGACAAAAATCCAGAGACGAAAACAGGGCATGCGCGAGCTGGAACGACGTCAACACACCGTGGTCGTAGAGCCAGCCCAACAGCACACGGTCACGGGCGGTCAGTTGGGACTGGACCCGAAGGACCGGATCATCCACCGATCACCACCTCCCCTCTTGTAGGGAATGCCAGCCCCAGGGGGAGAGACCCGGGACCATGCAGGGTCTGTCGCAGGACAAGCCAGCAGGGCTGACAGCCGACCTGACCAGCGGTGTGAGACACGACAGGGGGTCCGTTCCGGCGTCTGGTCGAAGACTGACCTCAACACCGACGCCAACCCGGGCCCCGCAACGGGCACTGAAACGGGATCTGTCACCGCCACCGGCACCGAGCCGAAGCGCACAGACACGGAATGAACCACGAACACAACAACTCCTTGATCGAGAACAATGAGAATGCGCGACGACATTCACGACGCCGCAGGGATACACAGCCACAGCCAGTGCGACGGACTACGGAGAAGCGCACTGTGGAGTTGCCAACCAACACGCCGACCGGGCATCCCGGTCGACCCGGGCGGATGAGGACAGCAACGACCGACACGACCACCAGAAAGGCGGTCGCGGCAGCATGAACGGCGGCAGCAGCTACGAAAGCAGGACAGCACACCCCCACACCGGCAGGCGGCGCATCGCAGCGGGGGACATATGCCGCGGAGCCGTCGACATCACGGCTCGGTAGGGCGTCGACTCAACCCGCCGGAGAAAGAACCTTCATCGCGAACCCCCTACCACTCAGAACCAACGACGATCCGCTAACCCCGAGCCTCGAACGACCCGCGACGCTCCTCTCTGGAACGTCGCCAGCCTGGCCGATTGGACCCGGCAGACAGACCGCCACGCGGTCACGTCCGTACCAGTACGCCTCCCCCGCAGCACCCTGTCAACCAGCGCCACCAGCAGCCGATCACGACGTCTCCGGACCCAGCCGGACGCACCGACACCCGCCGACCCGCACTGGACCCCAGCGGCACAAATCCACGCCCGCAACAGGCAGAAAAATCTTGACCAACGCTCGCAAACGTCTCACTAAATGAGACGATCTTCTGACCCGACGAACACTTGCGGGCCAGGAATCGAGCCCGGAGAGTGCCCGTTCGCATGACCGAGACGCAGACGACCTCCGCCTCTCACACCGCGCCCGACGCGGCTTCTGGTGCCCAGCTTGCCGGTGTGATCCTCAGAGACCAGGCCGACCTACGCCCCCCAACCACCAATCTCGGGGCCGCCTCGTACCACGCGCACGGCCTGCCGCCGCCCCAGTCCCACATCGAGCGGTCACGATTGGGCCGATCCCACCTCCTCATGCCCACCGGCCAGCAAGGTCGAAGACGGTCACCCAGCGCCACGGGGTAGTACTTCACCCTCACCGCGCCAAGCGGCTCGGCTCGGCTGAGGGCGCACGTTGATCTACCGAAGGGCACACGGCACAATCGCCAGGTGATCACCAGCGTGTTCTTCGATGTGGGCGAGACCATCGTTGACGAGTCCCGCGAGTACGGCACCTGGGCAGACTGGCTCGGCGTACCACGCCACACCTTCTCCGCCGTCTTCGGCGCAGTCATCGCCCGCGGCCTCGACTACCGGGAAACCTTCCAGGTCTTCCGACCAGGATTCAACCTGACCCAGGAACGGCAACGCCGCACCGCAGCAGGACAACCCGAATCATTCACCGAAGACGACCTCCACCCCGACGCCCGCCCCTGCCTGACCGCGCTACGCGCCGCAGGGCTCCACGTCGGCCTCGCCGGCAACCAGACAGCACGCGCAGAGACCATCCTGCGCGCCCTGAACCTCCCAGTGGACGTGATCGGCACCTCGGACGGCTGGGGCGTAGAGAAACCCTCCCCCGCCTTCTTCGACCGCGTAGTCACCGAAGCCGGCTGCCCAGCCGACCAGGTGCTCTACGTCGGAGACCGCCTCGACAACGACATCCGACCAGCACAAGAAGCAGGTATCCCCACCGCACTCATCCGCCGAGGCCCCTGGGGACACATCCTCAACGACACAGCGATCAGCGACCGCTGCCTGTTCCACCTCAACTCACTCACCGAACTACCCAAACTCATCCGCAAACACAACAAGCCGACCACCTGACCACTGCCCACGCACTCGAATGAAGCTGCACAGCACGCGGTACGCGGCATGAGAAGATGCTGCGGCTGAAGGCGACCGCGCGAGCCCCTGAGCACTTACAAAAGTCCGCCGTAACAGTTAGGTTGAGTCCATAGACGGCGGGCACCGTGAGCCAGTGCCAGTCTGCGTCTTCGTGGAGATGCTTCGTGATGCGCTACTGTTCAGACGTGGACGATACGCTCCTGTGGAACGGTGCCAACAAGTGCAACTCGATCCACGCAGAGCAGGGCCCAGACTTCCCCACAGTTCTGCAGGGCTGGCGTCTCCGTCGGGAGTGGGAAGCTCACCTGCGGGTGTTCTGCGGTGAATGGCGATCTCTATCACCCGACGACCCGGACGATCCTTATCCCGCAACCATGAACGGTTGTGCCAACCAGCGCTTCCTGATCAGGTGGCGCAGCATCGGTGGCGCGCCAGTCCGTTTTGGCTGCGGGACAGTCGCGGGCGACATCGGAACGATCGTCGAGAACGAGCTGTCAGCGCCAGCGGTATGCGGCTGGGCCGAACTTCACGGCTGCGGATGGCCGCTGTGGCAGTTCGTCGAGCAGAAGAACGGTGGCAACCTCGGCGACATTGCCGTGGCGGTGCAGTCTTGGATAGCTTCGGCCTGATCCGAGGGTGCAGCCGAGGGATCCTCTGCGGTAGTGTGCGCCCATGCCGTTCGCCAAGCCAGTCGTTGGTGCCTCAGATGCGTGGATTACTCCTGGGCTGGTGGCGTCTGTCTGCGCGCTTTTCTTCACGATCGGTTCGTTTTGGTGGATCCAGGTTCGCCGTGGCCGGCTACGCAGCTATCCGCCGCAGGTCTACGCAGCCGCCTTTGGGCCACACAAGACAATGATAGTGCTGCCGCTGGTGATTCATAATCCGGCACCAGCACCACTGGCGGTGATTGGGCTTCGATTGCGGATCGATTTACCCGAGCCCAGGCACCGGGAAGTTGCTGAGCCAACGGCCGATTCCGTCGCTCTACCAAAGATCATGCCGTGGATTGCTTGTCGGTCCCACGTCTACTCCGACTCACGGACATACAACGCGCCGTTCGCGGTGGATGGACGAGGGATGGTGGAGAAGTTCGTGGAGTTTCAGTGGGATTGTCCATCCACGACGCTAGCAGACGGTCCCTACGCCGTCACCGTCGAGGTTCGGTCGGCTCCGCGTCGATGGTGGCAGAAAGACAGATGGCACCGGCTGCTTCAATTCGACCTAAACACGCAACTCTCCGCTGAATCCCGAGCGTCGTTCCTAACTCGGACAAATGACCTAGAGTTCACGGGTCCGGCAACCCGCGTCTGGGAAGACCAGTAACGGCAGCGGCCAACATCATCATCAACCGCCCCGATAGGAGACTCGTGAGCATCCAGCAGGATCGGCGAGAGTTGGAGCGCAAGCAGAAGGCGCAGTCGGACAGCGCGCGCAGGGCCGCCGACCTGCGCACCAAAGAGGCGCGCAAGCGCGCCGACGCAGCCAAAGCCGATCAAGCAGCCAGCCGCACTAGCAGCCCTTCGCAAGCTCAAAGCAAAAGACGCGAAGCGGTCCGAGCCTTGGAGGCTGCCAACAAGTACGGCCGAGACGCATCCGCACTGGAGGCCAAAGCCGCTGGTTATGGCTCCGATGCGGCGAAGCTGCAAACCAAGATCGCGAACGCGGAAACAGCTGAACGTCAACGAGCCGCCCGTCAGCAGATCATCGCCCAGCGGACAGCACAGGTCGAGCAACGCCAGCTCGCCCAGCAGGTTGCATCCTCGCAGGAGAGGATTGCTATGTCAGAGCGGGCGTGGCGTACACTCACCGCGCCGAAAGCCGAAAAACTCCGTATCCTCATGTTGGGCGCGTCCTCCGCTGGAGACCTCCGCGTCACGCGCGAGCACACCAGAGTCCGACGAGCAATCGAAGCTGCACTGCACCGTGATCAAGTCGAGATTGACGTACGACTTTCGGCTACTACGCAGGACTTACAGGACGGCATCGCCAAATTCCGCCCTCACGTCGTCCACTTCTCCGGGCACGGCGATGAGCAGCTGATCTCCTTCGAGGAAGATGTGGATGACTTCCACGCTGGCGTCGTGGTGACTGCGAGCGCCTTCGCCTCAGCGTGCCAAGCCACCGACTTTCCGCCGACCTTGATCGTTTTCAACGCCTGCAAGTCCTCCGGCACGGCCGACGCGCTCGTCGACCGCTTCGCACCCCTGGCGATCGGTATGACAGACAGCATCGATGACGGCGACGCCCTCAACTACGCCGCCGCCCTCTACTCTTCGGTTGCTAACGGGCAGTCAGTCAACTCCGCCCATCTTGCAGGCAAGGCCGCAATCGAGTTGTCAGGCGGGGAGCACGAATTGCCCTACCTCGCGACGGCTCAGGGCATCGACCCGACAACCGTTATTCTGGTAAAGCAGCCGTAGACTGAGTAAGCTGCCAACAAGATCGAGTGCACTCTCATCGGCATGAGAGCGTGCCTCAGTTGTCCATCTCCGGCGAGACAGGAGATTCGCTCACCAGCAGAACCCACGGTTGTCGGCGGGTGCCGTCGGCGCTCGGCTACGGCGAGCGGCCCTGTCGGTGTGCCTACCTCACTCTCGCGCTGTTCTACCCGTGCTGGTCGGGGGTGTTGAGGATCAGCAGGAACCGGGCTTTGGTGTCAGTGTCGGCGAGTGCGAGCGTCTGGTCCAACACCGCCTGCGCGGCCATCTTCGGTGGCGTGGGCGTGCGTCGGTGTTCCCAGCCGGAGACGGCCGCGTCGCTCGCTCCCAGCCGCTGAGCGAAGTCGTGGACGGTCATCCGTAGCGCCTCCCGCAATGCGCGGACCTCCCGCTCGGTCCACCGACCGACGACCACCGCCTCACACTGGCACCTTCTCGGCTCCGCCGGTGCGCTCGGCTGCACCTGAACGGTGGGAGCGATGAGGCGGGCAGCGCGTTGCCGACGCTCACGGTCACGTGCCGACGCCCGCTGCTCGTGGAAGTCCCGCACCAACGCGGCGACCTGGTCGAAGGCGGCCAACCGGTAGTTGTCAAGTCAAACTGAGACGGTCTGTTCCTGTCGGGGCGGCTGGTTGATCCAGGCATGGTCGGGCAGTTTCGGTGCGCGTGGCCGGCGGTTGAATCGGTCCGGGTGGGCGGTGTGGGCTGCGTCGAGGGCGTGTTGGCGTTGCTCGCGGATCTGCTCGGCGGTGCCGTAGTGCACCGAGGCTGGGGTGTGCCAGCCGATCCCGGAGTGCCGGTGCTCGTGGTTGTAGGCGGTGAAGAATCCGTCGCAGAAAGCTCTCGCGTCAGCGAGGGACCCGAACCTCTCGGGGAAGTCCGGCACGTATTTCATGGTCTTGAACTGGGCTTCGGAGTACGGGTTGTCATTCGAGGTCCGAGGTCGGGAATGTGACCGTAGGACACCGAGGTCGACGAGCATCTCCGATACCGGCTTCGACACCATGGCGCCGCCACGGTCGGCGTGGATGGTGTGCGGTTCGATCCCGTTACGGCTGATCGCGTCGGCCAGGAAGTCGCGGGCGACGACCGCGTCCTCGACGGCCGCGACGAGCCAGCCGGCGACGTAACGCGAGTAGATGTCGATCACGACGTAACACCGGTACCAGACGCCTTTGACAGGTCCCTTCAACGCGGTGATGTCCCAGGACCACACCTGACCCGGCCCGGTCGCGACCAGTTCCGGACGCACCCGCGGCGGGTGGGTCGCCAGCCGGCGTCGTTCCCGGCTCTGCCCGGCGGCACGGGCGATGCGATACATCGTGGACATCGAGCAGTGGTAGCGGCCCGCGTCGAGTTCCCTGGCCCAGACCTGCGGGATCGCCAGGTCGGCGTAGGCCGGCGAGTTCAGCACAGCCAGCACCCGGTCGCGTTCGGCCATGCTGAGCGCCTGCGGCGGCGGGGTGCGGGGCAGCCACGGCCCGTGCCGCGGTCCGACCGGCTTGGCCCGCCGGTAGTAGGTCGCCCGCGAGGTCCCGGTCAACGCGCACGCCCGCAGCACCGAGATGTCCGCGTCGCGTAACTCGCCGAACACGGCGGTCAGGATCTCCTCGGCTGGCTGTCGCTGTCCGCGCTCTCGGAGAGTTCTTCCAAGAGCGCGTGTGCTTTTCCCATGATGTCCAACGCCATGCGGGTCTTCTTCAGATCCGCCTGCAGCTTCTCGTTCTGCCGGCGCAGCTTCTCCAACTCGATCTGTTCCGCGGACTTCTTCACCCGCGCCCCGACCGCCGCCGTGCCGGAATCCGTGACGGGAGTCCCTACCTGGCCGAGTTGCCCGGCGTCGCGAGCCCGTGTCCATTCGATGATGTGCGACGAGTACAGACCTTCCCGGCGCAGGATCGCGCCTTTCTCTCCGTTCGCGGCGTTCTCGTACTCGGCGACCATCGCGAGCTTGTACTCCGGGCTGAAGACCCGCCGTGATGGCTTTGGCGCCGGGTCGCCGCCGCCGGACGCCGGCTGCTTGCCAGATGAAGTAGACACGTACACAAGGATCTCCGATCCCCGCCCTCAGCAGGTCAGCACCCCACTCACACGGGGTGTCTCACACCATCTTGACCAAGAGGGAACAGCACCCCGTTGGCACCGACCACCTCGTCGGCGTCGCACCAGAAACCCCGGATGCTCATGTCCCGACCGGTCTCAGCGTTGGCCAGCGTGCTGCGCGAGTAGCAGATCCGCTTGGCCAGTTGCGCCTGCGTCATCCCGGCAGCGGCACGCCATCCGGCCAACTGCCGGCCAAGATCCTTACGTTGCTCGGCCACCAGCCCCGAGGTGGTCCCGTCCACCGAGCCGAACCCTCTCGGCAGGACCGGCGCAGACCCCACTCCCCCACCCCGTCGAGTCGACTGCACACCTACGGTCATCGACGCCCCCACCGGCCCACGAACCGACACCCGAGGGACCAACCAGTCACGGCAAGAGAACCAGCCGGCAGAAGTACAGAGTCGTCCGTTACGGCGGTGAACGGCCAGATGCGCGCACCGAGCTGCCCACCCAGAACAAAGGCCTGGGCGTCAGCACCGTCGGAACGCCCTACCGCGAACGCGGTCGTATCGACGTACGACCTCACCGGCAACGCCGCCGCCCCCGCGACTGGTAGCCCACGACTGACATTCCACCGTTGCACTGCGACACCGACAGACCCGACGAGTGCGGTCGCAAGACGACCGACGGGCACTTCCGATCCGAAGATCATTGAGCCCGCACCGCGAGGTGGAGTTCACCGACAGCCAGGTGGGTCAGGTCAGGCAACTGCTCCTCGGTGAGCGTGATCCCGTACAGGTTCGCGAGAGCGGTCTTCAGGCCACGCAGCGAGTTACCCCGCAGGTCGGCGCCCTGGAGCTGACTCGACGCCAGTTCGAGGCGAGCCAGCTGGCACGATCTCAGGACGACCTTGGGGAGCCGGCAGGAGGACCAGGTGGCGTCGGTGAGGATGTAATCGACGAACGCCACCGCCCCGCCAGCGGCGACCCGGCTGAAGGTGGCGTAGTCGAAGCGGCAGCCGTCGAACAGGACATCCTTGAGACGGACGTCGGTGAGCCGCGCACCGGTGAACCGCGACCCTGTGATGACGCTGCGTTCGATGCTGAGCCCGGACAGGTTGGCGCCGGAGAAGTCGGTGCGGACGATCTCCCAGCCGAAGACCGTTCCCCCTTCCCAGGTACTCTCGCTGAGGTCCGACCCGGTGATCCGGCTACCCCGAACACGGACCTCGTCGAGGGCGACACCCCGCCAGGAGGCGTTGTCGACATGGAGGTCGGTGAGATCAACATCGGGCTCGGTGGTGCTGTCGAGATCGTCGGGGTCGAGATCGGGAAGCAGGATCGTCACGTCGCCGACTGCGGTGGTTCGCATGGGTCCTCTACCTGTTGAACGGCCACGCGGGAGGTCGCACCACGTGGTGGAAGGGTCTGCCGAATCAGTAATCACCTCGCCGAGCTACCCGATGCCGTTCACTGGCGAATCGACGCCGGCCCGCTCTAACTACCAGGTAGCGCGGCGCGACTGGCGGTCAACGCGGTGACGCGTTCGTCGAGTCGGGCACCGTTGCGGCTGTCGCCGAGTACGTTGCGGACGGCTCGGACCCGGTCGAGGCCGGTGCCGTACCAGTCGGTGTGTAGGGCATCGACGGCCTGGTTGAGGTATTCGGCAGCCCGGTCACCGTCGTTGCCATGGGCGTTGGCAAGGTCGGCGAGAACAACGCTGCGCTGTTTGGCGCCAGCCCCGGGGAGAGCGGCGAGTGCCTGATCCAGCTGGATAGCGGCTTCCCCGTGGTCGCCATCGGCGAGAGCGGCGTAACCGGCGAAGGAGTGCAGACGCGTGTTGTCGTAGAAGTCGAGCCATTCAGGCGGCACAGGGCTGCCATCAAGCGCCTTCGCTGCCAGATCGATGTGGTGGCGGCTGGCCGCCGCTGCTCCTGCCCGGCCCTCGACCTCCGAGGCGACGCAGTGCAACCAGGAGCGGACCATGGGGCTGACACCGTGCCAGGTGTGTTGGAGGGCTGCGTTGGTCAGCGTGCGGGCCTTCGCGGGATCGTGGCCGAAGGCGGGGATGAACGCCATGTGGCCGAGAACAGCTGCGGCCAGAGCATGGTCGCCGGCTTCGCGGGTGGCAGCGAGGGCGACGTCGTAGCAGCGTTCGGCGACGGCGGGTTGGCTGAGGTCGAAGAAGGCGAGTCGGGCGGTGAGCAGTGCGGACTCCGCGAGCGCTCCGGCGAGACCAGTCCGATCGGTTCCGGTTGCGGCACGGAGGAGCCCGATGCCGAGCTGAGTGTGGGCGTAGGCGGCCTCGTACAACGGCCGGGCCGGGCTCGTCCAGTACAGCTCGCGCTGACAGCGCACGATCTGCCGATACGAGTCGGGGTCGACGGTCCTGCCGCCAGCGTGTGCGGCGGGGGGATCGAGTGATAGCAGCGGCGCGACCAAGGGCAGCATGCTGGCACCGACGAGCGCGCGTAGTACGGACGCCCGGTCCCAGCCGTTGCCGTTGCCGTCTCGGGTGAGCATGTCCCACAACCTCCTGAACTCGTGCAGTGTTTCCTCAGCCGGACGTACGGCCAGTTCGTCGGGGGTGAGCAGGCCGAGGTCGCTCGCTGGCTTACCGAAGATCGCGACCAGGTGCTTGCGGTAACGCGGGTCTGGCCACCGTTCCCCGGTCTCCCAGCGTCGCACGGTGTTGGCGTTGAGCCCGGTGTCGATCTCGCCTGCGCGGCTCATCTCGGTGCGGATGCGTTCGGTGGTCTCCTCGTAGGACCAGCCGCGTTGGAGTCTCTCCCACGCGAGCTGCCGGTTCAGGGAATAGCGCCGTCCCGCCATCGCGCACCTCCGGACTTCACCTGTCGACGTGGATCACGCTAGCCACTGCCGCTACGGGTCGTCACTACCTGGTTGCGACTGGACGGGTAGTGGACGGTACCGGCCCACGGCGAGGAACGGTTCGCTAGAGCTGGACATCGAACGCCGCCGTTGCCGGTGGCACCGGTGTCCACCGATGACCGTCAACGGCGTGGGGTTCATGGTGGACGTACTGATCAGGACTGACAAGGCGTCGCCCCAGCGGGGTCCAAATGCCGTGATGGCCGTCGGCGCAAGTCCCGCGAGGTTGGTTCCTCGCCTGCGTGTCGCCGTCGAGCCTGCGCAGGCGGGTGATCGGCGGGGTGCTCCCAGCCGCCGCCTCCCGGTGGCGGACCTGCCGGTCCTCCGGTGGGTCCGCCGCGCCGGCGGCCGACTCCACAGACCTGGCGCACGTCCTTGGCGATCACGGCGCGACATGGGCGGGTCGGAGGCGGGACCGCGATGACGGTCTACGTCTCCCGTAACGCCGCTACGACAGCCACCGGTTCGACAAGGTCCGAACGACCGGGTGCCCTGCCGGTGATCGATCAGACCACACTTTCCCAGGTCGACCCACCCCTGTACACCCACGTCTGGCGTCGGCTCTTCGAGCAGAGCCCAGGAAGGGAGGAGCAGCGATGATGTCTCGTGTTGTGGTCACCGGAGCGGCCGGCTTCATCGGCTCGCACCTGGTCGACGCGCTACTGGGCAGAGGAGTCAGGGTCGTCGGTCTGGATCGGCGGCGGGTCGGTGAGCACGCCCTCGCGGACGAGAACCTGGCCCGGGCGGTCGTCAACCCCTTGTTCACGCCGTACTGCCTGGACCTGGCCGTCGACCAGTTGGACGACGTGGTGGCTGGCTGCGACACCGTCTTCCATCTCGCCGCGCGGCCGGGTGTACGGCCGTCGTGGAGTCGCGAGTTTCTCGACTACACCCAGACCAACGTGCTCGGCACACACCGGTTGCTGGAGGCCTGCACCCGCCAGGGGGTGCGCAGGCTGGTCGTCGCCTCGTCGTCGAGCGTCTACGGTCCGGCCGACCAGCCCAGCCGCGAAGACGATCCCACCTGCCCGGTTTCCCCCTACGGGGTGAGCAAGCTGGCCGCGGAACAGCTGTGTCTCGCCTACGCCCGGCGAGCTGACAGCCCGCTTAGTGCCGTCGCGCTGCGCTACTTCACTGTCTACGGGCCTCGGCAGCGGCCCGACATGGCAATCGGCCGAGTCCTGTTCGCCGCCTACACCGGCTTTCCACTCACGCTGTTCGGCGATGGCAGCCAGCGGCGCGAGTTCACCTACGTCGGCGATGTCGTCACCGCGACCCTCGCCGCCGCTCGCCTCGAAGCCCAGGCAGCGGTGGTCAATGTTGGCGGCGGTGCAAGCGTCTCGATGCTCGCGCTGATCGACGAGGCTGCCCGGGTCACCGGACGACAGGTGCCGGTGAAGGTCGTGGCCGCTCAACCGGGCGACGTACCCGCGACTGCTGCCGACCCCACTCGCGCCCACCGATTGCTCGGCTACTGGCCCACCGTGGGGCTCCACGAAGGCCTCGCCCGACAGGCCGCCTGGCTGGTCAACCTCTCCGACGACCGACTCGCGGCCTTCACCTCCTGACCTCACAAGGGAGCACCATGATCGTGTTGACCGCCGACTCGGCGAGCGCGTTGTTCACCGCCGCCTGCCAGGCCGTACTGCTCAATGGTCGCGTTGCCTGCCCCCGCGATCTCACCACGACCGAGGTGGTCGGGGCACACCTGCGCCTGACCAACCCCCGACGACGGCTCGTCGCGGTACCGCCCGCAAGGGTGATCAACCCTGCCTTCGCGGTCGCGGAGGCACTCTGGATCCTCTCCGGCTCCGACTCGCCGTGGATCTACGACTACAACGACAAGCTGCGCGTGTACGCCGACGACGGCGTGCTATGCGGCGCGTACGGGCCACGGCTGCGCCGCTGGGACGGCCACGTCGATCAGCTCGACGCAGTACGCCGGCAGCTGCTCAATGATCGGGAGTCACGGCGTGGGGTGATTCAGCTGTTCGACCCGTCCCGGGACCATCGCGGCTACCGCGACGTGCCGTGCACCCTCGGCTACCGGTTCTTCGTCCGGGACGGTCGACTGATCATGCACACCAGCATGCGCAGCCAGGACCTCTGGCTCGGCTTCCCGTACGACATCTTCACCACCACCCTGATCCACGAGCTGATGGCCGGTTGGCTCGACGTCGAGCTGGGCGAGTACCACCACCACGTCGACTCGCTGCACCTGTACGCCCACAATGCCGAGGCTGCCGCCGCCTCCCTGCATGGCGCCGAGGGCAACGCCGAACTGGCTCCGGTCGACGCGCCCTGGCCGGACCTCGACCACCTCCTCCAGCGGGTGCTCGACGGCGACACCAGCCTGGCCGACGGCTCGACCTGGGACGCGTTCGGGCGGTCTCTCGCCAGCTACCGCGCATGGAAAGCCGGGGAGCGCGACCATGCGCGCAAACTCGCCACCGACACTCCCGATCCACTCGGTGCCGCCCTGGTGAGCTGGTACGACCACCTCGCCCCCGCCAAGCCCGCCGGGCAGCGATGATCGCGCAACGGTCCGCACGAGGGGCCGAGGTCGTGCTCGGGCTCTGTGCCTACACCCACGACTCGGCCGCAGCACTCCTGGTCAACGGCAACCTGACTGGTTTCGCCGAAGAGGAGCGCCTCGACGGGACCAAGCACAGCAAGGCGTACCCCGCCAGGGCCGTCGCTTGGCTCCTCGACCGGGCCGGGTTGACCGCGAACGACGTCACCGCAGTGGCGTACAACTTCGACGGCCGTCGCTACCTGCCGGCGCTGGGTCAACTCCCCGATCACCTTGCACGCGCCTCGACCCGCAGCCGGGCGCTTCCTCGTTCACGCAGCTTCCTCACCGTGCATCGCCGCTACCGGGCGCGCATGCGCGAGCTGTCGCAGTGGTTCCCGCATGCCCGACTCGTCCCTGTGCTGCACCACCGCGCACACGCCCTCTACTCCTTTCTGTCCGCTGGCGTGGACGACGCGGCGGTCCTGGTCGTGGACAGTCTCGGTGAGTTGCAGACCACCACGATCTGGCATGCGGCGCACCGCGACGAGCAGCCCTTTCACCTCCGTCTGGCTGCTGCGATAAGGGATCCGGCATCGCTCGGCTACGCGTACGGCGCCGTGACCGAACACCTCGGCTGGCGCCGGGGAGACGAGGAGGGCACGGTCATGGCGCTGGCCGCCCTCGGTGAACCAGCGCGATTCCGTGACGTGATGTCGCGCGCGATTCCGCTGACCGGTGACGGCTTCACCCTCGATCCAGGGTTGTTACCGCTTCGGGTCCTCTCCAGCAGATACCCCCGGACCAGCGCAGAGTTCACCGCCGTCACCTGCCCGCCCCGCCCACCAGATGCTGCGGTCGAACCGGTGCACGCAGACCTCGCCGCCGCCCTGCAGGAACGCACCGAGCAGGTGATGCTTCATCTGGCAGGGCGGGCCACCCGCCTGACCGGGTCCGGTCTGCTCTGTCTCGGCGGTGGCGTCGCGATGAACTGCGTCGCGGCCGGTCGGATCGCCCGGGCCGGCATCGTCGACGAGGTCCACATCCCACCCGCTCCCGGAGACTCGGGCACCGCAATCGGCGCTGCCGCAGCCGTCTGGCTCGACACCACCGGCCAACCTCCCACCGGTATCGGCGGACGCTGCTACCTCGGCCCGGCGTACCCCGATCTGACCCTGTCGGCCGAACCGCGGCCTGGGCTGACCGCCGAACGACCGGCGGACCCGGCCCAGCACCTCGCCCGGCAGCTCGCCAACGGAACGATCGTCGGGCTCTTCACCGGTCCGTTGGAGGCGGGGCCACGCGCACTGGGTAACCGGTCCATCCTCGCCTCGCCCTTCACCCACGAGGTCGTGGACCGGCTGAACCGCACGGTCAAGTTCCGCGAAGCGTTCCGCCCCTTCGCCCCGGTGATCCTCGCCGACAGGGCCGCCGACTACGTCCAACTCGGCCAGCCCTCACCGTTCATGTCCATCGCCGCACCGGTGACCGCTCTGACCGGCAGCCGCCTTCCCGCGATCGTTCACGGCAACGGCACCGCGCGGGTTCAGACTGTGACCCGTCACCAGCATCCGTTCCTCGCCAGCGTGCTGGCTGCCTTCGGCGAGATCACCGGACATCCGGTGCTGATCAACACCTCGTTGAACATCAAAGGCAAGCCGATCTGCGGCACCCCCGAGATGGCCCTGGACTGCCTGGTCGAGACCGGCCTGGATGCCCTGCTTCTCGAAGGCTGGTGGGTGACGAAATGTTGATCGGTTACAGCTTCTGGGGATTCCTCGGTCCGGGTGTCGTCGACACCCCCGACGGCGGACGCAGCCACCGCCGTTGCCTGGTCGACGGGCTCCGCCAAGCCGGCCACGAGATCGTGTTCCTCCAGCCCAACCGTGACCTCTGCGACGCCGGCCTCGACCTCAGCGCCAGCTACCGGTGGGACGTCGGCCTACCCGACCTCGACACGTTGTTCCTCGAATGGCGTTGGCCCATCCCCGGCCGCAACACCACTCCCTGCGGCCGGCCCGGACACACCTGCGACCTGCACCGCCAGGCCGAACTCGTCACCCACTACACCCACCGGCTCGGCATCCCAACGATTCTCTGGGACAAGGACCGGCGACTCGATCCGGCAGACCCACTTCGCCGGACCAGCAACGTCACCGTCTGTGAACCGGCCCTGCACCCGAGCCCGGGCGCGACGACGCTACTCTTCCCCGTCGCGGATGGGGTCCTCGACGCCACCGACCCCGACGAGTTGGCCACCCGGCATCGCTCGACGCCGCTGGTGTACGTCGGCAACCAGTACGACCGCGACGACGCCTTCGACACCTTCTTCGCCCCCGCCGCCGCGCACCTGCCCCACCTGGTCGCCGGCAAATGGCCCGACACCCACCGCTGGCCCGGCCTCAACTTCGTCGGCCGGGTACCGTTCCCACAGGTCAACAAGATCCACTCCGACGCGCTCGCCACCGTGCTGCTACTTCCCGAGCGCTACGCCGAGGCCGGCCAGATCACCCAGCGGATCTTCGAAGCTGTCCTCGCCGGCTGCGCCCCGCTCCTGCCGACCACCATCAGAGGCGCCGCCGAACTCGTGCCGACGAACCTGCACGTCAGGCAGGCTAACGACGTCCGACACCGGGTCGGCTGGCTCGCCGAGATCACCGGGACCAGCGACCACGCCGGCCTGATCGCCGACTGCCTGCACCGTCTCGCCCCGTTCCGGCTCTCCACCCAGCTCAGCGTGCTGAATCGTCTCCTGCGTCATCCCGATCTGGTGACGCCATGACCCGCCGTGTCCGCACGACCCCGCCCCAGAGCAGGCCTACCCTGGAGGACCATGGACAGGATCGCCCTCATCGGCTGCGGTGGCAGCGGGAAATCGACAATCGCCCGGCAACTCGCCCAGATCCTCGACGCGCCCCTGACCCACCTCGACGCGATCTACTACGACGAGCAGTGGAACCCGCTTCCCCAGGAGGAGTTCACCGCCAGGCAGGAGAAACTCGTCACCGGCGAACGCTGGATCATCGAGGGGAACTACGCCGGTACCCTGCCGATCCGGCTGGCCGCCGCCGACACCGTGATCTTCCTCGACCTTCCCGCCGCCACCTGCCTCTGGGGCATAGTTCAGCGACGTCGGCGCTATCGGGGCGGCCAGCACCAGGCCGACGGCGTCTACGACCGGATCACCTGGAACTTCGTCCGGTACATCCTCGGCTATCGACGCACCATGCGGCCTCGGGTCCGCAACCTCATCCAGGAACACGGACCACACGTCCAGCTGATCTCGCTCACCAGCCGCCGCCAGGCCAACCGACTGGTCGACCGGATACGAGCACAAGCCCCACCAATGCCCTGACCCGGACGGGACGGGAGGCGACCAATGCTGCCTAACCCGTTCCTCGATCCCACTCTGGTACACGGCGACCTCTACCGCACCGGCGACCGGCTCGCAGAACGCACCCGTGCGCTGCGCGACGCCAAGGTCGCCGGGCGAGACGCCACCGCAGTCATCACCGACCTGCTGGCACAGCGGACCTCACCCGATGCGATGGTCCTCGACATCGGCTGCGGACGGGGTACCACCACGCTCCGCATCGCCGCCCGTCTCCGCCCTCGGCGCCTCGTAGCCGTCGATGCCTCAGTCGCGCTGCTGGACATCGTTCGTACCCGATTGGCCGAGGCCGGAGGGAACGGCTCGGTGGTCGCCGCCGACTTCCACCGCCTACCGATGCCGGATGCGGTAGCAGACGCGGCGGTAGCCGCGTTCTGCCTCTATCACTCGACCACCCCAGCCGCCGTAATCGCGGAAATCGCCCGCTGCCTCCGCCCCGGAGGCAGCGCCGTCCTGGCAACCAAGTCGCTCGACAGCTACGCCGAACTCGACCAGCTCCCCCAACTCGCCGGCATAGACCGCGATGCCACGCGCCGGCCGAGCCTCTACGAGAGCTTCCACAGCGCCAACCTGCTCGATATCGCCGGCACCCACCTCACGGTGCTCGACGTCCTGCATGAGGACCACGTCTTCGAGTTCGCCGACGTCGCGCACCTCGCCCGCTATCTCGCCACCACTCCCAAGTACCGACTTGACCCCGACTGCTTACCAGACAACCTCGCCGCGATCCTCCGGCAGCGGCTGCCGGCACCGCCGTACCTGGCCCGATCCACCGTCAGCTACGCCCTGGCGGAACGGCCGTGACCAGCAACCTCTTCATCAAGCGGTACGCCGACCCACAGCGCTGCTCGGCAGCGGCGGCCCACCATGCCTGGCTCAATGGGCTGGACTCCACTGTTCGCCTGCCACGCCTGATCACGAGGACCGACTGCTCTCTGATCTTCGAGCGGCTATCGGGCCGGGCAGCTGGGATGGCGGATCTTCCCCGGATGGCGGCCATCCTCGGTCGGCTACACGACGCCGCTTACCGCAGGGAACTGCACTCCGCCCGGCTCGACGAAACGCACACCACCTCGATCGGACTGGTGATTCCCGATTTCGCCAGACCGCGTCGGAAGGCGCTACACCAGACCGCCCTCGCTACGGGAGTCGACCAGACCGTGCTCGACGCCGTCCTGGACCGGGCTGACCGACCGGCGGCCTTTTACAAGGACCCGAACGTCCGCAACTACCTTGTTCAGCAAGAAGGCATCGCCGTCGTCGACTTCGACGATCTCACTCTCGCCCCCTTCGGCTACGACCTGGCCGGACTCCTCGTCACCACATCCCTGACGTACGGACGCCTCGACCAAGCAACCCTCACGGCCTGCATCGACGCCTACCGTTCCACCACCGCCCCGAACCGTTGCGGCTTCGACGAGCTACGGCAGTACGCCGAGCTACACCACCTTTTGACGCTCCGGTACCTCGGCACCAACGGATACCGACACCCGTGGCCCACTGTCCGGCCCTGGCCCGACCCGTTCGCGCCGACCTGACCTCCTGAAGGATCCCTGCCGATGGCCCCCACCACCGAACTTGTCATCGCCCGTCACGGCGAGGCCGCCTGCAACGTCGCCGGGATCGTGGGCGGCGAACACGGCTGCACCGGTCTGACCGACCGGGGCCACGAGCAGGTCACCCAGCTCGCTGTCCGCCTGGCCGCCGAACACGCAGCTCGACCGTTCTCAGCCTTCTACTCCACGCCCAGACTCCGCGTGGTCCAGACAGCCGAGATCATCAAGCGGGCACTCCACCTGCCGTCCACCATCGAGCCGGACCTTCGCGGGCCTGACCACGGCGACGCCGACGGCCGGCCATGGGCGGACGTCAAAACCGCCTTTCAGGGGCCACCCCAACACGCCCCCGACCGCCCCTACGCCAACGGCTCGGAGACCTGGAACCAGTACCTCGACCGGGCAACCAGAGCCCTACAGGAGATCCTCACCCGACACGACGGCGAACGGATCCTCATCGCCGCCCACGGCGAGACCGTCGAGGCCGCCAACACCCTTCTCCTCGCACTCCCGCAGGACGCCTGCCTACGGCTCGGCTTCGTCACCGACCACGCCTCGATCACCCGATGGCAGCGACCCACCAACCGGTTCGGACGCACGATCTGGCAACTCGCCGCGCACAACGACACCCGACACCTCGAACCCGGGCAATGAGCAGCACAGACCTCCTCGCACTCTGCCGGCGTCTCCTCGACGTCGACGTCACACCTCTGAACTGGCATCCAGGCCACGCCGGCACCCGGGTACTCCGCGCCGCCACCGCCGAACACGGGGAGGTGATCGTCAAACCCCACCGCAGCCCCCAACGACACACCCAGGAGGTGAACGCCTACCGGACCTGGGTTCCGACCCTCGGTGACCGGGCACCCCGCCTCCTCGCGGCAGCCGACGATCCGCCCGCGATCATCATCACCGCCGTGCCCGGCATCCCACTCCGCCACCGAACCCTCGACTCCGAGGCCGGGCAGGGCGCCTACCGCCAAGCGGGAAGGCTACTCAGAACGTTTCACGCCGCCGGGCCGCCGAGGCTGGAGCCGGACTGGACAGCCTGGCTCGCCCAACGAACCGAGTACTGGATCCACCAAGCCGCAGACCGCATCACGTCCCGCTTCCGCGCCGAGGTACGCGCCCACATGCGAGCCCTTCAAGACCTTGGCCCGCTCCCTGCCGTACCGTGCCACCTCGACTTCATGCCCCGGAACATGATCCACAGCGACGACGGCATCCTTCGCCTGATCGACTTCGAGCACAGCCGCTACGACCTGCCCGCCCGTGACCTCGTACGCCTCACCACCCGCATCTGGCCGCACCGCCCCGACCTACGTCACAGCTTCCTCGACGAGTACGGCCAACCCAGCACCCTCGACCGCGAGGTCCTGGAACACTGCGCGCACCTCGATGCCCTGACGGCGTGGGCAGTACAACCCCCAGATGACCGCAGGTGACGGTTAGACATCGCAGATGGCTGGCGCCCCATCGACTTAGATGCGAAGCTATCTATGTAGCGCGAAGTGTGCATGCAGCCACATTCAGCAATGTTGGTGGTTCCATTGGAACAACTTCCTTTGTGGGGACCGAGCACCGGTGAACAGCTATCACCGAAGCCGGTACTCACGCGACCAGCGACACTCCGCATCCTGATCACCGTGAAGGCGGCACCCAACCCCTCCGCCCGCTACGGGGAGACAGTCTGCGTCGGCGCGCTCGGCCTGGACGCTCCCTGGACGGGCTGGATCCGGCTCTACCCGGTCCACTTTCGGGAACTGGCCGACGACAGCAAGTTCCGCAAGTACGACATCGTCCGCCTCGACGCACTGCCGGCCCGGCAGGACCAGCGCCGCGAGAGCTGGAAGCCGATCGTGGACACCATCACCACCGAGCGACACCTTGCCAACTGGCAGCCCCGCCGCACCCTCCTTGATCCACTCATCGAAGACTCCATGTGCCAGCTCAACAAGCAGACCCGCGACGACCCGAGAGCACGATCGATCGCACTGATCCGCGTCGCCGACATCTCGGGCCTACAGGTCAAACGACGTGACGGCTGGTCGCCAGAGGACCGCAGGAAGATCGCCGGCTACCTCAATCAGCTCGACCTGCTGGAGCCGTCCCAGCGCAGCCCTCTTAAGGCACCGCGATTCACCGGCACCTACCGCTACCGGTGCGCAGACCGCCAATGCCGCGGGCACCAGCAGACACTCTGGGACTGGGAATTCGTCGCCCTACAATGTCGCCTGGCGCAGCTCACCGACGCGGAGACCACGGATCGACTCAGGCACAAGTTCCTCACCCAACTCTGCGCCGCCGACCGCGACGTGGCGTTCTACGTCGGCAACCAAGCGGCAAGGCCACAGTCCTTCAGCATCGGCGGTGTCTACGCACCCAAACGACCCACCGAACGGTACCGGCTACGCGTCAACCGATGATCTCGGTCAACACATCCGCATGACAGGCATCCTCCACACGACACCAACACGCCAACTGCTTACCGGCGAGATCCCGCCGCGCCCGCTCGACAAGCTCCGGCTGCCCCACGAGCCACTGCCGATACAGGCGCAGCGCCTCCGCCCGATCATGTTTCCGCATGCTGAACGGATTGGCCCAGGGAGAACGCCGCAACCCGAACCCCTGCCGCCCCACATACACGGCACCGGCCGGCACCACCGGGTGATACAGGTCCCCCTGCACGCGAACCCGTGACTGCGCCACCACCCGATCAGCGTAGCCGTCACCAACGGGCTTCAGGTGGCAGCTCGCGTCCATCCAGTCCGGGCAGGCGACCCCGGTCCAACGGCTCCCGAGCACCCACCGAGACACCGAGCCACGAACAGCAATGCCAAAAGACTCCAACCCAGGGTGAAACCCCAGGTCAGAGCCTTTTTGGTGGTGCGCCGCCAGGGACTCGAACCCCGAACCCGCGGATTAAGAGTCCGCTGCTCTGCCAGTTGAGCTAGCGGCGCTCGTTGGCACGCAGAGAACATAGCACGGGGCAGGAGCGGGGTTCCAATCCACTACCCGGCTCCCCCCTTCGGTCGAGCTTAACGGTCAAAAGCCGCCAAATCCCCCACCGTACAACGTGCGGGATCGAGCCGGTGGCCTGGATGGGGCACGATGTCCGCCAGGTACGCGAGAACAGAGGTGGGGATGGGCAGGTTAACGCGGGGCGGGGCGATGGCGGGCGCTCTCGTCCTGGCGGCGTCGCTGGCTCTGGCCGGGTGCGGCGGCGACCAGAAGAAGCAGGCCGAGTTCGTCGGTGGCACCGGGGCTTCGCCGAGCACCGAGGCGGTGGCCCCGACGCAGTCCGACGGGGCGTCGCCGTCGGCGCCGGCCGCCGGCCTGGCGGTCAGTCCGGCCGACGGGGCGAAGAGCAGGCCGGTCAGCACCGAGATCAGCGCCGACCTCCCGGGCGGCGGCAAGATCTCCTCGGTCACCCTCACCACGGGTGACGGCAAGCAGGTCGGCGGGAAGATGCGTCTGGACGGCAGCTCCTGGGTGCCGTCGTCGGCCCTGAAGTACAACACCAGATACAAGGCCACGGTGACCGGCACCGGCGCCGACGGCCAGCCCCGGCAGGGGGTGAGTACGTTCACCACGATGGCCAAGCCGACGTCGATGATCGGCTCCGGCCTGTACCTCTTCGACGACCGGACGTACGGCGTGGCCATGCCGGTGGTGGCCGAGTTCAGTCCGGGTATCCCGAAGAAGGACCGGGCGGCCGTCCAGAAGCGGATGTTCGTCAAGACCGATCCGCCGCAGCCGGGTGCCTGGCACTGGGTCTCCAGCGGCACCCAGGCGTACTACCGGGGGCCGGAGTACTGGCAGCCGGGGACGACGTTGAGCGTCCGGATCGCGCTGGCCGGGATTCCGCTGAGCAACGGCCGGTACGGCAACGTGGACCGGTCGGCCACCGCCAAGATCGGGCGGGCCTTCGAGATGAAGGTGGACAACGCCACCAAACAGATGGAGGTCTTCGAGGGCGGTCAGCTGATCAAGACGTTGCCGGTCAGCCTGGGCAAGAAGAGCACGCCCTCCTCCAGCGGCACGATGGTGGTGATGGAGAAGAAGGAGAAGACCGTCTTCGACACCATGGACGAGCCGGACCCGGCCAACCAGTACCGCACCGAGATCGATTTCGCCCAGCGGCTGACCTGGGGCGGCGAGTACATCCACGCGGCACCGTGGTCCGAGGGGGTGCAGGGTCGGCGGAACGTCTCGCACGGCTGCGTCAACGTCTCGATGGCGATGGGCAGGTGGCTCTTCTCCCAGACGAAGGTCGGTGACCCGATCACGGTCAAGGGCACCCCGCGCAAGCTCGAACCCGGCAACGGGTGGACGGCCTGGAGCCTGACCTGGGCGGAGTTCGTCAAGGGCAGCGCGCTGCCGGTTCCGCAGGGCGGCTCGGGCCCCCTGGTCTGACACACCCGGCCCGGGTCGACGCGGTCCGCGTCGACCCGGGCCGACGTGGACCGGTGACCCACCGTGTTCACACTTCGTCCACCGGCGTGTTTCAGTTCACCCTTCGCAACCGACGGGCGCTCCCACACGTCAGTGAGGCACGATGGAACATCGGGGACCACGACTGCGAGGGAATCATGCGACTTGTCCAGGACCATCTGACCGGGCGTACCGGTCGCCGCCGGGTGCTCGCGGCGGGGGTCCTCGCCGCGACGCTGGCCCTCACCTCCGCCTGCACCGGCTCCGGCGGTGACAAGCCGTCGAGTTGGCAGGGCGGCGGCGGGGAGAGCGCGCCCAAGGCCACCGCGACGATCAGCGAGCCGAAGGCCGACGCCACCGACGTCCCCGCCTCGACCGGCATCGTCTTCGCGGCCAAGGACGCCAAGGAGACCACCGTCGCGCTCACCGACGCGGCCGGCAAGCCCGTCGAGGGCAAGCTCGCCGCGGACGGTGCGAGCTGGCTGCCCGACAGCACCCTGGAGTACGGCGGGAAGTACACCGCCACCGTGACGGCCACCGGCGACGACGGCAAGTCGGCGACGGCGACCAGCGCCTTCACTGTGATGGCCAAGCCGGACAAGCAGGTGCGGGTGACCAGCTTCCTCGGCGACGACCAGGTGGTCGGCGTGGCCATGCCGCTGATCGTGAAGTTCGGTCGTGCCGTCCCCGAGGACTACCGCGACGACGTGCAGCGACGGATGACGGTCACCAGCACCCCGGCCCAGGAGGGCGTCTGGCACTGGGTCAGCCCCACCGAGGTCCGTTACCGGCCGAAGGAGTTCTGGAAGTCGGGCAGCACCGTGTCGTACCGGGTGCGGGCCGGTGGGCTGCCGATGGGCGACGGTTGGTACGGCCGGTCCGACCTGACCGTGGACATCAAGATCGGCCCGGCGGTGGTGATGCAGGTCGACAACAAGACCAAGCGGATGACCGTCACCAAGGACGGCAAGGCCGTCAAGACCGTCCTGGTCAGCCTGGGCAAGAAGAGCACCCCGTCGTCCAGCGGCACCATGGTGGTGATCGAGAAGCTCCGTAAGACGGTCTTCGACACCATGGAGGAGCTCGGCCCCGAGGAGGGCTACCGCACCAAGATCGACTATGCCCAGCGGCTCACCTGGGGTGGCGAGTTCATCCACGCCGCCCCCTGGTCGGAGGGGCAGCAGGGCACCACGAACGTGTCGCACGGCTGCGTCAACGTGTCGATGAAGGACGGCGCCTGGCTGTTCGCCAACACGAAGATCGGTGACCCGATCACGGTCAAGGGCACCGAGCGCAAGCTCCAGAACGGCAACGGCTGGACCGACTGGAACATGAGCTGGGACGAGTACGTCAAGGGCAGCGCCCTGCCGTACGACCCGGACGCCGGGCAGCCGGACGCCGGCACCGCCCCGGACGGCACCGCCCCGGAGCCGAGCGCCACGCCGACGTCCTGACCGGGAGGTCGACACCCCGACCCGACCGGAGCACCGACCGTCCACGATCGGCCCCCGCCGCCAGGTGGGGGCCGATCGTGCGTCCGGGACAGGCACGACGGGTGGCGACAGCGGGGGCGTCCCCCCGGCAGACCCCGGATACGACTCAGGCCCCCTCGGACGAGGGGGCCTGAGCTGCGGTGGAAAGCTCCACCAACCGGGTGACTGATGGGAATTGAACCCACGACAACCGGGACCACAACCCGGTGCTCTGCCAACTGAGCTACAGCCACCATGCCGTCCGCTCCGGTCTCCCGGGCGGGTGCGGACTAATAATAGCCACACCCGGGCGGGGCCCGTCCAGCGGGTTGCACCCCGACCGGCGGACCGGGTTAGAGCTGCGCGGCGATCGCCCTCGCCGTGTCCACGTCCGGGCCGGGCAGTGGCACGAACAGGGTGCGCCGGTAGTACTCCAGCTCCCGGATGCTCTCCCGGATGTCGGCCAGCGCCCGGTGCGCCAGCCCCTTCTGCGGCTGGCCGAAGTACACCCGGGGATACCAGCGCCGGCACAACTCCTTGATCGACGACACGTCGATCATGCGGTAGTGCAGGTGGGCGTCGAGCCGGGTCATGTCCCGGGCGATGAAGCCGCGGTCGGTGGCGATGGAGTTGCCACACAGCGGCGCGGTGCGCGGGTCCTTCACGTGGCTGGTCACGTACTCCAGGACCAGGTCCTCGGCCTCGGCCAGGGTGACCGTGGAACGGCGGGCCTCCTCGGTCAGGCCGGACTTCGCGTGCATGGTGCGGACGATCTCCGGCATCGCGGCCAGGGCCTCGTCGTCGGCGTGGATGACCACGTCCACCCCCTCACCCAGCACGTTGAGGTCGGGGTCGGTGACCAGTGCGGCGACCTCGATCAGCTTGTCGCTGGTGAGGTCGAGCCCGGTCATCTCACAGTCGATCCAGACGAGTAGGTCAGCCACCGCAACAGACTACGCGCAGCCCAGGTGCCCGCGCCTCGGCACTGTCGGGGGACGGGACCGCTAGGGTTTCCCCGTGCCCGCCGATTCCGTCGCTTCCCCCGTCGCCACCCCGGAGGACCAGCGAAGCCGTACGGTCCGCCGGGTCGTCACGGTGCTGGCGCTGGCCGCCGTCCTACCGGCGCTCTACCTGCCGGGCCTGGTGCACGACTTCTTCGATCTGAAGATCTACATGCGGGCGATGGACTGGTGGGCGTCCGGGCATCCGCTCTACGACTACGTGCAGCCCGACCGGGTGCAGGGTGAGCTCTACTTCACGTACCCGCCGTTCAGCGCGCTGCTGCTGCGCCCGTTCGGGGTGCTGCCGCTGGGCCTGACCATTGTCGTCTTCACGGCGCTGACCTGCGTCGGTGTCGTGGTCACCACCCGCTGGCTGGTGCTGCCGGTGATCGAGCGGCACGGTCTGCACCGGACGTTCGCGCTCGCCGTGTCGGTGCTGCTGGTCTTCGCGGTGGAGAGCACCCGGGAGACGATCACCTTCGGTCAGATCAACATGCTGCTGGTGGTGCTGATCCTGGCCGACCTGCTCTTCGCCGTACCCCGGGCGCGGCGATGGGCCGGGGTGGGCGTGGGGTTGGCCACGGCGCTCAAGCTCTTTCCGGGCATCTTCATCGTCTACCTGCTGGTGACCCGGCGCTGGCGGGCGGCCATGGTGGCCAGCGTCACGGCGGCGGCGGCGACGCTGCTGGCCGCCGCGGTGGCGCCGCAGGACTCGTGGCGGTTCTGGACCCACGAGCTGTGGGCCACCGACCGGGTCGGGCGGACCGACTACACCGGCAACCAGTCGCTGTTCGGTCTGCTCAGCCGGATCGACGCGCCCGAGGAGCCGAACCGCCTGCTCTGGCTCGTCCTGGTCGTCGCCGTTCTCGGGTACGGGCTGCACCGGGCGGCCCGTGCCGCGCGCAGCGGTGACTGGTTGACCGGCCTCACCCTCACCGGCCTGGTCGGCGGTCTCATCAGCCCGATCACCTGGACCCATCACATCTACTGGTTCGTCCCGGCGGTGGTGGTGCTGGTGGATGCCGCGCTCGACGCCGACCGGGAGACCCGGGAGGGGGCGCGACGCCGACGTCGGCTGCTCGCCCTCGCCATCGGCACCGGCCTGGTGATCGTCTGCGGGGTGGTCTCGTTCTTCGACTGGGGTGTCGCCCCGGCCCGGACGGACAATCCGTGGGAGTTCCTGGTCCGCAACGCGTACGTGCTGCTGGCGGTGCTGCTGCTGATGCTGCTCCCGGTGCGGCGGGAACCGCTCCCGACCACCGGACAGCCCTGAAAAGGACAGATATTCCACTGTCTGACTTTTAGCGCTAATCTGACATGAGCCGGTCACGGCTACAACGCACCGCTCCCCCGGTGGGACGGCCCTCCGCGTCGGCAGCGCGGAGGGCCGTCACCGGGACCGGACCGCCGGGAGGGAAGGCCGCCACCGGGACCGGCCACCGCGCGGAAGGCCGCACCGGGACCGGCCACCGCACGACAGCGACCCACCGCACGACAGCGGCCCGCCGGACGGATCCGACGGGCCGGTGCGGGCGGTGCGGGTCAGGACTTCGGCGTCGGCTCCCGCCGGGTCCGGGCGAAGGCCAGCCCGCCGAGGGCCAGGCCGCCGAGCCCGGCCAGCAGGCCGACGACGCCCAGCACGATCGCCGTCGAACCCGAGTCGTCGTCATCGTCGTCGTCCCCGGCCGCCGCCGTCGCACCGGCCGCCGGAGCCGCCGACGGAGAACCGGCCGCGGCCGTCAGGGTCAGCACCGGTGCCGGGTTCTCCGGCTCCTCCGCACCCGGGGTCGGCTCCTCGATCCACCGCGACACGTTGCCGTCGGAGTAGGTCTGGAGCGTCTTGAAGACCATCCTGTCGACCTGCGGCAGCGGACCCATCGAGACCGGGAACTCCTGGAACTCACCCGGCTTGACGCCCCCACCGGCGGCGGCCGTCCAGGTGAGCTTGGAAACCGCCTCCGTGAGCTGGCTGCCGTGCACCTCGATCGGCGGATCCACCTTGCGCTTCTCCACCGCGACCGTCCACCCCGGCACCGGCATCGTGGAGACCGAGCCGACCGGGGCGTTCTCCGGCAGGTTCACCTCGATCTTGACGGTGGAGGCGGTGTCGCTCTCGTTGGGCACCCGGACGGCGAACCGGCCGTAGCTGCCCTGGGTCGCCTCCCTCGGGTTGACCGTGACGTGCGCCGCGGCCGGCCCGGCGAAGCCCAGCAGCGTGGCGGCGACGGCGGTGAGGGTGAGCGCGGCGGCGGATGCGGTGCGCCGGAGACGGATCATCTGGGACGGGCCCTTCTTACTTGATCGGCACGGTGGCGGTCACCGTGGCCTGGTCGATGTCGGAGGTACGGACCGTGAAACGCAGTTGCCACTCACCCGCCGACGGGAAGCTGAACTCCCCGGTCGCGTGGTTGTCGGTCAGCTTGAGCAGCGGGATGTCGATCGGTTCCACCCCGGCCGAGGGCAGCGCGGCGGTGGCCTTCCACTCCACCACCGGCTGCGGCCGGTTGTCCGGCGTGTAGGCGTACAGGTGCATCGAGTTGTTGCCCCGCTCGGCCGGGTCCAGCTCGACCTGGAGCGAGTAGATCGGGCTGGTCAACGTGGTCGAGTAGTAGCCGGCGTCCGCGCCGGAGCCGCCGTCGGCGGCGGTCCGGGCCGGCGGGGTCTGCACCAGGACCGCCGTGACCCCGAGGATAACCGCGGTGACCGCCAGCTCCACCCAGACCGCGCGCCGCACCGGCATCGGCCGGGCCGCCGCGGTCCGCCGCCGCACCAGCTGCCGGGAGTACGCGGCCACCCCCACCACCAGCGCGAACAGTCCGATCTTGACGAGCAGCAGCCGGCCGTACGTGGTGCCGGTGAGGGCGGCGAGGGTGCCCACCTCGATCAACCCCTGCACGACGCCGGCCAGCAGCAGCGCCGCGACCGCCAGCGCCGCCCAGCGGGACCAGATCGGCAGGATCGCGCCCAGCTCCCGCTCGTCGGCCCGGCGCAGCAGGAAGCCGGCCAGCATCACCAGCCCGCCCAGCCAGACCGCCATGCTGCCCAGGTGCACCGCGTCGACGAGCACCGAGACCGCCGGGGCCGGGGAGGCCGCCGGATGCCCGGCCAGCGGCCAGGTGAACAGCCCGGCCACCCCGAGCCCGGTCAGGATGAGCCCGTCGGTGCGACCCACCGGCCCCCGGGTCAGCGGCCGGAGCAGGAACACCGACGCCGCCAACAGACCCAGCCGGATCAGGTGGGCGCTGCCGTACCCGCTGCCCAGCACCTCGGACAGCCCCTCGCCGGTGACGTCGAACACACCGCCTCCGGCGGTGTACGGCACCTGCAACCACACCTCGACCGCGGTGGCGACGGCGAGCAGCCCGGTGCCGGCCCACAGCAGCCGGGCCGGCCCCCGCCGGGACAGCCGCAGCGGCCAGAGCGCGGCCAGCACCAGCGTCGGACCCACCACCAGCAGCAGCCCCGCGTACCCCAGGTAGCGGGCCACCTTCACCCCCGCACCGACCACCGGGTCGGCCCGGCTGTCCGTGCCGGAGTCGGTCGGCGGTGTCGACGGCGCTCCCACCGAGTAGGTGAACGCCCCGGAGACCGGGTGGCTGTCGGCGGAGATCACCCGGTAGCTGACCAGGTAGGTGCCGCGCGGACCGGCCGGGTCGACCCCGATGGTCACCACGGACCCCTCGAACCGGGGTTCCCCCCGGTCGGCGCGGGAGCCGTCCGGCGCGATGACCCGCACCTTGTCGGGCACCTTGCGGACCGACTCGCTGAACGTCAGCACCACCTCTGACGGGGCGCTCGGCACCACCGCCGAGGCGACCGGGCTGCTGCTGGCCAGCACGGCGTGGGCCGCGGCCGGCCCGCCGGGGGCGAGCAGCAGGGCGACGAGGGTGACCAGCAGGCCGGCAGCGGCACCCGTGCGGGCGAGCCAGCGACGATCGACGGCGTTCATCCCGCCATGCTCGCTGACCGGAGCCCCGAACGCCCACCCGACCGCCCCGTGACGGCACGGGGTGGCCCCGGCGGCCGGGGCGCCTGCCGTAGGTGGTGGCACGTCATGAGCAGGTAGTCGGACGGGAGGGGGGAAAAGTTCCCGGCGTGAGCGGGACCATGCAAAGGGCCGAAGGACCCTGCCCGCCACGGCCACGCCGCGTAGCCTGGCTTGTCGTGACCCCCGCTCACCGCGACCCCGCCGCGACCGCCCGCCAGGCCCCGCCGACCGGTCCCACCCGCCCCCGGGCGGGCCACCGGGGACCGGCCACGCCGGGGAACCCGAGGGCCGGGCGGGACGACCAATGGGCGTGACCGCAGCGCGTACCCGGGCCGGAGGCTGGCCGGTCGTCCGGCCCTGGCTCGGCCTCGCCGCCCGGCTCGGCCTGGCCGCCGTGTGGCTGTTCGCCGGTGGGGCCAAGGTCGGCGACCTGGCCGCCTCCGGGCGGGCCGTCAACGCGTACCAGGTGATGCCCTACGAGGTGGCGACGGCGATCGGGGCCGCGCTGCCCTTCGTGGAACTGGCGCTGGGCCTGCTGCTGCTCGCCGGGCTGGCGACCCGGCTGAGCGCCGGGGTCTCCGCCGCGCTGCTGGTGGTCTTCGTCGCCGGCATCGCCTCGGCCTGGGCGCGCGGCCTGGCCATCGACTGCGGGTGCTTCGGCAGCGGCGGGCAGCTCGCCGCCGGCCAGGCCCCGAGCTACCTCCCGGAGATCCTCCGGGACCTGGGATTCCTGGCGCTGGCCGGATTCCTGCTGATCTGGCCCCGCACCCCGTTCTCGGTGGACGGCTGGCTCGCGGGCGACCCACCCGTGGAGGACGACGATGAGTAGTCGCAAGGGGCGCAACGAGGCCGCGCGGGTGGTCCGCGAGCAGCTCGCCCGGGAGAAGCGGCGCAAGCGGACCCTCTGGACCTCCGTCGGCGCGGTCGTGGTGCTGGTGATCGCCGGCCTGATCGGCTGGAGCGTCTACTCCAGCCAGAAGTCGGACACCTTCACCGCGCCGCCCGGGGCGAACGACGCCGGCACCGGCGTCGTGCTCGGCACCGGGCCGGTCACCATCGACCTCTACGAGGACTACCTCTGCCCGGTCTGCAAAGAGTTCCAGCAGACCAGCGGGGAGACCATCAACCAGCTGGTCTCCTCCGGCAAGGCCAGGGTGGTCTTCCACCCGGTCGCCTACCTCAACCGGTTCTCCACCACCGAATACTCCACCCGTTCCTCGGCCGCGTCCGGCTGCGCGGCCCAGGGCGGCAAGTTCAAGGAGTTCACCGACGCGCTCTTCGCCCAGCAGCCGCCGGAGGGCAGCGCCGGGCTGAGCAACGACCAGTTGATCGACATCGGCGCGGGCGTCGGGCTGAACAGGGACGACTTCGGCTCCTGCGTCAGGGACGGCACGTACACGGCGTGGACCGAACACGTCACCGACGACGCCAGCAAGGCCGGGGTCACCGGCACCCCGACCCTCAAGGTGAACGGCACCGCCGTGTCCGACCGCAGCCCGGCCGGCATCACCGCGGCCGTGGAGGCGGCCGGCAAGTGACCCCGGCACCCCTGCGGCGGGCCGTCCTGCTGGTCATCGCCGCACTGCTCGGCCTGCTCGGCACCGCCGCCCCGGCGTACGCGCACGGAGCGGACGCCCCCGACGGCACCGACTACCGCACCGCGGTGACCGGGATCACCCCGGCCCGGCCGGGGCTGACCGTCCGGGCCGTCGAGGCGGGCGCGCGACTGGAGCTGGTCAACCGCACCGGCCGGGACGTCGAGGTGATCGGCTACTCCGGGGAGCCGTACCTGCGGGTCGGCCCGGACGGGGCGTACGAGAACACCCGCTCCCCCGCCACGTACCTCAACCGGACCCTGGCCGGCGACACCGCGCTACCCGCCGCCGCCGACCCGGCCGCCCCGCCGCAGTGGCGCAGGATCGGCGACGACCAGCGGGTCCGCTGGCACGACCAGCGCACCCTGTGGCGGGAGCCCACGGTGCCCGCCCCGGTGGCCGCCGACCCGGGCCGGGAGCACCGGGTCCGCGACTGGGCCGTGCCGCTGCGCGCCGGGGGCGAACCGGTGGAGCTGCGCGGCACCCTCGACTGGGTGCCGCCACCGGACCCGTACCCGTGGTGGGTGGCCGCCACCCTCGGGGCGCTGCTGGTCGGGGCGGCAGGTCTGCTGCCGGGCGGTCGGGCGCTGCGTGGCGTCGGCGCGGTGCTCGCCCTGGGTGGGGCCGCCGCCGTCGCGCTGGTGCTCGGCCGGGAGCTGGACGCCGGGGCGCAGGGGGTGGCCGGGGTGCTGCTCGGGCTGCTCGCCGGGCAGCTCTGGCCGCTGCTGACCGGGCTGGGCGCGCTGGCCGCCGGCGGGTGGGCGCTGGCCCGGCGGCCCGCCGCCGACTTCGTGCTCGCGCTGGCCGGCGCGTGCCTGACCCTCTTCGTCGGCGTCGCCAACCTCACCGTGCTGTCCCGCGCGGTCGCCCCGGTGCCCTGGTCCGGCGGCACCGCGCGGGTGCTGGTGACCGGGGTGCTGGTCGCCGGGGTGGGCGCGGCCGGGGCCGGTCTGCTCCGGCTGCACGCCGCCGCCCGCACCGCCGCGCCCCGGACCCCCGCCGGCCCGGTCCCGAGCCCACCCGTCCACCGGTGAGGTCGACCGCCCCTCGGCGCTCCCGGGCCGGTCAGCCGGTCGGTCGCGGGTGGAAGCCGTAGGGCAGTTCCAGGCGGTGCCGGGCCAGCAGGGCCGCATCGGCGAGCAGATCGGCGGTGGGGGCGTCGGCGACGATCCGGCCGGCGTCCAGGATCACCGCCCGGTCGCACAGCTCCGCCGCGTAGGGCAGGTCGTGGGTGACCATCAGCAGGGTCACCGGCAGGGCTCGCAGGATCCCGGCCAGCTCCCGGCGGGCCGCCGGGTCCAGGTTGGACGACGGCTCGTCGAGGACCAGGATCTCCGGGCGCATCGCCAGCACGGTGGCCACCGCCACCCGGCGACGCTGCCCGAACGACAGGTGGTGCGGGGCGCGGTCCCGGTGCTCGGCCATCCCCACCGCCGTCAGCGCCTCGTCCACCCGGGCGGCCAGCTCGGCACCGCGCAGCCCCAGGTTGGCCGGGCCGAACGCCACGTCCTCGGCCACCGTGGGCAGGAAGAGCTGGTCGTCCGGATCCTGGAAGACGATGCCCACCCGGCGGCGGACCTCGGCCAGGGTGTCCCGGTCCCGGGACACCGTCAGCCCGCCCACGCTCACCACCCCCTCGGTGGGGGTGAGGATGCCGTTGAGGTGCAGCACCAGCGTGGTCTTGCCGGCACCGTTCGGGCCGAGCAGGGCCACCCGCTCGCCGCGCGGCACCGTCAGGTCCACCCCGGCCAGCGCGAGGTGACCGTCCGGGTACGCGTACCGGACGCCACGCACGTCCAGGGAGACAGCGGTCTGCACGTACCCGATCATGTCAGGACGACGGCGGTCGCGGCGATGGCCACCGCCACGACCGGCACGGTGGCCGCCGCCGCCCACTGCCCGGCGGTCGCCGCGCCGGCCCCCTGCCAGACCACCGGCATCCGCCCGGTGTAGCCCCGGGAGAGCATCGCCAGGTAGACCCGCTCACCCCGTTCGAAGGCCCGCAGGAACAGCGCGCCCACCCCGGCGGCGAAGCCCCGCAGCTGCCACAGGAAACGCGGGTCGTCACCGCGGGAGACCCGGGCCACCCGCATCCGGCGGGCCTCACCGACCAGCACGTCGAGGTAGCGCAGCATGAACGTGGCGATCTGGGTGATGATCTGCGGGCACCGCAGCCGGTCCAGCCCGACGATCAGGTCCCGGGTGGTGGTCGTCGCCGCCAGCAGCAGTGACGCCAGCACCCCCAGGGTGCCCTTGGCGACGATGTTCCACGCCCCGTGCAGGCCGTCCACCGACAGGCTCAGCCCGGCGAACTCGGTCCGCGCCCCGGCACCGAGGAACGGCAGGGCGACGGCGAAGAGCACGAACGGCAGCTCGATCGTGGCGCGCAGCAGCAGCCAGCGCGGACCCACCCGGGCCAGCGCGGCGACGACGGCGACCAACAGGGCGTACCCGCCGAAGGCCCAGAACGCCTCGCGCGGGGTGGCCACCACCGCCACGGTGAACAGCACCATCGCGGCGATCTTGACCTCGGGGGCCAGCCGGTGCACCCGGGACGGGGTGTCCCGGTAGAGCACGTGTGCGTGTCCGGCTCCCACGGCGTACCGCCGGGTCAGCCGACGGAGCCGGACGCGGGCTGCCGGTCGGCGGTGCCGCCGGCCTGCTCGCCCCGGGTGTCGGTGTCGGCCGGGCCACGGCGACGCAGCAGCCAGAACAGGCCGCCGCCGACGGCGAAGGTGAGCAGCACCCCGACCACCCCGGACAGGCCGGTGGAGAGGAAGCCGTTGTCGACACCCCGGATGCCGTAGTCGGCCAGCGGGCTGTCGGCCAGCTCGTGGTCCCTCGCCTGCCGGGCGGGGCAGGAGCCGCCGGTGATCTCGTCGTCGGCGTTCACCGTGCAGCCCTTGAGCAGCGACGAGTCCAGGCCGTCCGGGTGCGACGAGGCGTAGTTGCTGACCACCCCGGCCAGCAGCAGGGCGACCAGCAGGCCGACCGCCACGAACCCCCAGGAACGCTTCCTCACCGCACACCTCCGACAGCCGGAACGGGAGCCGGCGCGGTCGCCGGCTTCAGCGCACGCAGCGCGTACACCAGATCGGGTCGGACCTTGGCCACGGTGGCGACCGTGGTCGCGGTGATCAGCCCCTCGCCGATGCCGATCAGCAGGTGGACGCCGGCCATCGTGCCGGCCAGGCCGGTGAGGTTGCCGCCCAGGTCGGTGGTGCCGCCGAGCCAGTACTGCACGACGAAGCCCTGGGACGCGACCACCACGCTGACCAGCGCCGAGACGAAGGCCGTCACGGCCAGGCCGGCGGGGGTGCGGGGAAGGACCCGCAGCAGGCCGGCGATCAGCAGGTACGCCGCCGCGGTGCCGAGCAGCGCCATGTTGGTGATGTTCAGGCCGAGCATGGCGACGCCACCGTCGCCGAAGACCAGGGCCTGCACGATCAGCACCACCGACACACAGAGCGCGCCCACCCACGGGCCGACCAGCAGCGCGGCGAGCGCGCCGCCGAGCAGGTGACCGGAGACCCCGGCCGTGAAGATCGGGAAGTTGAGCATCTGGACGGCGAAGATGAACGCGGCGACCAGGCCGGCCATCGGCGCGAGCCGGTCGTCCAGGTCGCGCCGGCCGCGCAGCACGCAGAAGGTCAGGGCGGCCAGCGCCACGGCCGCGAAGACGCCCGCGACGGGACCGTTGATGATCCCGTTCGAGATGTGCATCGCCAGGGTTTCCACGTGACCTCCAGTCGACCGGCGCGCTCAGCTTATTTCCCGCAGTCTGTTGTTGCCAAGGTGCGGCAACAAGCCATGTGCGGTTCACCTCCAGGCCGGTCGCCGGTCGCCCCCGGGGCGGCCCGGCGCGGGACGGCCGACCCGTCGCCGCCCGGCGGTAGGGTCGTCGCCATGACCGCGCCCGACCGGCTCGCCGCCGGCGACCCCGCTCCCGACTTCACCCTGCCCACCGACACCGGGGAGACGCTCTCCCTGGCCGCGCTGCGCGGTCGCCGGGTCATCCTGTACGCCTACCCGGCCGCGATGACGCCCGGCTGCACCAAGCAGGCCTGCGACTTCCGCGACTCGCTCGCCTCGCTCCAGGCCGCCGGCTACGAGGTGGTCGGCATCTCCCCCGACAAGCCCGCCAAGCTGGCGAAGTTCCGCGAACGTGACGCGATCACCTTCCCGCTGGTCGCCGACGTCGACAAGGCGGTGCTCACGGCGTACGGCGCGTTCGGCGAGAAGCAGCTCTACGGCCGTACGGTGACCGGGGTGATCCGGTCCACCTTCGTCATCGACCCGGACGGCAAGATCGAGCACGCGTTCTACAACGTCAAGGCCACCGGCCACGTCGCCAAGCTGCGCCGCGACCTCGGCCTCGACTGAGCGCGTCACACCCCGCCACTACGGTCGGTGGGTGGTCCGCTACCGATACCCACCCCCGGTGCTCGCCGAGGCGGCCGCCGCCGCCCACTCCGTCGCCGGCGTGCTGAGGCTGCTCGGTGTCCGCCCCAACGGGGGCTCGCACGCCCACCTCAGCCGTCAGCTGCGCCGCTTCGGCATCGACACCTCCCACTTCACCCGCCGTCCGACCGGGAGCCGTCGACCGTCCGCGCGGCGCATCCCGTCGACACGACTGCTGCGCCCGCTCCCGGCCGGTTCCCGACGGGTGCCGGGGGCACGGCTCAAGAGCGCGCTGCGCGACATCGGCGTCCCGGACGAGTGCGAGGGGTGCGGCACCGGGCCGACCTGGCGGGGCGCGCCGCTGACCCTGCACGTCGACCACCTCGATGGCGACTTCCTCGACAACCGGCCACCCAATCTGCGCATACTCTGCCCGAACTGCCACAGCCAGACGTCGACCTACGCCGGGCGCAACCAGTCCACCCCGACGCTGGTCGCCGACCACCCGCCGACGCCACCGCAGGGTCGCGAGCCAGCCGGGCCCGAGCAGGTCGCGGAGGTGATCCGGCAGGTCGAAGCCGGTGTCATCGGGCCGAGCGAGGCGGCCCGTCGGATCGGCTGCCACCGCAACCACGTCTCCCGGCTGCGGCACCGGCTCGCCACCACCGGCAGCGTCACCGCCCCGCGCCGGACGCCGGGCGACCATCCGCACCACCAGACCGTCGTCCGGTACGCCCTGGCCCGTCCCGAACTCGGCCCTCGGAGGCTCGCCGAGTTCATCCGGCGGGCGACGGACGGCGCCTGCGCGCCCAGCCACGGGACGGTCTCGAACGTCCTGCGCCGGGCCGGGCTCTCCACCGTTTCCGCGCGACGTTCTAAACTCTGACCCGAGCGGGAGTGGCGGAATGGCAGACGCGATAGGTTTAGGTCCTATTGTCCGAAAGGACGTGGGGGTTCAAGTCCCCTCTCCCGCACCACACCGTCCTGTCGGGAACGTCACGATCGCGGGTCCACGGCAGGTCGTGGCAGGAGGATCAGTGGCGTGAGCCTGCGCTTCGTCCTCGACCCCGATCTCACTTCCGAGCTGCGCGAACGCATCATCGACCTGTGGGTCGACGTGACCAACGCCGGCGGGGCGGTCGGCTTCGTCGCCCCGGTCGGCACCGCCGACGTACGCCCCGTCGCCGAAGCGACCTTCGCCGGTGTCACCGACGGCCCGGACCGGCTGCTGGTCGGCTACGACGGCGACCTGCCGGTGGCGGTGCTGTTCCTCACCGACCACCGGTTCCCGCTCAAGGCGCACTGGGGCGTCCTCAAACGGGTGATGGTCCATCCCGACGCTCAGGGGGGCGGCCACGGGCAGGCCCTGATGCGGGAGGCCGCCCGGCGGGCCCCCGAGCTGGGCTGGCGGGCGCTGCACGTGACGGTGCGCGGCGGGCTGGGCCTGGAGCGCTTCTACCACCGGCTCGGTTACCGCGAGGTGGGCCGGCTGCCGGGCGCGCTGCGGGTGGCACCCGGCGACGACCGCGACGAGATCCTCATGTGGCACGACCTGGACACCCCCACCGCCTGACCCCGTCCCGTGGGCCGCAGCCGGTGCGGCGGGGCGGAGAGCACGAGGCCAGTGGGCGGACGGCGAGCGGTCAGCCCCGGGAGGCGCAGTCGACCGGGCGGCCCGCGAGCGGCTGCGCCGACGCGGCGGGGACAGGTGCCGCAGCCACGTCCGGTGGGGCGGGTGAGGTGGGGGCGGCCACCGCCGACGGGCTGGCGGCGGCTGTCCGGCTCGGGGTGACGCTCGCGCGTGGCGACGGCGGCCTGCCGGACGGGGCGCTCCGCGCAGCCGGGGCGCTGCCGCCGTACATCTTCACCGTGCTGCGCTGGACCCGGCCGGGGGACATGGTGATGCCGCTGGCGGTGACCCGGTGGCCGTAGACGTCGGTGACCCGGACGGCGTACGGGCCGGGCCCCGCCCCGGAGTCGATCAGCCAGTAGTTGAAGTCCTGCCGGGCGGCGGTGCGCCAGGCGCCGGAGCCCTGTCGCACCTCGACGGCGCGCAGCGGGTTGCCGTGCTCGGCGACCAGTACGGCGAACCAGTACTGCGACGCCCCCTCCTTGATCCGGAAGGTGAGCGGGCCGGACAGCGGCGGGTCGACCGCCGCGCGGTAGCTGACACCGACGATGCCCTGCACCGGGTCGGCGATCCGGGCGAACGCCTCGCGGGACAGGTCGACGTGCCCGGGGGCGCACTCCGGGCACTGGTCCATGATCAGGACCCGGACGGTGCCCCGGGGGCCGGTGACGTCGAGGTACCCGCCGCAGGCCGCGCCGGCGCTGTACTCGCCGGGGCCGAGCGCCGCGTAGAGCCGGTCGGCCGGGGCGGACGGGTAGGAGCAGTTGCCGCCGGCCCCCTTCGAGTCGTAGAAGGTGGCCTTGCCCCGGTGGACCGTACCCCCGGTGGGTGGTGCCGCCAGCGGTTGCCCGGCGGCCATGACGACCGACCCGGCGCCGGCCGGCGCGGCCAGCCCGACGGACGGGGCGGCGCAGGCGGGGGCGGCCCCGGAGCGCAGCGCGAGACTCAGCCCGAGCACGGTGGCGAGCGCGGCCACGCCCCCGGCGGCCAGCCAGCGGCGACGCCCGCCGGTACGGGCACGGCGGCGGCCCGGCCCGGGACGCCCGTCGGAGGTGCGGCGGTCCGGCCCGGAGCCGGCGAGTGGTTCGTCGGGCACGCTGCCATCGGTCACGCCGACCGATGCTGCCGGACCCGGGTGACCCGGGACAAGCCGGCTAAGGGAAAGCTAAGCCGGTCGGCCGATCCGGTCGCGGTGCAGTCCCGACGCGATCACGGTGAGCGACCGCAACGGCTCGGCGGCCTCCGGGCGGACCCGGAGCAGATCCTCCAGCCGGACCCGCCAGCGGCCGGCTTCGACGGCGGCGGCGTCGGGCGTGGTGTACGCCCACGGCCGGAGCCGCTGCCCGGTGTCCCGGAGGGACCGCTCCTGCTCGGCGCCGAACAGCGCGCCGAGTTCGGTGCACATCCAGTCGAAGAGCTGGTCGTCGGGGACGACCGAGACGATCAGTCGGGCCATGTCCCAGGCCACCCGGGGATGGTGGAGAACCTGCATCTCGACTCCTGGATAGACGGTGGCGATTCGGCCATCATCGATCCATGGGCGGTCCGGGACAAGACCCGACCGGTGGAGTACACCTCGACCGTCCGGCACCGCTTCGGCCGCCCCGGTGTGCACCGCCCCCGTCACCAGGCGACGCCGATGCCGTCCCCGGGGTACCAGTGGTCGAGCGGGGTCTCCCGGTAGGCGAGGAACCGGCGGCCGGTGCGTTCGGCGTGCTCGGCCAGCACACCGGTGGTGGTGACGTTGTCGGTGAGCAGGAACGCGCCGGGGGCCAGCTGCGGCTCGACGGCGTCGAACTCGCGGCGTTCGTGGGCGTGGCTGTGGTCGCTGTCGTGCAGGAACAGGTCGACCGGCCGGTCCAGGGCGGCGATCGCGGCGACCGAGTCGCCGACCACCAGGTCGACCACGTCGGACCAGGGCGCGCTGCGGGCCAGGTAGCCGGCCTCCGGGTTGACGTCCAGCGAGGTGAGCCGGCCGGGGTGCCCCTCGGCGGCGTTGCGCAGCAGGGCGGCGGCGAGGACACAGCTGCCGAGCCCCTTGTCGGTGCCGGTCTCGACGACGTGGGCGGGCCGGGTGGCCCGGACGATCGCGTACCAGCCGACCCGGCGCGCGTAGCGGACCCGCCGGTCGGCCAGGCCGCGCCGGGCGGACCGGGCGGTGGCCTGTTCGATGTGCCGGCGCAGCACCGCGTCCCCGCTGATCTCGGCGAGGTATCCCCGGACCCGGGCCACCGGGACGTCGCAGACCACGCTGACGAACCAGGTGAGGTGCTGCCGGCTGAGCTGGGTCAGCTCGTAGGTGTAGTTGTGGTGTTCCCGGGAGGTGGCCAGCCACCTGGCCGAGGTGCGCAGCACCTTCGCGTCGTACCGGGCGACCCGGGCGAGCCGTCCGGGGAAGGCGGCCACCGGCGCCAACGGGGTCCGGGCGATGGCCCGGCGCAGTCTCGTCGCATCCACGGCGAGGTTCTACCAGCCGCAGGTGACCAGCGACTGAACGTCCAGCGTACGGCGGCTTTTCGGGCTGCGCCCGGTCGGGCGTACGCGGGCTGCCCGACTGGGTGACGGCTCAGTAACATGCGGCCATGCCCGTAGGCGAACAATCCTCGGAAACCACTCCGGCCGCCTCCCCCGGGAACGCCGGAGCCCCCGCCACCGCCGGATCCCCCTCGTCGTCGCCACGGCGACGGCGGGGCTGGCGGATCGCCCTGGTGGCGCTGCTGGCGCTGGCCCTGCTCGGGGCGGGCGGGGTCGGGGCGGGCGCGCTCTACCTACGCTCGGTCGAGCAGGACGTCGAGCGGGTGGACGCCTTCACCGGGGTGCCGACGGAGAGCCGGCCACCGGTGGTGGCCCGGGACGCCACGAACATCATGATCCTGGGCAGCGACTCCCGGGATCCGGAACGGACCGGGGGATCCCGGACCGACACGATCATCCTGGCCCACCTGCCCGGGGATCGGAAGAGCGCGCAACTCGTCTCGATCCCCCGGGACACCTGGGTCGACGTTCCCCGGTCGACCGACGGCCGGTACGGCGGCCGGCCCGCGAAGATCAACGCGGCGTTCGCCTGGGGCGGGATCCCGCTGATGGTGCAGACCGTCGAGGAGTTCACCGGGGTCCACGTCGACCACGTGGCGGTGCTCGACTTCGCCGGCTTCCAGGAGATCATCGACGCGCTGGGCGGGGTCGACATCACCGTCGACCACCGCTTCACCTCGATCCACCCGCCGCTGCGCACCTTCCCGGCCGGCCGGCAGACGATGGACGGCGCAACGGCGCTGGACTACTCCCGGCAGCGCAAGCAGTTTCCGGACGGCGACTTCGCCCGGATCCGGCACCAGCAGCAGGTGATCCGGGCGATCCTCGACAAGGCGGCCACCGGGGGCCTCCTGACCAGCCCGGGGAAGCTCGACGACTTCGTCCGGGCCGCCTCGGCGTCGGTCTCCGTCGACCGGGAGATGTCGCTGCTGGAGCTGGCGACCGAGCTGCGCGGCCTGCGGGGCGGCAACCTCACCTTCGTCACCAGCCCGTCCCGGGGCACCGGCCGGGTGGGCAGCGAGAGCGTGGTCTTCGCCGACGAGCGGAGGTCCCGGGAGTTCTACGACGCGGTCCGCCGGGACGCCACCGCCGAGATCGTCCGCGCCGCCCGCTGAGCCGTCGACACAGGCCCGCCGGACCGGACGGCGGAGGGCAACCCGGCGGGGCGACTTCTTGCTCCTGAAATATTTCATGCATAGAGTCTCGGCATGAATGAAGGAGCCGTCGCCGCGCCACCGGACAGGCTGCTCGACCTGTTCCACGGCGTCCGGCTCACCCCCACCCAGCGGCGCATCGCGCACTGCCTGGTGCAGCACGCGGCCACCGTGGCCTACCTGTCGGCGGCCGAGGTGGCCGAGCTGGCCGGGGTCAGCCAGCCGTCGGTGACCCGGTTCGCCGTGGCGCTCGGCCACGACGGCTACCCCGCGCTGCGCCGCCGGCTGCGCGAGCTGACCGCCGTCGGCCCCGACGGTCGCCCCGACGACGACAACGAACTGCAACTCGCGGTACGCGCCGAGATGGCCAACCTGGAGCGGCTGGCCGGCGAACTGGCCGACCGGGACCGGATCGCCACCGCCGGCCGGCTGCTCGCGGCGAGCCGCCCGCTGCCGGTGCTCGGGCTACGGGCCGCCGGGCCGCTGGCCGCCTACTTCGCCTACTTCGCCGCCAAGGTGCTCCCCGACGTGCGGGTCCTCGACGACGGCGGCAGCCTGCTCACCGACCGCCTCGAACAGGCCGCCTCGGCCGGGGCGGACGCGCTGCTCGCCTTCGTGCTGCCCCGCTACCCCCGGGAGACCCTCGACGCGCTGCGGGCCGCCCGCGACGCCGGCCTCACCGTCGTCGCGATCACCGACTCCCCGGTCAGCCCCGCCACCGAGTACGCCGAGCTGGTGCTCCCCGCCGCCGTCGGCACCGACCTCGTCTTCGACCTGCACACCGCTCCGATGACCCTGGCGATGGTGGTGCTCCAGGCGATCTGTGACGCCGCCCCGATCCAGACCCAGCGCCGCCTGGAGGCGTTCGAGTCGTCCGCCGCCCGTCGTCAGTTGTTCCTCGACTGAGAGGAGTACGCCATGCACCAGCCCGTCCGTGCCGCCCGCGGCACCACCCGTACCGCCAAGGGGTGGCCGCAGGAGGCCGCCCTGCGGATGCTGATGAACAACCTCGACCCGGAGGTGGCCGAACGCCCCGACGACCTGGTGGTCTACGGCGGCACCGGGAAGGCGGCCCGGGACTGGCCGTCGTACCACGCGCTGGTACGCACCCTCACCGAGCTGCGCGACGACGAGACGATGCTGGTGCAGTCGGGCCGCCCGGTCGGGGTGCTGCGTACCCACGAGTGGGCGCCCCGGGTGCTGCTGGCCAACTCCAACCTGGTCGGCGACTGGGCCACCTGGCCGGAGTTCCGCCGGCTGGAGTCGCTCGGCCTGACCATGTACGGGCAGATGACCGCCGGCTCGTGGATCTACATCGGCACCCAGGGCATCCTCCAGGGCACCTACGAGACGTTCGCCGCGGTGGCCGCGAAGCGCTTCGGCGGCAGCCTCGCCGGGACGCTGACCCTCACCGCCGGCTGCGGCGGGATGGGCGGGGCGCAGCCCCTCGCGGTCACCATGAACGACGGGGTGTGCCTGATCGTGGACGTGGACCGGACCCGGCTCGACCGGCGGGTGCACGACCGCTACCTCGACGAGGTCGCCGACTCGCTCGACGACGCCGTCGCCCGGGTGCTGGCCGCGAAGCGGGACCGCCGGGCGCTGAGTGTCGGCGTGGTCGGCAACGCCGCCACCGTCTTTCCCGAGCTGCTGCGCCAGGGCGTCGCCGTCGACGTGGTGACCGACCAGACCAGCGCGCACGACCCGCTGTCGTACCTGCCGGAGGGGGTGGAGCTGGCCGACGCCCGGGACTACGCGCAGGCCAAGCCGGCCGAGTTCACCGACCGGGCGCGGGCGTCGATGGCGAAGCACGTCGAGGCGATGGTGGGCTTCCTCGACGCGGGCGCGGAGGTGTTCGACTACGGCAACTCGATCCGGGGCGAGGCGCAGCTCGGCGGGTACGCGCGGGCGTTCGACTTCCCCGGCTTCGTGCCGGCGTACATCCGGCCGCTGTTCTGCGAGGGCAGGGGGCCGTTCCGCTGGGCGGCGCTCTCCGGCGACCCGGCCGACATCGCCGCCACCGACCGGGCCATCCTCGACCTGTTCCCGGAGAACGAGTCGCTGGCCCGGTGGATGCGGCTGGCCGGCGAACGGGTCGCCTTCCAGGGTCTGCCGGCCCGGATCTGCTGGCTGGGCTACGGCGAGCGGGACGTCGCCGGGGTGCGCTTCAACGAGATGGTCGCCGCCGGGGAGCTGTCCGCGCCGGTCGTGATCGGCCGGGACCACCTGGACTGCGGCAGCGTCGCCAGCCCGTACCGGGAGACCGAGGCGATGGCCGACGGGTCCGACGCGATCGCCGACTGGCCGCTGCTCAACGCGCTGGTCAACACCGCCAGCGGGGCTTCCTGGGTGTCGCTGCACCACGGCGGTGGGGTGGGCATCGGCCGGTCGCTGCACGCCGGTCAGGTCTGCGTCGCCGACGGCACCGCGCTGGCCGGGCAGAAGATCGAACGGGTGCTCACCAACGACCCGGCGATGGGCGTCATCCGGCACGTCGACGCCGGCTACGACACCGCCCGCGACGTCGCCGGGCGCACCGACGTCCGCATCCCCATGGCGGAGGGGCACGCGTGAGTGCGAGGAGCGCAGCGCAGCGGAGCACCGCAGTCACGAACAACGGAGGAACCCCGTGAGTGCGAGGAGCGCAGCGCAGCGGAGCACCGCAGTCACGAACAATGGAGAAGCTCCGTGAGGTTCCGGGAGTTGTGGGACGAGATCGCGCCGGTCGGCCGGGACGCCGACAGCGGCGGCTACCTGCGGTACGCGCTGACCGCACCGGAGCTGCGGCTACGGGAGTGGTTCCGGGCACAGGCCGACCTGCGGGGCATGCCGGTCAGCGAGGACGGCAACGGCAACCTGTTCGCCTGGTGGGGCGAGCCGGACAACGGCGACCCGAACACCGACGGGCGGGTCGGCACCGCGGCGGTGCTCACCGGCAGCCACCTCGACTCGGTGCCGCACGGCGGGGCGTACGACGGGCCGCTCGGCGTCGTCAGCGCGTTCCTCGCCGTGGACGAGCTGCGGGCCACCGGGGCCGATCCGGTCCGGCCGGTGGTGGTCGCCGCGTTCGTCGAGGAGGAGGGCGCCCGGTTCGGCGTACCGTGTCTGGGGTCGCGGCTGCTCACCGGCGAGATCGACCCGGACCGCGCGGCCGGGCTGCGCGATGCCGCCGGGGTGAGCTTCGCCGACGCGCTGGGTGCCCGCCCGGCGGGGGCCGACCCGGCGCTGGCCGACCGGTTCGCCGCCTTCGTGGAGCTGCACGTCGAGCAGGGGCGGGCGCTGGTCGACGCCGGTGCGCCGGTCGGGGTGGCGAGCGCCATCTGGCCGCACGGCCGGTGGCGCTTCGAGCTGCGCGGCGAGGGCAACCACGCCGGTACGACCCGGATGGCCGACCGCCGCGACCCGATGCTCACCTTCGCGTTCACCGTGCTGGCGGCGAACAAGGAGGCCCGGTTGCGCGGCGCGCACGCCACGGTGGGCCGGGTCGCGGTGGAACCCAACGCCACCAACGCGGTCCCGTCGACGGTGACCTGCTGGCTGGACGCCCGCGCCGCCACACCGGAGACCCTGCGCGAACTGGTCGAGGCGGTGCATGCCAAGGCGGCCGAACGCGCCCGCCGGGACGGCACCGAGCTGACCGTGACCCCGGAGTCGGCCACCCCGCTGGTCACCTTCGACGGCGGGCTGACCGACCGGTTGGCGGACCTGCTGGCCGCGCCGGTGCTGCCCACCGGGGCCGGCCACGACGCCGGGGTGCTCGCCGCGCGGCTGCCCACCGCGATGCTGTTCGTCCGCAACCCGACCGGGGTGTCGCACTCCCCCGCCGAGTCGGCCACCGACGACGACTGCGCGGCCGGGGTGGTCGCGCTGGCCCGGGTGCTGGAGGAGCTGGCATGCCGCTGACCCGCTGGTTGGCCGAGCAGGCGTGGCTGCCCGATCACGCCGCGCCCACCCCGGACGTGCTGATCGAGGCCGAGGACGGCCGGTTCACCGCCGTCACCCCGCTGGCCCGGGAGGCGACCCCGCCCGCCGGGGTCGAGGTGCTGGCCGACGCGGTACGGCTGCCCGGCCTCACCCTGCCCGGCCTCGCCAACGCCCACTCGCACGCCTTCCACCGGGCGCTGCGCGGGCGTACCCACGGCGGTCGGGGTGACTTCTGGAGCTGGCGGGACGTGATGTACGACGTCGCCGGTCGGCTCGACCCCGACTCCTACCTGGCCCTGGCCAGGGCCGCGTACGCCGAGATGGCGCTGGCCGGGATCACCTGCGTGGGCGAGTTCCACTACCTGCACCACGGCCCCGACGGCCGGCCGTACGACGACCCGAACGCGATGGGCGCGGCGCTGGTCGAGGCGGCGGCGCAGGCCGGCATCCGGATCACCCTGCTGGACGCCTGTTACCTGACCGCCTCGGTGGCCGGCGACCCGTTGGTGGGGGCGCAGCGGCGCTTCGGTGACGGGGACGCGCGGCGCTGGGCGGAGCGGGTCGACGGGTTCCGCCCGGCCGGGGCGCACGTGCTGCGCGGGGCGGCCGTCCACTCGGTGCGCGCGGTGCCGGCGGAGCAGCTCGCCACCGTCGCCGGCTGGGCCTACCGGCAGGGTGTCCCGCTGCACGTGCACCTGTCGGAGCAGCCCGCCGAGAACGACGCCTGCCGGTCGGTGCACGGGCGTACCCCGACCGGGCTGCTCGCCGACCGCGGCGTGCTCGGCCCGGACGTCACGGCCGTGCACGCCACCCATCCCACCAGCGCCGACCTGGCCCTGCTGGGCGGGCACCGGACCGGGGTGTGCCTGTGCCCCACCACCGAGCGGGACCTGGCCGACGGGATCGGGCCGGCCCGGTTGATGGCCGACGCCGGCATCCCGTTGAGCCTGGGCAGCGACAGTCACGCCGTGGTCGACCTGTTCGAGGAGGCCCGCGCGGTGGAGCTGGACGAGCGGCTGCGTACCCGGCGGCGCGGGCACTTCACCGCCGCCGCGCTGCGCGACGCGGCCACCGTCGCCGGGCACGCCGCGCTGGGCTGGTCCGACGCCGGCCGGCTGGCCGTCGGGGAACGCGCCGACCTGGTCACCGTCCGGCTGGACAGCCCGCGTACCGCCGGGGTGCCGCCGGTCGGGGTGTTCTTCGCGGCCACCGCCGCCGACGTCGACCAGGTGGTGGTCGACGGGCGGCAGGTGGTGCGCGACGGCCGGCACCTGACCGTGGACGTGCCGGCGGAGCTGAGCGCGGCAATCGCGGCGGTGACCGGTGCCTAGCCGTACCGGGCCGGCGGCGGTCGGCCTGCCGCGGCCGACGGCGGGCGGTGTGTCGTGAGCAGTCTGCTGGTCGACAACATCGGCGAGCTGGTCACCAACGTGCCGGCGGCCGGCGGGGAGGGGCCGCTGGGCCTGCGGCGCGGGGTCGCCCTGCTGGTGGAGGCGGGCCGGGTGGTCTGGATCGGGCCGGCCCGGTACGCGCCGGCCGCCGACCGGCGGATCGACGCCGAGGGCGGCGCGGTGCTGCCCGGGTTCGTCGACAGCCACGCCCACCTGGTCTTCGCCGGGGACCGGGCGGCCGAGTTCGCGGCCCGGATGGCCGGCGAGCCGTACACCGGGGGCGGCATCCGGACCACGGTCGGCTCGACCCGGGCGGCCTCCGACGACGACCTGCGGGACACCGTGGGGCGGCTGCGCGAGGAGGCGATGCGGCAGGGCACCACCACCATGGAGATCAAGAGTGGGTACGGCCTGACCGTCGCCGACGAGGCCCGCTCGCTGCGGATCGCCGCCGAGGTGACCGCCGAGACCACCTTCCTCGGCGCGCACGTCGTCCCTGCCGAGTACGCCGGCCGGCCCGACGACTACGTGGGGCTGGTCTGCGGGCCGATGCTCACCGCCGCCGCGCCGTACGCCCGCTGGGTGGACGTGTTCTGCGAGCGGGGCGCGTTCGACGCCGACCACGCGCGGGCGATCCTCACCGTCGGGCAGGCCGCCGGGCTGGGCCTGCGGCTGCACGCCAACCAGCTCGGCCCGGGGCCGGGGGTGCGGCTCGGGGTGGAGTTGGGGGCGGCCAGCGTCGACCACTGCACCCACCTGTCCGACGCCGACGTCGACGCGCTGGCCGGTGCGGCAGACGCCGACGATCCGACCGTGGCGACCCTGCTGCCGGGGGCGGAGTTCTCCACCCGGTCGCCGTACCCGGACGCCCGGCGGCTGCTCGACGCGGGGGTGACCGTGGCGCTGGCCACCGACTGCAACCCCGGATCGTCGTACACCTCGTCGATGCCGTTCTGCGTCGCGCTGGCCGTCCGTGAGATGCGGATGACCCCGGCGGAGGCGGTCTGGGCCGCGACGGCCGGCGGCGCCCGGGCGTTGCGCCGCGCCGACGTCGGGCTGCTGCGCCCCGGCGTACGGGCCGACCTGATGATCCTCGACGCCCCCTCTCACCTGCACCTGGCCTACCGGCCGGGTGTCCCACTGGTCCGCCAGGTCCTGCACAACGGAGTGCCGCAATGTCGACTGTGACCGTCCAGCCCACCGGGATCACCCCCGCCGACGTGCTCGCCGTGGCGCGCGGCGACGCCGGGGTCGCGCTCGCCCCGGCCGCCGTCGACGCGATGGTCGCCAGCCGGTCCATCGTGGACGGCATCGAGGCCGCCGGCCGTCCGGTGTACGGCGTCTCCACCGGCTTCGGGGCGCTGGCGAACACCTTCGTCGCCCCGCAGCGGCGGGCCGAGTTGCAGCACGCGCTGATCCGCTCGCACGCCGCCGGGGTGGGCACCCCGATGCCCCGCGAGGTGGTCCGGGCGATGATCCTGCTGCGGGTCCGTTCGCTGGCGCTGGGCCGCTCCGGGGTCCGACCGCTGGTCGCGCAGGCGCTGGTCGACCTGCTCAACGCCGACGTCACCCCGTGGGTGCCGGAGCACGGGTCGCTCGGCGCGTCCGGTGACCTGGCGCCGCTGGCGCACTGCGCGCTGGTGCTGCTCGGCGAGGGCTGGGTGCTCGGCCCGGCCGGGGAGCGGGTCGGCGCCGCCGACGCGCTGCGCGCCGCCGGGCTGACCCCGGTGGCGTTGGCCGCCAAGGAGGGGCTGGCGCTGATCAACGGCACCGACGGCATGCTCGGCATGCTGCTGCTGGCCGTCGCGGACGCCCGGCACCTGTTCACCATGGCCGACGTGACCGCCGCGCTGGCCATCGAGGCGATGCTCGGCTCGGAACGGCCGTTCCTACCGGAGCTGCACGCCATCCGGCCGCACCCGGGGCAGGCCGCGTCGGCGGCGAACATCCACCGGCTGCTGCAGGACTCCCGGGTGATGGACTCGCACCGTGACGACCTGGCGCACGCGGTGCAGGACGCGTACTCGATGCGGTGTGCCCCGCAGGTGGCCGGGGCGGCCCGGGACACCCTGGACTTCGTGGCGACGGTGGCCGGCCGGGAGCTGGTCTCGGTGGTGGACAACCCGGTGGTGCTGCCGGACGGCCGGGTCGAGTCGACCGGCAACTTCCACGGCGCTCCGCTCGGCTTCGCCGCCGACTACCTGGCCATCGCCGCCGCCGAGGTGGGGGCGATCGCCGAACGGCGGGTGGACCGGCTGCTCGACGTGACCCGCAACCGGGAGCTGCCGGCGTTCCTGTCGCCCGACGCGGGAGTCAACTCCGGGCTGATGATCGCCCAGTACACCGCCGCCGGGATCGTCGCGGAGAACCGCCGGCTGGCCGCGCCCGCCTCGGTCGACTCGTTGCCGACCAGCGGCATGCAGGAGGATCACGTCTCGATGGGGTGGGCGGGGGCGAAGAAGCTGCGTACCGTGCTGGACAACCTGACCAGCCTGCTCGCCGTGGAGCTGCTGGCGGCCGTCCGGGGGCTACAGCTGCGGGCGCCGCTGGAGCCGTCCCCGGCCGGACGGGCCGCCGTGGCGGCGCTCGGCGGTGCGGCCGGCGAACCCGGTCCCGATGTCTTCCTCGCCCCGGTGATGGAAGCGGCCCGTGCCGTGCTCGCCGGGCCCGACCTGCGTGCCGCCATCGAACGGGAGGTCGGCCCCCTGGGCTGACTTCCCTTCCCGGGCTCTTGCGCCCTCTCCGCCCACCGCCCCCGGCCGACCCACTGCCCCGGCCGACCCACCGCCCCCGGCCGACCCACCGCCCCCGGCCGACCCGTCGTCCCCGCGACAGCCCGTCGCCCCCGCGGCGGCCCGTCGGGGCGCAGGTCCTTGCCCCGGCAGGTCCACCGCCATCGCGCGCCCATCACAGCCCTGAGCTGTGCCCGCGCTCGGCACTCCCGAAGCCCACCCCGCCAATCCCATCACCTTCCGTGATAACGCCCCCCGACCCAACAGCATCACCAAAAGTAGTCGAAGCTGCTACCCCACTAATCCCCACCACCATCCTTTGCTCTGCTGCCACGGAGGCGACATCGCTCTCACCAGCAAGAATAAAGGCCACTCCCTGATTCACCCCTAGAAGGCCCAGTGACTCTTCGTGCGCGTCGCCCGAAGGGCAGCAGAGCAAAGGATGCGGATGTCGTACTGTGCTGCCGGTTGGATGATTACCGTTGGTGAGCAGATGGGGCCTGACGTCGAGTGTCGGGGCTAGACGGAAAAGGAGCATGTCCTCGCGGGCAGGGCGCGCATCCGGGACGACCGCAGGCGGGTAGGACAGGCACGGAGCCATGCCGCCCACGCCCCGGGCAACCAGACGTGCTGGATGCCGACAGCGCCGAGCCGTTCACGCCGGGCAGCCGACAGGCAGGGCCGTTCGTGAGCCGGCGCGCCGACAGGCGCCCCGCCCACGGGGACGCGGGCGGGGCCGGGAACGAGGCGCGGGCCGGGACGAGGAGCGGGCCGGGAACGAGGAGCGGGCCGGGACGAGGCGCGGGCCGGTCAGGTGGCGGGCAGCACCTTGGCGGCCAGCTTCGCCAACTCGCGCAGCGCCTTGCCCCGGTGGCTGATCGCGTCCTTCTCCTGCGGGGTCAGCTCCGCGTTGGTCCGCTCCTGGCCGTCGCCGACGAAGATCGGATCGTACCCGAAGCCGCCGTCGCCGCGCGGGGCGCGCAGCAGCCGGCCGGGCTGGCGGCCGTCGACCAGGTGCTCCTTGCCACCGGGCAGCACCAGCGCGACGGTGCAGACGAAGGCCGCGCCCCGGTGCTCGTCGGGCAGGTCGGCGATCTGGTCCAGCACCAGCTGAAGGTTGGCCCGGTCGTCGCCGTGCCGGCCGGCCCAACGGGCGCTGAACACCCCCGGCATGCCGTTGAGCGCGTCGACCGCGATGCCGGAGTCGTCGGCGATGGTGGGCAGGCCGGTCCGCCGGCAGCCCTCCCGCGCCTTGATCAGGGCGTTCTCGCCGAAGGTGAGGCCGGTCTCCGGTAGCTCCGGGTACTCCTCGACATCATCCAGGCCGAGCAGGGCGATCCGGTGCGCGCCGAGCGCGCCGTCGAGGATGCGCTGGAGCTCGACCAGCTTCTTACGGTTCCGGGTGGCGAGCAGGACCTTGTTCATGATGCGAGCGCCTTCCGCTGGGCCTCGGCCAGTTCCAGACAGCCCAACGACGCGACGTCCAGCAGCGCGTCGAGCTGCGCCCGGGAGAAGACCCCGTCCTCCCCGGTGCCCTGCACCTCAACGAAGTCGCCCTCGCCGGTGCAGACGACGTTCATGTCCACCTCGGCGGCCACGTCCTCGACGTAGCAGAGGTCCAGCAGCGGCTCGCCCGCGACGATGCCGACGCTGACCGCGGACACCGACCGGTGCATCACCCTCTCCGGCTTGCCGGCCAGCGACTTGCGGGCGGCCAGCCAGCTCACCGCGTCGTAGAGGGCCACGTACGCGCCGGTGATCGAGGCGGTACGGGTGCCGCCGTCGGCCTGGAGCACGTCGCAGTCGAGCACGATCGAGTTCTCGCCGAGCGCCTTGAGGTCGACGCAGGCGCGCAGGCTGCGGCCGATCAGCCGGGAGATCTCGTGGGTCCGCCCGCCGATCTTGCCGCGGACGCTCTCCCGGTCGGAGCGGGTGTTGGTGGCCCGGGGCAGCATCGCGTACTCGGCGGTGACCCAGCCGAGCCCGGAGCCCTTGCGCCAGCGCGGCACGCCCTCGGTGACGCTGGCCGTGCAGAGCACCCGGGTGCCGCCGAACTCGACGAGCACCGAGCCCTCCGGGTGGGTGCTCCAGCCCCGGGTCAACGTCACCGGTCGGAGTTGGTCGGGTCGACGCCCGTCAGGTCGTGCCATCCCTGCACCCTATGCGGTGCCGCGATCGCGTCGTGCCGCGGTCTCCCGGCGGCGGTGGGGCCGGGTCAGATCTCGTAGCTGGCGCCGGCCCGGACCACTTCCAGCGGACCGGTGTACGCCCCGGCTGCCGCCGCGATGGTGTGCGACTCGCTGCCCCAGGCCACCACCAGGTGGGTCAGCAGCAGCCGGCCCACCCCGGCCTTGGTGGCCGCCTCGCCGGCCTCCCGACCGGTCAGGTGCAGATCCGGGGGATTGTCCACCCCGTCGAGGTAACTGGCCTCGCAGAGGAAGACGTCGGCGTCCTGGGCGAGCCGCAGCAACGCGTCACAGGGGGCGGTGTCGGAGGAGTAGCAGAGCACCCGGCCCTCGTGCTCCAGCCGCACCCCGTACGTCTCGACCGGATGGTTCACCCGGTCGACGGTGACGGTGAACGGGCCGATCGGGAAGGTACCCGGCTGGAGGCCGTAGAACTGGTAGACGTCCTCCACGTCGGCGCCGTCCTGGCCGTAGGCGGTGGCGAGCCGGTCCGGGGCGCCCGGGGGCGCGTAGACCGGCAGCGCCGGGTAGGGGCCGTCCGGGGCGTACCGCCTCACGACCACGTACGACGCCGCGTCGAGGATGTGGTCGCAGTGCAGGTGCGTCAGGAGAATGGCGTCCGGGGCGTGCAGCCCGGCATAGCGTTGAAGGGTGGACAGCGAGCCGGACCCGAAGTCGACCAGCAGCCGGAAGCCCTGCGCCTCGACGAGGTAGGCCGAGCAGGGGGACTCGGGACCGGGGAAGCTCCCCGCACAGCCCAGGACGGTCAGCCGCATCCAGTCGCCCCACAATTACGATAGGTAGTCGACACGCCGGGGCCAGGTAGGCTGATGATCTCAACCGACGCGTACGCCACGGTGCGCAGCCTACGCGCAGCGACGGCGGGGCAAGAATCATCTTCTGGAAGTTGTCACCAACGTGACACCCACGGAGCGACCCGGTCGACGGTCCGTCGACCGGGCCTCCGGCGGGTCACGCCCAGAGCTGCCCTTCCAGGGCGTCCTCGGCGTCGGCGAGCGTGCCGCCGTACGCCCCGGTGGAGAGGTACTTCCAGCCGCCGTCGCAGACCACGAACGCGACGTCGGCCCGGCGGCCGTCCCGCACCGCCTCGTGGGCCACGGCCAGGGCGGCGTGCAGGATCGCCCCGGTGGAGAAGCCGGCGAAGATCCCCTCCACCTCCACCAGCTGCCGGGTCCGCAGCACCGCGTCCCGGGTGCCGACGGAGAAGCGCCGGTTGAGTACCGTCGCGTCGTACAGCTCGGGGACGTAACCCTCGTCGATGTTGCGCAGCCCGTAGACCAGCTCGCCGTAGCGGGGCTCGGCCGCCACCACCTGGATGCCCTCGACCTTCTCCCGCAGGAACCGTCCGGTGCCCATCAGGGTGCCGGTGGTGCCCAGGCCCGCCACGAAGTGCGTGATGGTGGGGAGGTCGTGCAGCAGCTCCGGGCCGGTGGTCTCGTAGTGCGCCCGCGCGTTGGCCTCGTTGCCGTACTGGTAGAGCATCACCCAGTCGGGGTGTTCGGTGGCGATCTGCTTCGCGGTGGCGACCGCCTGGTTCGAGCCGCCCGCCGCCGGCGAGAAGATGATCTCCGCGCCGTACATCCGGAGGAGCTGGACGCGTTCGGTGGAGACGTTCTCCGGCATCACGCAGACCAGCCGGTAGCCGCGCAGCTTGGCCACCATCGCCAGCGAGATGCCGGTGTTGCCGCTGGTCGGCTCCAGGATGGTGTCGCCGGCCCGGAGGCGGCCGGCCTGCTCCGCCGCCCGGACCATGAACAGGGCCGCGCGGTCCTTGATGCTGCCGGTCGGGTTCCGGTCCTCCAGCTTGGCCCAGAGCCGCACCGGCGGCGCCCCGTCGGGCACCGTCGGCGAGAGCCGGGGCAGCCCCACCAGGGGGGTGCCGCCGCAGGCGTCGAGCAGGCTGTCGTACCGCGTCATGACGCCCGCCCTCAGCGGGCGGCGACGAAGCCGAACGCGCCACCGGCGACGGCCGGCAGGACGGTCACGCTGTCACCGTCGTTGAGCTTGGCGTCCAGCGCGCCGAGGAACCGGACGTCCTCGTCGTTGACGTAGACGTTGACGAAGCGGTGCAGCGCGCCGGCGTCGGTGACCAGCCGGCCCTTCAGGCCGGCGTGCCGCGAGTCCAGGTCGGTGAGCAGGTCGCCCAGGGTGTCCCCGGAGCCCTCGACGACCTTCGCGCCGCCGGTGTAGCTGCGCAGGATGGTGGGGATGCGAACCTCGATGGCCATGACGTACTCCTTGGTCGGGTGTGCCTCGGTGCCGGACGGAAAGGGTGTGCGGAGCTGGGGATCAGCTGCCGGAACACTCGTAGTCGACCGTCGCCGGGCTCTGCCCGAACATGTAGGACTGGACCGCGTGCGGGTCCACCCCGGCATCCACGATCCGCACCGGCTCCTCGGTCACCACGCCGTCGACGATCCGGAACGACCGGATCTCCTCGGTGTCCGGCTCGCGGGTGGAGACCAGCAGGTAGTGCGCGCCCGGCTCACCGGCGAAGGCCACGTCCGTGCGGGACGGGTACGCCTCGGTGGCGGTGTGCGAGTGGTAGATGACGACCGGCTCCTCGTCGCGGTCGTCCATCTCCCGCCACACCCGCAGGTGCTCCATCGAGTCGAACTCGTAGAACGTCATCGAGCGGGCCGCATTGTCCATCGGGATGTGCCGGGTCGGGGTGTCGCCGCCGACGGGTCCGGCGACCACCCCACACGCCTCGTCCGGGTGGTCCCGGCGCGCGTGGGCGACGATCGCCTCGACGATCGACCGGTCGATGCTCAGCACGTGACCCAGCCTAGCGCCCGTTGCCGGCAACCGGCGAGGCGGCGGCCGTCACAGTTCAGTCGATCAGGGCGTTGAGCAGGGATTCCTGGAGATAGCCGAGGTAGGCGTAGACCGACAGTTGGAACACCCGGGACGAGGTAGGGTCCTCGGCGACCGCGTCGTCGAGCTCCTCGCCCAGGTCAGTGCCGTCCTTGATCTCCAACCGGACGCCCATCGCGAGCCGGGCGTCGTTGAGCGCCCGCAGCCACGCCTCGGCCGCCTCGGCGTCCAGCCGCACCTCGCCACCGGCGGATTCGGGCAGCGCGGCGAGCACCGCGCCGGCCTGGTCGATCTTGGCGGTCTTCAGGTCGCCCTCGGTGTAGCGGCGGAACTCCGCGGTGCCCGCCGGGTCGTCCGGGTACGCCTCGGGAAAAAGCCGGCCGACGACCGGGTCGGCCGGGTCGAAGCCGTCGGTGAGCAGCCCGACCACCTCACCGGCGACCTTTCGCAGCACCCGCGCCTCGTCCACGGCGAAGGTCGCCACGTACCGGTCGCCCTGACGACGGAACATGCTCACCGGGCGGTCTCCGTTCGCGACTGCGGGGCTCGCAAACCCGGCTCACTCCTCACGCTCACGACCTGTCCACCGTCGCCCAGAGGCCGTACGCGTGCAACTGGGCCGCGTCGTGCTCCATCCGCTCCCGGGCGCCGCTGGACACCACGGCCCGGCCCTTGTGGTGCACGTCCAGCATCAGCTTCTCGGCCTTCTCCCGGCTGTAACCGAACAGCTTCTGGAAGACCCAGGTCACGTACGTCATGAGATTGACCGGGTCGTCCCAGACGATCGTCACCCACTGCCGGTCCGCGACCGGCACCTCGTCGGTGTCCGGCGTCTCGACCGGTGCTACCTGTGGAGCCGCCATGCCCCCATGGTGCCACCGGAAGCGGGGATTCGATGAACCGGAACGCCGGGACAGCTCCGATCACCCACCCGAGCTGCGGAAACCGGCGGAACACGGATGCCGCGGCGACCCCGCGCCGGCGACCCGGCCCATCCGGACGCCGGGCACCCGGGCGGGGCGACCGGGCCGGTGACGATCGGCGGAGGGACGCGCGTACCCGCCCGGCCCGGGCGGCACGGCGCGCATACCGCACCGGCCCGACGCGGATACTCAGTGTCGGACACGGGCCTACTCCACTCCAGCGTGTGACCGGGTACCTCCGCACCGAATTGCATCGATATGCTGCCCGGATGAGTCGGTGGGGTTTCGTCGGCCGTACGGATGAACTCACCCGGCTGCGGGCCGCGGTGCGCGAGGGCCGGGGGCGCGGGCTCTTCGTCAGCGGCAGCGCCGGCATCGGCAAGAGCCGGCTGCTGCGGGAGGGGGTGGCCGCCCTTCCCCCGACCGGTACGCGCTGTCGTTCGTCGCGGCCAGCACCGCCACCTCGGCGCTGCCCTTCGGCGGGCTCGCCCCGGTGCTGCCGGCCGAGCAGCCGGCCGGCCTCTCCCCCGCCGGCGTGCTGCGCTGGGGGGTCGACGTGCTGCGGGAACAGGCCGCCGGGCGGCGCATCGTGCTCGCCATCGACGACGCCCACCTGCTCGACCCCCCGTCGGCGGCCCTGGTCCACCTGCTCGCCCGCGCGGAGAACACCACAGTGCTGGGGACGCTGCGCAGCGGCGAGCAGATCCCGCTGCCCGTCCGGGCACTGTGGACCGACGACCTGGTCGAACACACCGAACTGGCCCCGCTCGGGCCGGCCGACACCACCGACCTGCTCGCCGCCATCCTGACCGGGCCGGTCGACGCCGGCACCGCCGAACGGCTGTTCCGGCTCTCCGCCGGCAACCCGCTGCTGCTCCGCGAGCTGGTGCTGGCCGCCTCCGCCGGAGGCGAGCTGGTCCGCAGCTACGGACTCTGGCGGTGGACCGGGCGACTCGAACTGGCCCCCAGCCTCACCGACCTCGTCGACACCCGGATCGGGCGGCTGGAGCCCGGTGTCCGGACCGTGGTCGAGCTGGTCGCCTTCGGCGAACCCCTCGGCCTGCACCTGCTCGAACAGGCTGCCGACCCGGCCGACGTGGAGGCGGCCGAGGAGCGTGGCCTGATCAGCGTGGGTGCGGGCGGCCGGCGGGCCGACGCGCGGCTCGCCCACCCGCTCTACGGTGAGGTGATCCGCCGGCGGTGCCCGGTCAGCCGGACCCGTCGCCTCCAGGCCCAGCTCGCCGAGCGGCTGGAACGGGTCGGTGCCCGCCGCCGCGGTGACCTGCTGCGGGTGGCGGTGTGGCGGTTGAACTCCGGCACCGCCCAGGACCCGGCGCTGCTGCTCGACGCGGCCGGTCAGGCGTTCACCCGGTACGACGTGCCGCTGGCCACCCGGCTGGCGCGGGCCGCGCTCGACGCCGACGGCGGCTTCCCCGCGGCCGAGCTGCTCGCCACCCTGCTGATGTTCGGCGACCGGCCGGCGGAGGCCGTCGACGTGCTCGACGGGGTGGCCGACGACGTCGTCTCGGAGGAGCGGCGGTGCCGCTGGCTGACCGTGCACGGGATGGTCGGCTACTGGGGCCTGAGTCGGCAGTCCACGGTGGACACCCTCGCGGCGGCCGGTCACACCCTGGCCGACCCCGGCCACCGGGCCCGGCTGCGCGCCTTCGAGGCGATCATGCGGCTACACGGCCTGGACGTCGACACCGCGGTGCGGATCAGCCGGTCGGTGCTGGACCATCCGGCGGCCGGCGTCGCGGCCCGGGAGCTGGCCCGGTCCACCGTCGCCCATGCCGACGCGGCGCGGGGCCGGTTCCTGGCCAACGCCGCGGCGATCGACCGGGTGCAGGCCGAGGCGGCGAACTGGCGGGCCGACATGCCGTACCTGCACCTGGCCATGGAACTGGCCCGGGGCACCCGGCTGACGCTCACCGGGGACCTCGCCGGCATCGACGCCATCGTGGCCGACGAGTTCGCCGACCAGGCCGACGCCGGGGACTTCCGGCTCGGCACCGGCTACCTGTCCATCCTCCAGGCGTACGCGGCGCGGCTGCGCGGTCGCGGCGACGACGCGCTCAGGGCCAGCCTCGACGCCTGCGTGGTGCTCGCCACCAGCCGGGTCTTCGCGGGCCTCGCGCATGCCGAGCGCGCCCAGGCGGCGGCGCTGCGCGGCGACGAGGCGACCGCGCGGGAGGCGATGGCCGAGGCCGACCGGGTCCAGACCCCCGGCATGGCGGTCCTCCAGCCCTGGCTGGAGCAGGCCCGGGGCTCGGTGCTGGCCGCCGGTGGCGACCTGACCGGGGCCGCCGGGCACCTCGGCGAGCTGGCCGGCCGGCTGCACGCCGACGGTCTCGCCGGCCACGAGGTGCTCGTCCTGCACGATCTGGTCCGGCTCGGTCAGGCCGGCGCCCCGGTCGGGCCGGCGGGTGCCGACGGCAGCCGACGCACGGTGGCGCAGCGGCTGGCGGATCTCACCGGGGAGGTCGACGGCGACCTGACGCCGCTGCTCGCCCGGCACGCCCGCGCCGCGGCCGAGAACGACGGATCCGCCCTGTTGGCGGCGGCCGACGACTTCGCCAAGCTGCACCTGACACTCTGGGCGGTCGACGCCACCGCGACCGCGCTGCACGGGTGGCGGCGGGACAGGTCGACGTCGGCAGCGACCGCGCACGAACGGCTCGCCGCCCTGCTCGCCCGCTGCGACCGGCTCCGGACCCCGGCGCTGGACGCGCTGCGGCCCGCGCTGAGCGCCCGGGAGCTGGAGGTCGCCGGCCTCGCCGCCGCCGGGGCGACCAGCCGGGTCATCGCGGGCCGGCTCTTCCTGTCGACCCGGACGGTGGAGAACCATCTCCAGCGGGTCTACGGCAAGCTCGGCATCACCAGCCGTGCCCAGCTGGGCGCGGCACTGCGGTCGGTCCCGGGGCACGACGGCGGCGCGACCGGGTGAACTCTAGGCTGGGCTGGTGAACCGTCTTCGTCCCGCGCTGCTGACCGACCACTACGAGCTGACCATGGTCAGTGCCGCCCTGCGGGACGGCACCGCCGACCGCCGCTGCACCTTCGAGGTGTTCAGCCGGCGGCTGCCCACCGGACGTCGGTACGGCGTGGTCGCCGGGACCGGCCGCCTGATCGACATGATCAGGGAGTTCCGGTTCGCCCCGGAGGAGGTCGAGTTCCTGCTCCGCACCGGGGTGGTCGACGAACCGGCCGCCCGCTGGCTGGCCGGCTACCGCTTCACCGGCGACATCGACGGGTACGCCGAGGGTGAGCTGTTCTTCCCCGGCTCCCCGATCCTCACCGTCTCCGGCGGCTTCGCCGAGTGCGTGGTGCTGGAGACCCTGGTGCTGTCGGTGCTCAACCACGACTGCGCGGTGGCCGCGGCGGCCGCCCGGATGGTCACCGCGGCCCGCGGCCGGGCGCTGATCGAGATGGGTTCCCGGCGGGCGCACGAGGAGGCGGCGGTGGCCGCCGCGCGGGCGGCGTACCTGGCCGGTTTCCGGTTCACCTCCAACCTCGCCGCCGGCCAGCGGTACGGCATCCCCACCGCCGGGACCGCCGCGCACGCGTTCACCCTGCTGCACGACGACGAGCGGACGGCGTTCGCGTCGCAGGTCGCCACGCTGGGCCGGGACACCACGCTGCTGGTCGACACGTACGACATCAGCCAGGGCATCCGGACCGCCATCGAGGTGGCCGGGCCGCAGCTGCGGGCGGTCCGGATCGACTCCGGCGATCTCGCGGTCATCGCCCAGCAGTCCCGGGAACTGCTCGACTCGCTCGGTGCCACCGAGACCAAGATCATCGTGTCGGGTGACCTCGACGAGTACGCCATCGCCGCCCTCGCCGCCGAGCCGGTCGACATGTACGGCGCGGGCACCGCCGTGGTCACCGGGTCCGGGGCGCCCACCGCCAGCCTGGTCTACAAGCTGGTCGAGGTGGACGGGCGGCCGGTGGTCAAGCGCTCCGAGAACAAGGGCACCATCGGCGGCCGGAAGGTCGCGGTACGTCGGCACAAGCCCACCGGCACGGCCACCGAGGAGATCGTCGTCTCGCAGGGCGTACCTGACCGGCGGGCCAACGACCGGCTGCTCCAGCACTCGTTCGTGGTCGACGGCGAACCGGTCGACCTGCCGGGCATCGAGCAGTCCCGCGAGCACCTGCGGGAGTGCCTGATCTCCATCCCGTGGGAGGGGCTGAAGCTCTCGGCCGGTGATCCGGCGATCCCGGTCACGGTCGTACCGGCCGGTTGAGTCGTCGGGGCAGACTGGGTCGTGCCGCAGGTGGGGTCACCGGCGGCGAGCGGAGAGGAAGGGCACCGATGGCCAACGCGCTGATCATCGTGGACGTGCAGAACGACTTCTGCGAGGGCGGTTCGCTCGCCGTCGCCGGGGGCGCGGGGGTGGCCGCCGGCATCTCCGGGTTGCTGGCGGCCGAACCGCGGCGGTGGGACCACGTGGTCGCCACCAAGGACTACCACGTCGACCCGGGGGCGCACTTCGGCGATCCGCCGGACTACGTCGAGTCCTGGCCCCGGCACTGCGTGGTCGGCACCCCGGGCAGCGAGTTCCACCCCGACCTGGTGACCGACCGGGTCGAGGCGGTCTTCCACAAGGGCGAGCACGCCGCCGCGTACTCCGGTTTCGAGGGGCACGCCGCCGACGGTGAGGGCCTGGCCGACTGGCTGCGCCGGCACGACGTGGACCGGGTCGACGTGGTCGGCATCGCCACCGATCACTGCGTCCGGGCCACCGCCCTGGACGCCGCCCGGGAGGGCTTCGCCACCACCGTGCTGCTCGACCTGACGGCGGCGGTCGCGCCGCCGACGCTGGACGTGGCGCTGCGGGCGATGGACGGTGCCGGGGTGACCCTGCACGGTGAGCCGGTGATCAGCGCCGCATGAGCCGGTAATCGCTTGCCGTTGTCGTACCTCCGGTCGAGGATGACCGCCGGAGGTACGGAGCATCATGACGTTGACGCCTTACCGGAAGGCCCTGGCCCAGCCCGGCCTGCGGTCCCTGCTGCTGGTGGCGGTGCTGGCCCGCATCCCGCTCACCGCGACCGGGGTGGCCCTCACCTTCTTCGTGGTGCTGGAGCTGGGCCGGGGTTACGGAGCCGCCGGCCTGGTCGGCGCCGCGTCGGTCACCGGCGCGGCGATCGGCTCACCCCTGCTCGGCCGGCTGGTCGACCGGCGCGGCCTGCGGCCGGTGATCGCCACGACCACCATCGTCGAGGCGGTCTTCTGGGCGAGCGCCCCGACGTTGCGCCTGCCGCTGCTGCTGCCCGCCGCGTTCGTGGCCGGGTTGTTCGCGCTGCCGGTCTTCTCGGTGGTCCGGCAGTCGATCGCCGCGCTGGTCCCGGCGCAGCGTCGACGCCCCGCGTACGCGTTGGACTCGATGTCGATGGAGCTGTCCTTCATGATCGGGCCGGCGCTGGCCGTGGCGCTCGCCACCGCCGTGTCGCCCCGGGTCGCGCTCTGGGCGATCGGCGCGGGCATCGTCTCCTCCGGCATCCTGCTCTGGCTGCTCGACCCGCCGATCCGCAGCGCCGACGAGCCGGTCGGTCCGCAGCCCCGGATTTCCCGGCGGCAGTGGCTGACCAGCCGCCTACTCGCCGTGTTCGCGGTGAGTGCCGCCGCCACCCTGGTGCTCGGCGGCACCGACGTGGCGGTGGTCGCCGTGCTGCGGGCCGGTGGCGAGGTCGGCTGGACCGGCGCGGTGCTCACCGCCTGGGCGGTCGCGTCGCTGGTCGGCGGCTTCGCGTACGGGGCCGTCCGCCGGTCCTTCTCCCCGTTGGCGTTGGCCGCCCTGCTCAGTCTCTGCACCATCCCGGTCGGGCTGGGCGGGGGTCACTGGTGGCTGCTCTGCCTGGCCCTGCTGCCGGCCGGCGCGCTCTGCGCCCCCACGATCGCGGCCACCGCCGACGCGGTCAGCCAGCTCGCCCCGGCCGGGGTACGCGGCGAGGCGATGGGCCTGCACGGCTCCGCCACCACGGTGGGCATCGCCCTCGGCGCTCCGCTGGCCGGTGCGGTGATCGACGCCTCGGTGCCGCTGTGGGGGTTCGCGGTCACCGGTGCCGTGGGGCTGCTGGTGACCCTCGTCGTGCTCCCGATGGAGCTACGTCACCGCCGCGCACCCACCACCGAACCCACCGCCGACCTGGCCCCCGCCGCCACCTGACCCGGCAGGGCAGCAGGGCGAGGGACGATAACTTCTCTCGCGAGCGGTATGCCACAGCGTCATCTTTATGACGCTGTGGCATACCGCTCTTTCGAGAGAGTGTCGCTCCGGCGGCCACACGTTCCGGAGCAAGCCAACCCCGACCCCACCAACGGCCGGCGCGGAACGCCGGCCGCGACCGACGACGGCCCGTCCCGGGAATGCCGACGGGCGTCGCACCCCGGGTGGGGTACGACGCCCGTCGGCGGTGTACGTGCGGCGTCAGCGCCGGTCGAGGTTCCCGGCGGTGTCCTCCTGGTAGCTGGCACCACCGTTGACCTCGCTGGTCAGCGGCTTGGCACCACCCTCCGGCGGGCCGGCGAGGCTCTGGCCGGCGGCCAGCTCGGGGAACTTCGCGTCGAACGCCGGGCGCTCGGAACGGATCCGGGGCATCCGGTCGAAGTTGCGCAGCGGCGGCGGGGAGCTGGTCGCCCACTCCAGCGAGTTGCCGTGGCCCCACGGGTCGTCCACCTCGACGACCGGGCCGGTCTTGTACGACTTCCAGCAGTTCCAGATGAACGGCAGGGTCGAGATGCCGGTGATGAACGCGCCGATCGTGGAGATCATGTTGAGCGTGGTGAAGCCGTCGCTGGGCAGGTAGTCGGCGTACCGCCGGGGCATGCCCTCGTTGCCCAGCCAGTGCTGCACCAGGAACGTGGTGTGGAAGCCGATCATGGTGAGCCAGAAGTGGATCTTGCCCAGTCGCTCGTCGAGCATCCGGCCGAACATCTTCGGGAACCAGAAGTAGATGCCGGCGAACACCGCGAACACGATCGTGCCGAACAGCACGTAGTGGAAGTGCGCCACCACGAAGTACGAGTCGTGCAGGTGGAAGTCGAGCGGCGGGCTGGCCAGCAGCACCCCGGTCAGGCCACCGAAGAGGAAGGTCACCAGGAAGCCGATGGCGAACAGCATCGGCGTCTCGAAGGTGATCTGCCCCCGCCACATGGTGCCGATCCAGTTGAAGAACTTCATCCCCGTCGGCACGGCGATCAGGTAGCTGAGGAAGCTGAAGAACGGCAGCAGCACCTGGCCGGTGGCGAACATGTGGTGCGCCCAGACGCTCATCGACAGCGCGGCGATGGCGATGGTGGCGGCGACGAGGCCCTTGTAGCCGAAGATCGGCTTACGGGAGAAGACCGGGATGACCTCGGTGATGATGCCGAAGAACGGCAGCGCGATGATGTAGACCTCGGGGTGGCCGAAGAACCAGAACAGGTGCTGCCACAGCATCGGGCCGCCGGTGGCCGGGTCGTACACGTGGGCGCCGAGCAGCCGGTCCGCGGCGAGCGCGAAGAGCGCGGCGGCCAGCAGCGGGAAGACGAGGATCGCCAGCAGGCTGGTGACCAGCATGTTCCACGTGAAGATCGGCATCCGGAACATGGTCATGCCGGGCGCACGCAGGGTCAGGATCGTGGTGATCAGGTTGACCGCGCCGAGGATGGTGCCCAGACCGGAGATGGCCAGGCCGACCACCCACATGTTCGCGCCGACGCCCGGCGAGTGCTCGACGGTGCTCAGCGGGGTGTAGGCGGTCCAGCCGAAGTCGGCCGCGCCACCGGGGCTGAGGAAACCGGCGGTCGCCATGGTGCCGCCGAAGAGGTACAGCCAGTAGGCGAAGGCGTTCAGCCGGGGGAACGAGACGTCGGGGGCGCCGATCTGCAGCGGCACGACGTAGTTGGCGAACGCGAACACGATCGGCGTCGCGAAGAACAGCAGCATGATCGTGCCGTGCATGGTGAACAGCTGGTTGTACTGCTCGGGCGACAGGAACTGCAGGCCCGGTCGCGCCAGCTCGGCTCGCATGATCAGGGCCATCAGGCCGCCGATCATGAAGAACACGAACGCGGTGACCATGTACATGATCCCGATCTGCTTCGCGTCCGTGGTGCGCAGCAGCCGCGCGATGGCCGACCCCTTGACCGGCTCTCGGACCGGCCATGGCCGGGTCACGACCGGCTTGGGTGCGACGGTGGTCACGAATGGCCTCCGGTTCTCGGTTGTCCCGCTCGGCACGCGTCGTCAGCTGCGGGCCGTCATCCGAAAGGATGTTAGTCCCCGGTAGGTGGCAGCACCGCTCGGGGTGCTCTGGCACCATGTCCGGCCGCCGGTCGCGGCTACAGCGGGCCGACCAGCAGTCGGTAGTGCTCGCCGAAGATCCGCCCGCCCCGCCCGCGCAGCAACGGGTCGCGCAGCGCCGGCGGCACGTCGCGGGTGCGGTTGCGGTCCCGGGTCCGGTCCCGCACCCATCGGGTACGCGGACGACGACGGCTCTCGTACGCCACCAGGGCCGCCTCGACGCCACCGGCGGCCCGGAGCGACTCGGCGAGCACCACCGCGTCCTCCAGCGCCATCGCGATCCCCTGGGACAGCGTCGGCGCGGTGGCGTGCGCGGCGTCGCCGACCAGCAGCACCCGGCCCCGGTGCCAGCGACCCAGCTCGACCTCGTCGGTGAGCCCGACCTGCACGTCGTGCCAGGCGGTCAGCACCGCCGGGACCGGTCCCCCGTAGCCGCCGAAGAGTTCACGCAGCCGGGCGACCGGGTCGGCCGGAGCGACGGTGCCGGCCTCGTCGGCGTAGCAGTAGAGCCGCCCGGCCCCGAGCGGCACCACCAGGAAGCCGGCCCGCCGCCCGAGCAGCGCCGTCCAGTCCGCGACGTCCGGGCCGTCGCGCACCACCCCCCGGTAGACCACCTGGCCGGCGGCCCGGGGCGGGCCGCCGAGCCCGGCCAGGGCGCGGACCGCGGAGCGGGGCCCGTCGGCGCCGATCACCAGGTCGTACTCGCCGCCGGTGCCGTCGGTGAAGGTCACCGCGACCCCGGTCGGCAGCAGTTCGACGGTGTTCACCTCGGCGCCGTGCCGGACCGCGCCGCCCGCGCCGCTGAGCAGCACCTGGTAGAGGTCGCGGCGGGGCAGTGCCCGGCACTCGCCCACCCCGGCCCAGAGCGCGTCGAGGTCCACCTCGCAGAGCGGGTCGCCGGCGGCGTCGAGGAAGCGCTGGCGGCGGATCACCTGCCCGAGTGGTCGGACCGGGCCGTCGAGGTCCAGGCCACGCAACGCACGGGCGGCGTTGCCGGGCAGGTAGAGACCGGTGTCGGTCAGCTCGTTCGGAGGTAGTTTCTCGGTCACGTCCGGCCGGAAGCCCGCCAACCGCAGGGCCCGGGCGACGGCCAGACCGGCGATGCCCGCACCGACGACGAGGATGCGCAGGGGAGAGCCACCCATGGTGGTGTACGCCTCCGGAGGGGATCGGTACGCGGTGAAGGCAAGACACTACTCCGCGCGATCGGAGCACACCAGAGGCGTTGATCCTGACCTCCGGCGCAGCCGGAACGAACCAGAAACTCGTCCAGGCGGTGGAACGTCGTTCGAGGGAGGTGCACTCCTGGGCCGGACGCCGTGCGTCTCACTACAGTGACGCCGTGACGACGGACGAGTCGTACCGGTCGGTCAAGTCGGCAGGGCGGGCGCTGGACGTGCTGGAGGCGCTGGCCGCCCCGCAGGGGCCCCGGTCGCCGGTGGAGCTGAGCCGGGCGCTGGGCATTCCCAAGAGCAGCCTGCACGCCATCCTGCGGACCCTGCTGGACCGCGACTGGGTGGCCGTCGACCCGACCGGGACCAGGTTCTCCGTGGGGCTGCGGGCGCTAGAGGTCGGTGCGGCGTTCCTCGTCGGTGCGGACGCCGCCGCCCTGTACGACGTCACCCTGGACCGGCTGGCCGAGCACTCCGGCGAGACGGTCCAGCTCTACCGCCTCGACCGCGGTGCGGTGGTGCTGCTGGCCAGGCGGGACTCGGCGCACATCGTCCGGCCGGTCTGCGCGGTGGGGCGGCGGCTGCCCGCGCACGCCACCGCGGCCGGCAAGGCGCTGCTCGCCGCCCGGACCGACGAGGAGGTCGACCGGCTGCTCCAGTGGCCGCTGCCGGCGGCCACCGGCCGGACGGTCACCACCCCGGAGGCGCTGCGCGCCGAGCTGGCCGCCGTGCGGCGGCGGGGTTGGGCCGAGGAGTGGGAGGAGTGCAGCCCGGGACTGGCGGCGGTGGCCGTGGCGGTGGCGCTGCGGGAACCGGCGGTGGACGCGATCGCGGTGGCCGCCCCGGTGGCCCGGCTGGGGCCGGAGGTGCGGACCAGGCTGGCGGCGGTGCTGCGGGAGGCGGCTACCCAGGCCCGCACGGCCCGCGCCCTACTGTCGCTCAACCCGTAGAACGCGGTTCACGTACATGGATGCGATCGGCTGTTAACTTAACCGGTTCAGTTGCGCCACAGTTTCAAGTGTGTAAATGTGACAAGGACCATGGGAGCGCTCCCGGTCACACCCGAGTCAGGTCCGGCGCCCCCGCGCCGCAGCCAAGGAGCATCATGAAGCGTCCATTGCGGGCACTCGCCGCCGCCGGCCTCCTGGCCGTCGGTTCGATCGTCGCCGTCGCCTTCGGCGGCACCGCCTCCGCCGACACCCAGATCTGCGAGCAGTACGGCTCGACCGTCATCGGCGGCAGGTACGTGGTCCAGAACAACCGCTGGGGCACCACCGCCCAGCAGTGCATCAACGTCACCGGCAGCGGCTTCAGCATCACCAGCCAGCAGGGCTCCGCACCGACCAACGGCGCACCGGTGTCGTACCCGTCGATCTTCGTCGGTTGCCACTACACCAACTGCTCGCCGGGCACCAACCTGCCGGCCCAGGTGAAGTCGATCAGCAGCGCCCCGGGCAGCATCTCCTTCAACTACGTCGGTGGCGCGATCTACGACGCCGCCTACGACATCTGGCTCGACCCGTCGCCCAAGCGGGACGGCGTCAACGCGATGGAGATCATGATCTGGTTCAACCGGCAGGGCAGCATCCAGCCGATCGGCTCGCCGGTGGGCAACACGAACATCGCGGGCCGCAGCTGGGAGGTGTGGCGCGGCAACAACGGCGGCAACAACGTCATCTCGTACGTCGCACCCTCGGCCATCCAGGGCATGAGCTTCAACGTGCTGGACTTCATCGCCGACACCCGTAACCGCGGGGCGATCACCAACGACTGGTACCTGACCAGCATCCAGGCCGGCTTCGAGCCGTGGCAGGGCGGCGCCGGGCTGGCCGTCACCAACTTCTCCCAGACCGTCAACACCGGCGGCACCCCGCCGCCCACCACCGCCCCGCCGACCACGCCCCCGCCCACCGGCGGCGGCTGCGCGGTGAAGTACACGTCGAACTCGTGGAACAACGGCTTCACCGCCGACGTGACGGTCACCAACCGGGGTTCGGGCACCATCAACGGCTGGACCCTGACCTACAACCTGCCCAGCGGGCAGCAGGTCACCAGCTCCTGGAACGCCAGTGTCACCCAGAGCGGGTCCGCGGTGACCGCCCGCAACGCCGCCCACAACGGCACCCTCTCCCCCGGCGGCAGCGCGACCTTCGGCTACCAGGGCAGCCTGAACGGCACGTACTCCGCGCCGACCAGCTTCTCCCTCAACGGCGTGGCCTGCGCCCGCGCCTGAGACCCACCACCCACCACCACGCGGGGGGCGTGACCGACAGGTCACGCCCCCCGCACCCCGTCCCGACATCCCCGCTGCGGTCAGCCGCCCAGGGCGTCGATGTCGCGCAGCTCCTCGGCGGTCAGCGAGAAGTTCCAGATGTCGGCGTTGGCGCGGATCCGTTCCGGGGTGACCGACTTGGGGATCACCACGATCTCGTGGTCGACGTGCCACCGGAGCACCACCTGTGCCGGGGACACGTCGTGCGCGGCGGCGATCCGGGTCAGCACCGGGTCGTCCAGGTCGCTGGCCTTGAACGGGCTGTAGCCCTCCAGCACGATCCCCCGGTCCCGGTGCTCGGTGTGCCGCCGCCGGTCGTACAGCGACGGGCTCCACCTGATCTGGTTGACCGCCGGAGTCTCCCCGGTCGCCTGGATCAGCTCGTCGAGCTGGCCGGTGGCGTAGTTGCTCACCCCCACCGCCCGGGTGAGGTTCTCGTCCCGGGCGGCCAGCAGCTCACGCCAGACCGGGATGCTGTCCGACGGCGACGACGGCGGCCAGTGGATCAGCCAGAGGTCGACGTGGTCGGTGCCCAGCGCCCGCAGGCTCGCCTCGATCGTCTCCCGTTCCCGGCCGACCCGGTCGGGCGGCAGCTTGGTGGTGACGAAGACGTCCTCCCGGCGCAGCCCGCTGTCCCTGACCGCCCGGCCCACCTCCTCCTCGTTGCCGTACATGGTGGCGGTGTCGAGGTGCCGGTAACCGGCGGCCAGGGCGGCCAGCACGGCGTCGTACCCGGCCCGGCCGGTCGCCTGCCAGGTGCCGAACCCGAGCAGCGGCATGCGTACGTCGCCGGGGAGACCGACGGTGGGTTGGTCGAGGTCCATGCCGACCGTTCTACCCGTGATCGGACCGGACATGCCGGGCGAGCGGCGAACCCGGGCCGATTGCCGGAGAATGCCGGTGTGCCGAGCATCGACCGGTCCGACGTCGAGGAGCATCGTGTACCTGACCCACCTGGAGTGCCCCCGCTGCGACCGGGAACACGACGCGGGCCGGCTCACCAACCTGTGTGACTGCGGTTCACCGCTGCTGGCCCGCTACGACCTGACCGCGGTGGCCGCCGCGGTGACCCCCGAGCGGTTCGGGCTGCGCCCGGCCGACCTGTGGCGCTACCGGGAGCTGCTGCCGGTCGCCGACGAGCGGCACGTCACCACGTTGGGCGAGGGGTGGACGCCGCTGTGGCGGGCGTCGGCGTACGGCCGGGAGATCGGCGTCGGAGACCTGATCGTCAAGGACGAGGGGCTGACCCCCACCGGGTCGTTCAAGGCGCGGGGGGCGGCCGTCGGGGTGAGCCGGGCGCGGGAGCTGGGGGTCCGGCGGATCGCCATGCCGACCAACGGCAACGCCGGAGCCGCCTGGGCGACGTACGCGACCCGGGCCGGCCTGGCCTCGACCATTGCGATGCCGGTGGACGCCCCGACCATCTGCCGCCGGGAGTGCGTGGCCGCCGGGGCCGACCTGCACCTGGTGGACGGGTTGATCGGCGACGCCGGGCGCTGGGTGGCCGAGCTGGTCGCCGGCTCGGACGGCACGGTCTTCGACGCCGGCACGCTGCGCGAGCCGTACCGGCTGGAGGGCAAGAAGACGATGGGGTACGAGATCGTCGAGCAGCTCGGCTGGCAGGTGCCCGACGTGATCATCTATCCGACCGGTGGCGGGGTCGGCCTGATCGGCATCCACAAGGCGATGCACGAGCTGCGGACGCTGGGCTGGGTGGGCGACAAGCTGCCCCGGCTGGTGGCCGTGCAGTCCACCGGCTGCGCGCCGGTCGTCCGGGCGTTCGCCGCCGGTGAGGACCGGGTCCGGCCGTGGGTCGACGCGCACACGGTGGCGTTCGGGATCACCGTGCCGGCCCCGCTGGGCGACGAGCTGATCCTGACCGCGCTGCGGGAGAGCAGCGGGACGGCGCTCGCCGTCGACGACGCGGAGATCCTGGCCGACCTGCGGGACTTCGCCGCCCGGGAGGGGTTGCTGCTCTGCCCGGAGGGGGCGGCCTGCCTGACCGCCGCCCGGCACCTGCGGGCCGGTGGCTGGATCCGGGCCGGCGAGCGGGTGGTGGTGCTGAACACCGGGTCGGGGCTGAAGTACCCGGAGACGGTGGACGTCTCCGGCGTGCCGGTGGGGTGACGCCCGACCCCCTGCGGACGGGACGCATCCCCGACGGTTGGGTCCGGGGCAGGAGGACCCCCGCCCACGCGCGGGGCGTGGGACGGGGGTCGGCCCCGGGACCGGCGTGCCCGCCGACGGTGGGGTTCAGGAGGTCGGCGGTTCGTCCCGGCCGGCGGCCTCCGCCGCGTCGGCCTCCTCCTTGGTCCGGTGCACCGCCTGGTCGGCGTGCTCCGGCGGGCCGTAGACGGTGTAGAGGACCAGCGGGTTGGGGCCGGTGTTGACGAAGTTGTGCTTCGTCCCCGCCGGCACCACCACCAGGTCGCCCTGGGCGACCGCCCGGGTCTCCCCGCCGACCCGGGCCTCACCGGTGCCGCTGACGAAGGTCAGGATCTGGTCGATCCCGTCGTGGACCTCCTCGCCGATCTCACCACCGGCCGGGATCGTCATGATCACCAATTGGGTCTGCTCGCCGGTCCAGAGCACCCGGCGGAAGTCCGGGCTCTTCTCGGCGACCGTCGCGATCGTGAAATGTTCCATGTCCCGCTCATACCCGTAACGGCAGCGGATCACGCCGGGTCGTGCGGATGGTGGAATTCCCCACCCCGCGGGGGTTTGCAGGTCGCCGAAACGGGCAACGAGCACTCCGGGCCGGCGCGGCGACGCACCGGTCGAACCAGGTCCCCGCTGGCGTACCGCCGAATGGCTGCGGTGGTGGGAGACGGTCGGAGCGCGGCGACGGACGGCCGATGGTCGTGCGGCGCCGTGCGCCCGTCTCCGGGGTCGGACCGTTGCCCGGGACTACCCTGCGGGGGTGGCCCGCCTGCTGCTCGTCGAGGACGACCTGACCATCCGCACCCCGCTGGTCCGGGCGCTGCGTGAGCGGGGGCACGCGGTGGCGGCCGCGTCGACCGCCATGGAGGGGTTGCGGCACACCCTCGACGAACGACCCGACCTCGTCGTGCTCGACCTCGGGCTGCCCGACCTGGACGGCGGTGAACTGCTGCGGATGCTGCGCGCGGTCAGCGCGGTCCCGGTGATCGTGGCCACCGCCCGCGACGACGAGCGGGAGATCGTCCGGCTGCTCGACGCCGGGGCCGACGACTACGTGGTCAAGCCGTTCACCGCCGCCCAGCTCGACGCCCGGGTCCGGGCGGTGCTGCGTCGGGGCGGACCCGACCGGCCCGACGACGACCCGGTGCTGGTGGTCGGCGGGCTGCGGATCGACCCGCGCGCCCGGCAGGTCGCCCTGGACGACGTACCGGTGGAGCTGACCCCGCGCGAGTTCGACCTGCTGCACCACCTCGCCACCCGGCCCGGCGCGGTGGTGACCAAGCGGGAGCTGCTCACCGAGGTCTGGCGGATCCCCTACGGCGGGGCGGACAAGACCGTCGACGTGCACCTGTCCTGGCTGCGTCGCAAGCTCGGGGAGAGCGCCCAGCAACCCCGCTACCTGCACACCGTGCGCGGGGTCGGGGTACGGCTCGCCCCGCCCGGCGGCGACCACCCCGGGCCGGGCGACGACCCGGGCGACGACTGACCCGCGACCGGCCCGGCACCGGTGGGGTGCCGGGCCGACGGGGTCTCAGCGGACCGGGGTGCCGGGACGACAGGGGCTCAGCGGACCGGGGTGCCGGGACGACAGGGGCTCAGCGGACCGGGGGTGCCGGACCGCCAGAGGCTCAGCGGACCGCGCAGGTGAGCACCGTCGGCGGCTGGTTGTCACCGGTGACGACCAGCCCCCAACTGGTCGTCGCGCCGGGGGCCAGGCTCCCGTTGTGGGCGGCGTTGGTCGCGGTGACCTGCCGACCGGACTGGCTGACCGTGGCGTTCCAGGACGAGGCGACCTGCTGCGTGCCGGCGAAGGTGAGCGCGTTGGTCCAGCCGGTCAGTGCCCCGGCCCCGACGTTCCGGACGGTCACCTCGGCCTGGAAGCCACCCGACCAGGAGCCGGTCACCCGGTAGCCGGCCGAGCAACCGGTCATCGGCGCGGGCGTCGGCGTACCGGTCGGCGTCGGGGTCGGCGTACCGGTCGGGGTCGCGGTCGGAGTCGGAGTCGGAGTCGGCGTGGGGGTCGCGGTCGGAGTCGGGGTGGGGGTGGGGGTGGGGCCGTCCGAGGTGGTGTAGTCGACCCGGGTGTACGCCGCCGAGCACGTCCCGCCGCAGGACGCGGGCAGGGCGAACCGGTAGACCCGACCGTTGTTGACCAGTGCGCCGGCCGCGTCGCGGACCCGGATCTGGAAGTCGGTGCCGCCTGAGGCGGTCGCCCCGATCACGTAGGACTGCCCCATGTCGCCGTTCATGGCGGCAGCGGTCCACACTCCACCGGCCAGGTACTCCACCCCGTGGATGCCGTTGGCCAGGTGCGAGACGGCGATCGCCGGCCAGTAGCGCTGGGCACCCTTCATGAAGCCGATCCGGATGTCGCCGGAGTAGTTCGGCGCGGGCACGAACGACCAGGAGACGTGCCGGTTGTTCCAGTGGGTGGGGTTCATGTCGCCCACCGGTGTCCCGTTCCGGACGAACCGGTTGAGCGAGGCGGTGGAGAGGTCCAGGTGGTAGGGATCGTCCCGGCACCAGGCGTTGCCGTCGCCGCAGCTGTCCGCCACCACCATGGTCAGCGTCGCCCCGTTGTAGGCGTCCGTGGTCCACCCGCCGTTGCGGCAGAACGGCTGGCCGGGCGCGCCGTCGTTGACGCCGGTGCAGTAGTCGCCGATCGTGACCCGGACGAAGCGACCACAGTTGAGGCCGTTGTTCCACAGCCCGATCTTCGCCGCCTGACTCGCCGGGATCGGCCGGATCGGGTACGACGAGTAGTCGCCGGGCAGGTCGTAGGCGTTGAGCGCGACGAAGTCCGGCGCGTCCAGCTCCGACTGGGGCAGTCCGCAGCCGCCGTACGGGGCGCCGAGGGCGTCGAAGTGGGTGGCGTTGCCGGTGACCGGGGTGGTCGGCTCGGGTACCGCGACGGCCCGGGCGGGCAGCGGAACGGCCAGCAGCAGCGCGGCGACGAGGGTCGACGCCGCGAACGGGCGGGCGCGGTGACGCGACGATCTCATGGGGGTACGCCTTCCAGGACAGCATGGGGGGACGTTGGTCTCGGATGCCCTTCCACGCCCGGCGTACCGCCCGTCCATGCCACCATCGGCACCCACCGCTGTCAATGCCCGACATGGACCCACCGCTGATTTCCGTTCACCTCTGTGCCGGTGGCGCTCGAATCGGTAAATTGAGGTATGGTGCCCGCCCCCGGAGGTCGGGTGGCGGAACCGGTCTACCGCCCCATCCTCACCAGCAGACGCGGTGAGCTGGAGGCGCTGGTGCACCTGGACAGCGCCGCGGCTCCCCTGGTAGCTCCGGTCCTGCACGTCTCCCCCGCCGACAGCGGCCTGCCCGAGCTGCTGGGCCGGCTGCCCGCCGGTCTGGTGCCGGCCGTCGACGTCTGCGCGCTGCCCGACGGGCCGGACGCCGAGCTGGCCCGGTGGGGCGTACCGGTGCTCCCGGTGATCGGTTTGAGCTGTGGTGACCGGCGGTTGGCCGCGCACGGCACGGCGTGCCGCGCGTACGCCCGGGGGGCGGTGGTCCGGCTCCGCGTCGGCCGGGACCGGGCCGGGCCGGACGCGACCACCTCCGCAGTGGAGCGGGTGTGGCGGCGCACCGGGTTGCTCCCGGAGCAGTGCGACCTGCTGGTCGATGCCGGTGACGTGTGCTGTGCGGCGGATCTGCGGACGGCCGAGCCCCGGGTGCGGCGGCTGGTGGACTGGGCCTGCCGGCACGCCTGGCGCACGGTGACCGTGGCGGCCGGTGGGATGCCCCCGTCGCTGTCCCGGTTGGGCACCGACGAACCGGTCCGGGTGGACCGGTGGGACTGGCAGTTCGGGCGTCGGCTGACCGACCTGGGCGTGGGCTACGGCGACTACGGGGTGGCCCCGGCCCCGCCCGGCGACGTGGAGCCCGGCGACGTGGAGCCGGGCGACCGGCTGCCCACCGTGCGGTACACCGCCGACGACGGGTGGTGGATCTACCGCTGGTCGCGGCGGGGTGGCCGGGGCGACGAACGCTTCGCCGACCTGTGCCGGGCACTGGTCGCCGCCCCGCACTGGCCGCCCGCCGGGGCGGGCTTCTCCTGGGGCGACCAGGAGTTGCTGCGCCGTGCCCGCCGGGTGACCGGGGCGGGATCACCGGTCAACTGGACGGCGTGGAGCACGTCGCACCACCTGGCGCACGTCCTGGCGGCGTTGACCGGCCCGGTCGACCGGCGTCGTCCGGGTCCGCCCCCGGGCGGCGAGGACGGCTTCACCCGCCCGCACCGCGGCGGCGAGCACCGGTGGACCCGCTGATCAGGTCACGCCTGCTCGGTGAAGCCGAACTGCACCACACCCTCGTCGTCGACGGAGGCGTCCACCGAGGTGTCGTTGAGCAGCTCGGCGGCCTCGGAGTCGAGGAAGATGCGGGCCCCCTCGGTGTCGACGATCTGGTCTCCCTGGGCCGGCACGGGCACCAGTTCGATGGTGAGCGCCCCGGCCTCGACGTCGGCGGCGATCCGCAGCCCGCCGTCCTGGGCGACGTCCTGCTGGGCCGCGAGGTCACGGATCACGAGCACGGCGTTGTCGGTCATGGTGAGCATGATGGGACTCCTCGGGATTCTCGGGATCGGAACCTCGCGCGGCGGCAGATGCGCGCTTCCTGCGGCGAATCGGTGCCCGCCGGGCGATCCGGGGCGGCTTCCCGCGGCCCCTCCTCACCCACGGTGCCCGTTGCCCGGGGGTTCGTCAAATAGAGCGGGGTCTGTCGAGGGCTCCGCCGACATCCCCGTTTCCGCTCCCCGGCCCGCCGATCCTTCCTACCCTGAGCGCATGGACGCTGCCCGACGGTACGCCGCCGAACTGCTCGGCACCCTGCTGCTGGTCTTCGTCGGGGTGGGCAGCGCGGTCTTCGCCCGGGTCGAGGGCGGGGTGGTGGTCGTGGCGCTGGCCTTCGGGCTCGTCGTGGTGGCGCTGGTGTACGCGCTCGGACCGCTCTCCGGTGCACACCTCAATCCGGCGGTGACGCTGGGGGTGCTGCTCTCCGGCAAGATCTCCGTGGTCGGCGCGGTCGCCTACGCCGTCGCGCAGTTCGTGGGGGCCGCGGCGGGCGGCTTCGTCATCTGGGCGCTGGTCCGCTGGGGCGGGGTGGCGGACCAGACGGGGGTGTTGGGCACCAACGGCTACGGCGTGCACATCAACCGCGGCGGCACGGCGGTGCTGGAGACCATCCTGACCTTCCTGTTCGTGCTGGTGGTGCTGGTGGTGACCAGCCGGGTCGAGCATGCCGGTTTCGCCGGCCTGGCGATCGGCCTGGCGCTGACGGCGGTGCTCCTGGTGGGGATCACCCTGGACGGCACCTCGGTCAACCCGGCCCGGTCGTTCGGCCCGGCCCTGTTCGAGGGCGGCACGGCGCTGCGGCAACTGTGGGTGTTCTTCGTCTTCCCGCTGCTCGGCGGGGCGCTGGCCGCTCTGGTCGCCCCGCTGGTGCTCCGGCGGAGCCCGCGGCTGCGGCGCGGACCCGAGGCACCCGGTCCGGCCGCGCCGCAGCCCGGCTGACCGGTCCGGGCCGACCGGTCCGGGACCGGCCGGAGACGGAAGAAAACCTACGGTGTCGAGGCTTGCCTGACGGAAATCTTCGTGGCAGCGTCAGCGCATGCATCGTCGTCTCTTTCCCCGGACGCTCGCGTCGGTGGCGCTGGCCGCCACCGTGGCCACCGCCGGTGCGCTCCCGGCCACCGCCGAGTCACCCTCCCCGGCGGACGCCCGGTTGCGCGCCACCATCGACGCCGTCCTCGCCGACCCCCGGCTCGACGGCGCGCAGGCCGGGGTGGTCGTGGTGGACACCACCACCGGCCGGACCCTCTACGACCGCGACGGCGACCGCCGGCTGGTGCCCGCCTCCAACACCAAGCTGCTGACCTCCACGGCGGCCCTGGCGCTGCTCGGCCCCGGGCACCGGTTCAGCACCGATGTGCTCACCGCCGGGCGGCGGCGGGCCGGGCTGCTCTCCGGCGACCTCTACCTGCGCGGCGGCGGCGACCCGACGATGCTGGCCGCCGACTACGACGCGCTGGCCGCCCGGGTCGCCGCCGACGGGGTACGGATGGTGACCGGTCACCTGGTGGCCGACGACACCCGTTACGACGACAGCCGGCTCGGCCCGGACTGGGCCTGGGACGACGAGTCGTCCTACTACGCGGCTCAGGTCTCCGCGTTGACCGTGGCGCCGGACACCGACTACGACGCGGGCAACGTCATCGTGCGGGCCGCCCCGGCGGGCACGGTGGGGGCGCGGCCGATGGTCACCATGACCCCGCCCAACGGCTACCTGCGGATCGACAACCGGGCCGAGACGGTCGCCGACGGCGGGACGACGCTGTCGTTCGCCCGGACGCACGGCGGCAACACCATCGTGGTCACCGGTCGGATCGCCGTCGACGCCGTGCCGACCAGCGACTGGCTCAGCGTCTGGGAGCCCACCGGGTACGCCGCCGCCGTCTTCCGCGACGCGCTGCGCCGGCACGGGGTCCGGGTGCTCGGCCGGACCGTGCTCGGCCGGGCCACCCCGGCGGACGCGGTACCGGTGGCCCGGCACGACTCGATGCCCCTGGCCGACCTGCTGGTGCCCTTCCTCAAGCTGTCCAACAACGGCCACGCCGAGGTGCTGACCAAGGAGATGGGGCGGGTCGTCTCCGGCACCGGCAGCTGGCCTGCGGGGCTCACGGCGATCAGCGAGTACGTCGCCGACAACGGAGTGGACACCGGCGTGCTGCGCCAACTCGACGGCTCCGGGCTGTCCCGGCGCAACCTGGTCCCGGCCGGCGAGTTCGTCGCCCTGCTCGCCGCCGTACGCCGGGAACCCTGGTTCGACACCTGGTACGCGGCGCTGCCGATCGCCGGTAACGCCGACCGCCTGGTCGGTGGCACCCTGCGCAGCCGGATGCGCGGCACGGCGGCGGCGGACAACGTGCACGCCAAGACCGGCAGCCTGACCGGGGTGTCCGGGCTCTCCGGCTACGCCACCGACGCCGACGGGCGGGTGCTGGCGTTCTCGGTGGTGTTCAACAACCACCTCACCTCGTCGGTCCGGGAGTTGGAGGACCAAATCGCCATCGCCCTGGCCTCCCACCGGGCGGCGGACGGCGGCACCGCCCGGGTGGCACCGCCGGCCGCCCCGGAGGCGCCACCGGCACCCGGGGGCGGGGAGTGCTCCTGGGTCAAGCCGGCCGTCTGCTGAGCCGCCCGGCACCCGGGCCACCGCCGGGTGCTGAGCCGCCCGGCACCCGGGCTGCGGCCGGTCACCGCCGGTGCAGCACCACCACCGGGATCTCCCGGTCGGTCCGGCTCTGGTACTCGTCGTAGGCGGGCCAGATGGCGGTCATCGCCGGCCACATCGTCGCCCGTTCCGCCGGCTCGGCGGTGCGCGCCCGGACGGCGAACGTCTCCCCGCCGACCTGCACCTCGGCCTCGGGGTCGTCGAGCAGGTTGAGGTACCAGGAGGGGTGCTGCGGCGCACCGCCCTGGGAGGCGACGACCAGGTAGTCCGCGCCGTCGCGGCCGTAGATGAGGGCGGTGCGACGCAGCTTGCCGCTGCGCCGGCCGCGGGTGGTCAGCAGCAGCGTGAAGACGCCCGGCTGCCACTCGTGCCCCTCGACACCGCCGGTCGCGACGTACCGGCGGATGTGGTCGGCGACCCAGCCCTCGGGGCTGTCCACCACCTGCTCGTTGGTCGGCATCTGTGCCTCCGGCTAGCTCGTGGGCATCGACCCGGCCACGCTATCCCGGCAGCGACCCGCCCGGCACGGAACGACTCAACGGACCGCCGCCGCCTGGAGGTTGACGTTGCCGCAACTGCTGTTGAAGGTCCCCTCGACGGTCCACCGGATCAGCAGCTTCGCGCCCTGCGGGGCGCGGAACCGGATGACGAACTGGGTGGTGTGGGTGGTGTGCGGGTCCTCCAACCGCAGGGTGCGGGTCGGGCCGCCGGTGGACAGCCGCACGTCCAGCCGGCCCCGGGCCATCCAGATCCCGGCGAAGAGGTGCACCGTGCGCGGCTCGCCGCTGGCCGGCACGGACAGCGCGAAGCCGTTGCCGACCCCGCAGACGAACACGCCGGTGCCGGTGGCGCCGACGGCCGGCACCGGCGTGCCGTCGCGCCAGCCGAACAGTTCGGGGTTGGTGTCGTACCGGTCACGCGCGCCCCGGCCGCCCTCGTCCCGGATCTCCCCGGTGCCACCGCTGCGACGGACCAGGGTCTCCGGCCGGTTGAGCCCCCAGTGGACCCAGTCCCGGGTGCCCAGCCCGGTCAGGTCCACCTCGGCGGGCACCTCGGTCCGGGAGACGCTGACCGTCGGCGCGGCCGGCGACGACGCCGCCGGGACGACCGTGGGCGACGGCGGAACGGTCGGTGACGGGGTCCGTTCCCGGGGCTGCAACCCGGGCGCGGCGATCCCGGTCTCGGCCGGGTCACCCAGCCCCGCCACCCCGGTCGGGTAACCGGCCGGGGTGGGCGTGCCGGCCGCCGGCCCCGCGTCCTGCCCGGTCGGGTCGGCTGCCGGCCCCAGGTAGGTCACTAGCACGGCGAGGCAGGCCAGGGCGGCCACCGCCCCGATCGCCCAGCGGCGACGTTGCCGGCGACGGGCCTCCCGCCGCTGCGCGCTGCGGGTCGTCGGGCCCGGCCCGATCCGCCAGGTCTCTTGGTCGTCCACGTGTGTCCCACTCCCCAGCCCGACGCCCGCGACCGGTCGGGGAGGGGGTGCGGTCGCGACGTGAGCGCTCTCACGTTTTCATTTCAAGGCCGGAGTGCGCCATATGCCAGCGGGTGGGCGTTTCCAGTTTGTTACCAACTGGGGTTGAAGGAAAGTTTCCTATCCATTGTCGAAATCCCAGCTCAAGGCCATGATGCCAGGAAGATCCACCAGGCCTGCGGGCCGGTCAACGAATCTCGAACCCCAGCGCCAGGGCCAGGGCCATCGCCTGCTCCGGGTCGATCACCGCCCCCGCCCGCTCCACCGCCGTCGGATCCAGCGCGGTGAGGTCACTACCCCGCAGGTCGGCTCCGCCGAGCCGCACACCGTGCCACTGGGCGGCCGAGAGGTCCACCCGGGCCAGCGTCGCGCCGGTCAGGTTCGCCCCGCTCAGGTCGGCCTCCCGCATCCGTACGTCGCTGAACCGCGCGCCACGCAGGTCGGCGCCGGGCAGCGCGACGAACGACCAGTCCCCACCCGACACCCGCAGCGGACGCAGCTCACACTGGTCGAACGTGCTGCCGACCAGCTTGCAGCCGGTGAACTCGGCCTCGAACAGGTTGCACCGGCGGAACCCGCAGCGGACGAAGGCCGAGTCGGTATGCCGGGAGGCGTTGAACGACACCCCGCCGAAGGAGCACTCGGTGAACGAGGCGCCCCGGCTGACCGCCTCGGTCAGGTCGACGTCGGCGAAGACACAGCGCACGAAGTGCCGGTCGACGAACTCCTCGGCGTACCAGTCGGTGCGGCGGAACGTCTCGTCCTCGGTGGCCTGCGGCATCGGTCCACCATAGGTGCGAGCACCGACACCACCGGCGAATCTTCCACCCGGCGCGTACCGGCTAGTAGGTTCGGCGGCGTGAACGTGGCACGCAGCACCGACCCGGCCCGCATCGGCTTCGACCCGGCCCGGCTGGCCCGGATCGACGAGCACTTCGGCCGGTACGTCGACGACGGGCGGCTGGCCGGCTGGCAGGTGGTGGTCACCCGGCGCGGCGAGATCGCCCACTGTTCGGTGTACGGGCTGCGCGACGTGGAGGCGGGCACCCCGGTCGACCCGGACACCATCTGGCGGATCTACTCGATGACCAAGCCGGTCACCTCGGTCGCGGCGATGATGCTGTGGGAGGAGGGCCGGTTCGAGCTGACCGACCCGATCAGCCGCTGGCTGCCGGAGTTCGCCGACGTCCGGGTCTTCGACAAGGGTTCGGCGCTCAAGGCGTACACCGTGCCGGCGGTCGAGCCGATCCGGGTCTGGCACCTGCTCACCCACACCTCCGGGCTGACCTACGGCTTCGCGCACACCTCCGTGGTGGACGCGATCTACCGGGCCGCCGGCTACGACCTCGGTGTCCCGCCGGGGCTGGACCTGGCCGGCGCGAGCGCCGGGATGGCGAAGCTGCCGCTGCTGTTCCAGCCCGGCACCGGCTGGAACTACGGGGTCTCCACCGACGTGCTCGGTCGGCTCGTCGAGGTGGTCTCCGGGCAGAGCCTGGCCGAGTTCTTCGCCGACCGGATCCTCACCCCGCTGGGCATGACCGACACCGGTTTCTGGGTCGACCCGGCGGACGCCGGGCGGCTCGCCGCCCTCTACACCCCGCATCCCGGCACCGGCCGGGTGGTCCGCGCCGACGCGCTCGGGGCTGCCGCGTCGGCCCGCCCGGAGTGCCTGTCCGGCGGCGGTGGGCTGGTCTCCACGGCCGCCGACTACCACCGGTTCACCCAGTTGCTGCTGCGCGGCGGCGAGCTGGACGGCGTACGGCTGCTCGGCCCCCGGACGGTGCGCTACATGACCCGCAACCACCTGCCCGGCGGCGGCGACCTGGCCTCGCTGGAGCCGCGGGGGTTCGCCGAGACGGTGCTGGACGGCATCGGCTTCGGGCTGGGCTTCGCCGTGGTGCAGGACCCGGTGCCGGCCAAGGTGCCGAGCAGCGTCGGCGAGTACTACTGGGGTGGGCTGGCCAGCACCGCGTTCTGGGTCGACCCGGCCGAGGAGCTCACCGCCCTGCTGTTCACCCAGCTCATGCCGTCGAGCACCTACCCGCTGCGCTCCCAGCTGCGCCAGCTCGTCTACGCCGCCCTGGTCGGCTGAGCCCGCACCGGCCCGGGATCGGGGCGGGGGACCGGCCGTACCCCGGTGGTCAGTCGGCCAGTTGGGGCGGGAAGCCGCCGGTGGCGATCGGGCCCCACCTTTCGACGGTGACCCGGATCAGCGACTTGCCCTGCGCCACCATGGCCGCCCGGTACTCGTCCCAGTCCGGGTGCTCCCCGGAGATGCTGCGGAAGTACTCCACCAGCGGCTCCAGCGCGTCGGGCAGGTCGAGGACCTCGGCCACCCCGTCGACCTGCACCCAGGGGCCGTCCCAGTCGTCGGAGAGCACGCAGGCGGAGACCCGGGGGTCACGGCGGATGTTGGCGACCTTGGCGCGCTGCGGGTAGCTGGAGATGACCAGCCGGCCGGCGGCGTCGACCCCGCCGGCGACCGGCGAGGACTGCGGGCGGCCGTCGGCCCGGGTGGTCATCAGCAGAATCCGGTGCCGGGGGCGGACGAACTCGATCAGGGCGTCCCGGTCGACCCGGGTGTTGGTTGCGACGCTGCGTGCCATGCCCCGGTTCTACCAGGCCCGCCGGCCGGCGGGGCGGCCGGTGTCAGCCGGACCGGCCGGCGGCCCGGCCCGGCGCGGGCTGGGCGGGCACCCGGGGCCGGGCCGGGGGCCGCCAGGCGCGGCCGTTGGCGTAGATCACCCGGAAACCGAGGTACGCCGCGAGCGGCGCCCAGTGCGCCGAGCCCATCCGCAGCTCGGCGGCGTTGTGCCGCTGGCCGTTGGCGAGCACGTCGAGCAGCACCGTCTCGAAGGCGGCCGACTCGACCCAGTCGACTTCGCGGGTGAAGCCGCAGATCAGGGCCGCCCCGGTGACGTCGAGGAAATCGCGCAGCGTGGCGTCGGAGGCGCGCAGCACCGAGCAGCTGCCGAAGTAGAGCCGCCGGCCCTCGCCCCGCCCGGCCATCCGCTCGGCGACGTCGGACAGCTCGACGGAGTCCCAGTCGGTGAGGCAGAGCCGGCTGGGCTCACCGTGCATGGCGAAGAAACCGACCCGGTGGTCGGCGTACTGCTTGAGCAACCAGCGGTCGAGGAAGTAGAACAGCTCGTCGCGGGTGGCGGCGTCCTTGTGGATGTAGCGGATCCGGCCGAGTCGCTCGAGCAGGTCGAGGGTGGGCAGCACGGACCCGCGCTCGTTGAGGTCGCGGTGCCACTGCCCCTCGACACAGAAGACCCCGCCCCGCGCCACGTCCACCTCCCCCGACCCCGCCGGCCCGCACGACGTTACCGGGTCGGGGCCGACGGGCCCCATCACCCTCGCGGCCGGTTCGCCCCGCCCGGCGGGACAGGCCGTCGACCGGGAATTCCGGCCCGTTGTGTCACTTACTGGCCCGGCCTGACCGAATCACCATTGGCGGCAATTCACAGACAACATCCAGCTATCGCCGCCGCTGCGGACAATTCTTCTCTATTGCCGCGAATCCCTCGGCGAGCTGTCACTGTGGAAGTTGCAGGACGTCCTGGGCGATGCCCTGCGTCACCACCCCATCCACGTCTCGATCGGGAGGACTTCTGTGCGCAGGAACACTGTGAAGCGGGCACTCGTCGCGTTCGCCCTGGCCCTGCCGGGTGCCGCGATCGCCACGGTGGCCGCCGCGCCAGCGGCCCACGCCGACGGCTGTTACACCTGGAAACGCGACCTCTACCAAGGGCTCTCCGGCAACGATGTCCGCCAGCTGCAGATCCGGGTGGCCGGATGGACCAGCCGCGGCGGGATCGTCCGGATCGACGGGGACTTCGGCCCCGAGACCGCCGCCGCGGTCAAGCGCTTCCAGAGCGCGTACGGGCTGCGCAGCGACGGCATCGCCGGCAAGCAGACCTTCAACAAGCTCTACCAGTTGCAGGACAACGACTGCACGCCGGCCCACTTCAGCTACCGGGAGCTGGACGGCGGCTGCGGCAAGGGCGGGTGGAGCGGCGGGCCGCTCTCCGCCGCCGACACCAAGGCCAGCGCGGTACGCACCATGTGGAAACTGGAGGCGCTCCGGCGCGGCCTGGGTGACAAGCCGCTCAACGTCACCAGCGGCTTCCGCGACTCCAGCTGCAACAAGAAGGTCGGCGGAGCCTCGGACAGCCAGCACCTCTACGGCAACGCCGCCGACCTGACCTCGGCGAGCAGGTCACTGTGCGAGGTCGCCCGCGCCTCCCGCGACCACGGCTTCAGCGGCATCTACGGCCCCGGCTACGCCGGTCACGACGACCACGTCCACGTGGACTCCCGGCGGGAGAACAACTACGACAAGTCGACGAACCGCACCAGCTGGGCAGCCCCGGACTGCGGCGTCAGCCGCTGACCGACCGGCGTGGACACCGGCCCGGCCCCACGGGATCATCGGGGCCGGGCCGGCACCGCACCGGGGAACCGGCGGGGGGTGCCCCCGCTCAGCTCGCCCGGGGCCAGCGCGGCGCGGCGGCGGGGGGCGCCACCGGCCGGCCGGGGACACCGGCGCGCATCCCTGGCCGCATCCCGGTGGCGGTGGGCCGCCCCCCGGACGTGCCCGGCCGAACCACCTGGCCCCGCGCCGGGTAGCCGGTGGCCGGGGCGGGCCGGGCGGGCGTCGTACCGGGCCGGGGGGTGGTGTAGGTGAACGGGAACGGCACGTGCACGAACGGGTTACCGTGCCGGATCAGCGCGTCGATCTGCCGGTCGTTCAACCCGTGGTTCTCCAGCACCCGCCGCCCCCAACGGTGCAACCGGCACGGGTACGACGACCCGTCGTTGCGGCACAGCGGCCCGTTGGGCCACTCCTCGGCGGCGTGCACCACGACCGCTCGCACCGCGAGCCGGACGTCCTCGGGTGTCAACGAGGCGGGCACCGGCACCTCGCCCAGAACCTGATCGATGGGGTCCGTCGACTGCTCACCAACTCGCACGGCAGGCCTCCCGCAGCTCGGCAGCGATTGCAGCCGAATCGCCGCAACGCATCCTCGGCCAGTGGTACGGGCGGTGACCGGCGGCGGTTCAATCCCCCCAGGCGGTGAGCAGATCCTCCGGCGTCAACACCCGCACACCATCGACCACCGCGCCGGCCGGGACGACCGCCAGCAGCGGCACCCGCCTCAGACCAGGCCCGCGTCGTGGACCAGCAGCGCCACCTGGACCCGGTTGTTCAGCGCCAACTTGGTCAGCAGCCGTGACACGTACGCCTTCACCGTCGCCACGCTCATGAACAGCTCCGCCGAGATCTCCGCATTGCTCCGGCCGTGACCGAGCGCCACCGCCACCTCCCGCTCCCGCTCGGTGAGCCCGGCCAGCAGCCGCAGCGCCCGGTCCCGGCGCGGGTCCGGGCCCGCCGTCGACCCGTCGGTCAGGTGGCTGATCAGCTGCCGGGTCACCGTCGGTGACAGGGTCGCCTCGCCGGCCGCCACCCGCCGCACCGCCCGGACGATCTCCGCGGGCGGGGTGTCCTTGAGCAGGAAGCCGCCCGCACCGGCCCGCAACGCCCGCAGCACCTGCTCGTCGGCGTCGAAGGTGGTCAGCACCAGCACCTCCGGCGGGTGCGGCGACGCCCGCAGCGCCTCGGTGGCGGTCAGCCCGTCGACCCGGGGCATCCGGATGTCCATCAGCACCACGTCGGGCGCGCACCGGGCCACGGCGGCCGGCACCTCGTCGCCGTCGGTCGCCTCCCCCACCACCCGCAGGTCCGGCACCCCACCGAGGATCATCGACAGCCCGGCGCGGACCAGCGCGTCGTCGTCGACGATCAGCACCCGCACCGGGGCGTCGGGATCGCCGCCGCTCATCCCGGCCACCCGGCCCGCCCCCGCCGGTCGGCGGGGTCCGGTCCGGCCGGGCGGCTCATGCCGGCCACGGCAGTCGGGCGGCCAGCCGGAAGTCGCCGGTCGCGTCGTCCCGACCGTGCGTCAGCCGGCCACCGGCCAGGGTGACCCGCTCGGCGATGCCGACCAGCCCGGTCCCGGCACCCGGCAACGCCGGCCCGGGCGCGCCGCCCACCGGCCACGGGTTGCGGATCTGGACCGCCAGCTCCCGCCCCGGCCCGCCGGCCAACCGGACGGCGACCGCCGCGCCCGGGGCGTGCTTGCGCGCGTTGGTCAGCCCCTCCTGCACGATCCGGTACGCGCTGCGGCCCACCGCCGTCGGCACCTCCGCCGGCCGGGTCACCTCGTCGACCAGGGTGACCCGCACCCCGGCCGCCCGCGACTCGGCGACCAGGGCGGGCACGTCGGCGAGGGTGGGCTGGGGGCGTTCCGGTGCGCTGTCGCCGCCGGAGGTGTCGGCGCGGAGCACCCCGATCACCTCACGCAGGTCCTGGAGCGCGGCGTGCGCGCTGCCCCGGATCACCCCGGCGGCCCGGGCCACCTCCTGCGGCGGCGCGTCCGGGCGGAACTCCAACGCCCCGGCGTGCAGGCTGAGCAGCGAGATCCGATGCGCCAGCACGTCGTGCATCTCCCGGGCGATCCGGGTGCGTTCGAGCTGCCGGGCCTGTTCGACGCGGAGCTGCTGCTCGGCCTCGGCCCGGTGGGCGCGGTCGCGCAGCGACAGCACCAGCTGCCGGCGGGCCCGGACGAACAACGCCCAGGCCACCACGATCCCGACGAACATCATCGTCCAGGCCACCGTCGCCCAGTAGGGCAGCGACGGGTCGGGACGGACGACGCTGTAGAGCGGAATGACCGACAGGTGGAACCCGACCAGCGCCGCACCGATCGGCAGCGGCCGGTGGACCAGCACGGTGAACACCACCACCAGCATCGCCACCCCGGCGGTCACCGAGAACAGGGCCAGCGGCAGCCCGGCCACCGCCAGCCCGACCGGCCAGCGGCGGCGCAGCCACAGGGCCGCGCAGTAGACCAGACCCCCCGCCAGGTCCACCCCGATCAGCCAGGACGGGCCGGCGTTGTGGGAGAACTGCGGCCTGCTCGACATCGCGTCGGCGAACGCCAGCAGCGCCCAGCCGACGGCGAGCAGGAAGGCCACCGTGTCGACCAGCCAGTCCCGGGGCGTCCGCCGGGACGCCCTCGCCTCGGGCGTCAGCGCGCCCGGCAACAGCCAGGGATGATCGGGTACGACGGCAGCACTCACCCACCCATGCTAGAAACCCGACCGGCTTCCCGGACACCAACCAAAGTCGAGGTCTGCCGGTATACCGAGGTAGGGGCGGCTCTCGACCGCCGGCCGCAGCGCCCGGCCGGGTGGCTGGGACAGGCTCGACGGCATGATCACCGTTGACCACCTCACCAAGCGGTACGGCCCGCACACCGCCGTCGACGACGTCTCGTTCCGCTGCGAATCCGGCACCGTGACCGGTTTCCTCGGCCCGAACGGGGCCGGCAAGTCCACCACCATGCGGATGCTCTGCGGGCTGACCCGCCCGACCTCCGGCACCGCCACCGTCGCCGGTCAGCCCTACCGCGAGCTGCCCAACCCGGGCCGCGAGGTGGGCGTGCTGCTGGACGCCTCGGCGCAGCACGTCGGGCGCAGCGGGCGGGAGACGCTCACCCTGGCCGCCCGGACCATGGGCGTGGACGCCGACCGGGTGCCCGCCGTGCTCGACCGGGTGGGTCTGAACCCGGTGGCGGCGAAGCGCCGGGTCGGGGCGTACTCGCTGGGGATGCGGCAGCGGCTCGGCCTGGCGCTGGCGCTGCTCGGCGAGCCCCGGGTGCTGGTCCTCGACGAGCCGGCCAACGGCCTGGACCCGGAGGGGATCTTCTGGATGCGCGGGCTGCTGCGCGACTTCGCCGACCGGGGCGGCACCGTGCTGCTCTCCTCGCACCTGCTGCGGGAGGTGGAGGCGGTCGCCGACCGGCTGGTGGTGATCGGCGGCGGCCGGGTGGTGGCCCAGGGCGGCAAGGACGAGCTGCTGGCCGGGGCCGGCACCCTGGTCCGGGCCCGCGACCCGCACGCCCTGCGGCTCACCCTCGACCGGGCCGGGCTGGACGCCACCGCCGGCGCCGACGGCGGCTGTGTGGTGCACGCCGAACCCGGGGCCGTCGGGCAGGCCGCCGCCGACGCCGGGCTGGTCCTGACCGAGCTACGGCCGGCCGGCGGCGGTGGCCTGGAACAGCTCTTCCTCACCCTGACCGCCGGCGCGAGCACCAAGGAGGCCGTGAAGTGAGCACCGTGACGACCGCACCCCCCACCCCCGCCCGGCAGGCCGTGCCCGGACCGTCGCTGGTCCGGCTGATCGGGGTGGAGCTGCGCAAGCTCGGCGACACCCGGGCCGGACGCTGGCTGCTGGCCTCGATCGGACTGATCGCCGCCGTGATCGTCGCGCTGCAACTGCGCTTCGTCGACGACGCCGCGCAGACCTTCAGCAACTTCTTCACCGCGTCGCTGGCGCCGGTGGCGCTGCTGCTGCCGGTGCTGGGCATCCTGTCGATCACCGCCGAGTGGTCCCAGCGCACCGCGCTGACCACGTTCGCCCTGGTGCCGCGCCGGGAGCGGGTGGTCGTCGCCAAGCTCGCCGCCGTGCTGCTCGCCGCGTTGGCGTCGGTGCTGGTGAGCCTGGCCGTCGCCGCCGTCGGCACCCTGCTGGCGGGGATCACCGGCGGGGCGGGGAGCTGGGACTTCGACTGGACGCTGGCCGGGCACGCCGCCGTGTTCCAGGCCATCAACGTGCTGATCGGCGCGGGGTTCGGCCTGCTGCTGCTCAACACCCCGCTGGCGATCGTCACCTCGCTGCTGCTGCCGACGGTGTGGGGCATCCTCTCCGCGATGATCGCGGCGCTGCACGGCCCGGCCCGCTGGCTGGACACCTCGATCACTATGGAGCCGCTGCTCGGTGCGGACATGACCGCCGGGCAGTGGGGCCGGCTCGGGGTGTCCCTGCTGGTCTGGGTGGCCGCGCCGCTCGCCGCCGGGATGGCGCGCACGCTGCGGCGCGAGGTGCACTGACCATGTCGACGCGGGAGCCGGACGCCACGACCAGAGTCGGTGGCGACGTCGGGGAACTGCTGGTCATGTGGGTCGGCTTCCCGCTGCTGGGCGGCGCCCTGGGTGGGCGGCTACCCATGGTCGCCGACTGGGTGGCCGGGCTGCCCTGGGCTCCGGTGCAGGGCTGGTTCGAACTGGTCGCCGGGTTGCCGTACCGGCGGGCACTGCTCGGGGGCATGCTGCTCGGGATGCTGGCCGGGCTGCTCGTCGCCCACGTCGGCACCCGGGAACGGTTGATCGTCACGGTGGACCGGGGCGGTGTCCGGCTACGCCGCGACGGCGTCGACCACGACCTGGTCCGCCGGTGCGTCACCGCCGTCTTCGCCGACCGCAGGGAGCTGGTGCTGCTCGGTCCGGCCGGTGAGGAGCTGGCCCGGGAACGGTCCGACCTGAGCCGAGGGCGGCTGCGGGACGCCTTCCGTGAGCACGGTTGGCCGTGGCAGGACGCCGATCCGCACCGGGCGGCGTACCGGCGATGGGTGGAGGGGTTGCCCGACCTGCCGCCGGGGGCGGATCCGCTGCTGCGCGCCCGGCAGCGGGCCGTCGAGGCCGGCCGGCAGCGGGACGCCCGGGAGATGCGCGGTGAGCTGGCCCGGCTCGGGGTGGTCGTCCGGGACGAGGACAGGCGACAGTACTGGCGGACCGTTCCGCTTCCCCGGGAGGAAAACCCGGACGGGCGGTAGCGTCTGTGGTGGAGGGGATCTCCTCGGAACCGGGAGCCTGCATGACCGAGCAGCAGCCGTACCGGGTGCTGGGCCGGCACCCCGGCTTCGAGCTGCGCCGGTACCCGGCCCACCTGGTCGTCGAGCTGCCGATCGACGGGGGGTTCGCCGCCGCCGGGAACGCCGCGTTCCGGCCGCTGGCGGCCTACCTGTCCGGGGCCAACCGATCCCGGCGCGGGGTCGGGACGGCCGGTCAGGTGCTGCGGGAGGCGGGAGGCGAGCGGATCGCGATGACCGCGCCCGTGGTCCAGGAGGAGGGCGACCGGCCCGGGAACTGGCGGGTGTGGTTCGTGCTGCCGGCCCGGCTCAGCCCGGCCACCGTGCCCGAGCCGGCGGACCCCCGGATCACCGTCCGGGAGGTCCCCGAGCAGCTCGCCGCGGCGGTCCGGTTCGCCGGGCGGTGGACCGACCGGGCGTTCGAGCAGCGGGCCACCGCGCTGGGCCGGGCGGTAGCCGACGCCGGCCTCACCCCGTCGGGGGCGATCCGGTACGCCCGGTTCGACCCGCCGTGGAAGCCGTGGTTCCTGCGCCACAACGAGGTGGTGCTGCCGGTCGTCGAGTGACCCCGGCGCACGGCCGCAGCGTCGTCACGTCGTCGCCGATTGTGCATCCGCCGCACAGGGAGTATCAACCAAGGCGGATATCTCCCGGCGGAAGGGGACGACCATGGCCTCCACAGTCGACAGGGGCGGGATCTTCCGCCGCAAGCCGGTCGAGGAGATCACCGACGAGACCGGTCAGGGGCTGTCCCGCTCGCTCGGGCTGTGGCAGCTCACCGCGATCGGCGTCGGCGGCATCATCGGCGCCGGCATCTTCGCCCTGGCCGGGGCGGTGGCCAACCAGACCGCCGGGCCGGCGGTGCTGGTGTCGTTCCTGATCGCCGGGCTCGCCAGCGCGGCGGCGGCCCTGTCGTACGCCGAGTTCGCCGGCATGATCCCCCGGGCCGGCTCGGCCTACACCTACGGGTACGCGGTGCTCGGCGAGGTGGTGGGCTGGTTCATCGGCTGGGACCTGCTGCTGGAGTACACCGCGATCGTGGCGGTGGTGGCGATCGGCATCTCCGGCTACTTCGGCTTCCTCGTCGGTGAGCTCGGCGTCGAGCTGCCCGCCTGGACGCTGGGTGCCCCGGGCACCGGCGACGGGCACGTGGTGGACCTGTTCGCGGTGCTGCTCTGCCTGCTGATCGCCTTCCTGCTGACCCGGGGCATCAGGACCGCCGCCCGGTTCGAGACGATCGTGGTCGGGGTGAAGGTGGCCGTGGTGCTGCTGGTGATCGTGGTCGGGTTCTTCCACGTCCGCACCGGCAACTACTCGCCGTTCTTCCCGTACGGGCTGGGCGGGGCGTTCACCGGGGCGGCCACCGTCTTCTTCGCCGTCTTCGGCTACGACGCGATGAGCACCGCTGCCGAGGAGTCCACCGACGCCCGCCGGCACATGCCGAAGGCGATCGTCTGGTCGCTGGCCATCTCGATGGTGCTGTACGTGCTGGCCACCCTGGTGCTGACCGGGATGCAGAACTACCGGGACATCGACCCGGAGAGCGGCTTCTCCTCCGCGTTCGCCTCGGTGGGGCTCTCCGGCCTGGCCAGCGTCATCGCCGTCGGGGCCATCATCGGCATCCTGACGGTGATGTTCACCTTCATGCTCGGGGTGACCCGGGTGTGGTTCTCGATGAGCCGCGACGGCCTGCTGCCGGCCTGGTTCGCCAAGGTGCACCCGGTGCGTCGGGTGCCCACCCGGGTCACCTGGATCGTCGGCGTCGGCTCGGCGGTGATCGCCGGCTTCCTGCCGATCCGGCAGGCCGCCGAGCTGACCAACATCGGCATCCTGCTGGCCTTCGTGGTGGTCTGCGTCGCGGTGATCGTGCTGCGCTACCGCAGCCCGGACGCCCCACGGACGTTCCGCCTGCCGGGCATGCCGGTGGTGCCGGCGCTCGGCGTGGTCTTCTCGGTCTGGCTGATCAGCTTCCTCGACCACGTGACCTGGCTCCGGTTCGCCGTCTGGTTCCTGCTCGGCGGCCTGGTCTACACGTTCTACGGTTACCGCCGCTCGGCGCTGGCCGGCCGGGACGGCACCACGCCCCCCGGTTCCTGACCCACCGTCGGTCGGGCCGGCAGCAGGGCGGCGAGCAGCCCGGTGAGCAGCCCGGCCAGGGCGGGGAACGGGTCGGGGCCGGCGATCGGGCTGTTGCCGGCCAGCGCGGTCAGCGGCGCACCCAGTCGCAGCGCCGCGCTGACCAGCAGCGCGCCGGACAGCAGGGCCAGCGGGACGACCACGGTGACCGGGACGAGCAGCACGAGCCGCCGCCACGCCGGTCGACCGTCCGGCCAGGGCCGGGTCAGCAGCGCCACCCCCACCAGCAGGACCGCGCCGAGCACCGCCGCCGGGAACAGCCGGTCGGTCGACCCGACGGGCCGGACCAGCGGCAGGCCGACCCCGCCGACGACGGCCATCCCCACCGCCACCACCAGCCGGGGCCGGCCCGGCCCGGGGACGGCGGCCAGCGCGCCCACCACTGTCGACGCCAGCAGGAGCAGACCGGTCACCAGGACGGCCGGACCGAGCTCGGGCTCCCGACCGGTCGGCGAGCGGGTCGTCACGGCGACCAGCATCAGCACCACCGTGACGACGGGCAGTCCGGCCAGCACGGCCCGGTCCGGGCCGGGCGCGGCGTCGCCGTGTACGCCGAGGGTGGCGGTGATCCCGACGGCCAGCCAGCCGACGGCGACCAGCAGCACTGTCGCGCCGGGGCCGGTGGGGTCGGCCCGGTCGACCGCGACGTCGGCGACCAGCGCGCCCCCGCCGAGCAGCACGGCGCGCAGGGTCGACGGCCGCCGGCCACCGCCGGCCAACACCAGCCCGGCGACGACCGCCGTCAAGGCCAGGAAACGCAGGTCACGCGCCCAGTAGGTGTGCTCGCCGGGGAGCCGCTCCGACCACGGGCCGACCGGTTCGGTGAGGGGTTGCCACCGGGTCGTCCCGACCGCCCAGCAGACCACGGCCAGGGCGGCGAGCCCGGTGCCGGCGGCGGCGAACCGGCCGCCCGGTCGCGGAGCGTGACCGGCCGGGGTGGGCATCATGGATGGTCAGACGCCATCCGGGCGGTTACGGTTCCCCGTCTGGGGAGGTGCCGTCGGTGTACGTCGTATCCGTGATCAACTACAAGGGCGGGGTGGGCAAGACCACCGTGACCGCCAACCTCGGGGCCGAACTGGCCAACCGGGGGATGAAAGTGCTGCTGATCGACCTGGATCCGCAGACCAGCCTGACGTTCAGCTTCTACGACCCGGAGGACTGGCGGGAGCGGCTGCGCGACGGTCGGACCGTGAAACGCTGGTACGACAGCCTGCGCGGGGACACCCCGGCGGTGACCCTGGGTGAGCTGGTGGTCTCCCCCGGCCCGGCCAACACCCACCTCTCCGGGGCCGGCCGGCTCGACCTGATCGCCTCCCACCTCGGCCTGGCCGACATCGACCTGGCCCTGGCCCGGGGCGTCGCCGACGGCGAGGACTACGACCGGGAGCTGTTCCGGGTCCGTGGCTCGCTGGCCGAAGGGCTGCACGATCCGGCGCTCGACGGCTACGACCTGGTGCTGATCGACTGCCCGCCGAACTTCAACGTGGTGACCCAGTCCGCCGTCATCGCCAGCGACCACCTGCTCATCCCGGCGAAGGCGGACTACCTCTCCACCCTCGGCATCGACCACCTCTGCGGCAGCGTCCGGGAGCTGGTCGACCGGTACAACGCCGACGCCCGCCGGTTCGCCACCAGCCGCCGGCACCACAAGGTCGCCCCGGACGTCGCCGGGGTGGTCTTCACCATGATCCAGCTGACCGCGCACCGACCGATCGCCGCCCACCAGGGCTACCTGGACCAGGTACGCGCCCTCGGGCTGCCGGTCTTCCCCACCGCGCTGCGGGAGAACGTCACCCTGTTCGCCGGGAACACCCCACGCGGGGTGCCGGTGGTGCTGCGTCACCGGGTCACCTCGCCGGTCGTCCAGGAGGAGCTGCGGCAGATCACCACCGAGTTCCTCGGCCACCTGCAACCCCGCGAGGTGACGGTGTGACCGGGACTCCCGGCGGAAACCTCGCGGCCGGGGTGCTGGCCCGGGTGGGTGAGCTGCTGGCCGGGCTGTCGGCCGCCGAGGTGGCCGCGCTGGCGCAGGGCCGGCTGCGGTTGGCCGTCGTCCCGGTGGCACCGGCCGGGGAACCGACCGGCCCGACTCCGGTGCCGCCCACCGGGCCTGTGCCGCCCACCGCATCGCTGTCGCCGGCCGCGCCGGTGCCGCCCACCCCGTCGGGTGTCGACCTGACCGTCGCTGCGGCCACGCTCGACGCCATGGCGCAGCGCCGGGACGGCACGGCGTACCTGACGCCCTGGCCACTGCGGGACCTGCGGGCGCTGGCCGCCCGGCTCGGCCTGCGCGGGGTCGGCGGCCTGCGCAAGGCGGAGCTGGTGGAGCGATTGGTGGACCGGACGGTCGGGTTCCGCGCCGCCTCCGCCGCCGTCCGCGCCCGCTGAACCGGCCCCGCCGCCCGCACCCCGGACCACCGGCCCGGAACGGCTCGGCCACCCGGTCGGAGCCGATGCCGTCGTGCCGTCGTGCCGTCGCGGCGGCGGGCGGCGGGCGGCGGGCGGCGGGCGGCGGGATCCTGTCGTGCAGCGGTTCGCGGTGGCCGGGAATTCACCTCGCCGACCTCCCGTCGGTCGGGTTCCGGCCGATAACATCGCCGGGCATGGATATGAAGAGCAGCACCCGCCCGCGACCCGGGCGGACGATCGCCGCGCTCGCCGCCGCCGTCACCCTGGCGGTCCCGGTGGTGGTGGCCACGACCTCGGCGTCCGCGGCGGCCACGTCGACAGTGGCGCAGGCCCTCGCCGCCCAGGACGGCCGGGTCGCCACGGTCACCGGCTACGTGATCGGCCAGCCGACCGCCACCAGCACGGTGCTCACCTCCGGCTACACCGCCGACACCGCCATCGCCCTGGCCGACACGGCCACCGAGACCGGCACCAGCCGGATGCTCTACGTCCAGATCACCGCCGACTACCGCAGCGCCTTCGGGCTGTTGACCAACCCGTCGCTACGGGGTCGACAGGTCACCGCCACCGGGACGCTGACCGCGTACTTCAGCCACGGCGGGCTGAAGAACCCCACCGGGATGAGCATCGGCGGCGGCACCCCGTCGCCCACCGCGACCGCCTCCCCCACCCCCGCGCCCACCGGCTCCACCGGGCCGTACGACTCGACGTACTACGCGACCGCGATGGGCAAGAGCGGCGGCGCGCTCCGCACCGCCCTCCACACGATCATCAAAACCCAGACCAGGCTGAGCTACGACCAGGCGTGGGAGGCGTTGAAGGACACCGACCAGGACCCGGCGAACGCCAACAACGTGATCCTGCTCTACAGCGGACGGTCGCAGAGCAAGAGCAGCAACGGCGGCGGGGCCAACGACTGGAACCGGGAACACGTCTGGGCCAAGTCGCACGGTGACTTCGGCACCTCGACCGGGCCGGGGACCGACGTGCACCACCTGCGACCGGAGGACGTGACGGTCAACTCCGCGCGCGGCAACAAGGACTTCGACACCGGCGGCAGCCCGGTCGCCGAGGCCGCCGGCAGCTACACCGACGCCGACTCGTTCGAGCCGCGTAACGCGGTCAAGGGCGACGTCGCCCGCATGATCATGTATATGGCGATCCGGTACGAGGGGGACGACGGCTGGCCGAACCTGGAGATGAACAACTCCGTCACCAACGGCAGCGCGCCCTACCTCGGCCGGCTGCCGGTGCTGCTCCAGTGGCACCGGCAGGACCCGCCGGACGCCTTCGAGCAGCGTCGCAACCAGCGCATCTACGAGCGCTGGCAGGGCAACCGCAACCCGTTCGTCGACCACCCGGAGTGGGCCACCGCGATCTGGGGCTGAACGGGCCGGTTGTCACAGATCACCCCGGTCGGGCGGTGAGGACACGGCCCGACCGGGTACACCCGCGGTATGGCAAATACCGTTCCCGACATCAGCCTCAACGACGGCAACACCATCCCACAGCTCGGCTTCGGGGTCTTCCAGATCGAGCCGAAGGACACCGCCGAGGCGGTGGGCCGGGCGCTGGAGATCGGCTACCGGCACATCGACACCGCCGAGATGTACGGCAACGAGGCGGAGGTGGGCGAGGGCATCCGCGCCTCCGGCCTGGACCGGAGCGAGGTCTTCGTGACCAGCAAGCTCAACAACGGCTTCCACCGCCCCGAGGACGCCCGCCGGGCGTTCGAGTCGACGCTGGCCGCGCTGAAGACGGACTACGTCGACCTGTTCCTCATCCACTGGCCGCTGCCCACCCGCTACGACGGCGACTTCGTCTCCACCTGGAAGACGCTGGAGGAGTTCCAGCGCGACGGCCGGGCCCGCTCGATCGGGGTGTCGAACTTCCAGGTGCCGCACCTGGAGCGGCTGGCCGCCGAGGCCGACGTGGTGCCGGCGGTCAACCAGATCGAGGTGCACCCGTACTTCACCAACGAGCAGGTGCGCGCGTACGGCAACACCCACGGCATCCCCACCGAGGCGTGGTCCCCGATCGCCCAGGGCCGGGTGCTCGACGACCCGACGGTCGTCGACATCGCCGAGCAGGTCGGGCACACCCCCGCCCAGGTGGTGCTGCGGTGGCACGTGCAGCGCGGCGACATCGTCTTCCCCAAGTCGACCACCCCGAAGCGGATCGAGGAGAACTTCCGGATCTTCGACTTCACCCTGGACGACACCGCCATGGAGCGGATCAGCGGGCTGGACAAGGGCGAGCCGGGCCGGACGGGACCGAACCCGGACGTCTTCGACTACATCCCCGCCTGAACGATCCACCGCCGGACGGCGCGACCCACGGGCGGGATCCGGTCCCGGATCCCGCCCCGTCGCGTCAGCGCCACCATCTCTGGCATTGATGGACGTGCATCAAGGTCCGTACCATCCGGGCATGCGTGCCCGTCGTGTCACCGCCGCCGTCGTCGCCGCCGGCCTCGTGAGCCTGGTCGCGGTCACCGCCGCACACGCCGACGACACCCCGGCGCTGACCACCCCCGGCGCCCCGGTGGTGGTCGCCAACGAGCCGCACCGGCTCAGCCTGACCTGGACCCCGTCGACGTGGAAGGGCGAGCCGGGCGGCCCGATCACCTACGATGTGCGCTCGCCGATCGGGCCGAACGCCTACCGGGGTCTGGGCAGCACCGAGACCAACGCCATCACCCTGACCGACCTGGCCCCCGGCACCGACTACCGGATCGCACTCCAGGCGTACGCCCTCGGCGGCTACTCCGACACCTCGGCGGTCACCGAGGTGCGTACCGCGTACGGGCGGGCGAAGGTCGACTACCTCAACCTCGACTGGGCGCCCACCGACAACCAGGCCCAGTTCCGGATCAACGTCACCAACACCGGCAGCCGACCGCTGGACCTGACCACCGTGCGGGTCCGCTACCACCTGCGTTTCGAGAACGGCAACGCCGCCCTGACCACCGAGTGCGACTGGGCGACGCTGGGCTGCGGCACCATCCGGCGTACCCTCCAGTATTTTCCGCCGCCCGCGCCGCCGCCCGGCCCCAGCCCGACGCCGACCGTCTACCCGGTGCCCGGCACCCCGTTCCCCGGCTGGGTAGAGCTGACCTTCACCACCGGGGTCCTCGCCCCCGGGGCGTCCTCCGGGCCGATCCAGCTCCGGCTGCACCGGCCGAACTGGACGGCGATCGACGAACGCGACGACCCGAGCTGGCAGCAGGCCACCGGGGCGTGGACCGCCAACAGCCGGATCACCCTCGACGTTGACGGGGTGCGCGAGTACGGCGACACCTGGGGCTGACCGCCGCCAGGCGTGGGCGAGATCGCAGGCGGACGGCGCCCCGGGGCATTCTTCCCGGTGCGGCGTATGACGGTGCGTCATATTCATGCCCCACAGGCATACCCGTGCCAGGCATCGTCGTTGCCCGCCGGGGTGGCCCCGGGGCCGGCGCAGCGGGTCGGGCGGTGGGCGCCGGGACGCCCGTCGGCCGGCGCGGCGCACGCCGGACCCGGGTCAGGCCGGTGCCCGGTGGTCCGCCAGGAACGTCATGGTGGTCTGGTTGGCGGCCCAGCCGTCGGGGAACTTCACCGGCACGTCCAGGTGCACCGACTCCGTCGACGGGTGGGCGTCCAGCAGCTCCCCGATGCCGGCGCGGGCCACCACGACGCAGGCGTGCCGGTGCCGGGAGGTCAGCACGCACAGCCGCCCCGACTCCAGGTGGAAGTTCGTCGCGTCCCGCCGACCGGAGAGCGGGTGCAGCACGATCGTCACGTCGTACTCGCGGCCCTGGAGGCGGTTGGCGGTGTCCACCGTGATGCCCGCCCCCGCCGGGCCGAGGTGGGCGCGGATCGCGGCGACCTGGTCGCGGTGCGCCGCGCCGACGGCGATCCGGTCGGCGGTCACCGGCGTGCCGCCCGGCGCGTGCTCGGAGACCGCGACCGCGCCCCGGGCCAGCACCCGCAGGGCGAGCGCGGCGCACGCCGCGGCGGCCTCCGCGTCGGTACGCACGGTGTGCCGCGCCGGCAGCTCGTGCAACGCCCAGCCGGTGCCGGCGGCCAGCTCCACCGCCGCGTCGAGCGCGTCGCCCGGCCCCGGCCGGGTCAGCGTCAACACCCGGTCGGCCGGACCGGTGCCGGCGCGGAAGCCGGTGAACGGGTAGAACGCCGCCGCCACCACCGGGGCCGCCGACGCCGGCAGCCGCCAGGACACCGGCAGCCGGTGCACCGGCAGCTCCGGGTTGTGCCGCAGCAGCACCGCCACCGCCGCCTGCATCGGATCCCAGCTCAGGCCCGTCCAGCGCAGCGTCTCGACGGTGGAGAACGGGTCGAGCTGCCCGGGATCCCCCACGAACAGCGCCCGCGCGAACCTCCCGGCCACCCGCAGCAGCGCGTCCGAGCGCATCTGGTACGCCTCGTCGACGATCGCCCACGGCCACCGGCCCTCGGTGACCGTGGCCCACTTGGCCGCCGTACCGATGGTGACGGCCGGGTCGCCCAGGTCCGTGACCTTCGACGCGACCCGGACCGTGTCGTGGCCCCGGACCCGCTCCGACGGCCGGTAGTCGGTCGCCGACAGCCGGCCGATACGCAGCTCGGGAGCCTTCGCGGCGAGCCGGTCGATCAGGTCGTCGACCTGCTCGTTGGTCTGCGCCACGATCATCAGCGGCTCACCGGCGGCGGCCAGCTCGACGGCGGCCCGCACCACCAGGGTCGACTTGCCGGCCCCGGGCGGGGAGTCGACCACCACGCCCCGATGGTCGCCCGAGCGCAGGTCGGCCAGGACGGCCGCGACGACCCGTTCCGCCTCGACGGCCGGCGGCACCTCAAGCCCGAGCATCGACCTCTCCTCCCGATCCGCTGTCGCTTGGGCAGCGACAGCCTCATCACGATACGGATCGCCGACGGGATTACTGATCGGCCTGCGGCCTGTCAGCAGCCCAGCCCGAGCGCGGCGGTAGTTGTCAAGTCAAACTGAGACGGTCTGTTCCTGTCGGGGCGGCTGGTTGATCCAGGCATGGTCGGGCAGTTTCGGTGCGCGTGGCCGGCGGTTGAATCGGTCCGGGTGGGCGGTGTGGGCTGCGTCGAGGGCGTGTTGGCGTTGCTCGCGGATCTGCTCGGCGGTGCCGTAGTGCACCGAGGCTGGGGTGTGCCAGCCGATCCCGGAGTGCCGGTGCTCGTGGTTGTAGGCGGTGAAGAATCCGTCGCAGAAAGCTCTCGCGTCAGCGAGGGACCCGAACCTCTCGGGGAAGTCCGGCACGTATTTCATGGTCTTGAACTGGGCTTCGGAGTACGGGTTGTCATTCGAGGTCCGAGGTCGGGAATGTGACCGTAGGACACCGAGGTCGACGAGCATCTCCGATACCGGCTTCGACACCATGGCGCCGCCACGGTCGGCGTGGATGGTGTGCGGTTCGATCCCGTTACGGCTGATCGCGTCGGCCAGGAAGTCGCGGGCGACGACCGCGTCCTCGACGGCCGCGACGAGCCAGCCGGCGACGTAACGCGAGTAGATGTCGATCACGACGTAACACCGGTACCAGACGCCTTTGACAGGTCCCTTCAACGCGGTGATGTCCCAGGACCACACCTGACCCGGCCCGGTCGCGACCAGTTCCGGACGCACCCGCGGCGGGTGGGTCGCCAGCCGGCGTCGTTCCCGGCTCTGCCCGGCGGCACGGGCGATGCGATACATCGTGGACATCGAGCAGTGGTAGCGGCCCGCGTCGAGTTCCCTGGCCCAGACCTGCGGGATCGCCAGGTCGGCGTAGGCCGGCGAGTTCAGCACAGCCAGCACCCGGTCGCGTTCGGCCATGCTGAGCGCCTGCGGCGGCGGGGTGCGGGGCAGCCACGGCCCGTGCCGCGGTCCGACCGGCTTGGCCCGCCGGTAGTAGGTCGCCCGCGAGGTCCCGGTCAACGCGCACGCCCGCAGCACCGAGATGTCCGCGTCGCGTAACTCGCCGAACACGGCGGTCAGGATCTCCTCGGCTGGCTGTCGCTGTCCGCGCTCTCGGAGAGTTCTTCCAAGAGCGCGTGTGCTTTTCCCATGATGTCCAACGCCATGCGGGTCTTCTTCAGATCCGCCTGCAGCTTCTCGTTCTGCCGGCGCAGCTTCTCCAACTCGATCTGTTCCGCGGACTTCTTCACCCGCGCCCCGACCGCCGCCGTGCCGGAATCCGTGACGGGAGTCCCTACCTGGCCGAGTTGCCCGGCGTCGCGAGCCCGTGTCCATTCGATGATGTGCGACGAGTACAGACCTTCCCGGCGCAGGATCGCGCCTTTCTCTCCGTTCGCGGCGTTCTCGTACTCGGCGACCATCGCGAGCTTGTACTCCGGGCTGAAGACCCGCCGTGATGGCTTTGGCGCCGGGTCGCCGCCGCCGGACGCCGGCTGCTTGCCAGATGAAGTAGACACGTACACAAGGATCTCCGATCCCCGCCCTCAGCAGGTCAGCACCCCACTCACACGGGGTGTCTCACACCATCTTGACCAAGAGGGCGGCGCCTGCGGGGACGAGAGGCCGGTCAATGGCACGAAGGTAGCTAGGACTGGGCACAGCGAGACGGCCCTGCGTTGTCTGCCATCCGACTTGGGGCACACCACAGTCAGGACGAAATATGCGTAACCCACCTTCACGATGATCAACGACGATCGCTGCAGGTATCCGCTCAGTCGCTCAATGGCTATGGTGTCGACTCCGTCATCCCTCGCAACACATAGGACTTACGTGGGCATCCTCCGAGAGATGCAGCGGGCACACGCACGGCAGGTGCGCGCCCAGCAGCAGGCTCAAGCTGCCGCACACCGGCACCACCAGCAACTACGTCGAGAGGCCGAACGCGCCTTGAAGGCCGCCCAACGCACGGCCGTAGCCAACGAACGCGAGCGCAAGCGGCTGTACGTCGAGGCGCGGATGGCCGAGGTGGCCGCCGACAACTCCGGTCTTCAGGCACACCTCGACGACCTGGACAATCTCCTGGCCGCAACCCTCGATGTCGACGACTACATCGACTTCCGCCGGCTACGTAAGTCGGTTGAGCACGCCCCGTTCAAGCCCGGCAACCTCGGGGTGCCGCTGACACCACCCGACTGGCAGCGGTTCGTGCCGGCCGCGCCCGGGTTTCTCAGCAAGATGTTCGGCGGCCAGGCCAAGTACCAGCAGCAGTTCGCTGCAGCTCAACAGGCATTCGTGCAGGCACAGGCGGAACACGGCGCCACCGAGGCCGAACGTCAGCGGAAGCTGGCCGCCGCCCACCAGCGCTATCTCCAGAAGTGCGCCAAGGTCGACGCGGAGGTGAACGCGCACAACGCGGAGATCGACCGCTTCGCGGCGGCCGTCGCCGCGGCCGAGCCGGCCGCGGTGGTCGACTACTTCGGCATGGTCCTGGGTAACTCCGTCTACCCGGACGACTTCCCGCAGCACTACCGACTGGCCTACGTTCCGGAATCCCGCCAATTGGTGGTGGAGTATCACCTGCCGACGCTCGATGTGATCCCTGCCGTACGCGAGTATCGGTATGTCAAGGCCCGCGACGAGATATCCACCACCGCGAGGCCCAGCAAGGAGATCAAGGAGCGGTACGCCGTCCTCGTCGCACGGGTCACCTTGCGGACGGTGCACGAGTTGTTCGAGGCCGACCGGTCCAAGCTCGTCGACACGGTGGTGTTCAACGGCATCGTCGACACGACCGATCCTCGGACGGGCGCGTCCGTCCAGCCGTGCCTGGTGACGCTGCGGACCACCCGCGAGACCTTCACCGCGCTCAACCTCCGCCTGGTCGAACCGCTCGCCTGCCTGGCGCATCTCAACGCCTCGGTGTCGAAACGGCCCGCTGAGCTGGCACCGGTCCGGCCGGTGCTGGAGTTCGACATGGTCGACAAGCGGTTCATCGACGAGGTCGACGTGTTGGCCGACCTGGACCAGCGGCCCAATCTGCTCAGGCTGACCCCGAGCGAGTTCGAGAGTCTGATCCAGAACCTCTTCGCCAAGATGGGCCTGGACACCAAGCAGACCCGGCCGTCCCGGGACGGTGGCGTGGACTGCGTCGCCTTCGACCCGCGCCCCATCTTCGGTGGCAAGGTCGTCATCCAGGCAAAGCGCTACCGCAACACGGTCGACGTGTCCGCCGTACGGGACCTCTTCGGCACCTTGCAGAACGAGGGCGCGTCGAAGGGCATTCTCGTCACCACCAGCGGCTACGGACCGGCCTCGTACGAGTTCGCCTCGGGCAAGCCGCTGGAGTTGATCGACGGTTCCAACCTGCTCTACCTACTCGGCGAACACGCGGGGGTGACGGCCCGGATCGACCCCAACGATCTGGACTGAGCATGGACATGCGCCGTCCATCCCGACAAGCGTTGATCATGCATTTCACCCACGTCGACAACCTGCCGGCGATCCTGGAAACGGGAAGAATCATCGCGGACAGCGCCGTGGGCGGACGCCTGGTGACCGAGGTGGGGTCGGTGGACATCAAGGCCAGCCGACGATCCAGGCTGGTGACCTGCCCGCCCGGCGGGTTCGTCGCCGACTACGTGCCGTTCTACTTCGCGCCCCGTTCGCCGATGATGTACCGGATTGCGAGGGACCACCAGGCCGGCAAGATCGGACTGTATCCGGATGGTGACGACCCACTGGTATACCTGGTGAGCTCGGTCGACCGCGTGCACCAGGCAGGGCTGCCCTGGGTAGTCAGCGATGGCAACTGTGCCTCCGTGCTCACCCGCTTCTCCGGGAGCCTTGACGATCTTGTCTCCATGGTCGACTGGCCGCTGATGCGGGAGATCTCCTGGAACAACATTCCGGAGGACCAGGACCGCATGCGGCGGCGGATGGCCGAGTTGCTGGTGCCCCGGGAGTTTCCGCTGGAGTTGCTTGCCGGTTACTCCGTACGGACGAGGGCACGGGAGACACAGCTGAGGCGGCTCCTCCGTTCTGCTGGCATCATCAACCCGTACGTCGCTGTCAGACCGGACTGGTACTACGGCTACACCCGGGGGGAGGTACGCGAATGATCGTCGTCAGCCATGGCAACCTGCTCACCGCCGACGCCGAGGCCCTGGTCAACACGGTCAACACGGTGGGCGTCATGGGCAAGGGGATCGCCCTCCAGTTCAAGCGCGCCTTCCCCGCCAACTACACGGCTTACCGAGCCGCCTGCGCGGCGAAAGATGTCCATTTGGGCAGAATGTTCGTTTTCGATTCAGGCCTACTCGGCACCCGCCGCTATGTGATCAACTTCCCCACGAAGGGGCACTGGAAGGCCAGATCCAAGCTGTCCGACATCCAATCCGGCCTCGCTGATCTCGTCCGGGTCGTCCGGGAACAGCGGATCCACTCGGTGGCGCTACCTGCGCTCGGCTGTGGCAACGGTGGGCTCGACTGGGACGTGGTCCGACCGATGATCGAGCAGGCGTTCGCCGAACTGCCCGACGTCCGAGTGCTGGTGTTCCCGCCGGAGGGCGCTCCCGAGCCGGCGGACATGCCGGTCGCCACCTCCAAGCCGGCGCTGACCGCAGGACGCGCCACCCTGCTGCGGTCCATCGAACGCTATCTCGACCGCGCCCGTGCGCTGGAGCCCCGGGACGGCATCACCAACCTGGAAATCCAGAAACTCGCCTACTTCCTCCAGGTCTTCGGAGAGCCGCTGCGCCTGTCCTTCACCCGGGGCCGCTACGGGCCGTACGCGGAAAATCTCAACCACGTTCTCAACCGACTCGAAGGCCACTACCTGATCGGCTTCGGCGACCGGACCTCTCGGGTCGAGGAGTTGCGTCCCATCCACCTCACCGAGGGAACCAGCGAGGCCGTTTCCGCATGGTTCGCTGCCGGTCACCGGATGACGGAGACGCTCGACCGCATCGCTGCGTTGGTGGACGGATTCGAGTCGCCCTACAGCCTCGAACTGCTCGCCACGGTGCACTTCGCCGCTGAGGTGGATCCTGCGACCACCGACCTCGACGAATTGATCGAACGCGTCCAGGCGTGGAGCGGGCGCAAGGCCCGCCTGTTCACCCCGGCGCACGTCACCACCGCATACGAGCGTTTACAGTCCGCCAGCCTGCTACCCCGCCTGGCCGCGTCGTCGGCCTGACCCGCTTCAGGTCCGCCTGAGTCGTGCCACTTCCCGGGTCGGCTTCGTCGGTTGAGCCGCGCGTTCAAGTCGCAACCCTGGCGTCAGGCGGCTCGGGTGGTCTGCCGGTCGCGGACGGCACTCGTGACACGCCGGTTCTCAGCGAGCACCTCGTCGCGTTCGTGGATGCAGCGGCGCAACCCCGATCGCCCGGGCTGGCTGCAACCGGTGCATGTTGATTAGAATGCCCCCCGTGGGCACCGATGGGCGCTATACAGGCGGTCGCGTGATTGCCACAGGGCACCAGAGTGTCATCGAAGCCACCCATCGGCTCCTGCAAATTGATCCTAGGCAGTTAGCCGGCCTCAAGGTTCGAGCAGGTGAGCACCTTGCCGCTATTCTGACAACGACATTTCTCGGCAATGCGCCACACGCAGTCGACTTGAGGGGCGATGTAGATTTACGTTTCAATCTGCCCGAGCAGCCACCGTTTCCATTATCGCCCGGCGGCGACGTCGCCTTCGAAGTCAAGTCAATGCCGGGACCATTTCGCGAATTCAGCGAGTCGATTAACCGGGCAGCACGACGTGGACATAGGGAGAACTTCTCGATCATAGTGCTGGTAGAGCATGCCAACGACATATTGTCTAGCGCCCACCCAGTTTTGATGCAGGCACAGAATGCTCTGTTGCGAAAGGCGCCAGGGGAGACGTCGCGAAACATCTTCCTGGTGATCCATCCATTTGATCGATTTGCTCTCGAAACCTACGAGTCACCAGCAATCGGGGCTGCGCTCGCACCAGCAGCCATACATCCAGCCCTCGACACGCTGTGGGTACTGTGGGTACCCGATCACCTCACGGTTTGGTGCACGAAAGACCAAACGTGGACCGACTTGCTCTTCACCGGTGCAAATCTGGACGAACCACCCGAAGCAGGGAGAAGTCCACTGGCGGTACTACAGGAAGCGGAGTCGGATTTTCTCGCCGCAGTAGCCGGACATTCGGGCTACACAGATTCTCCTTATCTATACGAAATAGCAAGATCCCAGGACCCGTCGACGCGGCGGCCCGCACCATCGCCGTCCCCGGGGCGATGAGAAATCGTCTGGTTGTGTCGAGGAACCATGGATCGCCTGCCTTGCGGCGGAGGGACCGCCGTCGGCACCGGGGGCTCACGCTCGTAACGAGGTGGGCTGCCCGGTGCCTGCTGGTCCTATCCGGTCCGGATCAGCTGTGTTGCGCCCGTTGGAAGAGCGGGCGGGTGATCGCCGTGCTGAACTGCGGCCCCACCAGGTAGCGCTTCCCGGGCTGGTAGCCGTGGGAGTTGTCGCCGACGACGGTGCCGAGCCCGGTGTGCCGGTCGAAGTGCGCGAACCGGGGTCCGCCGCTGGAGCCGCCGCCCATCACGCACGCGGTGCCCCACTGGCCGGGCGGCTCCGGCCAGTCCTCCGTCGCCTGCTGCTCCACCGCCCGGCCGGCGCAGTAGGCGAGACGCTCACCGGTGTACTCCGGCAGGCCCTCGCGGGCCTCGTCCGAGCTGGCCCGGGGGTAGCCGAACTGGTGCACCATCTGAGCGCCGGGCACGTCGTAGCCGATCCGCTGGGCAGCGCCGACGGCATCCTGCACCCGGCGTCCGTCGTCGTTCGGGTGGAGCACCACGAACGCCTGGTCGTACGAGTCGTACAGGCTCTCGATCTGGTCGTTGAGCAGCCATGTGGACGCGACCACCGACAGCCGGCCGACGAACCTGCCGTACGGCGCCCGGCCGTCGGTGTAGCCGGGGACGAACAGCACGTTGGCCGACCACTGGTTGTCCTCACCGATCAGGTCGGTGTTGTTGACGCAGTGCGCGGCGGTCACCACGGTGCTGCGGTTGGCGCTCTCCAGCACGGTCGCCGTGCAGCTGGCATCCTCACCGTGGTCGGTGAAGAAGAGCCTGCCGACGGTACGCGACACGGCGTCCGCCCGGGTCCACGGTGCGCCGTCCGGCTTCGCCACCGGCGGCACCTGCGCCGACGGGGTCTTGAGCGCCGCGATCCGCTGTGGCGTCCAGTACGCCAGCACCGCCTGCCGCTCGGCTGCGGTGACGGCCACGGCGTGGGTGGCGACGGGGCCGGGTGTGGCGGTCACGGGTTGCTGGGCGATCCCGGCCAGGGTCGCCGTCACCAGCGCGGTGACCGCGCCCGCGACGCCGACACGACGACGCAGACCGAAAATTGGCTTCGATGTCATGACGGGGAACGTAGGACCGGAATGTCAGGAAGCCGTTTGCGGAGACGTCCTCTCCGGCGCGGTGGTCTGACGCCGGATGCGGTGCGGAAGGTGGACACGGTCGGCGGGCACTCCGGCGGCGAGCAGCCGCAGCCGCGAGCCCGCCAGCATGGGAGGCGGTCCGCAGACGTAGACATCCTGGTCGGGGCGCAGGTGGTCGAGGGCGACCGTGAGCGCGTCACCCCGCTCCGCCAGGTCCGCCTGCGGGTCGTGGGAGAACGCGGGAACGATGGTCAGCCAGTCGGGGGCGCACTGGAGTTTGTCGAGGGCGATGGCGTCGTACAGCTCGACGAAGGTGCGCGCGCCGACGACCAGCGTGACCCGGCGGCCGTCGGGGGCGGCGGCAACCTGTTCGACCAGGGCGCGCAGCGGGGCCAGCCCGGTGCCACCGGCCACCAGCAGCAGGTCACCGTCGCGCAGGTGCAGGCCGGTGTCGCGGGGCGTGCCGAGGCGCAACAGCTCGCCGGGGCGTACCTCGTGGACGAGGCTGCCCGAGACGGTGCCGGCGGCCACGGCGCGGACGTGCAGCTCGACAGTGCCACGGCGACAGCTCCGCGTCCGCCGACACCAGCCGCAACCAGCGGTGGACGATCTCCTCAGGGGTCACGCCTGCGCACCGCCCTCGGGCGTGACCTGCGCACGATCGGACAGCCGACCCGCGACCGGGATGTGCGCTTCTTCCTCCTGGTCGGTGGCGGGGACGGGGAGGTCTGTTGCGGCGGTGTTCATGGTGTCTGCGGCCCCTGTTTCTCGGCGGAAGGGTGACGGGCGCCGGGGCGGGCGGGGACGAGGTCGCGTCGTTCGGGTCGACACGCCCCGGAGCCCGGCACCCGCCCCGGGCCATGCATCAACCCTGGTCGCAGATCCGTAGCCGGTTATGCCTGGATGATCGTGGACGCCAAGCGCGCTCGACATCCAGCCGACTACCCGGTCCGGCCGAACCAACGATCTCCTACGTCCCGGCGACGAGATGACGTCCGACCGCTGACCGCTGTCGACTCCTTCCGGCGCTCGATGCACCCTGTGGACGGAGAAGCGTGAACGTCCTCGATATGCGCGCTGCGTATACCGATCCCGCACGGAGCGGGTTGAATGGATACGCTCGACTTCGGGTTCAGCCGTCCGCGATTGGCGAGGTTGCCGGTGACATCTGCGAACTGCCCACGCTGTGGCGGACGGCTTGCCCGCGACAACGACAGCGGGCGGTGCGCGCCCTGCCAGGCCGCCGAGCGCGACCGACTCAGCGTGCCTCCCGAGGTGCCAGCTTCCTTCTGGGAACACGCGCCGGTACGGCAGGCGCTAGCTGAACGGCACCTCGGGCAGGTGATCAGGGCGTACCGGTGCCATCCGTACCACGGACGGAACCCGTTGCCGCAGACCGTGGTGGCGGGGTGGTTGGGGATCACCCAGGCCCAGTTGAGCCGAGTGGAGAACGGCCCGCCGCTCGTGCATCTGGACCGGCTGGCGCACTGGGCGGAGCTGTTCGGAATCCCCGGGACCTACCTGTGGTTCACCCCACCAGGCCGTAGCCACATGACGGGTGCTGTCGTGGCACGCGAGCCACAATCCCCGGGACCGGACGAGAGCCGGCGAGCGCTGTTGGCTGCCATCGCCGCCGTAGCTGCGGGAGCCGGTCTGATCGGCAGCACGGGCCTCGTCCAGCCCCGACGCATCGGCGCTGCGGATGTCGCACGCCTGAACGCTGTCCTGGCCCTCTACCGATCCGTGGACCGCGAGAGCGGAGGCGGCCTGCTGTACCGAGAGGTGGCCCGCTTCGCCGAGTCGGTGTACCGCATGCTCGACTGGACGCACCCAGCCGGGCTGGCCCCGCGCCTGGTGGCAGCGGTCGCGGCAGCGCGCCAGTTGGCCGGCTGGACGGCCCTCGATGCGGGCAGACACGACGACGCCCAACGACACTTCGTCGCCGGTGAACGGGCCGCGCTCGCCGCCGGTGACGCACCACTGGCGGCGATGATCCGCTATGCGCAGGCCAAGCAACTTCAACACCTGCGACACAATCAGGATGCCCTCGCGACGCTTCAGCTCGCACACGCCCAGCTCGGAGCGCAGGCCACCCCGGCGGTCAAGGCCCTCCTCTGGGGCGCGGAAGCCGCCTCGGCCGCCGCCCTCGGTGACTACCAGACCGCAGAAACGACCTTGGGTAAGGCGAGCGATCAGTTCGACCGCATCAGCCAGGAGCGCGAGCCGGACTGCATGGGGTTCTACGACCGGGGGGAACTGCTCGCCCAGTACGGCCGCGTGTACCGGGACAGGGCGCGGCAGGACAGCAGACATGCGCCCGAGGCGGTGCGCTGGGTCGAGGCCGCTATCGCCTCCTTCGGCACTGCTAACGTGCGGAGCACGGTGCTGAACGAGGTCGGCCTGTGCAGTGCGCTCTTCCTCGCCGACGAGCCGGAGCGAGCCGTTGCCGTGGGTGCCCGGGTGATGGAACAGGCGCGCGGGATCAGCTCTCGACGGGTGCTCGATCGGGTCGTCAACCTACGCCGCGATCTGGTACGTCACCGGGAACTCCCGGAGGTGGCCGCGTTCGAGCGCGCCCTCACCGCCCGTGCTTTGGCAGTTGTATGAGCGGGCGGTTCTCCGAGCAGGCAATGACGGAGGCGATGCGAGAAGTCGCGGCCAGCCTGGGCGTCTCCTCGGAGGACGCGCAGTTGCTGCGCCTGACCAACAACGCTGTCTTCGCCCTGCCGAGGTCCGGCATCGTCATTCGGATCGCACGTACTCACGGACTGCGTGACCGGGTGGCCAAGGTCGTCCGCCTCGCGCACTGGTTCGCCGACATCGACGCCCCGACCATTCGCCTGGCGCCGGGCGTCGAGCAGCCGGTCGAGGTCGGCACCCTGGCCGCGTCCGTTTGGCAGTACATCCCGACCGGCTCACCCACCCCGACGGTGGAGGAACTCGGCCTTGCCCTGCGGAAGTTCCACTCTCTCGGCCTGCCACCGTCTCCGCTCCCCGCCTGGGATCCGGTAGCTGACGCGCGCAGACGACTAGCCGACGCCGACGGCCTTGGCGAGACTGACCGCAACTTCCTGATGCGGTGGTGCGACCGCTTGGAGCCGCAGCTCGTTGCCCTGAACCAGCACACGGAGCAGAGACTCATCCACGGGGACGCCCATGTCAGCAACCTACTCAAAGACCCATCGGGCCGGACGGTGATGTGCGACTTCGACGCCACTTGCGTTGGCCCTTGGCAGGTCGACCTGACGGCGGTCGCGGTGGGCGAGCGTCGGTTCGGGCGCACGGGGGCGCACGAGGGGTTGGCCTCTGCCTACGGCCACGACGTGACCTCTGATCCCGGGTGGCCGCTGCTGCGAGAGGCGCGCGAGTTGAAGATGATCGTCGCCGCCGTACCTCATCTTGCCGCATCCAAGCAGGTCACCACCGAGTTCGACCGACGTCTCCGGTCTGTCCGCGATGATGACCACGGGACACGCTGGACACCGTTCGCTGACCTGACCACGCCGGCTAAGAAGGCGATGACGCCATGACGCCCGACATGTGGCTGGGCCACCACAATGCCGATCAGGCAAACCGGATCGTCGATCAACTGGTGAACCTCTATCTGGATCGTCTTCTGGGTGGGAGATGGTCACGGCGACGGCCAACGGCGAGTTGGTGGGATACCTCTACGGCTTCCCGCTGTCTGCGCGGACACGATGGTGGGGCGGCATCCAGCATCCCGCCACGGCCAGCTTCACGGATGAGGACGGCAAGCACACCGTCGCGCTGAGCGAGCTTCTTGTCCACCCTGCCTGGCAACGACGAGGCATCGACAGGGTGTTGCACCACGAATCTCCTGAACAACCGACCCGAAAGGCGTTCGACTTTGCCCGCCCGCCCGGACAACGTCGTTGCCCAGGCGGCCTACTATCTGGTGGTGTCACCGCCCGCCGCCCACGCCCAACCAGCTGACCTGCAGCAATGGGCCCGCCTGGAATGACACATCGAGAACCGGCTGCACTGGAGCCGCGACGTCACCTTCAACGAGGACGCCCACCGCGTCAGGTACCGGTGCTGCCGTCGTTACAGGTAGCCAGCGCACCGAGTGAGGTCGTCCACGGCCAGGGCGTCTGCTCGGCGGAAAGATCCGGTTGGGGTCCCGACTACGCCGCATAATCCAGGTCTACGGAAGCTACGACCCGCCGTGGCAGTAAGAGACCGAAAGGCCGGAAACATCGATCTTTACATGGACCGATCACGGTGAGCGCCGACACGCCAATGGTCCACGGACAAGAAGAAGTACCCGATACCGGCGGAGGTTTGCATGTCCAGCAAGAGCTCTGATGATCTCGTTCACGCCCGGTCGTTGCTGGAAACCATCGCAAGGTCCTTCCTGCGCGGCTCGGCCCACGGCAGCCGGGAGGCGCGCAACCGCCTCGGCGATGAACTAGTCGAAGTCACGAAACGACTGTCAAATCAGGAGCGCACCAGGCTGGCGCGAAGCATCCCATCGGTCGTTGCCGCATTCCCTCCGGAGGGTCGTCGCGACTTCCACAGCTTCCTCGACGCAGCCCTCGCGGCCGCTGAGGAGATGCAGTCGCGGAAGGGGGACTCGGCGGTCTCCTCGCCGTGGGACCCGGCGTCACCAGGATCCACGGCTCAGCCTCAGGGGCGGCAACGCACGGCTGCACCTGCCACTATCGGGAAGCATCCACGCGCTTGGATTACCGCCGCTGTCGCGGCGTTTGTCGGGCTCTCAGTCGTAGTTGTGCAGCTTGTGCACGACGACCGAGGCGTGACGACTCAGGGAAGGCCCGCCGAGAGCCCGGCAACAGGTCAGCTACCTGCTCTCCTCGCCGGCGAACAGACCATCGCGATCTCCGTGGAGGACGGCCGAGGTGGCTATCGCCGCCAGTACCCGCAAGGCCGGACCTACGCGACCGTGACCGGATTCACCTCGTTGAACGAAGTGGCGAGTCTCGATGCCTGGCTCCGTGACCGCGCCGCCACCCCCGGCGCATCCGACGGCGACCACGCTATTCACACCACGATCGTGCCAGCTGTGCAGGAAGTGGCTGTTCGGGAGCTTGGCACGGCCCGAGGCGCTGCTGTGGCAGTCGATCCAGCCACCGGCCATATTCTGGCCATGGCCAGCACCCCGGGCTACGACCCCAACCTCCTCGCGGATCCGGACACCGCGTCAGCGGCGTTGCGGTCCCTGCACGCGGACGCCACCGAGCCGCTAAGCAACCGAGCCACTACGGGCATTGTCGCCGCCCCTGGCGAGGTGTTCGAGGTGGTCACAGCCGCCGCTGCCCTCTCCAACGGGTACACCGCCGACACGCAACTACCCGGACCCGCCGTCCTCACCCTGCCGGGGATGACGACGCAACTGGCCAACCGCGACAACCAGGCGTGCTCCAGCACCGGCACGACAACCTTGGCCGACGCCCTGCGGACCTCCTGCACGACAGCGTTCGCCGACCTCGGTATAAGACTGGGCGGACGGACGCTGCAGGAGCAGGCCCAGGCATTCGGGATCGGCCGAGCAGGGCACATCCCCGTCCCGGTCCAGCCCAGCGTCTTTCCTGACGTGCGATCTCCACACGAGGCCGCCTGGGCCGCCGTGGGCGCCTTCGACGTCCGGATCACACCACTGCAGCTGGCGATGATCAGCTCTGGAATCGCCAACCAGGGCAAGGTCGCCACACCGACACTGCTCGCCGACCACGTCGGCGAACCTCCCATGTCACCGGCAACGCTGACCGCGACCACACCTGAAGTCGCCGGAGCGCTGGCCGCGATGATGCGCGGTGCCGTGGTATCTGGACCCGCGCGCGGTCTGACCATCCCCGGCCTTCCGGTCGCGGGCCTGATCTGCGATTCCCCCAACGGGTCGGCAGGCATCACGTGGGCCACGGCGTTCGCGTCGACCGGCGGTAGATCGATCGCCGTCGCCGTAGCCCTGGAAAACCACGACAAGCGGACACTCTCCGCGCAGACCGCCGCCGTCACGCGCGGCCTCATCAGGGCGGGACTGGACGTTAACGAATGATTGTGAGCGCGCTGTCGGCCACAGGGCTGCTCGCGGGTCTGCCGAGCCCTCTGGAGCCGCCGGTTCCCGAATTCGGGGAGGTTGTGTAGGGCCTGATCCTGCTGGTCCTTCCCACTGCTGGCGGCCCGCTCGTAGCGGTGAACCTGGTCATGGCGCTTCAGTCCCGGGTAAATGGAGGTCGCCAGGTGGTGCGGGGGCACACCTGGTCCACCGCGCATACCTTGCTGTGCTGCGGACTGCTCCACCTCGGCGAGTCAACGCTGCTGCGGTGACTGCGATGGTCCTCATCGTACAGGCCGGTGTCCTGTTCCTGACCTACCTCGGCGGTTGCATATTCACCGCGACGGGCGACCCCGCCCGTGCGGCCGACCTCGGAGGCCTCGGCGACCGGGCAGCGGTACGTCCACCACGCGGAACGGGGTTCGACGGTGCACCTGTTCGTCCGGGAGACCCGGGTGCCGGACCGGAACCTGGGCGCCCCGGCCTACCTGTACGCCGGGCCGATGACCTACCGGCGGCACAGCGGGGAACGGCCGATGCGGATCGTGTGGGAGCTGGCGACCCCGCTACCCGCCGACCTGTACGCGGCGGCCCGCAACATCGCCGCCTGAGCGGGGTGCTGCGTCGAGCTGTTCAGGCAGCGTCGGCGTTCGGGGTGAACCTGACGTCCAGCCGCATGTCGAGGGCACGGGCCAGCCGTTCCAGGACAGGCAGCGTGGGGACCGTCCCACCAGCCTCGAATCGCGCTACAGCCGACTGCGTCATCCCGGCGGCTCGGGCCAACTGGCTCTGAGTCCAACCACCAGCCTCCCGCAGATGCCGCACCTCCTGACCCAACTCGAACGCGATCCGGGTCGCCTCGTACGCCTCGGCGACGCCAGGCTCGGCCATCCGGCGGTCACGCAGATCGTTCCAGTCAATCCGGTCACTCACCGCTCTGTCCCCTCATTCACGATGTGTCGCTCGGCCATGCACCGCTCAAGCGCCCGTCGAGCCCGCTGGATCTCCCGGTCCTCCCGCATCCGCGTCTTCCGGAACACCGTGAGCAGGATGATCCTGCGTCCGGAGGTGATCCAGTAGGTCACCCGCACCGTGCCGTGCTCCAGGTAGAAGCGCAACTCCCTGAGTTTGCCGTCGAGCTGCCTGGTGTGGGGTTCGCTGAGAAGGACACCTCGACCGGCGAGGAGGTCGATATAGAACGCCGCCCGGGCAAAGTCTGCGCTCGGCAGTTCCTCCAACCATTCTCGAACTTCTGGTTCCAGCTCTACGCTACCCCAGGCCATAGCATTGATGCTATATATCGAGGCGGTGGTCCTCCGTCAGCGACACCCGAATCCTGCCTCTGTGTGCTGCGGCAGGGTCGCCATCGCGTCTCCAGGAATCTCATTCGTCAGGTGCCGGATCATTCGGAAGTCATGCGCGCGGGGAAGTCTCGGCCGCCCTGCTCCCCTCGATGCCCAACTCCTCGATCCGCTGCCACAGCGGGGCCAGCGCCGCCTCCGGATCCCGACTGAACACGCTCCCCCGGATCCGGACGAAAACGCAGTTGCCGACCCGTTCCAGCACCGCCTGCCGGCGCATGTCGCTCTCCCACTGCTCCGGCCCGTGGTAGGCGTCCCCGTCGCACTCGATCGCCAGTCGCCGCCCGTCCGGCGCGGGCAGCACGAAGTCGATCCGGTACGAGCCGATCCGGAACTGCGGCAGCGGTCGCAGCCCCCGGCGCAGCATCCGCCGCAGCACCTCGCGTTCGAAGTCGCTGTCGCAGCGCCGTTCCAGGTCGTCGTACGCCTCCTCGGCGGTGGTGACGTTCTGGCAGTAGCGCAGCAGCAGGCCCCGGGCGTCGTCGGGGCGCAGGTCGTCGGGTTGCACCGAATGGAACACCCAGAGCTGGTCGCGGGCCCGGGAGGCGGCGACGTTGACCCGGCGGTGGTGGTCGCGCTTGGTGAAGGCGGCGACCGGGCCGTTGAGCGGGGAGACGACCGTGGACACCAGCACCACGTCGCGTTCGTCGCCCTGGAAGGTGTAGGAGTCGCCGACGCGCAGCCGGCGGCGTTCCATCTCCTCCTCGCCGATCTCCTCGCGCAGTCGGGACAGCAGATAGATTGCCTGCCCGCTGGTGCTGAGCAGGCTGACCACGCCGACGCTGCGGCCCGCGTACGCCGGATCGGCGACGATCGCGGCGACCCGGGCGACCAGCGCCTCGGCCTCGGCGACGTTGACGTTGCCGTACGTGGGCAGGTCCTGACGGACGCCCTCGGGCACGTGCACGGCGACCACCGGGTCGCCGATGCCGGCGGGCCGGTCGGTGCGCAGCGGTTCGATCTCGCCGCCGTAGTAGGTGTCGCTGGAGAACCCGATGATCGCCGGTACGGACCGGAAGTGCTCGGTCAGCAGGATCCGCTCGGGTGAGCGGCGGACCGCGTGGTCGTAGAGGCTGCTCTCCGGGTCGAAGTGCTCGGCCGACGGCACGTCGACCAGGTGTGCGTTGATCAGGCCGGTGACGCTGCCGACGAAGGAGAGCTGCGGCCCGATCTGCTGGTCGTCGCCGACCACGACGGCCCGTTCGGCGAGGCTGAGCACGGGCAGCGCGAACAGGTCGGCCTGGGACGCCTCGTCCACGATGACCACGTCGAACCGTGCCCCGCCGGCGAACTGCTCGATGGCCCGGTCGACGGACATCACCCACACCGGCACGGCGTCCACGGCGGCGGTCATCGCCTTCTGGGCGTGGGCCTGCCACTGGGCGGCGTTCCGCCCGGTCCCCTTGCCGATCTTGCGGAGCGCGGTGGTCCAGTCGGCGAGGGCGGCCCGCCGTCGGTCGTCCAGCGCCAGCGACACCTCCAACCAGGCCGACGCGACCACCAGTTCCCGGGTGAGCTGCCGGATCCGTTCCCGGGTGCGGTCGACGCGCCGGCCCAGGGCGACCGGGTCGACACTGCCGACCACCTGGTCGAACCAGGTCTGCGCACGTCGCCACCGCCACCGGTCGAGGCAGTCCGCGCCGGTGCCGTGCAGGGCCGCGGCGGTGCCGGCTTCGAGCTGGGCGGTCCAGTCCGGGGCGACGGGTCGCAGCCGGTCGGTGAGCTGGCCGAAGCGTTGCGCCTCGGGGCGCAGCGCGGCGAGCCGGCGCACCTCGTCGAGGAGGGCGTCCCAGCCGTCGAGGTCACCCTGGAACGCCTGGTCGAGCAGCCGCCACAGGTCGCTGGCGGCCGGGCCGGACATGCCGCGCTGGAGCAGCGCGTCGAGCCGGTGCTCCTCGGCGACCAGCTCGTCGTGGGCGAACACCGCCGTGCCCCGCCCGAGCAGGGCGATCAGCGCGGTCAGCCGGCGTACGTCGGTGGTGTGCTCGGCGCGCGGCAGTAACCGGCGGACGGTGTGCAGCAGCGCCGGCCAGCGCCGCCGGTCCCAGTCCAGCGCGGTGGCGGCGGCGGTGAGCAGCTGGCCGGTCCAGTACTCCGGCTCGTCGCCGACCTCGGCGGGCAGGCCGAGCGGCACCCGCCACTCCGCCCACCGGGTGGCCAGCGCCTGGCGCAGCCGACGCCGGGTGACGTACGCGACGACGATGTCGACGTCGGCGGCGCTGCGCAGCATCTCGCCGTCGATCCGGCAGTCGGTGGCGATCCGGGCCAGGGTGCCCTGGAAGAGCTTGCTGACGCCCTTACCGGCGGCGAAGCGTTGCCGCAGCTCGTCGAGGAGCGCCAGCAGCCGGCGCGGCTCGGTCAGGTGGGCCTCGACGACGGCGACCTCGTGCCCGGCGATGACCCGGGCGGCGGCGGCCAGGTCGGCGAGCGCCTGCTCGCTGGCGGCGACGTGGTCCTCCCACCGGATCCGCCAGTTCGCGTCGGCCTGCACCAGGGTGCCGAGCCGGTCGGTCCACGCCCCCTCCCGCCCGGTGAGCTGGGTGAGCGCCTCCCGCAGCTGCCCGCCGAGCTCCTCCAGGGCGGGCCGCCCGACGGCGCGGACCTCGGCGACCAGCATCCCGGCGTCGGCCAGCCGGTCCAGCTCACGCCGGGTGTCGGCCAGCTCATGCCGGTCGGCCCGGACCGCCTCGGCGGTGGGCAGCTCGGCCACCGTCGGCAGGTGCCGCAACGCCTGGGCACGGTCCTGTCGCCGGGTACGCCGGGCGATGTCGAGCAGTTCGCTGAACTCCTCGCCGGTCAGCGGGGCGTCGAGGTCGGGGGCGAGCGGGTCGGGGATGTCGCCGTACCGGTCGGCCCGTTCGCGCAGCCAGGCCCCGACGTCGCCGGGGGACAGCCGGATGCCGTCGATCTCGTACCGGGCGGACTCGTGTTCGGCCAACGCCCGCAGCCCGGCCAGGGCGAGCCCCAGGTCCCGCTCGGTCTCCTCCAGTTGCCGGCGCAGCCGGTCGACCTTCTGCTGCTCGACGCGGCGGTCCAGGGTGGCGCCCCGGTCGGAGAGTTCCCGGGCGGCGAGCTGGAGCTGCACGAGCTGGTCGGCGGAGCGGCCGAGCACCGCCAGGCAGAGCGGCTGGATCTCGGTGGGCAGGCCGTCGCGCAGCACCCGCAGCGGGTCCTCCTTCTGCGCCACGACCAGCACCCGCTTGCCGTGCGCCATCAGGTGGCAGATGAGGTTGCGGATGGTGTGCGTCTTGCCGGTGCCGGGCGGCCCCTGCACGGCGACGTTGCGGTGCTGGGCCAACCGGCGGGCGATGGACTCCTGCGCCTCGTTGGTGGGCAGCGGCATGAGCAGCCGCTCACCCAGCGGCTGCCACCGCTGCGGCTCGTCCTGCGGCATCTCCAGCCGGCTCGGCTCGTGGGCGAGGATCGCGGCGAGCGCGCCGATGCCGGTGGTGTCGCCGGCCAGCAGCCGGGACCGCAGCTCCTCCAGGAACCGGCGCAGCATCCGCTGCCGGGGCCGGACGAACAGCACCCCGGTGTCGTGCACGTACGCCCCGGTGGGGGCGGGGGCGTCGGCGTCGCGCAGCACCGGGTCGTGGCCGAGGCGGCGCAGCGCCCGCGCGAGGAAGTCCCGCCGGTCCTCCGCCGCCCAGACGTCCAGGTCGAGCTGCCCGCCCGCCCCGGCCAGGTCGAGCAGTTGCCGCAGGTAACGATCGTCGAGGCCGGTCAACGGATCGGTCTGCAACCGGGCCGGCCCCTGCGGCACGACCCGGACGACCGACCGGTCGGGGTCGAACTCGACGGCGACCGGGGTCACCACCAACGGGTACCGCACCCGGTGCCCGTCGACCTCGGTGGTGACGACGCCGTGGCCCCAGACGAGTTCGTGGCCGGCGGCGGTCATGTCGATCCGGTGCATGAGGTCGAACAGGGCGCGGTGCAGCTGGCGTACCCGGTCGGTGGCCGCGGCCTGCTCGGCCCAGGGCCGCCAGTCCTGCTCCCGCCACCGGTCGAAGCGGGGTCGCAGCCGGGCGACCGCCTCCTCGTCACCGGTCAGTTGCGGCTCGGCCGGGTAGGGCGGGGCGTCGGCCAGGTGCGGGACGAACTCGACAGGGGTCTTGAGCCGCCGGGGGGCCGCCGGGAAGCCGACCCGCAGCCAGCTGACCCCGTCGGCCGAGACGCCCACCTGGCAGTCGGGGTGTTCGGGCAGGTCGTGCTGCCAGAACGCGTCCGTGGTGGGCACCGTCCGGGCCGGCTTCTCCAGCTGGGCGCGGACCGCCATCAGGTAGTCGACCAGCGCGGTGGTGCGCGCCAGGATCAGCGCGGGCGTTTCAGTGTCGGACGTGGCGCGGGAGAGCATGCGGCACCTTTGCTGGCTGTGGCGGTCCCCGGCACCCTACCGGCGAATTCCTCCCGGACGGGACCTCCGGTCGGCATTCTTCACCCCGGCTCGGCCGCCGCCCGCGCCAGGTTGGCCGGCACGTCCTTGGCGTGGTAGACCCGTTCGCTCGGCTCGATCCCGGCGAGGAACATCGCGTACACGGCCGCCATCCGCAGCCAGGCCACCGGCCGCAGCAGCGCCACCGCCCGCTCCGGTCGGCAGCCGGGCACGTCGGAGCGCCAGCGGGCGCACCAGTCGGCGAGCACGGCGGCGGCGGGCCCGGCGGGCAGCTGCTCGGTCAGCCGGAGGACGTCGAACGCCGGGTGCCCGACGAACGAGTCACCCCAGTCGATGACGGTCCGCCGCCGCCCGTCGGCGCGGACGTTGCCGGGGTGCAGGTCGCCGTGCACGAGGGTGTCCGGCAGCCCGCACCGGGACACCTCGGCGAGCCGCGTCTCGACGGCGGCGAGCTGCCGGTCGGCGGCGGGGTGCGGGGCGAGCATGGTGCGGAGCCACCGGGCCAGGGCGACACCGCGCAGGTCCGGCACCCCGGCGGCAGCCAGCCGGTCGACAGTGGGCACGGCGCGTAGCTGGAGGGCATGGTGGACGGCGGCGATCGCGGTGCGTTCGGCGGCGTCGGCGCCGTAGCGGTCCTCCCCCGCCACGTGGTCGAGCAGCATCCGGCCCTCGTCGTCGGCGGCGAGCAGCGTCGGCGTGTCCGGGTCGTCGGCCAGCAGCCGCAGCACCGCCGCCTCGTGCCGGAAGAAGGACGGCACCTGCTTGAGCCAGCTGATGCCGTGCGGCCCGTCGAGCCGCCAGATCGCCGACAGGTTCCAGGTGCGCTGCTGGGCCGCCCCGGTCGCCGGCCGACCCAGCCGGTCGAGCTGCCCGGCGGCCCAGGCCAGGCTCGCCGCCGGCCCGCCCGGCTGCGCGTAGGGCGCCCGCAACGGATGCGCCGCCGGCTCCACCGCCTCCGCCGGCAGCAGCGGTACGCCCACCGGCCCGACGGCCTCCGCCAGGTAGCCGACGTGGCCCCCGGGCGGCTCGCCCTGCTGCCCGGGGAGCAGCCGCAGCACGGCCACCTCGGTGCCGTAGGCCGCGCGGGCGCCGGCGACGACCTCGACCGTGTCCTGCCACCAGGGCACCGGCACGGTGAAGTCGGGCAGCGCGCCCAGCGTCCGTCCGGTGCCGTCGACCAGGACAAGGCGCACGGTGCGGGACATGCCCGGACGGTAACCACCGCGCTGCCCGTCGGGCGAGCCGATTACCACGGCGGCAGGCGAGCGGATTAGCGCACCGGAGCGAGCCAGCCGCACCCACTGCCACGACAACAACTCTCCACACAACGAGGCACTGACCACCGGGACGGCGGGAGCGGCCAGCGCGCCCAGGGCGGGAGCGGTCAGCGGACCGGGGCGGGAGCGGTCAGCGCACCCGGGTGGGTGGCGAGGATGGCGTCGAGGCCCCGGAGGAAGAGGTCGTCGTCGCTCCACTGTGCGTCGTCGAGGTGGCCGGAGGCGGTGAGGGTTGGATAGGCGGCGGCGTTCGCCTCCAGGTGCCGGCGGGCCTCGGCACGTACCCGGGGGTCGTTCGTCTGGTGCCAGGTGGCCTCGGTGAGCGCCGCGCCGATCACGTAGTTGGCCACCAGCCGGGTCATCACGGCCAGGTGGACGCCGGTGAACCCGGCGCGGACCAGCGCCGACTGGAGGAACTCTGTACGGGCGAGGACGTGCGGGCCGAGCATGGGTCGACCGATCAGGCTGGGCGCCCAGGGGTGGCGGAGCATGGCCGCCCGCCAGCCGGCGGTCAGCGTGCGGACGTCGTCGCGCCAGTCGGTGCCGGCGGCGACCGACGGATCCCCGGTCGGGTCATCGGTGACCACCGCGCTCTCGGTCGGGTTATCGGTGACCGCCGCGTTCTCGGTCGGCAGCGGCACCTCGCCGAAGATCTGGTCGACGGCCAGGTCGAGGACGTCCTCCTTCGTGGTCACGTGCCAGTAGAGGGCCGTCGGGGTTACCCCGAGACGTTCCGCCAGCCGACGCATGGTCAGCCCGTCGACACAGTGCCGGTCGAGCAGGGCCACGGCCGCCGTCACGATGCGCTCCCGGGTCAGCGGGGTGGCCCGGCGGTTGCGGGCCGGCTCGTCGCGCAGCCACACCGTGCCGGCCCTGCCGTCGGAGCGGCCGCCCGGCCGCTCGGCGGGTGCCCCGGTCAATCCACTCGCGTCCACCCGCGCCAGCCTAGTACCGTGTCGGTTAACTTAACGTTGTTAGATTAGATGTTCACCGTCCGGGCGACAGAGTGCTCTGCTCACCGGTCGCCCCGGTGAGCAGCGGCGATCCCCCGGAAGGACGGTGGCGACCCGTGCCGCTGATGCGGATCCAGCTGGACAGCGACCGGTACACCGCGCGTCGGGTGGTGGAGTTGCACCGGGCCGGCAAGGTCCACCGCGAGTCCCGGGACGCCGCCCGCGCCGAGGTGTGGCGGCGCGGGCGCACCCCCGCCGCGGAACCCGTCTTCGTCGGCACCACGAACGGCGAGCCGGTCCGGCTCATCTACGACGTCGAGGTCTACCGGGACGTGACGTCGTAGAACCCGAAGGCCACGGTTGCGCGCCCGGCCGGGCCGACACCGCCCGGCCGGGCATCTGTCGACCCCCGCCGGCACGGACGGCTGGCCGCCAGGCGGACGGACGACGGGCGGACAACCGGTCAGCGGACCGGGTCGTGGGTGCCGTGCGGGACGCCCGGCGTGCAGCGGCGCAGCCGGTCCGCCGCCATCCGGCCACCGACGGCCAGGCCGTACCGCTCGACGGCGGTCAGGCCGTAGGCGCTGCACGTCGGGGTGTAGCGGCACCGGCCCGGCCAGCGGTGCGACAACCACCGCCGGTAACCGAGGATCGCCGCCCGGCCGGCCCGGTCCACCGCCGGCGCGCGGCTGACCCGGGCGGTGGTCGCACCGAGGGTGAGTAGGAACGAGAACAGGCCGAAGTCGCAGCAGGGCAGACCGTCACAGTCACAGACGTCGCAGTCGGCGTCGCACCAGTCGCGCTTCTTCCGGCGCTGCTTACGCTTGAAATGGATCACGCCGTACATGATGCGACGGCCGCGCCACCTCCACGGAAGGCCGGTGGCCGCGCGGTTCGCCGCCCGATCACCGGACCCGCGCCCCGGGGGAACCGGCACCACCGCTCTTCCGCTCAGCTCATCGGGATAACCTGCCGATCACCACGCTCAGCGGCAGCAATACGGCCGCGATCACCGCCCAGGCCGCCACTCCCACCCACACGGATCCGTCTAGCGTGAAAGCGAGCAGAACGGAAACCGGGAGCAGCGCGATCGTCGCCGCGATCATCGGCTTGGCAACTGAGTTTCGCATGGCAGATCAATCCTCCTCGGCCTTCTCGCTCAGGTACTTATTCAGCATGTTGGAGCCGCAGCCTCCCACCGCGCCGGTCACGAAGCCGACCCCGGCGCCGGGCAGCGAGAAGACACCCGCCCCAGTAACCGCACCAGCCGTTGCGCCCCCGACCGCGCCGACGGCGGCACCGATCGCGCAGGCTTCGCCGTAGTCGGTCTCACGACCGGTCGGGTCGACAAAATTCACCGGGCTCGCGGCTGCGTAGCCGTATCTGTTGCCTTGGGCCGGGTCACCAAGGAAGGACAGATTGTCCTGCTGGGTGAAACGACCCTGTGCCGGGTTGTACCAGCGCTGCCCGAACTTGGTGAAGCCGCTCCCCGAGTCGTACGTGCCTCCGGCGAAGCGGATCAGGTTGGGCTGTCCGAGGGCGGCCTCGTCGGTGGTGGTGCCGGTGCCGTACGGGTCGTAGCGGTAGGTCGCCGCGACGGTGCCGTCGGCCTTCACGATCGCCACCGGCGAGCCGAGGGCGTCGAGGACGTACGCGTAATCGGTGGTGCCGACGCGCAGGCCCAGCGGGGTGCCGATCCCGTCACGCTCCACGTAGGCGGTGGTGCCGCCCGCCGTCCAGGACTGCAACGAGGCCATCCCGTGCTGGTCGTCCAGACCGTACTGCATGGTGGTGGTGCCGGCCCGGACCAGTTCGACCTGGTCGCTGCCGACGTAGCTGTAGGTGGTGGCGTTCACGCCGGTCATCTGCTTGGCCGGGTTGTAGGTCATCGGATTCACCGTCGGCGTGCTGGTCCGGGTCTGGTTGCCCCGGCCGTCGTAGGTGTTGTTGGTGGTGGTGATCTGGTTGGCGGTGTTGTAGGTCAGGGTCTGGGTGGTGGTGCCGTCGACCTTGACGCTGGTCCGGTTGCCGTTGCTGTTGTAGGCGTATTCGTAGGTCTTGCCGTTGTAGTCGGTGGCCTTGGTGAGCCGGTTGGCCTTGTCGTAGGTGAACTGGCTGACCACGCCGCTGACCTCGTCCTTCTGCCACTGGCGCAGGCCGGTGTCGTCGGCCTTGGCCGTCGAGCAGGGCTGGCCCGCGGTGTACTCCGCGTGGCAGTAGGTGACGTCGAAGACGGTGGCCGGGCTGGCCGAGTTGCGGGTGGCGGTGATCCGGGTCGGCCGGTCCGACTTGTCGTACACCGTCTTGATCCGCATGGCGTACGCGCTGTTCGTCTCGTCGCTGGCGAAGTACGTGTTGAGCCGGTTGCCGTTCTTGTCGTACGAGAAGTTGTAGCGGGTGCCCCCGGCGGTGTCCATCCGGTACAGCCAGTTGCGGGTGTTGTAGTAGTACTTCGTGGTGCCCCGGCCGTCGGTGAGTTCGGTCAGGTTGCCGGCGAGGTCGTACGAGTACTTGAACGTCGGGGTGCCCGGGTTGGTGCGCCGGTCCAGCCGGTTGAGCTGGTCGAAACCCCACGTGGTGGTGCCTGAGGAGTCGACCCGGCTGATCACGTTGCCGGCCCGGCCGTACTCGAAGGTGACCGCGGTGAGGCTGCCGCAGCCGGAGTAGCTGATCTTCTGGACCCGGTCGTCCTTGCTCCACTGGTAGGTGGTCAGGCAGCCGTCGTCGGCGGTCTCCAGCCGGCCCAGGTTGTCGTAAGTGAAGGTCTTCACGGCCAGGCCGTTGCCGGTCGGCGGGGTGACCTTGGTGATCTGCTTGTTCGAGTCGTACGTGTAGCTGGTGGGATTGCCGCTGTTGGCCGGGTCGGTCGAGGTCTTGACGGTGCCGTCGGAGTTGTAGTCGACCTCGGCCTTCGCCGCGAGGGCGTCGGCGGTGGAGGTGCGGTTGCCGGCGCCGTTGTAGGTGTAGGTCGAGCTGTTGCTCTGGGCGTCGATCGACGACGACGGCTGGAAGTTCGCGGTCGGGTTCGTCGCGGTCGCGGCGTTGGCGTAGGCGGCGGACGCGCTGGCCCCGGTGGGCGAGGCCGACTTGGTGAGCGACTCGCCCGCGTTCGCGCCGTAGGTGTTGGTGACGGTGCCGTCCTCGGGGCTGACCGCGCTGGCCACGTCGCTGAACGGCGTGTACGTCTTGCTCCGGCTGTTGCCGGCCGGGTCGGTGGCCTTGGTGACCCGCTTGTCGCTGTTGAGGTCATAGGTGGTGTTCGGCACGTTCGCCACCGGCTGGGACAGGTCCTGCCGGGGGTCGGCCACCAACGTCTGCGACGACGTCGGGTAGGCCAGCCGGGTGGTGGCCCCCTGCCCGGTGGCGTTGTTGGTCACCTGGGTGAACGAGGTCACCCGGTGCTGACCGTCATAGGTGACCGTGCTGTAGGTGTCGTCCTTGGTCCAGATCTTCACCAGGTCACCGGCGCCGTCGTACTCGAACGTCCAGCGGCGGGAGGACGCCGGTGACTGGATGGCGCTGAGCCGGTTGTTGGCGTCGTACTCGTAGCTGACCTCGCGCAGGACGCCGTAACCGTCGCTCTGCTGGTACTTCGTCAGCCGGTCACCGGTGTAGACGACGGTGGCCTTACGGGCGTAGGCACCACCACGGTCGGAGGTCACCTGGGTCATCTTCCCGGCGCTGTAGACGAAGTCGGTGACGTTGCCGTTGCGGTCCTCGGTCTTCTCCAGCACCCCGGCGGAGGTGAAGAAGAGCGCCCGCCCGCTGTCGTGCTCGGTCAGCTTCCAGCCGCTCCCATCGTGGGCCAGGCCGGCCTTGAACTCGCCGGGCGAGGAGTAGCCGGAACCGGAGCCGGTGAACTTGCCGACCACCCCGTCGGCGGCGGCGTAGGTGACCGAGCCGTCGTCGGCCGGGTAGAGCTTGACGTCCACTCCCGAGCGGGTACGCCAACCGGGGCCGTGTGCACCGACGGCCAGGTCGCCACCGACGAACAGGCTGTTGAAGCTCGCGCCGAGCGTCACGTTGTCGGCGATGCCGGGCAGGGTGAGATCGGTGCTGCGCAGCATCAGGTTGCCGGAGCCGACGTTGACGGTCGCCTCCAGGCGGTCGGTCAGCGAGAACGACAACTGGGTGCCGTTGCGGACCGGACCGGTGCCCTTGGGCACCACGGGCGCTGCCCCCGCGGCAGCACGGGCGGTGCGTCGGGTCGGGCTGTCGTAGAGCCATACGTTCTTGCCGGACCTGGGCGACACCAGCGAGGTATCCGTCCTGGGAGCGGTGGACACGGGCGGGGCGGCGGATGCCGGACCGCCGGCCGGGGCGATGACCATCGAGGCGGCCAGCACGGTGGCCGCCACTCCCCCGGTCGCAGTGCATTTAACCATCAATTCTCCCCATGCTTTCCATGGGAGGGATTCCCATGGTCGAAGCCACATGAAAATTGCGTCCCGCTGGCCGGAAGAACGGCCAGAAATGGGCGCGCGGATGTAGCGATGATCGTTGAATGAGCAGCGGCCGGCGGCGTACGTTCAGCAGTGTCGGTGGACGATTTCGGTGGGCTGGACCAGCCACTCCCGGCGATCCGGCGACAGGCGCGACAGGCGGGCAGCAGGTGCCCCCACCTGCCCGGTCGGGCTTAGCGGGAGACGCTCGGGGTAGCAGCCGAAGGCGTGTCGGGCACGGCTCCCCGACCGGGCGCGCCCGGCGGTCGAAGGTGTGCAGCGGGTGGCGTTTTCCGGCGATCGACCGGCGACCATTCACCGGCCCGACAGCGGGCGTCCACCTGATTAGCCATGGCGATCGTCTAGCACATGATCGATTTGGCGTGAGTCAATTGACGTTCGACAAGTTTCCACTCAAGGAAACTATCCATCGATTGGATGACTGTCAATTAAACTTACCACCAGGTTGGAGTAAAGTCCGATTTTTTACACAATCGGGTGCCGATGTCACAATCCGTGTCCGGAACCGAGTGGGTCGGAGCAGGTCGGAGCAGAGCCGGGCAGGGGGCGGAGGGGAGCGGACGGGGCGGTCGGCACCGGGACCGGCGGGACGAAGCAGAGGTCAGCGGTCGACGGTGCGGCGTACCCCGTCGTGCCCGGCGCAGGGCTTCGGCCGGCCGCCGGTCAGGCTGACCGCGCCGTCCCGGCAGAGCACCAGGTAGCCGCGTCCGGCCCAGAACTCGGGCACGCAGTCGAACCAGTCGCAGACCCGGTGGTCGGGCCGGCGGATTCGTTCCCCGCCGCAGTAGTCGTACCCCATCGGGTTGGCCGGCGCCCCGCAGCGCCGCTCCCGCACCACGGACGGCGACGGGGCGGGCGACGGGGGCCGGATGCGGGACGGGACAGGTGCGGCGGTGGCCGCCGCCGCCACCTCCGGGGTGACCGGCGGATCCGACTCGGCCAGCACCGCCGGCACCACCAGGGTCAGCGCGGCGGCCACCGCGACGGTACGTCGGCCGCCGGGGATCCGGGCACTGATCCTTGCCTGTGCGGGGGTGGCGATCGCCGGCCGGAACGGCGTGCTCTCGGCGTGCACCGCGATCAGCTCGTCGAGCTGGGCGAGGACGGCGGCCCGCTGCTCGATGGCGTCGGCGAAGGCCAGGGTGAGCACGAACCGGAACTCGGCCGCCCGGCCCGGCGGCACCAGCACGCCGGAGGTCTGCCGCCGGTCCAGGACCTGGACCAGGGTGACCGGCGCCGCCGGGTCGTGCAGCAGCCCGGTCATCTTGCCGTACGCCCAGTCGCGCCGACCCCGCCCGCCGACCAGGACCAGCCGGCGGTTGGTGACCACCGCGATGCCGGCGTCGGTGGCCCGGACCCCGTCGGGCAGCCGGTGCCGCAGCCGCCCGCAGTCCGGCTCGACGACCAGCTCGGGGGCGGGTAGCACGCCGGTGTGCCGGACCTCGACCAGTTGCGCGCCGGGCATCGTCCACAGGACGGCCTCGCCGGGGCCCAGCGCCAGCGGCAGGCCGACCCCGGAGGCCGCCGTGCCCCGCAGGCCGACGGCGAGGGCTCGCAGCCGGCGCAGCTCGTCGTCGCGGCGTCGCCAGGCCCGCTCGTCGGTGCGGAAGGCCCGCCGTCGCCGTTCGTTCTGCCGGCGTGCCCAGGTGTAACGCCAGGTCGAACCCGTCGCATCAGTCATCGCCACGCCGACTCCTCCGCCGCGCGAGCCACCAACCGGGGTGTTCACCGGGTTCAACGGCGACCACCGACCCGATGGCCCGTAATTCCGGATTTACCACCCGATCGAGGGATGGATCCGACCGCCGGCGGCACCTACCGCACGGGTCCACCGTCGCTTCGACGCCGTGCGGGGTGGTGCGTCCATGGGTAACGTCAGCCGCAGCCGGGTCCGCAGCGCAGCGCCCGCACCACCGACGCCAAGGGGGTACCCCGTGACCGGCCCGGACCAGCGCCACCTGGTGCTCGGCGTCGACATCGGCACCACCAGCACCAAGACCGTGGCGTACGACACCGACGGTCACCAGATCGCCAGCCACTCCGTCGGCTACCCCCTCGACGAGCCGCACCCCGGCTACGCCGAACAGGACCCGCAGCTCATCTTCGACGCGGTGGTGGAGACCATCCGCACCGTCGTCACCGAGCTGGGCGACGGGATCGCCGGCCTGTCGTTCAGCACCGCGATGCACAGCCTGATCGGCCTCGACCCGGAGGGCGCACCGCTCACCCCGTCGGTGACCTGGGCCGACTCCCGGGCCAGCGGCCAGGCCGAACGGCTCCGCGCCGCGCCCTGGGGGCTGGACCTGCACCGGCGCACCGGCACCCCCGTGCACCCGATGGCCCCACTGCCGAAGATCCTCTGGTACGCCGAACAGGAGCCGACGCTGCACGGCCGGGTCGCCCACTGGGTCGGCATCAAGGACTACGTGCTGCTGCGGCTGACCGACACCCTGGTCACCGACCACTCGGTCGCCTCGGCCACCGGCCTGCTGGACATCCACCGACTCGGCTGGGACGCCCAGGCGCTGCGGATCGCCCAGATCACCGAGGAGCAGCTCCCCCGACTCGTCCCCACCACCACCGTGCTGCCGGGGCTGACCGCCCGCGCCGCCATCGCCACCGGTCTGCCCGCCGACACCCCGGTCGTGGTCGGCGCGGGCGACGGCCCGCTGGCCAACCTCGGCCTCGGCGCGGTACGCCCCGGCGTCGTCGCCTGCTCCATCGGCACCTCCGGGGCGATGCGGGTGGCCGTCGAACGCCCCGCCGTCGACCCGCTCGGCGGGGTGTTCTGCTATGCGCTCACCGAGGACCGCTGGGTGGTCGGCGGCGCGATCAACAACGGCGGGATCGTGCTCCAGTGGGCCGGTGACGCGCTCGCCCCCGAGTTCGGCGAGCACGGCGAGGAGGAGCTGCTGGCGCTGGCCGCCACCGCACCGGTCGGCTCCGGTGGCCTGATCATGCTGCCGTACCTGCTCAGCGAGCGGGCCCCGCACTGGAGCGCCCTGCCGCGCGGGGCGTACGTCGGGCTGACCCACGGGCACCGCCGCGAGCATCTCGTCCGGGCCGCGCTGGAGGGGGTCTGCCAGCAGCTCGCCCTGGTCCTGGCGTCGGTCCGGGCGGCCGGCAACGAGGTCCGCGAGGTGCGGGCCAGCGGCGGCTTCGCCCGCAGCCCGCTGTGGCGGCAGATGCTCGCCGACGCGCTCGGCGTGCCGGTGCGGTTCCCCGCCGGCCACGAGGGCTCCAGCTTCGGCGCGGCGCTGCTCGGGATGCAGGCGCTCGGCCTGATCGACTCCGTCGACGTCGCCGCCGACCTGGTGCGGATCGACGAGACGGTACGCCCCGAGCCGGCCTCCGCCGCCACCTACGCCGCCCTGCTCCCCCTGCACGCCGAGCTGTACGACGCGCTGGTGCCCACCTTCGCGTCGCTGCGCCGACTGGCCCCCAGCCTGCCGGCGGAGCCGCCACCCACACCCGCACCCATGTGATCGCCCGCCCCGCCCCGGGTCGGACCCCGTCCGAAGGTCGTGATTGCCGTGCCCGTCCTCCTCGCCGCACCGGCCGAACCGGTCACCAACGCCGGTGACGCCCAGCTCGTCGTGGCCGCTCTGCTGGGCATCGCCGCGGTGGTGCTGCTCATCGCCTGGGGCAAGGTGCACCCCTTCCTGTCGCTGATCCTCGGTGCGGCGGTGCTCGGGGTGGTCGCCGCCATGGCCCCCGACGCGATGATCGAGTCGTTCAGCGCCGGGGTCGGCTCGACCGTCGGCGGGGTGGGTCTGCTGATCGCCCTCGGCGCGATGATCGGCGGTCTGCTCGCCGAGTCCGGCGGGGCGGACGGCATCGTCAACCGGGTCGTCGGGCGGGTCTCCGGCTCCGCCCTGCCCTGGGCGATGGCCGGGGTCGCCGCGCTGATCGGCCTGCCGCTCTTCTTCGAGGTCGGCGTGGTGCTGCTGGTGCCGATCGTGCTGCTGGTCTCACTGCGTACCGACGTGCCCCTGATGAAGATCGGCATTCCGGCGCTGGCCGGCCTGTCGGTGCTGCACGGCCTCGTGCCGCCGCATCCCGGTCCGCTGGTGGCGATCTCCTCGCTCGACGCCGACCTGGGGCTCACCCTCGGGCTGGGTCTGATCATCGCGATCCCCACCGTGATCATCGCCGGTCCGGTGTTCGGCAACTTCATCGCCCGGTACGTCCCGGCCACCGCCCCGGCCGCGCTGCTGCCCACCCGGCAGCCGGCCACCGGGGGCGGCGGTCGACGCGGACCCGGCAGCCCGGCCGCCCCCGCCGCCGGGCGCGGCCGGGGCACCGACGGCCCGGACACCGGCCGGGGCACCGGCGGCCCCACCGGGCGAAGTGCCGACGGCCCGGACACCGGGCGGGGACGGGCCGGTGACGATGTGGACGGTGACCTGCTCACCGACGACGACCTGGTCAACCCGGGCACCGGTCGGCCGGGCGCCCCGGTCGACGACACCGGCACCGAGACCGCCCGGCGTACCCCCGGGTTCTGGCCGGCGGTGCTCACCGTGCTGCTCCCGGTGGTGCTGATGCTGCTGCGCGCGGTCGGCGAGCTGACCATGGCCGAGGGGACCTTCGCCCGGCAGGCCCTGGACATCGCCGGCGCACCGATCGTGGCGCTGCTGGCCGGCGTGCTCGTCGCCATGTTCACCCTCGGCTACCAGGCCGGATTCAGCCGCGGCCAGGTCTCCTCGGTGCTCGGCGGCTCGCTGCCGCCGATCGCCGGCATCCTGCTGATCGTCGCCGCCGGTGGCGGCTTCAAGCAGGTGCTGGTGGACGCCGGGGTGGGCGAGCTGGTCGCCGACGCGGCCAAGGACGCCAACCTCTCCCCGCTGCTGCTGGGCTGGCTGGTGGCCGTCGGGATCCGGGTCGCCACCGGCTCCGCGACGGTCGCCACGATCACCGCCGCCGGTATCGTCGCGCCGCTGGCGGCCACCCTGGACCGGCCGGAGGTGGCGCTGCTGGCGCTGGCCGTCGGCTGCGGTTCGCTCTTCTTCTCGCACGTCAACGACGCCGGCTTCTGGCTGGTCAAGGAGTACTTCGGGCTGACCGTGGGGCAGACCATCAAGAGCTGGTCGGTGCTGGAGACGATCATCTCGGTGGTCGGTTTCGCCGGCGTGCTCCTGCTCGACCTGCTCCTGTGAGATCCCCCGCGCCCGCGCCCGCAGGTCGGTCGGGCCGGCGCAGGTCGGTCGGGCCGGCGCAGGTCGGTCGGGCCGGCGCAGGTCGGTCGGGCCGGCGTTGATCAACTCAGTGTCGCCGCGATAGCGGTGTCGGAGCGCGCGGACACCGCAGTGGTGGCGATGTTGCGAGCCAGCCCCGCCGGGCCGGACCGGGCGGGGCAGGAGGTCAGGCGCCGGGGATGTTGGCCGGCGGGTCCTCGCCGATCAGGCCGGCCGCCGGCTTCTCCGCCGACACGGGCAGGCCGAAGTCGGCGTACGTCAGGTCGAGCGCCGAGGCCCTGCCCGGTTCGCCGGACAGCTCGATCCGGTAGCGGACCAGCCGGCCCTGCGCGTCCACCGTCGCGGTGAACGGCACCGCCGCGGCCCGCTCGCCGAGCACCCCGCTCATCCCGCTGCCGAGCACCTCGGTGCTCCGACGCAGGTCCAGGGTGCCGGCGTAAGCGCGTTCACCGGTGGCGCGCACCCCGGTGGCCGTGCCGAGCGTGCTGGCCAGCCGGGTGTTGTCCACGCCGGTCCGCTTCCCGGCGGCGGCCTCGGCGGTGCCCAGGTGCCACCAGGTGCGCCCGTCCCACACCGGCACCCTCCGATCCGGGGCGGTCACCTTGACGTAGACGTCGGTGCCGGTGGCGAGCCGCTCGATGACCACCTTGCCGTTCGCCACGACCAGCGTCGTCGTCTCCAGGCCACGCCGGCCCCGCGGATCCCAGAGCAGGGTGGTGCCATCCCCGCCCGCACCGGCACCGAGGGTCAACCGGTAGGACTCCTGGTCGACCCGCTGCGCGGCGGTGGCCAGTACGGCGGCCGGCTCGGTCGGGGCCGGTCCGGTCGTGGACGACCCGGTGGTCGGTGTCGGTCCCGCACCGCCGTCGTCCGAGGTGCAGCCGGCCGCCGTCACCAGCGCGACGAGGGCCGCCGTGGCGACGGCCAGCTTCGGGTGCTTCACGGCGGTCTCCCCGGGTGGCGCGCCCGCCGGCCGAGCCGATCGACGCTGGTGACAGAGCGGTCGCGCCAGCCTACCCGGCACCCGGCCACCGACCGGCCGCCCCCGACCGCACCCACCCGGGGCGTGCCCCGGCAGCTACCCGGGAAGCCGGGGAAGGCGTCCGGTCCGTCCTCGGCCGACAGGCCGGAGCCGGTCAGGGGGCCTCCACGGCGGAGATGCGGTAGCGGTGCACCTCCGCGCCACGGATCGCCACGACCTGCTCCTGTTCCGGGCCGGACCCCCGGAACGCCAGCAGCTCGTCGTCGGACTCCCAGCGTTCGTAGACGTTGATCCGGCCCGGCTCGACCAGGTCGGCGCCGATGGCGAAGTCGACACAGCCGGGCGCCGCGCGGGCCTGCCGGACCACCTCCACGCAGGAGGCCAGGTAGGTGTCCCGCTCGGCGGGGTCGACGTAGAGACTTCCGGCCACGATGAACACAGACGACCTCCGGTGGGTGAGCGGGACGAACCCCCATCCTCACCCACCGCGGGCGGCACCGTTCAGGCTCGGCTGATCGCGTTGGCGTGGATCGCCTCCGCCAGGTACTCCGCCAGCCCCGGCGCGATCGTCTCGTAGAAGGCGGTGAACCGGGGATCGGCCAGGTACATGTCGGCCAGCCCGGTGTGCACCTCGTACGAGCAGTCGTAGAACCAGCGGACGATGAGCTGCCGGTGCTCCTCGGCCAGCGCCATCGTCTCCGCCGAGTCGGCGGGCGTCCCGGCGGTCAGCGCCGCCACGATCCGCCGTCCCCAGTCCTCCTGCTCCGCCTTGATGCGCAGCCAGTCCTCCTTCGAGTAGTTCGCCGCCCGCTGGGTCGACACCCGGTACGCCTCGGTGTCGCCCCAGCGCTGCCGCGCCTCCTCGGCGTGCTCCTCCGGATCGACGTCACCGAAGACCTCGAACCGTTCCTCCGGAGTCAGGTTGATCTCCATCCGTCTCGCCTCCATCGCGATCTCGATCGCGGCGACCATCTCCTGGAGCTTCCCGATCCGCCCGGTCAGCACGTCGTGCTGCCGGCGCAGGTGCGCCGCCGGGTCGGCATCCGGGTCGTCGAGGATCACCGCGATCTCCTCCAGCGGAAACCCCAGCTCCCGGTAGAAGCGGATGTGCTGCAACCGCTCCAGGTCCGCGTCGTCGTAGCGGCGGTAGCCGGCCGGCGTCCGGCCGCTCGGCGAGAGCAGCCCGATATCGTGGTAGTGGTGCAGCGTCCGGACCGTCACCCGGGCCGCCTTCGCCACCTGACCCACCGTGTACGCCATGGTCTCCTCCCTCCGGCACCCAGGTTGCGGCCTGCCGTGACGTGAGGGTCAAGCCGGTTCCCCCAGTCGGGGGGAGGGGTCAGCGGGGGGCCTGCAGGGCGGCCAGGCCACCGGGACGGCCGTACCGGTAACCCTGGCCGTGCAGGCAGCCGATCGCGGTGACCGCCTCGTGCTGCCCCTCGGTCTCCACCCCCTCGGCCACCACCGCCAGGTCGAACGCCCCGGCCAACCGGGTGACCATCTCGACCGTGGCGTACGCCCGCTCGTCGGTGTCGAGCCGGGCCACGAACGACCGGTCGATCTTGAGATCGGTGGCCGGAATGCGGTGCAGATAGCTCAACGACGAATAGCCGGTGCCGAAATCGTCGATGGCGATCCGGATGCCCAGCTCACGGAGCTGGGCGAGCCGTTCCAGCACCGCCTCGCTGCCGTCGATCAGCGCCGACTCGGTCAGTTCCAGGGTGAGCGCGCGGGGGGCGAGGCCGGCGGTGGCGGTGGCCGCCGTGACGGTGGCGATCAGGTCGGGACGGCGCAGGTGCGCGGCGGCGATGTTGACCGCCACGGTCGCCTCGGGCACCCGGACCCGCCAGGTCGCCGCCGCCCGGCACGCCTCGTGGATCACCCACCGGTCGATCGGCACGATCAGCCCGGTCTCCTCGGCCAACGGCAGGAACGCCGCCGGGGCGAGCAGGCCGAGCCGGGGATGCCGCCAGCGGACCAGGGCCTCCGCGCTGCGGACCGCGCCGGTGGCCAGGTCGACGATCGGCTGGTACTCCAGGTGGAGCTGCCGCTCGTCGACGGCCCGACGCAGGTCGGCGATCAGCTCGGCCCGGGTCACCGCCGACTCCCGCAGCCCCGGCGTGCAGGTGCGGTACGCGGACTTCCCGGCGGCCTTCGCCGCGTACATCGCGATGTCGGCGTCGCGCAGCAGGTCGGTGTGGGTGGCGTGCTGCGGGCCGAACTCGGCGATGCCGATGCTCGCCGACGGGTGGACCCCGACGTCCTCCTCCCCCGGGGACGGTTCCAGGGCGGCCAGCAGCCGGGCGGCGAGCCGTTCCGGGGCGACCGGGCGGTCCCCGTCGACCAGCACCGCGAACTCGTCGCCGCCGAGCCGGGCGATCGTGCCGTCGTCACCGACGGCCGTCCGCATCCGGCCCGCGATGCTGGTCAGCAGGGTGTCGCCGGTGGCGTGCCCGAACCGGTCGTTGACCTGCTTGAAGCCGTCCAGGTCGAGCAGCAGGACGGCGACCGGCGGCCCCTCGCGCAGCGCCTGGCGCAGCCGCCGGTTGAACATCAGCCGGTTCGGCAGGCCGGTGAGCTGGTCGGTGTAGGCGAGCCGACGCAGCCGGGCGACCAGCCGCAGGTTCTCGTTGGCGGCCAGCCCCTGCCGCAGGGCGAGCACCCCGAGCAGCGCCATCATGCCGACGAAGACCAGCGGCGGGGTCTGCCCGGTGGGTCGGCGGGCCAGCACCACCGCGATGATCGCCCCGCCCACCGGCAGGTACGGCAGCGCCACCCGCCACCAGGACGGGAGCGGGGCCTCGCCGATCTCCTCGGCCCCGTCGCAGGTGGGCGGCGGTGGCCGGGTGGTGGCGATACCGATCAGCAGGTAGCTCAGTGGCCAGCAGACGTCGATCGGGTGGCCCGGGGCGTAGCTGCCGTGCGCGACCAGCGAGACGTAGACCGCGTCCGCGCCGGCCCGGGTGACCAGGCCCGCCCCGATCAGGGTCAGCGGCGGCCACACCGAGCGGGCCGGGCCGGCCACCGCCACCAGGATGGTGAGCTGCATCAGGTCGATCATCGGGTAGAGCAGGCCGAGGGTGCGCAGCGGATCGTCGAGGTCGGCGGCGGCGACGTCGCGGAACACCACCACCCAGCCGATCGGGATCAGGGCCAGCCCGACGATCACCCCGTCCAGCACGGTGCGGGCCCGGCCCACCGCGCTGCGCGGCGCGGTCAGCGAGGCCAGCAGTGCGGCCGTGCCGGTGACGATGCCGGCGGTGAAGACCGCCCCGATCAGCGGGGTGTGCGGCAGCTCGTCGGCGCGCAGCCGGTCCACCGTCCAGAGCAGCCGGCCGGCGGCGGCCAGCCCCATGGTGAGCGCGAGCAGCGCCCAGAACCGGCGCAGCGGGGCGGGGTGCCGACGCATCGTCCGGGCGCAGGCGTAGCTGGCCCAGCCCGCCACGGCGGTGGCGGTGACGTCGCTGACCAGGGCCGCCTCGGGCAGCGCGGCGAGCAGCCAGACCAACTCCAGGACGACGGCCACCGCGGCGACCACCGCACCCACCCGGGGGAGGGTCAGTGGTCGGATCGGCACGCCGGAGACGGCGTCCTGGGGCAGCACGGTGATCGCTCCGGCTCTCTCTCCAACGCGCACCTCGACCGTGCGGACGGCCCACGGACGGCGAACCATCGAAGCCTAGCCAGCCGGGCGGGTCACCGCCACACTCACCGGGTCGGCTATCCGACCACTGAGGACAGCTCGGATCCCCGGGCGTCGGCCGCGTCGTGGGTCGGCGGCCCCCCGTGCGTCCACGGTGTCTCCTCGGCGGTGGGGAACGTCCCGGCCGGCAGGAACGCCTCCGACAGGGTGGTCAGGCAGAGCCGCTCCCCCACCTGCGGCACGCTGCCCGGCGGCGCGGTCAGCCCCCGACCCATCCCACCCGACAGCTCCAGCACCACCTCGGTCCGGCCGTCCGCCGCCGGGGTCACGAAGACCACCCTGGCCTTCTGGCCCGGCCGCGCCGTCGACCAGAGGGTCGCCCCGACCGGCATCCGGACCGGGTCGCCGGTCACCACCTGGATCCTCGGCCGCAGCACCGGCCGCTTCCCGCTGTCGTCCACCCGCCCCGGGTCGGCCAGCGTCACCTCCCCGACGAAGGCTTCCCCGGTCAGCCGGTGCTCGGCCATCACCAGCGGGTCGTCGTAGGCGCGCTGCACCAGGTAGGCGCTCGCCGCGCGCTCCAGCCGGTGCAGCCGGACCGCCGCCGCCACCGCGCCGTCGTGCCGGGGCTGCGGTCCACCGTCGGCGTCGAGGTGCTCGGCGTAGCCGGTGAAGGCGTCCCGGTCGCCGGCCCAGCGCCCCACCACCCGCGCCCCGGGCGGCAGCGCGCCGAGCAGGCCCAGGCCGCGCCACATCAGCTCCCAGGTGGGCGCGAGCTGCCCGCGCAGCAACCGCACCAGCTCCGCGTACGCCTCGTCGCGCGCCGGGTCGTCGGCGGCGGCGGCCCAGCCGGCCATCGCCGGGGCGAGCAGCACGTTGTCGAACTCCGGGTCGGTGGCCGGGCCGGCCGGCGGGCACACCTGCGGGTCCTCGGCGAGCGCGGCGGCCTGCGCACCGGTCCGGCCGGCCGGCGGGTCGATCCAGCCCAGCAGAGCGGGCAGGTGCAGGTCCTCCACCGCGCTCTGCCCGGTCGCCCAGTGCAGGGTGAGCGCGTCGGTCATCGCCAGCAGCGCCGACGAGCCGGGCTGCTCGGCCCGTTCGGCGAAGAAGGTCAGCCAACGGCCGAGCAGCGGCACGACCGGGTGCACCGGATGGTCGCCGTCCGGACGGCGGAACCGGGTCGACCGGCCCAGCAGCCGCAGGAAGGTGATCCCGGCCGGGTTCGGCACCCAGAGCTGCGGGGCGTCGGAGTACCGGTACCGGACGTCGCGGCCCCGGTCCACGGCCACCGCCTCGGCGACACCCCGGAAGCCGTCCAGCCAGGGCAGCACGACCGCGGCCAGCTCGGTGACGAACCGGAACCGCTGGTCCCGGTTACGGGGCTGCGGCACGATCAGCAGCCGGGCGTCGTCGGGGGCGGTGCCCACCAGCGCGGCCAGCGGGGCGTGCGCCTCACCGGCCATCGCCAGCGGCACCAGCACCAGCGGGCGTTCCGCCAGGTGCAGGTGCCGGACGGTGGCGACCGGCTGGGCCACCCCGGCGGCGACGGCCTGGGCCTTGGCCAGCGCCCGTAGCGTACTCATGCGGGGTCGCCGGCGAGGGCGTCGGCGCGCAGCCGGGCGGCGGCCCGCAGCAGCGCGGCGGCCTCCTCCCGCTCCGGGTCGGCGGCCCGCTCGCCGGCCGCCAGGGCCAGCACCTCGGACACCTCGGCGATGCCGCCGAGGGCCTCGCGCACCGGTCGGCCCAGCGCGCCGGTCTGCCCGCGCGCCTCGTCCCGGCAGAAGTACGCCAGCTCACAGCCGGCCAGGCAGTCCGGCGCATAGCGGGCCGGCACGGTCCGCAGCGCGGCGGTCAGCCTCGCCGGATCGGCCGCCGGGTCGGCGGTGAAGTCGGCCGGCACGGCGGCGAGCAGGTCGTCCAGCCGGGCCATCCGGTCCAGCTGGCGGCGCAGCACCAGCAGCTGCTTGCGGACGTCGATCAGGCTGGCCACCGGCCGGTTGGCGAAGTCCTGCGGGCAGACCAGCACCACGTCGGGCGACACCGACTCCGGATCCCGCCCTCCGGCGGCGAGCAGCTCGCGCAGGGCCAGCACGTAGACGGCCGACTGGATGGCGGCGGCGGACACCTTCGCCGGGTCGGCCTGCCCGTCGATCACCGGGAACGACTTGATCTCCACGACGTGGAACCGGCCACCGAGCCGGGCGGCCACCAGGTCCGGTTCCAGGTGCACCCGCTGACCCGCGACGTCCAGCCCGAGCAGCGGATGGTCGAACAGCGCGGCGTCCGGCCCGGTGGCGGTCAGCGCGGCCCGGGACCGTTCCCGCCGGTCCGGCAGGTCGTCCGCCCCGCCCAGGTCCGTCCAGCTCGCCCGCGGCGGCACCGGTACGCCCAACCGCTGCGCGACCAGCCGCAACAGCTCCGCCCCACCGTCCGCCTTGACCTGCGCCTCGAACGCGTTGCCCCGGGTGATGGCGAACCGGGACTGGCCGAACCGGGCCGGGAAGCCGACCCGCCCGGCGAGCGCGGTCTTGTCCACCCCGGCGCCGTCCAGCACCGCCCGCCGGGCGCAGCCGGGGTTACCGGTGAGCGCGGCGAGCGTCCGGGCGTTGTGTCGTTTCGGGGGCGCGTCGCCCCGGATCGCGGCCAGGCGTTGCGCGGTGCTCGTCACGACAGGCCACGATAGCCGCCCCCGCCGACCCTGCCCCGCCCGACGACGCCCGCGCCGGCCCGGGGCGGCGCCGGCTTCCGCGGCCGGCGGAGCGGAGCCCGGGTGGTGCGGGGGCGGCGCCGGGTTCAGCGGCCGGCGGAGCGGTTCCAGGGTGAACGGGGCGAGTGGGCACCGGCGGACGGCCGGCGACGACGGCGCGACCGGCGACGGCCCGGGGTGCAGAGCGGGCGGGTGCCGGTCGGCGCCGGCCCCGCCGGCGGCCCGCCGATCAGCCAGCACAGGAAGCGGGCCACGGTCAGCCGACCGGGAGGCGACGGGCCTCGTCGGCGCTGACGGGGTACTCGGTGCCGCAGAACGAGCACTGCTGCGCGTACCGCGTCCGGACCGGGATCAGCGGGACGAAGAACACGGTGAACTTCGTGACCCGGCGGCTGATCACCTGTGCGGCCCGGTTGCCGCAGTGCCGGCAGACGGCGGTCACCACCCCCGCCCGGATGACCCGGGTGCGGAGTCCGAAGATGAGGAGCATCCTCCGGCAGTACCCAGCCCGGCCGGCCGGGAACCACCGGACGACGATGTCCGCGCCCGGGGCGGCACCCGGACGGGCACCGCCCCGGCGGATGCCACCGCTGCCGCCCCGGTGCGGCCGGTCAGGGCGTCCAGTCCGGGCGCAGCGGGTAACCGTTGCCACCCGCCGGCCCGTTCCGGGTCGCCAGCACCTGGTGCAGCTGGATGCCGTTGCGCTCGAAGGCCAACCGCGACCCGGCCATGTAGAGGCCCCAGACCCGGGCCGTGCCCAGGCCCACCTCGTCGACGCAGAAGTCCCAGTTCGCCACGAGGTTGCGGCACCAGGCGGCCAGCGTCAGCGCGTAGTGCTGCCGCAGGTTCTCCTCGTGGTGCACCTCGAACCCGGCGTCGTGCACCTCGCCGATCAGGCGGCCCGGCCCGGCCAGCTCGCCGTCGGGAAAGACGTACCGGTCGATGAACGCGCCCGACCGGTGCGGGGCGCGGTTGTCGGCCCGGGTGATGCAGTGGTTGAGCAGCCGGCCACCGGGACGCAGCCGGTCCCGCAGGGCGCGGAAGTACGCCGGGTAGTTGCGCACCCCGATGTGCTCGGTCAACCCGATCGAGGAGACCGCGTCGAACTGCTCCCGGGGGGCGTCGCGGTAGTCGAGGTGGCGCACCTCGGCCAGCCCGGTCAGGCCCTCCCGTTCGATGGCCGCCCGCGCCCACTGCGCCTGCGCCCGGGACAGGGTCACCCCGATCGCCCGTACGCCGTACTCGCGGGCCGCGTGCCGGACCATCCCGCCCCAGCCGCAGCCGACGTCGAGCAGGCGCATCCCCGGCTGGAGCGCCAGCTTGCCGGCCACCAGGTCGTACTTGGCCGCCTGGGCCTGCTCCAGGGTGTCGGTCGGGCTGCGGTACACCGCGCAGGTGTACGTCATCGAGTCGCCGAGCACCTTCTCGTAGAAGGCGTTCGACACGTCGTAGTGGTGCGAGATGGCGGTGCTGTCCCGGCCCCGGGAGTGCCGCAGCCCGCCCATCACCCGCCGCCAGCGGGGCAGCGCCTCCTGCGGCGGGGCCGGCGGGGGCCGTAGCCGCTCCCAGCCCAGCCCGCGGGCCAGGGCCAGCGCCTCGGCCACCGGGGGAATCCGCAACCGCAGGTCGGACAGGACGCTCAGGGCCTCGTACGGGTCGCCGGGGTGCACCCCGCCCAGCTCCAGGTCACCGCTGACGTACGCCCGCACCATGCCCAGGTCACCCGGGGCGGTGAGCAGGTAGGACAGCCCCCGCTCGGAGCGGACGTCGAGGGTGATCCCGGCGTCGGCCGGGCCGATCGCGCTGCCGTCGTAACCGGTGACGCGGATCGGCAGGTCCCCCGTGGTGACCGCGCGGACGACGTCGGCGACGGTCGGACCGGGCCGACCTCCCGCCGGTGGGCTGGCCGGGGCGCCCGCCGCCCCCTGTTCTCGGTCGGTCAGGCTCATCTTCGTGCAACCGCCTTCTCGTAGAGTCCGGTGAGCCGGTGGTCCGGGTCGTAGCGGTCCTTGACGGCACGCCAGGTCTCCCCGCCGTAGAGCCGGTCGAAGGCCGCCCGGTCGTAGTACGCGTCGGAGTAGAGCGACTTGTGCCCGCCCAGCTCCGACACCGCCCGCTCGATCGAGCGGTTCACGTCGCCGTCGGCGGCACCCGCCGCGATCGGCACACTGCCCCAGAATCCGATGTTGACGTACGTCCGGCCGGGGTGCAGCGGGTAGAGCGGCCAGGCCCGGGCCGAGCCGGGGCCGGCGGGCTCCCGCAGCCGTAGCGGGCAGAGCCACACCGGGGTCATCCCCACCTCGCGGTCGAACCAGCGCAGGAACTCGGCGGTGGCGTCCAGCGGGATCTCGACGTCCTGGACGACCCGTTCCCGGGCCGGTCGACCCCGCCACCGGTCCACCCGGGCCGCCACCTGGTAGCGGTGCTCCAGCCGGACCAGCCGGTGGTAGACGTCGCTGCGCCGCCAGCGGGCCGGCCAGAGCCGACGCACCACCGGGTGCTGCACCCCGAACGCGGCCGAGCACCAGAACCAGTCGGTGTCCCACCGCCACAGGTAGTCGTGACCGCTCAGGGTGTCCCGCACCCGGCGGCGCAACGAGCGGTAGTAGACGTCCTGGCCGGTGTAGTCGCTGAGCCGCTCCGGCTCGTCGGTGAAGGAGCCGAGCACCAGGTAGGACTCGCCGGGGCTGAACACCACACCGTCCATCGCGTCGACCGGTCGCCCCTCCCACTCGCCCTTGGCGACCACGTCGGCGATCGCGTCGGTCAGCTCTGCCAGCCGGCTGAACCGGACGTTGCGCAGGGCCACCGCCCGACCCACCGGCTGGAGTTCGATGCGCAGCCGGGTGGCGTACCCCAGGCTGCCCAGCGAGTTGGGGAAGGCGGCGAACAGGTCGGCGTGCGGCCCGTCCGGACGGGCGGTGACCACCTCCCCGGCACCGGTGAGGACGTCCAGTTCGACGACCGACTCGTGCGGCAGCCCGTTGCGGAACGACGTCGACTCGATGCCCAGCCCGGTGACCGCGCCACCCAGGGTGATCGTCCGCAGCTGCGGCACCACCAGGGGCATCAGCCCGTGCGGGAGGGTCGCGTCGACCAGGTCCTCATAGGTGCACATGCCCTGCACGTCGGCGGTACGGGCGACCGGGTCGACCGACAGGACGCCACCCAGCCCGCTCACGTCGAGCCCGGGGGTGCCGGTGGCCGACCGGGGTCGGAACAGGTTGGAGGTGCGTTTGGCCAACCGTACGGGGTGCCCGGGAGGCACGGCGGCGTACGACCGCCGCAACGTGTCCACCGCCAGCTCATGATCACGCTGTGCGCGCATGAGATCACCTTACGCGCGAAGCGGCGTTCCGGGGGGACACCCCGCACCGACCGTCCATCGGGGCGGCCGGTCGTCGACCGGGTCACCAGGCGGTGGGCCGACTGGCCGTCGACCCCGCCGGTAGGTCACCATTCCGCCATGGCCGTCCCCGATCCCCACCGCGACCCGTCCGGCACCGTGTACGGCGGTCGGCCGGCTGCCCGGCCCGCACCGCCCCGGGATCCGCTGATGCGGTTCGCGCTGGTCACCGGGCTGGCGGGCGTACTGCTGGGGGTGTTCTTCGCCACCGGCGTGCTGGGCGGCGGCGACGGCGACGGGCAGCCGGTGGTGCCCGCCGCCGCACCGACCCCCGGCACGACGACCGAGGCGGTGCCGGCCACCGGCCCGTCGCCCAGCCCGACCCCGTCGCCCACCCCCACCCCCAGCCCGTCGCCGACCACCCCGGCCCCGGTCTCCGGGCCGATCGTGCTGCGCGCGGTCACCTCGGGCCTCTGCCTCGGCACCGACGGCGGCGGCGAGACGGCCACCGCCGAGCTGGCCGTCTGCACCGGTGGGCCGGAACAGCGGTGGGTCGCCAACCCGGTCGCCCCGGACCTCGTGACGCTCACCAACGCCGGCCACGGGCAGTGCCTCGACGTCGAGGGCGGCAGCCGGGACGACGGCGCACGGCTCCAGCAGTTCGGCTGCCACGGACAGGCCAACCAGCAGTGGCGGCTGACCCCGGTCGGCACCGGGCCGGTCCTGCTGGTCGGCGTCGGGTCCGGCCGGTGTGCACAGGTCCGCGACGGCGGCACCGCGCCCGGCGACGACCTGGTGCAGGCCACCTGCACCGCCGCCGCCGGCCAGCAGTGGACCCTCGGCTGACCGGCCGGCCGGCGGTGGACCCTCGGCTGACCGGCCGACGGGGTGGGTCGGCATGCGGTTCCCCTTCACCGGTCAGCCCCGGTAGCTCCAGGCGCCGGTGTGCCCGGCGGGCACCGGCACCGGCAGCGACGGTGGTGGCACCGACCGGCGTCCGCGTCGCAGCAGCAGCGACAGCACCCCGGCCCCGATCGAGAGCACCCCGGCCGCGTACCAGGCCGGCGCGTAGTCGCCGAGCCGGTCGCGGACCAGGCCGGCGCCGGTCGCCGCGGCAGCCGCCCCGAACTGGTGCGCGGCGAAGACCCAGCCGAAGACCACCGCCGCCGACTCGCCGAAGTACTCCCGGCACAGGGCCACCGTCGGCGGCACGGTCGCCACCCAGTCCAGCCCGTAGAAGACGACGAAGACCAGCATGCTGGGCCCGGTGCCGCCGGTGAACAGGGCGGGCAGCAGCAACAGCGACAGCCCGCGCAGCCCGTAGTAGCCGGCGAGCAGCAGCCGGCTGTCCATCCGGTCGGTGAGCCAGCCCGAGGCGACGACCCCGACGATGTCGAAGAGCCCGACCAGGGCGAGCAGGCCCGCCGCCGTGGTCTGCGGCATGCCGTGGTCGTGCGCGGCCGGCACGAAGTGGGTGCCGACCAGGCCGTTGGTGGTCGCCCCGCAGATCGCGAAGCCGCCCGCGAGCAGCCAGAACGGGCGGGTCCGGGCGGCGGCGGCGAACGCGGCCACCGCCCGCGCGGCGGCGCCGCCGGTCGAGGGCGGCCGGGGCGTCACCTCGGTCGCGCCGTAGGCGGGCAGGCCGAGGTCCGCCGGGTGTTCCCGCAACCACCACACCACCAGGGGTACGACCGCCAACGCGGCCCCGGCCACCACCAGTGCCGCCGTCCGCCAGCCGTGGTCGCGGACCAGCACCGCGAGCAGCGGCAGGAAGACCAGCTGGCCGGCGGTCCCACCGGCGGTGAGCACCCCGGTGACCAGCCCACGGCGGCGGACGAACCAGCGCCCGGTGACGGTGGCGACGAAGGCCAGCGCCATCGAGCCGGTGCCCAGCCCGACCAGCACGCCCCAGCAGAGGATCAGCTGCCAGCTCGCGGTCATGAAGACGGTCAGCCCGCTGCCCAGGGCCACCAGCGCCAACGCGCCGGCCACCACCCGGCGGATGCCGAACCGGTCCATCAGCGCGGCGGCGAACGGCGCGGTCAGCCCGTAGAGCAGCAGGTTGACCGAGACGGCGGCGGAGATGGTGGCCAGCGGCCAGCGGAACTCGGCGTGCAGCGGGTGCAGCAGCACCGACGGGGTGGCGCGGAAGCCGGCCGCGCCGACCAGCGCGACGAAGGCGACGGCGGCCACGGTCCAGGCCGGGTGGAGACGGGCTCGGGTCATGCTCCGAGTCTCGGCGGCGGCCCGACCCGGTGGTGAGTGGCCGGAAAGCCATCGTACGCAATAATCGGGCCATGACCCTCGTGCCGCACCGGATCGGCGTGCTCGCTCTCGACGGGGTGGTCGGCCTCGACCTGGGCACCCCGGCGCAGGTCTTCGGGGCGGCCCGCGACGCCGACCGGCGACCGCTCTACACCGTCGACACCTGCACCCCCGGCGGCCGGCCGGTGCGCAGCTCCGCCGGCTTCCGGGTCCTCCCCGACCACGGGCTCGACCTGCTGGCCACCGTCGACACGGTGGTGCTGCCCGGCCTGCACGGCAGCGCCCCGATGACCGACGGCACGATCGACCCGGCGGTGACCGTGGCGCTGCGGGCCGCCCACCGGCGGGGCGCGCGGATCATGTCGATCTGCACCGGCGCGTTCGCGCTGGCCGCCGCCGGGCTGCTCGACGGGCTGCCGGCGACCACCCACTGGGCGTACGCGGACCACTTCCGCCGGCTCCACCCGACCGTCGACCTCGACCCGGACGTGCTCTTCATCGACGCCGGCCGGGTGCTCACCTCGGCCGGCGTCGCCGCCGGGATCGACCTCTGCCTGCACGTCGTGCGCAGCGACCACGGCAGCGCGGTGGCCAACCGGGCGGCCCGACGGTGCGTGGTGCCGCCGTGGCGCGACGGCGGCCAGGCCCAGTACATCGAACGACCGGTGCCCCGCACCCCGGCCAGCGGCACCTCGACCACCCGGGAGTGGGCCCGGCAACGGCTGCACGAGCCGGTCACCCTGCGGGAACTCGCCGCCCACGCCCGGATGAGCGTCCGCACCTTCACCCGGCACTTCCGCTCGGAGACCGGGCTGAGCCCGGCACAGTGGCTGCTCCAGCAGCGCACCGACCACGCCCGGCTGCTCCTGGAGACCACCGACCTGAGCGTCGAGCAGGTGGCCCGGCGGGCCGGCTTCGGCACCACCGCCGCGCTGCGCCAGCGGCTGCACACCCGGATCGGGGTCTCCCCGTCGGCCTACCGTCGCACCTTCCGCCGCGCAGACTCCGGCACCCGGCCCGACGGCTCACCACCCGTCCCGGCCCCGGGCTCAGGCGGGTTGCGGCTGGTCGCGGAGCATCCGTAGCTGCGCCAGATGCCGGGGCAGGTGCACCCGGGCGTGCAGGTCGAGCGTGCGCGACCAGGGCAGCGGTTCGTCGACGACCAGCTCGAAACCCTCCCGCAGGTGCGTCTCGACCGGAGTGTCGGCGGCCGGGCCGAGCCGGTCCACCAGCGCGCAGAGCCGCCGGCTGGTGGCCCGCAGCACGGTGGTCAGGCCGGGCAGCCCGCCGCACTCGGCGACCAGGGCGTCCAGCTCCGGCCGGTGGACGCCGGCCAGGTCGTAGAAGGCGAACGGCGCACCGGCCAGCACCGCCTCGGACACCTCGCTCATCAGCCCGTCGTTGGCGACCAGGTGCGCCACGATCCGCGCCGCGTCCCACCCGCCCGGCCCCGCCGGGCCGAAGCCGCCCGCCTCCACCTCGGCGAGCACACTCCGGTACGCCGCTCGCAGCCCCGCGCTCTCCACCCGTCCAGTCAACCCCGCGACACCCCGTCGGGCGGGGGGTTGTACGGGCCGGATCACCCGGACGGGCGGCCCGGCCCGGCACGGCCGGCATCGACGCCCGGCACCGGCACGGCCGGCGTCAACGCCCGGCGGCGCCCCGGGAACGGAGGTAGTCGGAGACCACGTACTCGCCCAGGTCACCGAGGTCGGGGGTGAACAGCCGGCCCCGGGCACGGCGGGCCACCGCGTCCATGAAGCGCCGCAGGTCGGGATCCTCACCCAGCAGGAAGAGGTTGAGGGTGACCCCGGCACGGGCCAGCCGGTCCACCTCGCGGACGGTGGCCCGGACCGTCTCCGGCAGCGGCGGCCACTGGAAGTACGCCTCGCCGTCGTCCGGGTCGAGGTGCGCGGTCGGCTCGCCGTCGGTGACCACCAGCACCACCGGCTCCGCCCCCGGATGGCGGCGCAGGTGCCGACCGGCCAGCCGCAGCGCGTGCTGGAGGTTGGTGCCCTGCCGCCGGTCCGGCTCCGCCGCCGCCAGCTGCTGCTGCGTCAACGGCATCGCCTCCAGGCCGAAGCCGACGATCTGCAGCGCGTCCTGCGGGAACCGGGTCGCCATCAGATGCGACAGGGCCAGCGCCGTCTGTTTCATCGGCCCCCACCGCCCCTGCGACACCATCGAGTACGACAGGTCCACGCAGAGCGCCACCGCCGCCGACGCCCGCCGTTCCGTCTCCACCACCTCGAAGTCCTCGACGGCGAGTTGCAGCGGCACGGTGGGACCGGCCCGGCGGACCGCCCGGGTGAGCGTGCGTACCACGTCCAGCGGCTGCTCGTCGCCGTACTCCCACTGCCGGGAGGCCCCGCTGACCTCGCCGGCCGCCCCGGCCGTCCGCAGGTCGTGCTGGCCGCGCGGGCCGGCGGTGAGGTCGGCGAAGACCCGGCGCAGCGCGGTGCCCGCCAGCCGGCGCAGCGCCTTCGGGCTGAGCGTCAGCCCCTCGGCGTCCCGGCCCACCCAGCCCTGCCGACGCAGCTCCCGCTCCAGCTCCCGCAACCGGATAACGTCGTCGGCGGCGTCGCGGCCCAGCGTCCGGGCCACCGCGTCGACGTCCACGTCGTCCAGGGTGGCCCCGGGGTGCTCCTGGTCGAGGGAGTCGAGCAGGTCGTCCAGCTCGGCGATCTCGTCCAGCGCCCCGGCCGCCTCGCCGTAGCCGAGCGGCCGGTCGCCCCGGACCCGCTCGCCCCGCTGCCAGTCCAGGTCGGGGCGCAACGCGCGCAGCTGGGCGTCGAGCGCGGACAGCTCACCGGCGAGCCGGTCACCGAGCGACTGCCGCATCAGCCCGGCCAGCTCCTCGCGCTGCCGGTCCGACAGCGACCGCATCAGCCGCTGGCCGGCGGCCGACCGGCGGGCCAGCACGTCGACCAGCTCGTCGACGTCGCGCGGCTGCTCCGGGAAGAACTCGCCGTGCCGGCGCATGAACTCGGCGAACGCGTCGGTGGTGTCCTCGTGCCGGGCGTGCCGGGCAAGCAGGTCGTTGAGGTCGTGCATCATCTCGGCGAGCTGCGCCTGCACGGCAGGATCCCCGGCGGCCCGCGCGGCGTCGCGCAGCCCGGCGAACCGCTGCTCCAGCACCTCCCCGCGCAGTCCGTCGAGAATCCGCTGGTATGCCTGCCGGGCCTCGTCGCTGGTCCACCGGTACCCGGACAGCTCCTGCACCGCGCGGGCGGTGGACCGGGGCAGGTTGTCCAGCACCGTCTCGGCGAACCGGGCGTCGTCGTCGGTGCGCCCGCGCAGCGCGTCCCGCTCCGCGGCGAGGGCCTGGTCGAGCAGCGCCCGGGACCGGGTCACCGCGCCGTCCAGGTCACCCCGGCGCAGCGCCTCCCGGCGCAGCCGACGGGCGCGGGCGGCCAGCTCGTCCAAGCCGCCCCGGCCCTGCGGGCCACGGCGCAGCAGGTCGCGCAGCGCCTCCCGGAGGCTGCCCCCGGCCAGCACCTCCGCGCCGACGGCGTCCACCGCGGCCCGCACGTCGTACGGCGGGGCGAGCGGGTCGGGGCCGCCCTGCCACTGGCCGTACCGGAACCGGTTGCCGGCCATGCTCAGCTCCGGCCGCCGTAGACGGTACGACCCGACTCGGTGACGTCCTTGCCGAGCCGGCGGGTCAGGTGCAGCCCCTCCAGCACGAACTCGACACCGGCGGCGGCCTGCTCCGGGGTGGGCGCGTCGCCCAGCCCCAACCGGTCCAGCGCCTTGGCCAGCCCCGGCACGGTGCCGACCTGGCGCAGCAGCTCCGCCGAGGGGACGAGTTCCCCGGTCTCGATCACCGCCCCCTCGGCGACCAGGGCGGTGAAGCCGGAGAGGTCCAACCCGGCCAGCCGGGACCGGAACGTCTCAGCGGTCGCGGTCCGCAGCAGGTGGCCCAGGATCTCGGTCTCCCGCCCCTCCTCGCCGCTCTCGAACTCGACCTTGCCGCGCAGCGTCGAGGTCACCGACACCGCGTCACCGACCCGGGCGACCGGCGACTCCTCGCGTACCGTGCCGTCGCCGGCGGCGGACGCGGAGCCGGCGGCGGACGCGGAGCCGGCGGCGGACGCGGAGCCGGGCGGTGCGGCCCGGGAGGCGGCGGGACCGGCGAGCAGGCCGGCACGGCGCAGCGCGGCGGCCGCGACCGTCTCGGCGGCGGCGATGGCGAACCGGGCGGAGACGCCGGAGCGCGGGTCCACCGACGGCGACTCACGCACCGCGCGGGCGAACCGGGCCAGCACCTCCAGCACGTGCTCCGGCACCTCGGCGACCAGGTCGGCCTCCTGCCGGATCAGGGCCAGCTCCAGGTCCAGGTCGACCGGGTAGTGGGTCCGCACCTCCGCGCCGAACCGGTCCTTGAGCGGGGTGATGATCCGGCCCCGGTTGGTGTAGTCCTCCGGGTTGGCGCTGGCCACCAGGAACAGGTCGAGCGGCAGGCGGAGCTGGTAGCCGCGGACCTGGATGTCCCGCTCCTCCAGCACGTTGAGCAGCGCCACCTGGATCCGTTCGGCCAGGTCGGGCAGCTCGTTGACGGCGAAGATCCCCCGGTTGGTCCGGGGCACCAACCCGAAGTGGATGGTCTCCGGGTCGCCGAGGGTACGACCCTGGGCGAGCCGGATCGGGTCGACGTCACCGATCAGGTCACCGACGCTGGTGTCCGGGGTCGCGAGCTTCTCGCCGTACCGCATCGAGCGGTGCAGCCAGCCGATCGGCAGGTCGTCGCCGGCCTCGGCGACCAGCGCGCGGGAGGCCGGGGTGAGCGGGTGCAGCGGGTGCTCGTTGAGCACCGAGCCGGGGAGCACCGGGGTCCACTCGTCGAGCAGCGCCACCAGCGAACGGATCAGTCGGGTCTTGCCCTGTCCGCGTTCGCCGAGCAGCACCATGTCGTGGCCGGCGAGCAGCGCCCGCTCGACCTCGGGCAGCACGCTGTCGTCGTAGCCGACGATGCCGGGGAAGCGGTCCCCGCCGGAGCGCATCCGGGCGAGGAGGTTGTGGCGGAGTTCCTGCTTGACGGTCTGGTACCGGTGTCCGGCGGCGCGCAGCGCGCCGATGGTGCCCGGCAGGTCGGCGGGCGGGACCGGGAGAGCCTGGTTGGGCGCAGTCACCCGTCCCACGCTAGCGCGGTCCCGCGTCCGCCGCCGCCGTCACCGGGACCGTCCCTGCGGCCGCCGGTCTCCCGGGCCGCCGGCCGGGCGGCGTCACCGGGGCCGCAGACCGCCCGACGGGACGGACCACCCGGGCGCGACCAGGGTGAACGTCCCGTCGGCGGGCGGGGCTAGGGTCGACGGCGTGACCTACCTCGCCGCGGACGACCGCTACGACCAGATGACCTACCGCCGCAGCGGGCGCAGTGGCCTGCGCCTGCCGGCGATCTCCCTCGGGCTGTGGCACAACTTCGGGCCGGACCGCCCGTTCGCCCGGCAGCGGGACATCGTCCTACGCGCGTTCGACCTCGGTGTCACCCACTTCGACCTGGCCAACAACTACGGTCCGCCACCCGGCGCGGCGGAGGAGGCGTTCGGCCGGCTGCTCGCCACCGACCTGAAGTCGTACCGGGACGAGTTGGTGGTGTCCAGCAAGGCCGGCTACCTGATGTGGCCCGGCCCGTACGGCGAGTGGGGTTCCCGCAAGAACCTGATCTCGTCGCTGGACCAGTCGCTACGGCGGATGGGCCTGGACTACGTGGACGTCTTCTACTCGCACCGCTTCGACCCGGACACCCCGCTGGAGGAGACGATGGGCGCGCTGGACGCCATCGTCCGGTCCGGCCGGGCGCTCTACGTCGGCGTCTCCAACTACGACGCGGAGCAGACCAGGCGGGCCGCCGCCATCCTGCGTGACCTGGGCACCCCGCTGCTGATCAACCAGCCGTCGTACTCGATGTTCAACCGGTGGACCGAGGCCGACGGGCTGCTCGACACGCTGGCCGAGGTCGGGGCGGGCTGCATCGCGTACAGTCCGCTGGCCCAGGGGCTGCTCACCGACCGCTACCTCGGCGGCATCCCCGCGGACTCCCGGGCCCGCACCAGCGTCTTCCTCGACGAGACCGACGTGACCGACGAGAAGCTGGCCACCGTCCGGGGCCTCGCCGGGCTGGCCGAGCGGCGCGGGCAGACGCTCGCCCAGCTCGCCCTCTGCTGGGCGCTGCGGGATCCGCGGATGACCAGCCTGATCATCGGGGCGAGCAGCGTCGCCCAGCTGGAGGGCAACGTCGCCGCCCTGTCCCACCCCGACCTGACCCCCGACGAACTGGCCGAGATCGACCGCCTCCTCAACTGACCGCCCCCGAGCCGGGCCGGCGCACGTGGGCTGAAACAGCGGTGTCCGCGCGTGCGGATACCGCTACTTCGGCGCGGTTGTGTGGATCATGCGGCCGGCCGGTCGACCGGCGGTGGCTCACCAGATGCGGCGGCGGCCGGCGCGGTGGTTGCGGACGCCGCAGGGGCGGCCGGGCGGGACCGGGGCCGGGCGGCGCAGCCGGGTCGCCACCAGCGCCACCACCAGCACGGTCAGCACCACCGCCGCGCCCACCACCAGCCGTAGGTCGCCGCCCCCGACCCGGGTCACGGACGCCACCGGCACGCCGGCCTCCTCCCCCGCGCCGACCGACCCGTCGACGTCCGAGGCGGCGTCGGCGGAGTCAGCCGGGGCCGGATCGGCACCGGTCGTCGCGGCACCACCCGGCACGGGCGACGACGTGGCCGCGGCGGCGTCGGCCGGGCTGGCCGCGAGCACCCCGGCCGCTGGCCGGAACAGCACGTCGGAGCAGGAGTAGTAGGTGTCCGGGGTGTCGGAGTTCTGCCACACCGTGTAGATCAGGTGCCGGCCGGTCAGCCCCGCGGGCAGCCGCCCCGGGATCTGGTACGACCCGTCCCGCAGTGGCGGGTCGGTCACCGACAGGAACGGGATGGTGTCGAGGTCGGCCCAGCGGAGCCGGGTCTGCGGGTCGTACCCCGGACGGGTGGTGTAGAGCCGGAAGGTGCCCTTGTGCGGGATGGTGCCCCGGTAGCGGAAGACGTACTTCGCGCCGGCGGTCAGCTCGGTCGCCGGCCAGTCCGCCCGGGCCAGGTCCAACCCCCGGTAGGCGGAGAGCCCACCGCTGCACAGCTCGCCGTCCGGGATGCGCTCCCGGTCCCGGCCCGCGACACCGTACACCCGGATGTTGTCCCACTCCCGCAGCGCCGCACCCGCCGACACCGCCGCCCGGCAGGCCGGCGTCGAGACGTGCGGCCCCTGCGGGCCGCAGGCCGCCGAACGGCTCAGCGGGCTGGTGGGTGCGCCGTGCGCGGCGGCGGGAGCCGCGTCGAGCAGCACGGTCACCGCCACGACCGTGAGGGCGGCGAGCGTTCGGCGTACGGTCATCTGGTCCTCCCGCCCTTGGTACGGACGCGGGCCGGCAAAGGTTCGACGTTTCGACGCGCCGTGCCGGTGACGGGGCCGCGACGAGGACCGGTTCGCTCTACAGTGACCGCACTTCCCGTATCAAGGAGCACACCGTGTCCGAGCCGGAGCCGACGTCAGACTCCCCCGGCGGCAGCCCGACGCCGCCCGGGTCGCCGTATCTGTTGGCCCTGCCCGCGCTGGAAGGGATGCCACCGGCGATCAGGTGGCCCGGTCAGGAGGGTGCGCCGGGGTGGGCCATCCCGGTCCAGGTGCCGGACGGCACCCTCGGGTACGCCCTCTTCCTGCCCCTGGTGTCGGCGACCACCGACGCCCCGACGGGCGACCGAGACCGCACCGACGCCCCGACGGGCGACCGAGACCGCACCGACGCCCCGAGGGGCGACCGAGACGGCCCGGAGCCCGCCGCTGCCGCCGCCACGCCGACAGCGGCGCTCTCCCCGTCCAGCGCACCCGCCCAGCCGGCCCCCGCCACCGCGCCGACCCTGCCGGAACCCGCCGCCGTGCCCTCGCAGCCCGGCCCCACCGCCGCCACCGTGCCCACGCAGCCCGGCCCCGCCACCGCGTGCCCTGCCGCGCCGACCGCCCGCAGCGATGGAGGTCCGGCCGCGGCGGCCGGTGACCCGGCCGGCGGGGTTTCCGCACCGGCCGGGCCGGTACCCGCCGATCCACCGGCGACGACAGCCGGCCAGGGGGCCGCCGCCGGCTCCGGCCAGGGGGCCGCCGCCAGCCCCGGCCAGGGGGTGACCGTTCCGGCACCGCGCGCCGGGGCCGCCGCAGCGGCCGGTGGACGGCCGGTCCCGCACTGGGGCGGGTCACCGACGCCCTGGATCCCGCAGCCACCACCGCCGTCGTTCCTCAGCACCCGGTGGCCCGGTCCCCGGCCCGGCAGCGGATGGGCGGTGCCGGCGGCGGTGCTCGCCGGTGCGCTGGGGGTGGCGTTCTTCGTCCCGCTGAGCCGCACCGGCATCGGCTGGTTCCTCGGCTGGCTGATCCTCACCGCCGGGGTGGTCGCCGCCGTCCGGAAGAGCACCGGGGCGCTGACCCGCACCGACCGCCTGATCCGGGGCGGCTGGGCGGTGGCCGCGCTGGCGCTGCTGACCGTGCTGGCCTTCCGCAACGCCTGGTGGCTGGTGACCTTCTGCGTGTTCGGGGCGCTGGGCTGCGCGACACTGGCCATCGTGGGCGGCCGGCAGGTCCGTTCGATCCTGTTCAGCCTGGTCGCGGCCCCGTTCGCGGCGCTACGCGGGCTGCCCTGGGTACGCCGGCACGTCACCGCGACCGGCACCGGCCAGGTGCTGCGTCGGGTCGTCGGCTCGGTGGTCGCCACGGTGCTGGTGCTGCTCGTCTTCGGGCTGCTGCTCTCCTCCGCCGACGCCGCCTTCAACGAGGTGCTCGGTGCGGTCGTACCCGAGATCAACGTCCCCACGGTGGTCCGCTGGCTGTTCCTGGCCGCCGTGGGCGGGCTGATCGCGGTCGCCGCCGTCTACACCCTGGCCGCCCCGCCGGACCTGTCCACCGTCGACCGGGAGAGCCGCCGCCGGTGGGGGACGCTGGAGTGGTTCCCGGCCATCGCGGCGTTGACCCTGCTCTTCGTCGGCTTCGTCGCGGTGCAGTTCACCGTGCTCTTCGGCGGTCAGCGGCACGTCCTGCGCACCGCCGGCCTGAGCTACGCCGAGTACGCCCGCAGCGGGTTCTGGCAACTGACCGTGGTGACCCTGCTGACCGTGGCGGTGCTGGGTGGGGTGAGCCGATGGGCCCGGCGGGAGACCCGGGTCGAACGGATCCTGCTGCGGGTCCTGCTCGGGCTACTCAGCGCGCTCAGCGTGGTGATCGTGGTGTCGGCGCTGTCCCGGATGTACACGTACCAGAAGGTCTACAGCTTCACCGGGGAGCGGATCTTCGTGATGGCCTTCGAGCTGCTGCTCGGCGCGGTCTTCCTGATGATCCTGGCGGCGGGCGTGCGGTGGCAGGGGCGCTGGATCCCCGGCGCGACCGTCGGCCTGGCCGTGGTGATGCTGCTCAGCCTGGCCGTGCTCAACCCGGAGGACTACGCGGCCCGCCGCAACATCGCCCGGTACGAGCAGACCGGCAAGATCGACGCCTGGTACCTGCGGGCGCTCTCCGCCGACGCCACCCCGGCCCTGGCCAACCTGCCGGACCGGGTCCGCCGCTGCACGTTGAGCTGGATCGACGACGACCTCGCCGAGCCGGATCCGTGGTACGCCTGGAACCTGGGCCGTACCCGGGCCCGCGCCGAGCTGGACCGGCTGGGTGCACGCGCCATCGGCGGGCAGAAGGACTGCAAGGCCGCCGACCAGTTCGACCTGCCGAAGACCAGGCGCACCCCGCGCTGACCATCCCGGCCGCTCGTCGACCCGTCCGATTACCCGCCGGGTTACCGTCGAGGGCGCATTTCCCCTGGTAGGACAGTATTCGATCAGCCAGAAAACGGCTGTCAACGGAAACCTCGGAGAAACCGGGGCTGGTTAGCGTTCGCGACCGTTGAACGCTCAACTCGCTCCGAGGAGACCCCTTTGACGGTACGAACATCGAGGAGCACACGCGTGCTCCTCTCGGTGATCGTCGCGGTGACGGCCCCGGTGGCCCTGGCGGGGACGGCCACCGCGGCCCCACCCACCGCGCTCGCGCCGCCCCCGGCGACCGCGACCGACCTGCCCGATCCGACGGCCCGCGGCCCCTTCGGTCACCGGGCCGTCCAGGAGGCCAAGTTCGGCCTCGCCGCCATCCAGGAACCCAACTCCGCCGGCGCCGACCCGACGGCCGGGACCGCGCAGGCCGCGGAGCGGATCGAGATCCGGGGCCAGCTCCACACCCCGGACTTCACCCGGCGCAGCACGCCGTCGCCGGTGCTCGTGCTGGTGCACGGCAACCATGGCTCGTGCGACTCCGGTCAGGACACCGCCCAGCTCACCTGCGCCCAGTTCAAGCACAACGAGAACGGCTACGCCTACCTGGCGGAAAACCTCGCCACCTGGGGTTACACCACCTTCTCGGTGTCCCAGGACCAGCTGATGATGCGGCAGGACGGCAACAAGGGCAAAGGGATGCACAGCCGGCGGATGCTGATCGCCGCGACCCTGGACGCGCTGAGCGCGGCGAACCGCCCCGGCGGCCTGCCGGTCGACGAACACACCACTGTCGGCACCACCCTCGCCGGCCGCCTCGACCTGACCCGCATCGGCCTCATGGGACACTCCCGCGGTGGTGACGCGGTGTCCAGCTTCATCGACTACAACCGCATCCGCACCGACGGGCCGCGCTACCCGCTGCGCGGGGTGATCTCGCTCGCCCCGGTGGACTACGAGCGCAAGGCCCCGTACGGGATGCCGTACCTGTCGATCCTGCCGATGTGCGACGGCGACGTCTCCAACCTCCAGGGCGCGCGGCTCTTCGAGCGCAGCCAGTACGTCAACCCGGGTGACCCGTTCCCCCGGATCCAGGTCGAGCACCTCGGCGCGATCCACAACTGGTACAACACCGTCTGGTACGCCGACGGCGGCGCGGACGGCCAGGCCAACAACGACGCGGCCTGCGGCAACTCCGCGCCGTTCGCGACGAACAACATCCACCCGCACAACCTGCGGCTCAGCGGCGCGGCCAGCTACACCGACCCGGCCCTGAACTACGCCATCGACAACTCCGACCCGCTGAACCCGGCCGTGAACACCAAGTTCTCCGGCGACCCGGCGCGGATGGGTGACCAGGAGAAGCTGGGCCTGGCGACGATGGCGGCGTTCTTCCGCCGCTACGTCGGCGGCGAGGGCGCGTTCCAGCCCTACCTGACCGGCGAGCTGGCGAACACCCCCGGCGGGTTGCAGGTCCCGGCGTCGGCCTGCCCGACCAGCCCGTCCGGCACCGCGATCGGATGCGACGAGCGGGTCAACACCAGCTACTTCGCCGCCCCGCAGGAGCGGGTGGACGTGATCCGGCCCGAGGTGAACAACCCGCTCACCCGTAACGCCCTCGGCGGCACGCTGACCGGCAGCGGCTTCGCCGACCCGTACGCGCAGGCCGCCGGGGTCACCCCGAAACCGGCGAGCACCCCCGGCGGGTACGACTGGTGCAACCCGGAGCCGCAGGACTTCGCGCCGGGGCAGCTCGGGAAGACGGGGCTGCCGACCGCCGCCAAGCCCTGCCCGCTGCCGGCGGCCGGCGCGCTCGGCGGGCAGAACGGCACCCGGGAGAACAGCCCGGTCAACCACTCCTACGGCCGCCAGCTCACCCTCGCCTGGGAGCCGGGCTCGGCCGCGTCGCTGACCGCCGCGATCCCGGCCGCGTCCGGTGACGTACGGCACCTCAAGGCGTTGGCGCTCAGCGCCGCCGTCAACTTCTTCGACACCCGCAACCCGGGTGCCGACAACCGGGGCGACAACACCCGGGACACCACCGTCGACGGCACCCCGGCCAACCCGGTGTGGCCGAACGAGAAGCCCACGTCGTACGACCCGGCCTCGACGACCCAGCGGTTCGTCATCGCGCTGCGGGACGCCGCCGGTCACGAGGGGACCGTCGACGCCGGGGATCCCCGCTGGGGCAACGCCCTGCACATGTCGACCGGCACGAACACCCCGAACACCCACATCGTCCTGGACCAGATCCGGGTTCCGCTGGCCGAGTTCGCGGCGCAGGGCGTCGACGTCGGCGCGCTGGCGAAGCTGGAACTCCGGTTCGGGGTGGGCGACCTGCCGAAGTCCGGTTCGATCGAGCTGGCCGACGTACGCTTCCAGGAATCCGACGCGGGGGCGTCCCTGTTGTCCGACGGCGACCGGGCCGACGGCGCGGGTCACGGCCCGTCCGCCCTCGGCGGCCCCGACCCGGCGACCTATCTGGCCGGCTACGACAACACCCCGGGCAACGTCGCGCTCGTCGACCCGGTGGCCAACCCGCAGGGCAACACCACCTGGACGGTCGACGACGACCGGAAGCAGTGCCCGACGGCCGACTTCGCCTCGATCCAGCGTGCCGTCGACTTCGCCTCGCCGTGGGACACCATCGTGGTGTGCGCGGGTGTCTACCAGGAGTCGTCGACGCCGGTGAACCATGCGTCCAACCCGGTGCAGACCGGGGCGCGCAACGGCCTGACCGTCACCAAGCCGCTGAAGATCAAGGGGGCCGGTGCGGACAAGGTGACCATCATGCCCGACCCGTCGCTGGGCGACCTGGCCGGCGACCAGCCGTACCTACGCGACGGCGGCGGCAACGTGATCACCGTGTCCCGGCAGTCGCTCGGCTCGACCGACACCAACGAGATGTTCCTCGACCTGTCGGGGGTGACGGTCACCTCCGGTGAGGTCTGGGCCGAGGCGGGCATCGCCTTCTTCGGCGCGGCCGGCCGGGTGGCGGACAGCATCGTCGGCCCGCTGCGGACGGCGAGCACCGACGAGGAACTGGCCGCCCACCCGCACGGCTGGGGCATCGTCAAGACCGGCATCATCCGGGGGGCGGGCACCGGCACCGTCGAGAGCGAGGTGACCGTCACCGGCAGCGTGGTCCGGGGCTACCAGTCCGGCGGCATCCTCTTCGACGGCGCGCGGGGCCGCGACGGCACCCCCGAGACCACCGTCCGCTCCGGCATCCGCCAGCACGGGTACGTGACCGACACCGTGGTCACCGGCGAGCCGAACAGCCGGTTCCCGCAGACCGGCATCGCCTACACCAGCGGGACGACCGGTTTCGTGAACACCAGCCGGGTCACCGGGAACTACTACCGGCCCGCCCCTTCCCGGTCGTACGGCATCCTGCTCACCGATGCCGGCACCGAGACGGCCGGCGCGCTCACCGGCACCCGCAACGTGCTCACCGGCAACGGGTTCGCCGTCTACAACGCCAACGCCGACAACACCGCGGTACGCGAGGGCGCCCCGTTCGCGTTGACCGGCAGTTACCTCGGCAGCGGGCCACCGGTGCCGGGCGGCCCGGCGGTCCCGGACACCGGCGTCGAGGCCATCTCCGGGGTGGACGGCACCGGCAGCGCCACGGTCAGCGTCACCAAGCGCCGCCCGACCCCGCCACCGGCGGTGCCGACCGCAGTGGGTCGGGTCGCCGACGCCGCCCCCTCGGCCGAGCTGGCCGACCCGGGACGTGGCGCGGTGTTCCGGGTCGGGTCGACGGTGCACCCGCTGGTCCGGGGCACCGACGACTTCGCCGTCGCCTCGGCGAGCCTGTTCGTCAACGGCACCCTGGTCGGCACCAGCACCACCGCCCCCTACCTGTTCGACTGGACGCCGACGGCGAAGGACGCCGGTAGGCAGGTCAGGTTCCAGGCGATGGTGGTCGACTCGTCCGGGCAGTCGACGCTGTCCAAGCCGGTCATCGGCACGGTCGACCCGGCAACCCCGGCCCCGACCGTACGGATCGACTCGGTCGAGACCAGCCCCACCTCGGGGACGGCGACGCTCACCGCGACGGTGAACACCGCCGGCACCCTCACCCTCACCGGTGACAAGGTGGTGGCGGTCACCCGGCAGGTGGCGAAGGCGAACACCGTCACGGTGACCGTGACGGTCGCCCCCGCGTACCGGCAGACCCTGGTCAGGACGGGTCGGCTCGACGTGACGCTCACTGTCGGATTCGGCAACGCGGCCGGGCAGAGCCCGGGTGAGACGGTGCAGGTGACCCTGGTCAGATCGTGACGACCCGGCGCTGAGGGGAGGGGTCCGCCGGGATCCCTCCCCTCAGTACGTGCACCACCGAACCGGGTCTGTCGGCTAGCCGATCGAACCGACGATCTGGCATCCCCTTTGTGGATCATACGTACGTCCCGCGAGCGACGCCCTGCGGTGCCGGGCCGCTCGACGCGGTACGCAACCGGCGCTGGGTCGTCGCCGTCATGCGGGGTGACCAGCGCCGCCCCGTCCGTCTGCACCGGTCCGGCCTCGCGCCTGGTCAGCGGTCGGCTGATCCGCACGGCCAGGAACGGAGTAACGATGGACGCGGACGAGCACAGCGACGCCCCTTCCAACGCGATAGCCCGCCACTTCCAGAACCTGACCGTGAAGGTCATCCAGGATGGCGTCGGCCCGATCACCGGGTCGGTCCCCTACGCGGAGGCCCGCCTCAGCAAGGCCATGTCGGCCGCAGGGGATCCGATCATCGACTCCGACGGCACGCCCCTGCGTGAGCACGCGAGCGAAGCGGCGATCGAGCGGGTGATCGATCGACTGATCAAGGAGTCGGTGGCTGCGGCGTCCACCAACGGCTTCGTCACCGGTCTGGGCGGTTTCGTGGCCATGCCCGTGACCCTCCCCGCGAACATCGCCGGGTCGCTGGTGATCAACGCACGACTCGTCGGATCGATCGCTTACCTGCGGGGTTATGACATCTCGGATCCGCACTTCCAGACCTTCATCGTTCTCACCACGGCAGGCGGAACGCTGGCGGGCTCGCTCCAGGGGGTGGGAGTCAAGGTGGGGGCGAAGTTGACCGCCCAGATGATCAGAACGATCCCGATCGCCGTCATCCGGAAGATCAACCAACGGGTCGGCTTCATGCTTCTCGCCAAGTACGGGACACAGCGTTCGGCCATCACCCTGGCAAAGGGCATCCCGATCGCGGGGGGCCTCGTCGGTGCCGGGATGGATGCCGCCCTCACCGCTCTGGTGGGCCGCACGGCCAAGGCCAACTTCCCGGCATCCATCTGACCCGCCGGGGTACGGCGTGACCAGGCCGACGAGACGAACGCGCCGACACCTAGGCCCGCGACATGCTACGCACCTCCCTGGAGATCATCCGCAAGCCCGCCGACCAGCAAGAGTTCGTCGTACACCGCCGCCGCTGGGTGGTGGATCGAACCCTTGCCTGGCCCACCACCTACCGCCGCCGCCTGGCCCGCGACTACGAAACCCAACCGGCCACCTCGCAAGGCATCATCCGCTGGGCCGCGACCGCCGGCATGCTCGGCCGCCTCACCCGAGGCGCCGAGCATGCCACCCGCCAACAACGCCGCGCTCTCAACAAATCCGACTGACAGACATGCGAAACGCTCACTCAGGAACGTCGACCCACCTAACCCTCATTTTTCGGCACCCTCCACAGCACCTGGGCCTGAACGAACTCCTCGACCATGAAGGCGGACCTGAACGAATCCTTGATGGCGGACCATTCCCCCTGCCCGACGCCCTCTTCCCCCCGAGTGTCGGATGTCCGACAAAAAATGCAGATCGGGACGCTTGCGCCGGACCGCATCAGACAACCTCAGATCGTTACAATTTTGAGGTTTGCGCTGCGCCCCTCTAGCACCTTGGTTCGATCGGAGCCATACTGACCTTGACGTATACACCCCTACCCAGACCCTGCATTGTAGATGATCTAGAAAACCTGGGGGCACGCAAGGGAGTCCGTCGTTGGCGGGATCGCGCCGGACGCATTTACACCTACGATGGTCAACACTGCGAACTAGAGGTCTTCAACTCCCGCGGTCGGCACATAGGTGTCGCGGATGTATACACTGGAGAGTTTATCAAGCCCGCAGTTAGAGGAAGGAAGATCGATGTTTAAGCTTATCCAGAGAAAGCGATCCGACGATCGGTCCAACTTCATCGACGACGTGCTGCGGGGAAAGGCAACTCTCGACCAGATCGACGACTACATCGATCGGTGGCATGACGCGCCCGATGGCTCCCCTGCCGCATCCGTGGAGCTCCACGAGTTCCTGGGCATGACGTGGGAAGAATATCGCCTCTGGGGCGAGCGTCCTGAATCTCTTCGTTTCACCGTGGCCGCCCGTCGGGCGAACAAACCGGTATCGGATATCCTCCGTTCAGACCGGGCACTAGGCGCAGCCGCACGGTCAAGCAGCAAGACCGATGCTGAGCTGGTACTCACCTGGCTGAAGTCCCGGGGGCGGATCGGAAAAATCGCAGACTGATAATGGAAGAAAGTGAACTCGGACTTTGGTCCACCCGAAGCCCTGACGAGCCCGCACGATCTCTGGCCTCAACCATGGTTGAGCGATACGATCTGGTTCCTCCGGTCAACATCAAGGCACTCCTACGTGACTGCGCAGATCTCTACTTTGAGGGCTGGCCGTTCACTGGCTGCGACGCCCTAGTCCACGGTCTACACCTGCCCCGGCCGCAGGTATTCGTGCGCAACGGACTACCTCCACGCCGGGAAAGACTCACTCTCGCCCACGAGTACGGCCATATCAAGATGGGCTGGCACTACGGGACAGTGGGATGCCAGGCTGTCCCGAGCGAGGTGGCCATCGAAGCGGCCGAAGGAATTCCTGGCCCGACACATGACGCCGATGACCAGGAGCGCGAAGCGACCCGCTTCGCCAGTTATCTCCTCATCCCGGACCGCCACCTAGTGCCATTGATCAACAACGCCGACATGGGTCTCATCCTCGACGGACTGGACCGCACAGGCGTCTCTGCGGATGCTGCATTCATGCGGCTGAGAGACCTCCTTCAGCCCGGCTTCCTGTTCACCTTTGAGGTGAAGTCCGACCGACGTTTCTACACCTCGCCAGGAACTGTCATGCCGACATCCTCCAGCCGACTCCGGATATCGAGCCTAAGAGAGGCGTCAGCTGACTCAGGTACGGCTTATGTCGGTGGGCGGCGTGTCGATTGGTTCCGGCTGACAGATTTCGCAGCATTCGAGCCTGCGCCCGGGTCGCAATCGGCAACTGAACTGCTTCGTTCCGCCATAAATTCGCACGAAAATGACCCGGAGTTCCAACAAAAGCTGCTTCTCAGCATAAACGGAGTAGTCGGGGGCAGCCTTTCCGCAGAACGCGCCCGGCACCCTGAACAGGCGCTGGCGCTACTTCGTCACAAGTTCGACAGCAAGCCGGAGTTTCAGGAGATCGTCAATGACCCCAGCTTCGACCTGTACCTGAGGCGCAAGGTGGAGGAGTGGGCCGTCAAGCGAGGAATTCTCTGAGCGAGTCTTCCGCCATCGGACCAAGGTGGCCGGCTGTCAGCTCGTGGTGTCGGTCTTGAGGCCGGTCAGGAAGCTGACCCAGGAGTGGCCGTCGAAGGCGAGCACCGGGCCGCTGCGGTCCTTGGTGTCGCGGACGTCCACCGCGCCACCGACGAACCGCACCTCGACGCAGGCCGCGTTGTCGGAGCTGCGGGAGGACTTGAACCAGCCACGATCGGGGGTGGGGAGAGCGGCCATCACGTCATCTCCTTGGCGATCCGCCGGATCAGCACCAGCGACTCCGCCGAGCTTAACGCCCGTTCCCGCGCCTCGGCGAAGGTGACGACGTAGTCCGCGACCCGGCTGGACTGGTCGATGATGTCGCTGGAGGTCAGCACCTCCTGCCAGACCAGGTCGGCCAGCCGGGGAGACGGGAACGACAGGATCTGGAATGGGCCGCCGAGCGCGGGATGCGCCCCGGCGGTAAAAGGCATCACCCGGATCTCGAACTGTTCCGGGCGTTCGGTCAGCAGCCGGTCGAGGTGGTCGAGCTGGGCGCGCATCACCTCCCGGCCGCCCACCTGCTGCCGCAGCGCGCCCTCGGCGATCACGGAGGTCAGCCGCAGCGGATGGTCACCGTCGAGCCGCCGCTGCCGCGCCATCCGCACGGCGACCCGCCGATCCATCTCCGTCAGCCGCACGTAGGTGTTGCCACCCCGGATCACCGCGCGGGCGTACTCCTCGGTCTGCAACAGCCCGTGCAGGAGTTCGTTGTGGTAACTGCGGACATGCTCCGCGCCCGCCTCGTAGCCGAGGAAGCGCAGGAAGTCGGCCGGGAAGAGCTGCGAGTACTGGTGCCACCAGGCCCGCTGCATGGCCGCGACCCGCAACCCCTCCAGCTCGGCGGCATCGGCGGGGTCGATCTCGTAGGCCGCGACGAGCTGGGCCAGCCGTTCGCCCGGCAGCTTGACCCGCCCGGCCTCCACCCCCGAGATGTACGCCTGCGTGATGCCGCTGGCACGACCTGCCGCCACCGCCGTCATCCCCACCTCCTCACGCCGCTCCCGCAGCCGGAGCCCCAGCTCCCACGCCTGCACGGTGGGCGACACGAGTGGTGCGGTCGACTTGCGGCGCGTCCTCGACGTGTTGGGTGTCATCACTGTCCCGTCCTGTCCCTGTCGCGGCTGTCTCGCCGACCATGCTAGAGCGAAACGCCGAGCGCCGTCTACTTGATATAAACGCCAGCATCGGCAATGCTGCCTGCTACGAGCTTCGCACCGCAGACGAGGAGGCAGCATGCCGAACGAGATCAGGCTGGTCCCCAAGGAACCGCAGGTGCGGCATGCGTTCTCGCTCTGCCGGATCGTCGACGCCGGCACCCCCGACCAGTGGTACGACCTGCTCGGTGTCGTCCGGGTGCCGGTCGACCGGCTGGCCCCGGACAAGCTGTGCGACCAGCTACGCCCCTGGGCGCTGGCCACCCTGGCGACCGGCGGCTACGGCTTCGGCCGCTACTACGCCTGCTACTCCACGCTCGACGAGGACGACGAACCCGACAAGGCCATCGCGCACGAGGACATCGACTGGTCCGGCAGCACCGTCCTGGTCCCCGCCGACCAACCAGCCACCTCGTGCTGAACCTTGACGCTCACAGGAATCGAACATATGTTCGATGCGTGGTGTCCGCCGATAATCCCCGCCAGCAGCAGCCACCGGGATGGCTGAGCCAGAACGGCACGTCAGGGCCTACGACCGTGCCCATGGACACGGCGATGATCGAGCGGGCTGCCCTGGTCGCCCTCCTTCGCCGCCCGCAGGCAAGCTGGTCAGAGACGGCCCTGGACATCCAGGAGGACGGCAGCGCCAATGCCGTCCTCGACCGCACCGTCGGCCACTACGACACGCTCTTTCCGCAGGCAGAGTCGACCACCGAGCTGATCGACACTGCCACCGCCGAGATTGCCGGCTGGCAGGCGGAGGGGATCGGCGTTCACGCCTTCTTCGACGCCACCTACCCGGCTCAGCTGCTCGGCATCCGAGAGATGCCGCCGCTGCTGTTCAGCCGGGGCGACCTTCGGGTTCATGACCGGGCGGTGGCCGTCGTCGGCAGCCGTAAGGCGAGCAGCGACGGGCTACGGATCGCCCGGGCGGTCGCCACCACCCTCGCCGGGCGTGGAGTGACCGTGGTCAGTGGACTCGCCAGCGGCATCGACACCGCCGCTCACTCCGCCGCGTTGGAAGCAGGCGGGCGCACCGTGGCGGTCATCGGCACCGGGATACGCCGCTACTACCCGGCAGAAAACAGACGCCTCCAGGACCACATCGCCGATGTCGGGCTGGTGATCTCCCAGGTCTGGCCAGACGCCCCGCCGAGCCGACAGAGCTTCCCCATGCGCAACGCCGTCATGAGCGGCTACGCGGTTGCGACGGTTGTCGTCGAGGCAGGCGAGACCAGTGGAGCACGAATCCAGGCCAGGCTCGCGCTCCAGCACGGCCGCCCCGTCGTCCTGACTGGGCAGGTCATGCGGTGCGACTGGGCCAAGGCGTTCGCCGAGAACCCCGGCGTCTACGTCGTGCACGGCACCGCGCAACTCCTGGAAGCCGTCGACGACATCCTCAGTTACCAGCCCACCGAAGCCGGCCTGGAGAACTTCCCTGACTTCGCCCTCAGCTGACCAGCGCTGGGTCATCATCCGGCGGTACGTCGAAGTCCAGCGCGGATACCTACGCAACCCACTGCCGGCGTACCCCTGGATCTGCCCCACGTGCCGCGGAGTCCGAGGCGAGGGCTACTCGCTCTGCTTCCGCTGTCAATCCCACCTCGCCCGGTCGAACGGCGTCCTCGCGGACCTTGTTCTACCGATCTCCTACTCGCCCCGCACCTGGCAGCATCATTACAACCTCCGGATGTACAAGGGTGCGGCCCGGTCCGGGCAGGCCCAGCGGAATCTGCTCGTTCTCCTGCTGCTCTTCCTGCGCGACCACATCGCCTGCCTGACGGCCCGTACCGGTGCATCACCCACGCACGTCATCACCGTCCCCAGCACCCGTGTCCGCCCCGGCGTACATCCGCTCACCGAGCTCGTGGGTGGTCAGCTCCGCCTCCCCTGGATCACCAGCGCGGTCAACCCGAGCTACGGACCAGACGACCACGACTTCCACGCCGACTGTTTCGAGCGGCTTTCCCCGGTCACGGGACGCTGAGGATGTGGCGGGCGGCGGGGGTGAGCCGGTCGCGGGTCGCCGGCCGGAGGTAGCCGGCCTGGTCCACCTGCTGCTTGAGCCCGCGCCGGCAGAAGAAGGAGTGCAGGGCGCGGCGCGGCCGGTCGGTCCGGTTCGTGGTGCCGCCGTGCCACAGGTGGCTGTTGACGACGACCACGGTGCCGGCCGCCCCGAGCAGGGTGATCTCGTCGGGGTGCGGGTCCTCGGTGTTGTCCATGACGTGGGCCGGGCGCAGGCCGAGGCGGTGGCTGCCGGGGACGACGCGGGTGGCCCCGTTCTCCCCGGTGAAGTCGTCGATCATCCAGACCGAGTTGCAGACCTGGTAGTCGCCGGGCCGGAACGGTCTGCCCCAGTCGGCGTGCAGTCCCTGGTGACCGCCGCCGGGGAGGGCGGCCCGGCTGTTCAGGGAGGAGAGCGTGAAGTCGGGCAGCACGTGGGCGATCCCGGCGAGGACCCGGGGGTGGGTGTAGCAGACGTCGAAGGCGGGGTCCTTGTTGACGAGGTCGGCCAGCCGGTCGGTGCCGGCCTCCCGGTGCACCTCGGTGCCGGCCCGGTCGCCCTCCTCGGCGGAGAGTTCGGCGAGCCGGCGGCGGATCGTCTCCAACTGCTGCGCGGCCAGGATGCCCGGCAGCACCAGGAACCCGTCGGTGTCGAGCCGTGCCCGCTCGTCCTCGGACAGGGTGTCGTCAGTTACCCCGAGGTCACCCAGGGCGGTCCCGATGTCCATCTGGTCTCCTTCGTCGGCACGTCGGCGATGTCTGTCAGCTCCCGCGCTCGTCCAGTGCCCGCAGGGCCTCCAGGAACGGACGTTCCAGCCAGGCGAGGTGGTCGACCTCGCCGTGGTGGTGCGTGGTGGAGTGGTCGGGCCGGCGGGCCGCGGTGTGCCGGACGTAGTCGCGGGCACCCTTGATCAGGGTCCGGATCCGCCGGATCCCCTCGGGATCGGCCATCGCCCAGTCGCCGCCGCAGGCGACGTAGACCGGGGACGTGTGCGCGAAGACCCGGCGGGCCCATTCGTCGAGGTGGTAGTCGGTGCCGAAGGCCCGGCAGGCGAGCCACGAGTGCGCGCCGATCGGCAGGTCCGTGGTGATCTCCGCCTGTCGGCCCCCGTCGGTCTCCGCGCGGGCGACGACCTCGCCGTTGAGCACGACCTCGAGGCAACGTAGCGGGAAGATGCTGCGCACGGTGGCGTGCACCCGGACCGTCCCGGGTCCGGCGAGGCGGACGGTGTCGCCGGGTCCGTCACCGTCGACGGTGAGCGTCAGCAGCGGCCCTCCGGAGAGGAAGGTGCGCCCGGCCCGTACCGCCTGGCACCAGGCCGGATAGCTGAACTCGCCGTCCACCCGCGCGTACGTCCGGTAGAGGCCGACCGGCACGGCGCTGGACATCTTGTCGGTGCCGCCGACCAGCGGCAGCCGGTAGCCGCTGTTGAGATAGTGGTAGTACTCCTCCGTCGCGCCGTCCGAGTAGGCGGCCATCTCGACGGCGTCCGCCCGCCCGGTCGCCACCAGCACTGCCGGTTCGCCGTTGGGGTTCGGGAAGTGCGCCGCGACGACCGTGCCGCCCTGGGCGTGGGTCCGGTCGGCCCAGTCGCTCAACGTGGCGTCCAGCGCGCCGCCGAGTTCGGCCTCACCGGGGCCGTCGCTGCACCACGGCATGACCGGCTCGGTGAGGCCCCAGAGCACCACGTGGCCGAGCGTGTGCTGCCGGTTCTCCTGCCCGACGTACGTCAGGTAGCCGCCACCGTCGATCACGGCGGGCCGGCCGGAGAAGTCCTCGATGTTGGTGAACAGCGAGCCCCACTGCGACTGCAGCAGGTTGACCACCCGCAGGTCCTCACCGAGCTGTTCGAGCTGGGCGCCGGCGGTCGACAGGAAGTGCACGTGCGAGTCGCCCGACCACCATCCCTCCGCGGCCAGGTCGGCGATCCGGCCGATCCGCAGCTCCAGGCTCTGCTGACCCGGCTCGATCCGCACGGTCTGCCGCAGCGGCTCGTACTCGAAGCCGCGGGCGATGTCGACGATCACGTCGCCGCGCGGCAGCCACCCCTGGCAGGTGCCGTCGATGTACGCGTAGGTGCGCTCCCCCAGCCGGACGTCGCCGCCCACGTCGTAGTGCCAGCTCCGCAGGTTCTGTGCGACGTGCTGGTGGTGGCCGTGCGGCTGGTAGGGCACCCCGGCGGGCGAGCTGAAGTGGACCCGGCACGGCACCGGTGCGCCGGTCGCGTCGTCGACGACGGTGACGTGCACCCAGTTCCGGCCGCTCTCCACCACCTCCACGGACACCCGGCCGGTGTCCACCGGGCCCCGCTCGACGTCGGCCCAGCGCAGCCACGCGAGCTCCTCGTCGCCCTGGCGGACCGTGACGGTGGCCGAGGGCAGGGCGGCGACCAGCGCGTACCTGGACGTCCCGCCGGCGGTGCCCCAGCCGACCCGGTCGTCCTCGACGCCGGGCAGCGGCTGCGGGCTGGTGGCCACCCCCCGGTCGACGTGGACGCCGAGGGGGCCGGCCCGCCCGTCCTTCGGCGTCAGCCGCACCGGGCGGGCCGGGGTGCGGACGAAGGGGTGCTCGTCGACGTCGCTGGTCGTGATGCCGGCGACGATGAGGCGGGCGGACGTCGGGATGAACTCGATCCGTTCGACCGGCACCTGCGGGTGGGGGTTCTCCCAGCACCACAGGTAGTACCCGATGGGGGCCTGCCTGGTGTGTTCGGTCAGCCGGAAGCCGGCCTCGCCCCAGTCGTCGCCCGCGAAGCGGGGTTGCTCGTAGTCGGCGGTGTCGGTGACGCCGAGGAACGGCTGTCGGCTCCACAGTGGTGGGTGCACGATCTCGATCTCGAACCGCTCCCGGACCGGCACCCGGACGACCCGGCCGCCGGTCAGGTGGAACGCGTACTCCGCGACGGTCTGCCCGACCGGGTGGGCCACCGGGGCGTCCCGTTCGAGCAGCCGGTGCGCGATGATCACCCGGGGCGCGGGGCGGCCGATCCGGACCGACACCGGCGCGGTGGGCATCAGGTAGCACCGCTGCGCGGACGGCGGTTCCGACCCGATCAGGAACGGCAGGCCGCGCAGGTCCACCCGCCCGATCGGTGCCCGGCCCGGCGGCTCGCCGAGCACGTCGACACCGGCGTTGCACACCGCGGAGAGGTCCACTGGCTCGTAACTCGGCATTGATAGTCCGGGGACGCGGCGTCCGGACGGACCCGGCTCCCCATCCCCCCTTCGATCCGTACCCGGCACGGAAGTGCTTCCCCACCGCACGGCCGACCGACCAGCACGTCGATATAAATCAATGCGAAACCCGAGATCATTATCGTCCGCCCGCAGCGCTTCCACCACCTCCGGGTGGTCGTCCCGCCGGCGGGACGACCACCCGCGTCAGTCGAAGTCGGTGGGGATGGGGGGCGGGTGCCAGACCGGGTCGTCGGCCGGCGCGCGGTGGGCCGCGCTGAACCGGTGCCGGCCGGGTCCGACCTCGACGGGATCGCCGCCGGGCAGCACCACCACGGCGGTGACCCCGACGGGCACGGTGACGTCGACGGTGAGCAGGCCGTCCGCCCGCCGCCAGGACACCTCGGCCCGGCCGTACGGGGTCAGGTGCGCCGTCCTGGCCCAGGCCACGCCGCCACCGGGGCGGGGTGCGACGGTGAGGACCCGGTACCCCGGCGCCCCGGGCGCGAGGCCGCCGAGCACCCGGTGCATCCAGTCCGCGACCGCGCCGAGCGCGTAGTGGTTGAAGGACGTCATCTCGCCCGGGTTGACACTTCCGTCGGGCAGCATGGCGTCCCACCGTTCCCAGACGGTGGTGGCGTCCATGGTGACCGGGTAGAGCCAGGAGGGGCACTCCCGCTGGGTGAGGAGCTGGTAGGCGTCGTCGAGCGCGCCGGCCGTGCACAGCGCGTCGCAGATCAGCGGGGTGCCGAGGAAACCGGTGGCGATCCGGTGGCCCCGGCTGCGCACCACCTCGACCAGCCGTTGCGCCGCCCGCGCCCGCTGCCGGTCGTCGTCGAGCAGCGCGAACTCCAGGGCCAGCGCGTAGCCGGTCGGCGAGTCGCCGACGACCCGACCGTTCGGGCTGACGTACTCGTCGCAGAACGCCCGGCGGCAGCGCTCGGCCAACGCGGCGAACCTGACCGCGTCGGCCTCCTCGCCGAGGATCCGGGCGATCCGCGACAGCACCCGCGCGGTGTGCACGCGGTAGGCGGTGCCGACCAGGACCGGGTCGGTGACGGCCGCCGCCGGGTTGTCCGGCGGCGCGGTGGGATCCAGCCAGTCGCCGTACGTCAGCTCCGGCTCGTCGAACAGCGGCCGCCCGCCGAGCGCGGCGGTGACCCCGTCCACCCAGGCGCACATGCTCCGGTACTGGCGGCGCAGGATCCCGGTGTCGCCGAAGTGCCGGTACACGGCCCACGGCACCAGCACCGCCGCGTCGCCCCACCCGGCGTGCCCGACCGGCTCGGCGAACGGCCCGCCCAGGTCGACCCGGGGCACGAACAGCGGCACGATGCCGTCCGGCGTCTGGTCGGCGGCCAGGTCCTTCAGCCAGGAGGTCAGGAACCCGGCGCAGTCGTACAGGTAGCTGGCGGTCGGCGCGAAGACCTGGATGTCACCGGTCCAGCCCAGCCGCTCGTCGCGCTGCGGGCAGTCGGTCGGGACGTCCAGGAAGTTGCCGCGCATCGACCAGACGACGTTCCCGTGCAGCCGGGTCAGCAGCGGGTCGGAGCAGGCGAACCACCCGGTGCGCTCCAGGTCGGAGTGGTGGACGAGGGCGGTCACGTCGTCGGCCCGCAGCTCGCCCGGCCAGCCGGTCACCTCCGCGTACCGGAAGCCGTGGAAGGTGAACCGCGGTCGCCACCGTTCCCCCTCCGGGTCACCGCGCAGCGTGTACCGGTCGGTGGCGGCGGCGGTCCGCAGCGGCCGGACGCCGAGCTCGCCGTGCTCCAGCACCTCGGCGTGGCGCAGGGTGACCGTCGTGCCCGCCGGCCCCTTCGGCCGGATCTCCAGGGTGCCCACCAGGTTCTGCCCGAAGTCGAGCAGGGTCCGGCCGGACGGCGAGGTCAGCACCGCGCGGACCGGCACCCGCTCGATCAGGCGGACCGGTGGCCCGTCGGGTGCCACCAGGATGCCCGGGTCGAGGTCCCGCACCGCGCAGGGCCGCCAGCCGCGGTCGTCGAAACCGGGGGCGGACCAGCCGGGCTGTTCGAGCCGGGCGTCGTGGTGTTCGCCGTTGTACAGGTCGGCGGAGGTCACCGGTCCGGTGGCCGACCGCCAGGAGGCATCGGTGCCGATGGTCACCGTGCGGCCGTCGGCCAGGACGACCTCCAGCTGCGCCAGCAGGGCCAACCGGTCACCGTAGACGTTCCGGCGACGGGTGGCGAAGGTCAACCGGCCCCGGAACCAGCCGTCCGCCAGCTGCGCCCCCAGCACGTTGCCGCCCGGCCGCAGCAGGTCGGTCACCTCGTAGGTCTGGTAGCGCAGCCGGTGGTGGTAGCTCGTCCAGCCGGGCGCGAAGGCGTCCACACCGACCGGCCGCCCGTTGATCTCGGCCCGGTACAGGCCGTGCGCGGTGACGTAGAGCCGGGCCGAGGCGACCGGCGCGTCGAGGGTGAAGCACCGGCGCACGAGGGGGGCCGGGCCGTCCGGCGGGGTGACCAGCCGGGCCGTCCAGTCCGCCGGCTCCAGCAGTCCCGCCTCCACCGTCGCCGGTGCGCTCCACGGGGAGACCCGCCCGTCCACGCCGGTCACCCGGACCCGCACCGTACGGCGGTCCCGGGAGCGCAGCTCCGACGCCGGCCACGGCACGCCCACCGAGTCCGGCGAGGCGACCCGGTGGGTCGTGCCATCCACCTCGACCTCGTAGCCGGCCTGCCGCCAGCCGTCCGGCGCGGACTCGGTGCGCCAGGACAGCCGCGGCGCGCGGTCACCGATGCCCACCGCGGTACGGAGGTGCCCGAACCGCACCCGGCCCACCCGGACGTCCGCCATCTGCCGGCTCCTCCGCCTCGCTCAGTGCGCGGCTCCGCCGGACCCCGCCACGGGGGTCAGCGGAACGCCCGGTACACGGCGGCGACGACCGGGTGGCCGTGGGTGGAGCGGTAGCCGCTCCCGTCGCCGATCAGCTCCCGGGGCACGCCGTTCATCCGGAGCGCGATCACCAGGCCGGCCCGGGGGTCGCACAGGCCCCACGTCCCCGCGTTGCTGTGGTGCCCGAAGCTGGCCGGCGAGACCTCGCGGTAGAAGTTGCACCGGTCCAGCCGGAGGAACATGCCGTACCCCATGCCGTTCTCCACCCGGAACGACCGGTCGGTGTCCTCGTCCTCCTCGGACCCGGTGACGAACCGGTCGGCGGGTTCCTCGGTCAGCCCGGCCGGCTGCTGCGTGGTCGTCATCGGCGACGGGTCGAACCCGAGGAGGTCCCGGCACCGTTCCGGCTCGCTCAGCACCGAGTACAGCTCGGCCAGCGCCTCCATCGGCGCGTACCCGCCGTAGGCCGGGTTGGGCCAGGCGAGCGCCTGCGGGCTGTTCAGCCGGGTCAGCTCGCAGACCGGCCCGCCGAACCGGAGGGACCAGTAGGCCAGTTCGAGCCGGGACGGGTCCGGCCCCGGGACGGGGACCAGCTCCAGCGCGTCGGCGCCCGCCGGCCGCAGGACGTGCTCGGCGAGGAAGTCGGTCCAGGGTACGGTCGTCACCCGCTCGATCATCTCGGTCAGCGTCCACCAGCCGCCCCAGCTGTCGTACCGGATGACGGTGCCGGGCGTCCAGTCGCCGATCTCCCCGGCGAACAACCGCTGCTTCAGCACGGCCGGCGACGAGATGTAGGGAAAGGCGTTGCGGGGCATGAAGTGCCCGGCGGTGTGGGTGAGCAGGTGGTGCGCCGTGATCGTCTCCTTGCCGCCGCAGCCGAACTCGGGGACGTACCGGCTCACCGGCTCGTCGACGGAGAGCAGCCCGCGCGCGGCCAGCGCCAGGATCCCCATCGCCACCACCGGCTTCATCGCGCAGTCCAGCCTGGCCTTGGTCGCGACGGACATCGGCACCCCCGGCCGGGCCTCACCGGCCGCGTGGCTGAGCACCTGCCGGCCGTCGACCCGGACGACGAGCTGCCCGCTCCGGCAGTGGCCCCCGGCCACGAAGGCGTCGAGCATGGCGGCCGGCGACGCGCGGTGGGCCTCGATGTCGGGGAGGTCGGCGGCGGCTCCCGCCCGCCGGCTCATCCGGTCGTTCCCCGGTCCCGCCCGGCGTCGACCAGCGCCGCGACGTGCCGCACCGAGGGATTGTTGAAGAACCGCATCAGGTCGACGTCGACACCGAACTCGTTCCTGATCTCGGCGACGACCCGCACCGCGCTCACCGAGTCACCGCCGAGGTCGAGGAAGTCGTCGGTCACCCCCGTCCGGTTCCGGTCCAGGATCCGGTTCCACAGCGCGACGACCCGCTCCTCGGTCTCGGTCGTGGCCGGCTCGTAGCGGTAGACGTAGACCGACTCCGCCAGCAGCGACTCGGGGTCGGGGAAGCCGTCCGCCAGGTCCGGCAGCTCCGTGGCCAGCACGACGGTGATCCGCGACGCCGCCGCTTCGAGCACCTCGGCGCAGGCGTCCCGCAGCTCGGGGCCGCTGCAGAAGCCGTCGGGCCGCACCAGGGCCAGCACCGGGCCGGGCGCGCCGTAGTCGATGACTGTCGCACCGTCGACGTCGGGCCGGTCGACCAGCGTCGCCTCGACGTCCTTGCGCACAGCGGGCATAGCGACCCCATCTCGACGTGCCGACTCTCGGCGGGATGGTCGGGCGGTGTCCTCACCGCAGGGCGCGGGCGGTCTCCCCCGCCGCACCCGGCCAGGTCACCGACCATACCGGAGCACCCCATGGGAGGGAAGATTGTCGATGGCTGACCGGCCGGTGCGGCACTGCGGCGGCGGTCAGCCGCTCATCGCCCCGGCGGTCATGCCACGCACCACCCACCGCTGCGCCACGACGTAGAGCACGAGCGTCGGGAGCTGCGCGATGAGCAGGGCCGCCGCCGGCAGGTTCCAGGACACGAAGTACTGACTCAGCTGCACCGGCAGCACGCCCACCGTGACCGGCCAGCTGTCGGAGTTGTTGAGCAGCACCACGGCGAAGAGGAACTCGTTCCAGATGTTGATGAACTGGAGCACGAAGACGGTGGCCAGCGCCGGGCCGCTGAGCGGCGCGAGGATGCGCAGCAGCACCCCCGAGTCGCTGCACCCGTCCAACCGGGCGCTGTCGTCGAGTGCCCGCGGGATGCCGGCGAAGAAGCCCCGGAAGATGAGCAGGCTGAACGGGATCCCGTACACCCCGTGGATCAGGACGAGACCCGCCAGCGAGCCGGTCAGGCCGAGCGACTCGGCGATCCGGTACAGCGGCAGGACGACCATCTGCTGCGGGACCATCAGCCCGACCAGGAGAAAGACGAAGAGCGCATCGGCGAACGGGATCAGGCGGCGGGCGATGAAGAAGGCGATCGGGAAGGTGACCACCACGTTGATCAGCGCGCCGCCCACCGCCAGCACCAGGCTGTTGCCCAGCAGGGTCGGCATGTCGAGCGTCGTCCACGCGCGCACGTACGCGTCGAGGGTGGGTGGCACGGCCGGCGAGAACGGGCTCTCCCGGATCTCCGCGTCCGACTTGAGCGACGTCTGCAACGACAGCCAGAAGGGGTAGAGCCACAGCAGGACCGCGACGGCCGCGGCCACCGACGCGGTGACCGAGTAGCGTCGCCGGGGCCGTCGTCGCCGGGGCCGTGCGCCGCCCGGCCGTTTGTCGCCCGGCAGTTCGCCGCCCGGCAGTTCGTCGACCGGTTCGGTCCCGGCGGGGCTGGTGTCGTCGACGACCTCGGACGGGTCACTCATCGAACGCCTCCCGCGTTGCCACCCGGCGCACGTACACGATCGCGAAGGTGAGGCTGAGCAGCAGGATGACCACGGCGATCGCGGCGCCGTAGCCCTGGTTACGGTTCACGAACGTCTGGACGTACATGTAGTAGCCCAGCAGGGCGCTCGCGTTGTCCGGCCCGCCCTTGGTCATCACGTAGACGAGGTCGAACGACCGGAGCGACTGGATCACGGTCAGCGCGACGACGACCACCATGACCGGCCGGACCCTCGGCAGCGTGACGTAGCGGAACCGCTGGAGCCCGTTCGCGCCGTCGACCCGGGCCGCCTCGTAGAGTTCCGCCGGGATCTGTCTGATGCTGGCGTTGAACAGGGCCATGCTGAGGCCCGAGAACTGCCAGGCGAAGACCGCGACGAGCGAATACAGCACCAGGTCCGGGTCGCCGAGCCAGTCCTGGGCCAGGAAGCCGAGGCCGACGGCGTCGAGCACCCCGTTCAGGGCGCCGAACGACGAGTTGTAGACCAGGGAGAACATGATGCCCAGGGTCACCAGGCTCATCGTGCTCGGCAGGAAGACCAGCGCCCGCAGCAGCCCTGTGCCGCGCAGCCGCCGCGCGTTCAGCACGGCGGCGTATACGAGGCCGACCGCCACCGGGACGGTCATCGTCACCGCGGTCCAGACGAGGGTGTTCACCAACGCCGTCCGGAAGGCGGGGTCCTCCGCCATCCGGGTGTAGTTGTCGAGCCCCACCCACTGCGGCGGCGTGAAGCCGTTGGACCTGTAGAGGCTCAGCCGCGCGGTCATGACGATCGGCAGGATGATGACGGCGACGTACGCGATCACGGGAAGGGCCAGGTAGAGCAGGCCTTGCCGGGACGTCCGCGCCGGCCGGGCCGGACGCCCGCGCGCCGCTGACCGCCGCACCGGCGCGCGGCGCCTCGGACCGTTCACACTGCCTCCAGGTCGACCGGTGTCCCGCCGGCTACTGCCGGTCGGCCACGGCCTGCACGCGCTTGGCCGCCTCGGCGGGCGTCACGGTCTTGTTGACGACGCCCTGGGTGGCGTCGAGGAACTCGTTCGCGACCTCGGCGGTGAAGGCGAGGTCCACGTGCAGGAAGCTGTCGCTCGTCTGCGACTTCATGGCCTCGGCGAGCTTGAGCATGACCTTGGACAGGTCGAGCGTCGTCAGGTCGACCTCGACGTTGGCCGGGAACAACCGGCCGGCCTTGCCCAGCGTCGTCTGCGCCTCGGCGGCGACGTAGTAGTCGACGAAGGCCGCGGCGGCGTCCCGGTGACGCTGGTCCGACTTCGCGTTGATCATGAGGGTGTTCTCGGCGTAGATCTCCAGCGTGCTCTGCTTACCTACCGCGGCGGGGAAGACGAAGTAGTCCATCTTGTCGGCCGCCGCCTTGTCCGACCCGGCGATGGTGCTCGGGTACCAGTTGCCCTGCACGTTCATCGCCCCCTCGCCCTTGACCCACGGGATGGTCGAGTCGGCGTAGCCGATCGAGTTCGGCGATCCGTAGTAGTAGCCCGCCGCGTTCCAGTCGGCGAGCTTCTGCCAGGCCGCGACGAACGGCGCGTCGGTCCACCTACCCTTGCCGGCGACCAGGTCGTTGTAGACCGCCGGTCCGTTCTCCGCCACGACGAGCTGCGTCCAGTAGAACTGCGCCTCCCACTTCTCCTTGTTGGAGAGGATGAAGGGGGCCACCCCACCGGCCTTGAGCCTGGCCGCCGCCGCCTCCAGCTCCGGCATGGTCTTCGGGACGGTGACGCCCTTCTGGGCGAAGATGCCGGGCTGGTACCAGATGGCGCTGGAGGACATCATCGTCGGGGCGAAGTACTTCTTGCCGTCGAAGGTCGCCTGGGTCTGGCCGAGGGCGTTCAGCCGCTTGGTCCAGCCGTACTGCTCGTAGTAGCCGTCGAGCGGGGCGGCGAAGCCGGCGTCGATGACGTCCTTCGCCCGGCCGCCCGCCCACGCGTAGAAGACGTCCGGCGCGTCACCCCCGGTCAGCTGGGTGATCTGCTTCGTCTTGTACGTCTCGTCGTCGATCGCCGTCCGGGTGACGCGGTACCGGCCCTCGAACTTCTTGTTGAAGGCCTCCACGATCGCCGCGTCGGCGTCGTCACCGACGCCGGTCAGCCGGGCGGAGTAGCGGATCTCGGTGACACCGGAGGATTCGGCCTCGCCGCCGCAGGCGGTGAGTGAGGCGCCGACCGTCAGCGTGACCGCGAGCGCTGCAATACGGAGTCTCTTGTTCGCAGTCACCGGTGTCTCTCCATCCTGGACGGCAGACGAGGGTCGTGGACAGTGGGTCGGTAGTCTAGCCCTAAGTCGTCAGTCAGGATGGCATCGGATTGGCCGGTGTCGTCGCCGCCGAAGTCGACGGTGGTGAACGGTCCTGGCCGCTTAGTCGTTATCCGGACAATGGTCAGCCGGACCCGGCGTCCACCATCTGGTCGAGCGCGGAATAGTCGAGCTTTCCGGCGGCGGTACGCGGCATCGCGGCCAGCCGCCGGACGACCACCATGGCCGCCGGGACGCCGAGCGTGCCGGCGATCTCCCGCCGCGCCGGTGCGAGGGTGTCCGGCTCCCGGGTGGTGAAGACGACGATCGGTGTCCCGCCGGCGGTGGCCACCACGGCGACCTGCCCCACCGGCCCGCACCACTCCTCGACGTCGTCCAGGCTCACCCGACGGTCGAGCACCTTCGCGAACCGCGACGACCGGCCCGTCACGTAGAGGAAGCCATCATCGTCGAGCCTGCCGAGGTCACCGGTGTCCAGCGTGTCGACCTCCCGACCGCGCGCCAGGTCGGCGCGGCAGGTGGCGTAGCCGAGCATCACGTTGGGTCCGGTGTAGCGGATCGCCCCCTCGGACCGTCCCGGGCGGGTCGGCCGCACCGTCACCCGACCGCCGGGCAGCGGGGTGCCGACCGAGCCCGGCTTGTCCGCGAGGCGGTCCGCGGCGAGGCAGGTGATCCGGGAGGTCGCCTCGGTCTGGCCGTACATGCAGTGGAACGCCCCGCCGGTACGGTCGGCCCAGTCGACGGCGGCGCGGAGCAGGCGCTGCGGCAGTCGTCCGCCCGCCTGGGTGAGCACCCGCACCGACGGCGGCAACCGGTCGGCCCGTCCGCCCAGCACCGTCTCGTGGACCAGTGGGGTTCCGCCGACGGTGGTCACGGCGGCACGGTGCACGAGTTTCCAGAAGTCCACGCTCAACGGGCTCAGGTCGGTCACCACGACCGCCGATCCGGCCGCGAGATGGCTGGTCAGGATCGAGAGCCCGTAGCTGTAGCAGAGCGGCACGCCGGTCACGGCGCGCTGCGCGGCGGACAGGCCCAGCGCCCGGCCGATGCCGGTGGCGTTCGCCAGCACGGCGTCCGCGCCGATCCGCACCAGCTTCGGTGACCCGGTCGAGCCGGAGGTGGACAGCAGCAGTGCCAGGTCGGCCCCGACCCCGCCGGCCGGCTCCGGGGCGACCCAGGCCGCGCCCGTCCCGCCCGGCACCGCCGACCCGACCGCCCGGTATCCGCTTTCCCGCAGGTAGGAATCGGGATCGCCGGGCCGCTGGAACACCATCCCGGGTCGGTAGGTGGCGACGAGAAGTCGTTTCCGGTGCACCGGTGTGTCGGGCGGGAACAACGCCACCGCCTGACCGGCGGAAATGGCACCCAGATAAACAAGCGACAACTCGATCGAGTTCTGCAGGAAACAGAAGATCACCTCCTTTTCCCCACTCCCGGTGAGAGTGCGCAACGCCTCGACGGTCCGGTCCAACCGTCCGCGCAGTTCCCCGAAGCTGATCGTCCGGCGGGCGGAGACGAGGGCCGGGTCGCCGTCGGATCCCCCGAGCAACAGGTCGCGGATCTCGGTCAACGCCGCCTCCCCACCCGCCGTGTCGGGGCCGTGTCCCCGGTGCGACACGGGCCGCCGCCGGGCGCTGGACGCCTGCCCCACCGGCCCGGCCCGCCGCACCGACCTTCCCACGATCCGGTCATCTGCGGGGGTCGATGCGGTGTGATAGGTTCGGACCGCATCAAGCTGATCATGACGTTGCGGATGGTCCACCACCGTCGGAGCGTTACCGGCGCAGACGCGGTAGGCGTCCTCCGCGACCGTCCGGACAGGACACCGACACGGAGGGGGCGAGGTTGCGCGTGCGCGCCTCAGTTGTCATCACCACGTACAACCGACGCTCGGTGGTACCGCAGGCCGTCGAGTCGGTCCTCGGTCAGACCCTCCGGGACATCGAGGTGACCGTCGTCGACGACGGCTCGACCGACGGCACGGCCGACGAGCTGACCCGGCGGTTCGGGCAGGACAGCCGGCTACGCGTCATCCGCCGGGTGAACGGCGGCCCACCCGTCGCCCGCAACACCGGCCTCGACGCCTCGTCCGGCCCGTACGTCGCGCTGCTCGACAGCGACGACATCTGGCACCCCGAGTACCTGGCCAGCCAGGTCGACGTGCTCGAGCGCCACCCCGAGGCCGACATGGTCCTCGACAACGGCATGTGCCACGCCCCGGGTGGGGAGTCCGTCCCGCTGTTCGACCAGCCGGACTGGGTCTTCCCGCACACCATCGACGCGATGTGCGAGCTGTCGTACATCCTGCCCAGCTTCAGCGTCTTCCGCTCCCGGGTGCTGCGCGAGCTGCGCTTCGACGAGACGTTCCGGGTCGGCGACGACACCGAGCTGATGTGGCGCTTCCTGGCCGCCGGGCACCGCAGCGTGGGCAACCCGCGGACGCTGGCCGAGTACCGGGCGGTCTGCCAGCCGGGTGGCGAGGCCGCCGCGCAGCTCACCGGCGAGCAGGATCCGATCCTGCTCGCCGCCTACGACGTCTGGAAGCGGTACGGCGACCGGTACCCGCGGGCGATCGACCGCGGCCCCGACTTCCACCGGGAGTTCGCCGAGGTGCTGATCCGCAACGACCGCGCGCACGAGGCGCGGTGGCACGCGGAACGCTTCGCGCAGACCGCGCCCGACGACCCGGACGCCGAGCGGCTGCTGCGGCTGTCCGGCGCGGTCGGTCAGACCACCGCGTCCTAGTCCCGGCAACCGGCCCCGGGCACCCGGCACCGTCGGCGTGCCCGGGCCGGCACACCGTTGCTGCGGTCCCGCTCACCCCGCTGCCGACTCCCCGCTCACCCCGCTGCCGGCGCTCCGCTCATTCCGTGTACGCCCGCGACTGCAGGTGGAACAGCTCGGCGTAGCGGCCACCGGCGGCGACGAGTTCGTCGTGCGTGCCCCGCTCGACCACCCGACCGCCGTCGAGCACGACGATGAGGTCGGCGAGGCGGACCGTCGACATCCGGTGCGTCACGAACAGGGTGACCCCGCCGACCCGGGCGGCGACCTCCCGCGCGGTGGCCTGGTAGGCGTCACACACCTGCTGCTCGGCGAGGGCGTCCAGGGAGTGCCCCGGCTCGTCCAGCGACAACAGCATCGGCTCGGTACGCATCACCGCCCGGGCGAACCCGACCCGCTGCCACTGCCCGCCGGACAGCTCGGTGCCGTCGCCGTAGCCGCTGCCGATCAGCGCCCCGGTGTCGCCGATCCGTTCCAGCAGGGCCGTCGCCCGCGCCCGGTGCATCGCCGCGGTGACCGCCTCGCGGGAGTCCACGTCCGGCAGGTGCCCGACGCCCACGCTGTGCTGCAGGGTGAGGTCGATCCGGGCGAAGTCCTGGAACAGGGTGGCGGTCCGTCGTCGCCAGGACGTCACCTCGGTCGCCGCCAGATCCACCCCGTCGACCAGCACCCGTCCCGCCGTCGGTGGGTACAGGCCGGTCAGCACCTTGATGAGGGTGCTCTTGCCGGCGCCGTTCTCGCCCACGAGCGCGACACAGGTACCCGCCGGCAGATACAGGTCGACGTCGCGCAGGGCGGTCCGGTCGCTGCCCGCGTAGGCGAAGCTGACGTTGTCGAACCTGATGCCGTCGGTCATCCGCTCGACGGCGAACGGCGTCGCGCCGGAGCCGCCCGACCGTTGCCGCGACTCGTCCCGGAGCTGGAGCAGGCGGCGCACCCCGCTGGCCGAGGCGTAGACGTCACCGAACAGGTCCAGCCCGGCGGCCATCTGGGTGGCGATCTGGGTGGCCAGCGTGACCACCAGGATGACGTCGCCGACGGTGGCCTCGCCCCGCCGGGCGAGCTGGTAGACGTAGAGGACCGAGCCGACGTACCCCAGGGCGAACGCGAGCTGCCCGGCCAGCCGCAACGCGGTGCTGCGCCACTGCGCCGCGTTCATCGTCCGCTGGTAGGTGGCGAGCAGCTCGGCCTGCTTGCCGAGCAGGTACCGCGCGTTGCCCATCAGCCGGATCTCCTGCTGGGAACGGGGATCGACCATCAGCCGGCGGTAGTGCCGGATCGTCCGGGTCACCGGTGCCGTCCGCTCCCGCGCCGACTCCAGCAGGTGCTCCGCGCGCCGGCCGAACACCACCGGCAGCACCGCCACCACGGGCAGCAGCAACAGCAGCGGCGACAGGACGCCGAGCACCACGGCCGTGACGGCCAGCTGCGCCGCCAGGGCCGCCATCGGCAGCCCGCCGATGATGCCGGCCCGCATCCGCTGCACGTCCTGGCGTACCAGGTCGACCCGGTCGCCGAAGGACGGATCGTCGCCCAGCTCCAGCCAGTCGGACCCGTTGGCGGCCCGCAGCAGCTCCCGGTGCAACCGCTGGTCGGTGATCTCGGCCAGCTCGAAGTAGTAGAGGTGGGCGAAGTGGCCCAGCATCAGCTCGCACAGCAGCACCACGGCGGCCACCGCGCCCCAGGCCGCCGCCTCGCCGGGAGCGTCGACGACGACCGCGTCGACGAGCTTCTTGAGCGCGAGGGCCACCGCCGGGGTGGCCAGTGCGCCGGGCAGGAGCAGCCCCATCCCGATGACGAACCGCCGTCGGTCGAGCCGCCACGCCAGCCGCAGCAGCCACCGGAGCCCGAACCAGGTGTTGTTCATGCCGGTCCCCCCAACGGTGTCGACGTCGCGGCACCGTCGGCGAACCGACGGGCCTGCACGGCGAACATCCCCGCGTACCGGCCACCGCTGGCGATCAGCTCGTCGTGGCTGCCGGCCTCTTCGATACGCCCGTCGGCGAGCACCACGATCCGGTCCGCCTGCCGCACCGACGAGAAGCGGTGCGAGATGACCAGGCTGGTCACCCCCCGGGTGAGGTCGAGGAAGGTGTCGTAGAACTCCGCCTCCCCCCGCGCGTCGAGCTGGGCGGTCGGCTCGTCGAGGACGAGCACGCTCGCGCCGTGCCGGACGGCGAACAGCGCCCGGGCGAGCGCCACCCGCTGCCACTGCCCGCCGGAGAGGTCCTGCCCGCCGGGCAGCGCCCGGGTCAGCGGCGTCTCCAGGCCCAGCGGCAGCTCGTCGAGGAGGTACCCGAGCCCGACCCGGCGCAGCTCGGCGGTGACGCCCTCGTCGTCGTCACGGTGCTCCACCGAGCCCATCGCCACGTTCTCCCGGAGGGTGGCCTCGTAGCGCACGAAGTCCTGGAACACCACCGCGAACGTCCGCTGCCAGGCCTCGGGGTCCAACCGGCGCAGGTCCACCCCGTCGACGGTGACCGAGCCCCCAGCCGGCTGGTAGAGACCGGCCAGCAGCTTGACCAGCGTGGTCTTCCCCGCGCCGTTCACCCCGACCAGCGCGGTCGAGGTGCCGACCGGCAGCCGGAGGTCCAGCCCGCGCAGCACCGGCCGGTCCGGCTGGTAGCCGAAGGTCACCTGTTCCAGGGCGATCAGCCGCTGGGGCGTGGTGACGACGCGGTTCCGCCCGGTGCCGTCGTCGTCGGTGTCCTCCCGGCAGAGCCGCTCGAAGGCGAGGATGGCCTCCCAGGCCGCGCGGCCGTGCACCATCTTCATGTCCGACTCGGGGAACATCTGGCCGAAGCGGACGCAGATGGCGACCGCCTGCACGCCGATGGCCACCTCGGCCACCGGGGCGTCGCCGGCCGCGCCGACGGAACCGGCCAGCAGGAGGAACGCCGCCAGCGTCGCGATCAGCCCCAGGCCGGCGTACACCAGGAACGGCACCCCGTAGACCCGCCGACGCCAGGACCAGAGCGGGTCCAGGTAGTCGCGCGACGCGTCCTCGTAGCGTTGGTCCAGCCAGTCGAGCAGCCCGAGGGTACGGATCTCCTTCGCCGCCCGCGTGGTGGTCGCGAGTTCGCGCAGGTAGGTCAGCCGTCGCCGGACCGGCTCGAAGCTGACGATCAGCGCACCCCAGCGGTGGAAGGCGATCGAGTGGCCCCGGCGGACGACCAGGGCCACCGTCGCCGCGGCCACCGCCACCGGCCAACCTGCGGTGACGGCCGCGACGGTGACCGCGCTGACCAGCTGGGCGTACCGCGCGACGAGCGCCAGGGCGCCCTCGGTCGCTCCACCGGGCGTCAGGATCCAGGTGTCGAACTCCTCCTCCGCGTGGTTCAACAGGTCGGCCACGTCGGCGCGTTCCAGGGTCGGCAGCGACGCCCGGATCGCGGCGTCCTCGGTGTACCGGGCGATGCAGTAGCTGTCGATCCGGCGCGAGACCACCTGCGACAGGGCACGTTGCAGCGGTGCCAGCAGTTGCTGGACGACGAAGGCGACGAGGGCGACGGCCAGCCAGCCGGCCGCGGCCGACCGGTCCGGGTCGCCGGCCAGACTACTCAGGGCCAGACCGACACCGATGCCGAACGTCATCGGCATCAACCCCGCGACGACGTGCACCGACAGCAGCGTGGCGACCAGCGGGCGGCCGGCGTACCGGCTGAGGTGCACCAGCTGACGGCCGGCCTCGGCGCGTCGCCGGGCCCGCCGACCCCATCCCCGCCACGGCGGGCGTGCCCCCTCGTCGCCGCGCGCCACCTGGTCGGCTGTCGGCACCCGTCCTCCAGAAATCCGGTGTGGATCGTCGTGCGGTGATCGGATCGGCGGCACCCGGCGGCGGTGTCCCGGCCGGCCCACTGTCCACGCGGGACACTACCGCAGCGGCGCGCTCCGCCGGGTCCGGGGAAGAGGCGGCGGCGCGTCCCGCCAGCGAGACGGGCGTCGATGGCCGGCGGGCGTCGCGTCTTGGCGGCCGACCGGCCGGTGCATAGGGTCGTGGGATCAGGTCGGTAGGCGCGACGGCGGCGACAGGGTGGGGACGGCGACGCTGATGACCGGCTCCGTGGGTGGGGCGTCGGACCGGGGGTCCGTCGTCGACCACGCGCTGCGGGCCGCCGCCCTGGCCATGCCGTCGGCCGAGGCGTTGGTGATCGACCCGGGATCCGCCGGGAACACCCTCGTCTGGCGGGACCTGGAGCGGCGTACCGCCCGGCTCGCGCGGCACCTCGACGAGGTCGTCGCCGCCCGGGCCGGGGGGCCGTGTGCCGTGGAGGTGCCGGCCGGGCGCAGCGCCTCCGCGTTGCTCTGGCTGGTCGCCGCCCTGCGTACGGCGCTCCCGGTGGTGCTGGTCGACCCGTCCGCGCCGCAGCGGGAGCGCGCGGCGGTACGCCGGGAACTCCGCGGCGCGGGTCTCGGCCTCGTCGTGCCGGCGGCCGGGGACGGCACTGTCGACGAACGCCGTCCGCCCGGACACCTGCCGGCGCTGGCCGGAGCGCCGCCGCGCGCCGCCGTGCCCCCGCACGCGCTGGTCCTCGCCAGCGGCGGCAGCACCGGACGCCCCAAGCTGGTCGTGGACACCACGATCCGCCGGCCGGCGGCCCACGAGCACCTCCAGGTGACCAGCCGGCTGGCGTGGCGGGCCGACCAGACCCAACTGGTCACCGGGCGGCTGCACCACGCCGCCCCGCTGACGTTCTTCGTGCGGGGCCTGGTCGACGGCAACCGGCTCGTCGTGCCGTCCCGGTACGCGTCGTCGATCGCCGCCCGCCTGATCGAGGAGCAACGGGTGCGGTGGATGCAGGCCACCCCGTTCCAGCTCCAGCACCTGGCGGCCTGGCTGCACGAGCACCCGGCCGACCTGGGCAGCCTGCGCGCCGTGCTGCACATGTCGGCGTCCTGCCCGCCGTCGGTCAGACGGCGGTGGATCGACTGGGTGGGCGCGGAGCACGTCTTCGAGATCTACGGGGCGACCGAGGGTCTCGGCCTGACCGTCGCGTCCGGCGCCGAGTGGCTGGCCCGGCCGGGAACGGTGGGCCGGGGCTTCTACACCCGGATCCGGATCCTGGACGAGGCCATGCGGCCGGTGCCCCGGCGGGCCGTCGGCACGGTGTTCCTGCGCAGTCTGGGTACCCCACCCACGGCCGTCTACCTCGGCGGCGACGCCCGGCTGGCCACCTCTCCGGACGGTTTCGGCAGCGTCGGCGACCGTGGCCGCCTCGACGAGGACGGCTATCTCTACCTCGAACCACGACGGGTCGACATGATCAACGTGGCCGGCGAGAACGTCTATCCGGCCGAGGTCGAGGCGGTGCTCGTCGGGTGTCCCGGCATCATGGACGCCGCGGTGACCGGGGTGGCCGACGACCGGCTGGGTGCCCGTCCGGTCGCCGTCGTCACCTGCTGGCCCGGTGTGACGCTGGACGAACGCGCCGTGCTCGCGTACTGCCGCGACCGGCTCTCGGCCTTCAAGACCCCGCTGTGGATCCGGGTGGTCGACCGGATTCCGGTCACCCCGGCCGGCAAGGTCGACCGTCGGGGGGTGGCCGACCTGGTATCCGGGTTCGGCTGAGGGGCGCTACCCGTCGTCGCCCGTCGTGGTCGCCGACGCCTGCGGAGCCGGACCGGCCGCTCCCTCCGCCCGGTCGGGCCGGCCGTCCGGCGGTGTGGTCGGCCAGTGCACCACGAGTTCCCCGTCGGCGGTGAACCGGAAGTCCGTCGGCGACAGCAGCGGATCAGGCATGGATCTCCTCCCGGGCGCGTACCCCGGTCATCGCGGGCAGGCGTCCGCCCGGCAGGGTCGCCCGGTCGACCACGTCGGCCCCGAGCACGAAGCGGCCGTCCCGCTCGTCGGCCAGGTCGCGCAGCACCTCCCGGAACCGCCGCATGGTCTTCGCGGTGGGCGTGTACGGCCCGAGCCGCAGCGGCAGCGCGAGGTACGCCTTGCCGTCGGTGACCACCAGCCGCCGGTCGATCAGGTGCGCCAGGACGTCCTCGACGGCCGCCTCGCCGACCCCCGGGTGCTCCTCCGCCACCGCCTTGTGCACCGAACTCAGGCTGCGGTACGAGTCGCAGGCCAGGAACACCGCGGTGGCCAGCGGCCGGTCGAGAACGGTCAGCGGCTGCACCGCCTCCGGGCGCAGGTCCCAGATGAGGGTCCGGCCGTCGACCAGACCGTAGAAGAGGTCGCTGCCGGCCTCGTAGGAGTCGGTCCAGCTCTGGCCCACCTCGATCACCTCGGCGGCGTAGTTGCTGCTGCCCGGCCGGTCGAGATAGTCGCAGTTGAAGAAGTAGGCGAGGTTGGACACGGCCCGGTCGTCGAGCGCGTAGATGTACCGGTACGCGGGCACCGGCCGGATGTTCGCCAGTTTGAAGCTCGTCGCCTGCTCGAACAATGGGCTGAACCTGTTGAGCAGCACCGGTCGCACGGAGGTGGGCGGGGGCAGGTGACTCAGTTTGCGCATCATCTCGGCCATCGTGGTGTAGTCCTCCGGCGATTCGTCGGGGATACCCCAGAGGATGTTCCAGAAGACCGTGATCCCCAGCTCCTTGCACCACTTGAGGAGCTGCACGTTCTGCAGACCGCGGACCCCTTTCCGCATCAGGGTGAGCACGTCGTCGGCGAGGCTCTCGATGCCGGGTTGCAGCGTCCGGATGCCGGCCTCGTGGAGCGCCTCCAGCTGCGGTCGACGCAGGTTGGCCTTGACCTCGTAGAACAGGTCGAGGCCCTTGGCCTTGCGGGCCAGCTCGGGAATCATGTCCTGGAAGTAGGCGTAGTCCAGGATGTTGTCGACCACCGTGACGGCGAGACCGGGGTGCCGGTCGGTGAGCGTGTCGAGTTCCCGCAGCGCGCGGCTGCTCGACTTGCTCCGGAACCGCATCGTCGCGCCGTTGAGACCACAGAACGTGCAGTGGTGCTTCTGCCCCCACCAGCATCCCCGCGACGTCTCGAACAGCAGGCTGGGCTTCACTGACCCGTCGAACCCGGCGGCCGCGAACTGCACGAAGTAGTCGTCGAAGTTCGGCTCCGGCAGGTCGTCCATCATCTTGACACCGGGCGCGACGGAGTACTGGGCGGCGAGCGCCAGCGCGTTCGGGGCCTTGCGCTGCCGCACCCCGGGCAGGTCCCCGAACGGTTCGCCGTCGATGATCCGGCGGATGATCTGCGGAAAGACGACCTCACCCTCGCCCGACACGGCGGCGTCCACCCACGGGAACTCGGTGACGAGCTGGTGGCCCATCACCCCCTCGCAGTTCGCGCCGCCGAAGATGATCGGGGTGTGCGGACTGAGCTCCCTGACCGCGCGGGCCACGGCCAGTGCGGCGATGTTCTGGTCGAACACGGTGGTGAAGCAGACGACGTCCGGCGCCATCGACACGATGCGGGCGGCGCTCTCGCGGACGAAGTCCGCCGCCAGGTCCCGGGCGGCCACCAGCTCGCTGATCAGGTCCTCGTTCAGCACCCGGCCGCCGTCGTCCGCGGGCACGGTCCAGGTCTCGCCGAAGCTCAGGACGTTGTCGACGTAGTCGCTGGCGGTGGCGTGGCCGGGGAACAGCGCGTCGGCGAACACCCATTCACCGAGGAGATTGCAGGTCGAGTCGCCGTCGGTGATGCGGTTGTACAACTGTGGGCTGATCCGTTTGGCGAATTCGATAGTCAGGTACAGGATGTCGACGTTCACGTCGTCGTTGGCCTGGACGAGGGCGGATTTCAGCAGGCTGAGGCCGAGTGACGGCAGCAGGAGTGGGCCGAACGGTGCCGAGACCAGCACGACATTGGCTTTACCGGTCGATGAGGGCTGTCCCATATGGCCACGTCTCCTCAGTCTGGAACGGTGACTCGGTGCTCCGGGTGATGTGTGGGTCGAGCCGAACCGGGAATAGGCCGGTGTCACCGCACCGGGTGACGACTGCGTGCCGTGGAAGACACCGGGCCGGGCCGGGAAGGGCTGGCGTCCCGCTGGGCCGATCGGCGTCGTGGACCGTGTCAACCCACCGTGGCACAACAGCTGCGACCGGTCAAGGTTCGATCGACGCTGGTCGAATTGCCGGCCACCGGGTTCCGGTTCGGCGACGACCCGGCACCCCGCCGCCGGGGTTCCCCCGGGGCAGGCGGTGCCGCCACGCTAAAATGGGCGGCGTTCGGCCACCTCAGGACCGGGTCGGCACGCTGCTTGCCCGAGATCGTGCGATCTTCCGGAAGCCACCCGAGGGGAGATCGACGACGTGAGGGACGACCGGGTGCCGCCGCACCGGGACCGGGACCGCAGACGGCGTGAACTGTCCCAGAACTTCCTGCGCTCGGCGGCGACCGCCGACTGGTTCGTCGACCTCGCGGACCTGCACCCGCGCGGCCTGGTGCTGGAGGTCGGGGGCGGCGAGGGCGTCATCAGCCGCGCCGCCGCGCCGCGCTGCCGCGAGCTGGACGTCTTCGAGATCGACCCGGTCTTCCTGACCCGGCTGGAGCGGTCGCTCGCCCCCCACGACAACGTCACCGTGATCGGCCGCGACTTCCTCTCCGTCCGGCCGCCGGACGAACCGTTCCAGGTCATCGGCAACGTTCCGTTCTCGATCACCGCCCCGGTGGTCGACTGGTGCCTGGACGCGCTGGCGCTCGACAACGCCACCTTCATCACCCAGCTCGAGTACGCGCGGAAGCGGACCGGCGACTTCGGCCGCTGGAGCCTGCTGACGGTACGCACCTGGCCGCTGTTCTCCTGGGAGCTGTGCGGCCGCATCCCCCGTACCGAGTTCCGCCCGGTGCCGAAGGTCGACGCGGGGATCCTCCAGCTCACCCAGCGACGGGAGCCGTTGGTGCCGCACGGCAGGTTGCGCGCCTACGACAGCATGGTCGAACTCGGCTTCACCGGCGTCGGCGGCAGCCTGTACGCCTCACTGGCCCGCCGGTTCCCGGCCGCCCGGGTCGCCAGGGCGTTCGCCGCCGCCGGGGTGGAGCGGGACCGGGTGGTCGCCTTCGTGCACCCGTCCGAGTGGCTCGACATCTTCACCTCGCTCGACGCCCGCAGGTGAGCGACCCGCCGCCCCGGCGCGCGGCCCCGCCGGCTCCCCCGGCACGGTGCCCCGCCGCCGTGCCGGGCGCGATGCCCCCGCCGCCGTCCCGGCACGGCCTTCCGGTCCGGGCGCGGTCAGTCGAGGTCGAGCCGGGAGAAACCGGGCGGCGCGTGGCGCAACGCCTCGACCAGGCGCATCGCCTGCACCGCGTCGCCGATGTCGCCGCCGACCGGTCGGCCGCTGAGCACGGCGTCCGCCAGCTCAATCATCTCGCCGGCGTAGCCCTGCAGGACCAGGCTGTTGTTGTGGTCGGTGGGGATGGTGAAGTCCGGCCGCCACGACTGCATCATGGCGGGGGTGGTGCCGTCGGCGTCCGCCCACAGCGGGGCCGCGCGCTCGACCGTCAGCTCGGTGAGGTCCCGCACCCGGAGCAGGGTCGAGTCGCCGGCCAGTTCGAGGGTCTCCTGCAGGCGCGGCTCCAGGGCGGACAGGGCCAGCATGGAGGCCGCACCCGACGAGTGCTCCAGCGTCAACGCGATCACGTGCTGCCCGTCGCGCTCCGACAGGTGGACCGTGCCCGCGACGACGTCCCCCATGAAGAAGCGGGCCAGGTCGAGCGCGTGGATGCTCATGAAGACGAGGTGGTCGAGCAGGGGTGCCGTCCGGACGTGGGAGTAGTTCAGCCGGAGCATCGACGGCCGGCCGAAGTCCGCGCCCAGGGCGGCCTGCCGGGCGAGTTGGTAGGCGCGGGCGTACCGCTTCTGGAAGCCGACCATGACCTGACGGTCACCGGCTGCCGCGGCGAGTTCGCACGCCGCCCGGTAGCTCATCGCCGGTGGCTTCTCGACGAACAGGTGCCGCCCCGCGGCGAGGACGTCCAGCCCCACCGAGTGGTGCAGGCCGGGTGGGCCGACGACCGCCACCACGTCGACCTCCTCGGCGGCGAGCAGGTCCTGGTGGCGGGTGTAGCGGGCGGACGCGCCGTAGGCCTGCGCCACCCGCTCGGCGCGGGACGGGTCGGTGTCGCAGACGGCGACGAGGTCGATGGGGGCGAACCGGAGCGCCGGCAGGATCGCCATCCACGCGTGGCTGCCGCAGCCGACCAGACCGAGCCTCACCCGTGTGGTCATCCGAACGCCTCCCCCGGTGGTGCTTGCCGGCCGAGGCCGAGCCGGTCGCCGATCACGTCGACCAGGGCCAGCGTCCGGGCCGCGCTGTGCAGGTCGGATTCGCAGGTCGCCGTACCCCGGACGACATCCTGGAAGTGCCGCAGCGCCGGACCGAAACCCATCGTGTCGACCGTCGTGTTCACCTGGTCGGGGATGGAGTAGTTCGGCCGCCACCGCTGCTCGGGGCCCTCCGGGGGCCGCAGCACGCAGGTGTCCACGTTGTCGACCAGGACCGAGCTGCCCGACCCGAACACCTCCACCGACTCGTTGTGCTGCTGCCAGCTCCCGGTGGTGCCGAGTTGCAGGCTGACCACCGCGCCGGACTCCGCCCGAGCGGCGACGGACAGCGCGTGCCGACCGCCGTCGCTGCGTCCCCGGGTCACGTGCAGGTCGTGGAGTTCACCGAGCAGGAACCGGGCCAGATCGAGATGGTGCACCGGGTTGTCGACCAGGTAGTCGTCGAGGCCGACGCCCATGTCACCCATGACGAAGGTGAAGGTGGCCAGCGAGGGCGCCCCGAACGAGGGATCCGCCAGCGCCGCCCGGGCCTGCCGGTAGGCCGGCGCGAACCGCTTCATGTAGCCGACCATCACCGGGACACCAGCCTCGGCGCTCAGCGCCGCGAGTCGGCCCGCCTCGGCCGATCCGCCGGCGCCCGGCTTCTCGGCGAAGACGGGAACCCGCGCCTCGACGCAGGCCCGGACCACCTCGCCGTACACCGACGGGGGGAGGCAGGCCACCACGGCCTCCACCCCCTCGCGCCGGAGCATCGCGGCCGGGTCGGCGTAGGCGGCCCGCGCGCCGAACCTCGCCGCCGCGGCCTGCGCGGAGGCCAGCCGCCGGGCACAGACGGCGGCCACGTCGAAGCCGAGCTGCACCAGGGCCGGGAGCAGAACCGAGGTCGCATGCCGGCCGCAGCCGACGACGCCGACGCGCATCACGGCGACCGCAGAAGCCGGTGCAGGAACTCCCGGCCGCGGCCGCTCTCGGCAGCGACCTGCTCGGGGGTGAGCCGGCCGTCGAACTCCAGTTCGAGGCAGACCGGCCGGGGGTTCGCGGCGAGGAAGCGGGCCAGCGCCGGCCAGTCGTACTCACCGTCGCCCGGCGTGTGGTGGACGTCGCCGTCCCGGTGGTCGCGGGCCTGGACCCGGGTGATCCGGTCCCCGATCAGCCGCAGCCCCTCCGCCGCCGGCGTCCCGCCGCAGGTGGCGTGGCTGGTGTCGTAGGTGACGCCGAGGGCGTCCTCGTCCGCGATCTCCAGCAGCCGGAGCGCTTCCGGGACGGTCTGCGCGTTCATCCCCCTATGCGGCGCCTCGACGCTGACGGTGACGCCGTGCCGGTCGCGGCCCCGGCGGAACGCCTCACCCGCCACGGCGGCGGCCCGGCGCAGTCCGGCGTCGGTGTCCTCCCGTTCGCCGACGTCCAGGATCAGCTCGCAGCGCAGCCCGGCGGCCAGCTCCAGCAGGCGGTCGGCGACCCGGAGCAGTTGGTCCGGGTCGGCCGGGTCGTCGCAATAGATACGGGGCGCTGAATTCAACGCGACCGGGCGGAGGCCGCAGCGGTCGAACAGCGCCGCGCTCCCGGCGACCGTTTCAGCGATGGGCGCCAATGGGTCCAGATGCGGGCAGAAATCGCCGAGAACGCCGATCTCGACCTCGGTGAACCCGATTGCGGCGATACGGTCGAGCGCATCCCCGATCGGGAGCACGCCGAACCCGATGGTGGAACAGGAAACCTGCATACCGCCCCTTAGCTCGTCCTCGCGGCAGGGCGATGGACCGTCGGGTGCTCCTGTGGCGACAGTAGGGTCACGTCCACCGCTGGTCAACATCGCGACGGTCGGATGCCGGACGCGCGCCGTGGACCGCCCGGCGGCCGGCGCGGCGCGCGGTCCGTCCCGCCGGCGAGACACTCCGCGATTGGCCCTACATATTCACTCACGACTTTCGGTGAACGCGACGGCACCTTGACTCGCCATTGGCGCGAATGTAGGCTCACCGCACCCGGCGCGAAATAACGACAGGGGGCCGCCATGAGCAGTGAGTATCACTCTACTCTCATCGCAAAAGCAATTGCCGAATATCCGAAGCTCGGCTATTCGATTCTTCCGGGATTCTTCACCGAGGAGGAGTTGGCCCCCGTTCTGAGCACGCTGCACGACACCCTTCCGGGGCCGGACGCCTTCGTGAACGGCTCCGCGGAGTTCCAGGAGTCGCACCGCACGAACTACCGCGCCGGCCTGGTCGACTGGCCGTACCCCAGCACCGAGCTGAGCCTGTTCGCGGTGCACCCGAAGCTGATCGAACTGTCCGAGATCCTGCTCGGCAGCCCGGACATCCGCATGTACAACGGCCACGCCTGGGTCAAGTACGCCGGGGCGTCCTACGACCAGGACCACCACCGCGACTACCGCGGGCACACCCCCGTCATCGCGTCCCAGGACCCGGAGTTCGCGCACGTCCAGTACTTCATCCTGCTGTCCGACGTGGACGAGGGGAACGGCCCGCCCATGTTCGTGGACAACCGGCTCGCCGAGGGCGTGCCGATGCACCCCCACCTGGCCCCCCGGGACGCCCACCCCGAGTTCTACGAGGCCGAGATCCCCGGCGTGGGGCCCCGGGGCACCGTCATCGCCTTCGACATCGACACCTTCCACCGCGCCACCGACCTCAAGCGGGACGGCGCGTCGCGGTACATGCTCCTGTCGTTCTTCCGACGGGCGGAGGCGAACTGGGTAGCCGGTCCGGGACGCGGCATCCTCACCGAGGACGCGGAATGGATCTCGTTCGTCGAGAACGCGAGCCGGCGGCAGTTGGACATGCTCGGCTTCCCGGCCCCCGACCACCGCTACTGGACCGACGAGATCAAGCAGGCCTACGTCGGCCGTTACCCCCACGCGGACCGGTCCTGGCTGGGGTTGGCGTAGGACCCGCGGACAGCAGGTAGGGAGCGCCGGTGCGGCTGCCACACACCCCCGGCCCGGCCAGGCGGTCGGTCCAGTACCTCCGGTACCGGACCGGACTGATCAGGTCGGTGCACACCTTCCACCGGGAGGCGGTGGAGCGGATCACCCTCGTCGTCCCGGACTCGCTCGGTGACATCGCCATCAACTCCGCGATCACCAGGGCCATCCGGCTGCGGGGGGCACCGGCGGAGATCACGCTGCTCACCGACCGCAAGTACGCCTCGGCGGTCGCCTTCAACCCGGACTACGACGCGGTGGCCCTGCTCGACGGCTACACCGACAAGCCACCCTGGGCGCTCACCTACCAGGAGCAACTGGCCGCGGCGAAGGCGCTGACCCCGGCGATGGACGCCCTGGTGCTCTGCCAGCCGGGTGCCTGGTGCGACGCCCTCTGGTCCCGGTTCCACTCGCTCGACATCCAGTACCGGCTGAGCGGCACCCCGCCGGCACTGCGCCGGCTCCCCCGGCTCACCGTCCCGGCCGGGGCCGCGGAGGCCGTCCGGCCGATCCGGCAGCGGGCCGTGGGGCGGACCGCCTTCATCGCGCCCGGCGCCTTCACCCTGAAGTTCGGCGCGGCCGGCGAGCGGTTCTTCACCGAGCTGGCGGCGCGTCTCGTCGGAGCCGGCTGGCAGGTCTACTGGAACGGCGCCGAAGCGCCGTCGCCCGCCGGCGGGGCACCGGGTGGCGCGGGATCGGTCGTCGCCGTGGGTCACCTGCCGCTGGCCCAGGTCGTGGCCCTGGCGAGCAGCTGCGAGCGCGCGGTCTGCGCCCGCAGCGGTCTGGCCGACGTCATCACCTTCTGCACCCCGGAGCTGCCCCAGTACGTCCTGTATCCCCGGACCCGGTATCCCTATTCGCGCCGACCTGTCCGGGAGTGCTACTCGCTACGGGCGATGGGCGGGGTGAACGTCCGCGAAAGCGAGAACTCACTGGACACCGACGCCGATCTGTCGGCCGAGCTCGCCGCTGTCGGACAATGGCTCGAATCCCCCCGGAAGCATACCGAGTCGACGCCGTGAGCAGCGCCGTCGATGCCCCCGACAGGGTGGTCCCGCCGACTCTGGGCTTGCCGCCTGGCATTGATTAAGCTCAGCACATGCCAGTCTTCGACAATTTGGTCGCCGCCTATGCGGCGGAGGGCTACGCAGTTTCGACCGGCCTCAACCCGACCGTGTTCCACAATCTGCACAGCGTCCCGTTCACCTGGCTGATCCGCGACGGCGTCGAGGTGGCGGACGGGCTGGGGATCTCGCTGCCGGAGATCTACCTGCTCGAGTGCCTCGCCGCGGTCCGACCGGCCGAGTCGATCCTGGTGATCGGGAACTCGTTCGGCTGGAGCACGCTCGCGCTCGCGCTGGCACAACCCCAGGCACGGGTGGTCGGGCTGGACTCGGCCGCCGACCGGTTCTCCCTGGAGGGGCTCGAGTTGACCGCCCGGATCGCCGGCCGGCTCGGCCTCGACCGGGTGTCCCCGGTCCGGGGAACGTCACCGGTCGACATTCCCGCCACCGTCGAGAAGCACCTCGGCGGGCAGGTGGATCTCGCCTTCGTGGACGGCCACCACACCAGCGACCAGATCGTCGCCGAGTACCGCGCGCTGCGTCCGCTCCTCACGCCGGACGCGATGGTCCTCTTCCACGACGTCCAGTACACCGGGCTGCAGGCGGGCTTCGACACCATCGTCGAGGAGTCCGGCTGGCAGGGCAGCATGCTCCACGCCACCCCGTCGGGCATCGGGTTCCTCACCGCCGATCCGTCACCCGCGCTGGCCAGGGTGATCGCGGCGTTCGCGACCGACCCGTCCGCCCTGGAGGTCGTCCGCAGGAAGGGGGAGCGCTTCGGTGCGGAGTTCGGCAGCTGAGCCGGACTCGTCGGTGGGTCGCCGCCCGGATCCGCGGTGACCGTCCCAGTCAAGCCGTCCGGTCCCCCGACGCCGGGTCAGCACGAGTGCGAGGGAGTATCCCGTGTCCAGGACGATCGTTCTCGGTATCAACTCGGCGCACGACGCCGCCGCCTGCCTACTCGTCGACGGTGAGATCGCGGTGGCCGTCCCGGAGGAGCGGCTGGCCCGTACCAAGCACTACGAGGGCTATCCGCACCGCGCCGTCGACTACTGCCTGCGCTCCGCCGGCCTGGCCGACCTGACCGCGGTCGACACGGTCGTCATCAACGAGTACGTCAAGGACGACACCGGCCTGCTCGTCCGTCAGGCCGGCTTCACGGGGGACCTCGTGGTCAACCCGTCGCACCACCTGCTGCACGCCTACTACGCCTGGATGGCCTCGTCCCTGCACCGGCCGGCGGTGCTGATCCTGGACGGCGCGGGCTACCACTACGGGGAGTACCAGCGCCGGCAGAGCCCGATGCTGGGTCCGCCGCCGCCGTTCTCGGAGATGGAGGAGTCCGAGTCGATGTACGTGGTGCGCGACGACGAGGAGCTGACGCTGGTGCGCAAGCGCTGGGGCCTGTGGGCCTCCAGCGACCCGTTCCTGCGCTTCCCGAGCCTCGGGCACATGTACTCGGTGGCCTCCGAGTACATCTTCGGGCACATGATGCACGCGGGGAAGACGATGGGCCTGGCGCCCTACGGCGACGCGTCCCGGTTCCCCGACCCGATCATCGAGTACACGCCGGACGGGCTGGTCATCGACACGGAGTGGATCACCAAGGTGCCGCCCCGCTCGGCCGAACCGGCGCACCTCGACGACATCTGCCGGGACATGGCCGCCAAGGTGCAGGCCGAGCTGGAGCGAGCGGTGCTGTACCTGTGCCGCGAACTGCACGAACTCACCGGGGCCGACGAACTGTGCGTGAGCGGCGGCGTCGGGCTGAACAGCGTGACCAACGGCATGATCCTGCGGGACACCCCGTTCAACCACCTCTTCGTGACGCCGGCGTCGGGTGACTCGGGGGTGGCGATCGGGGCCGCCCTGTACGGGCACCACCGCCGCACCGGACGCCGGGTGCGGTGGAAGGCCTACGACAACTACCACGGGCACTCCTACTCGACCGCGCAGATGCAGCGCGCGGTCACCAGCCGCGACGTCCTCGTCGACGCCCGCCCGGTGACCGACCTCACCGGGCAGGCCGCCCAGGACATCGCCGACGGCAGGTTCGTCGGCTGGTTCGAGGGCGGCAGCGAGTTCGGCCCGCGGGCGCTCGGGCACCGCAGCATCCTCTGCGACCCCCGCCCGCCCGAGATGCGCGACCGGCTGAACGCGCTGGTCAAGTTCCGCGAGCCCTTCCGCCCCTATGCCGCGTCGGTGCTCTCCGAACACGTCGGCGACTACTTCGAGGCACCCGACGACGACCCCTTCATGATGACCGTCGTCCAGGTCCGGCCGTCGCAGGCCGACGTGATCGCCAGCGTCTGCCACGTGGACGGCACCTGCCGCATCCAGACGGTCGACCCGGACCACGCCGGCAGCTACCGCCGGCTGATCGAACGGTTCCACGAACTGACCGGCCTGCCGCTGGTGCTGAACACGTCGTTCAACATCCGGGGCGAACCCGTGGTGGAGACGCCCGACGACGCCCTGGAGTGCTTCCTCGGCTGCAACCTCGACGTGCTGTACCTCGACGGCCACCGGATCACCAAGTACGTCGCCCGCACCGCGGAGCACCCGGAACGGCTCGTGCCCAGGCTGGCCACGTCGCTGACCATCCGGGCGACCGTCGGCAACGACGGGGGCGCGGCGACCGAGCCCCGATACCAGTGCCAGAAGAAGACCGGCCACCTCACCACGCTCTCCGCCGAGGAGTACGCGGTGCTGTCCCTGATGGACACCCGACGGAGCATCGCGGACCTCGCCGCGGCGCTGCCGGGGTGGACGACCGAGGACGCGGTGCACCTCGTCGCCGACCTCCAGGAGCGCGGTCTGGTCTACCTCGCCCGCCCGGCCGACGGCGGCTGAGCCGGCTACCGGCCGCGCCGCCGCACGCCGGCCTCGGCCAGCGGCGCGAGCACCGGCCCGGTGACCGGCACGTCCCCCAGGGCGTCGTCGATCGCGGCGAGGACGTCCGCGCCGAGGGCGACGGAGGAGGCGGCGGCGTTGGCGTGCACCTGCTCGGGGCGGCTCGCTCCGGTGATCGCCGAGGCCACCTCGGTGCGCCGGAGCACCCACGCCAGGGCCAGTTGCGACATGGTCAGCCCGACCGCGGCGGCGACGGGCCGTAGCCGCTCGACGGCGGCGAGCGTACGCTCGGACAGCAGCGGATCCATCGAACCGCTCCGCAGTTCGCCCGCCGCCCGGGAGCCCGGCGGCGGCGCCTGCCCGGGACGGTACTTGCCGGTCAGGACGCCCTCGGCGAGCGGCGACCACACGACGTGCGAGATGCCGTGCCGGGCACCGAGCGCGAAGAGTTCGGCCTCCGGCGCCCGCCACAGCATCGAGTACTGCGGTTGCGACGACACGAACAGGTCCGGCCCGCCGATCTCGACGGCCGCCTCGACCTGTTCCGTGGTCCACTCGCTGAAGCCGAGGTACCGGGCCTTCCCCTGCCGGACCACCTCCTGCAGCGCCGCCACGGTCTCTTCGAGCGGGACGGTCACGTCGAACCGGTGGGCCTGGTACAGGTCCACGTGGTCGACCCGCAGCCGGCGCAGGGAGGCGTCGATCTGCTTGGCGATCTGGGCCGCCGACAGGCCCCGGTCCGCCTCGTCGTCGGACATCTGGCCCCAGACCTTAGTCGCCAGGACGTACGAGTCCCGCGGGTGCCGGGTGAGGATCTCCCCCCAGGCCGCCTCGGCCGCGCCCCGACCGTACGCGTTGGCGGTGTTGAAGAAGGTGACGCCGACGTCGAACGCCGCCTCCGTGCAGCGGCGGATGAGGTCGGTGTCGACGCCGACGGCGTACACCAGTCCCAGCGAGATCTCCGAGACCTCGACCCCGGAACCCCCGAGTTGTCGATAGCGCATCAGTCCACCCTCGTCTGCGTGCGGTGACGTCGGTCAGTGGGCAGCGTCCAGGGTCGCGCGCTGCCGTGGGGTCAGCTCCAGGTCGACGGCGGCGAGGCTCTCGTCGAGCTGGGCCACCGACGACGCGCCGACCAGCGGGACGACCGGCACCTCCCCGCCGATCAACCAGGCGAGCACCACCTGGTGCGCCGTCGCCCCGACCTCCTCGGCGACCCGGTGCAGGGCGGCCAGCCGGGTCGGCGTGCCCGCGTGGTCCAGGTCGGGATCGGTGGGCCTTCCTCCCCGGGCGTACGCCCCACCGAGCACCGCCGAGTAGGCGACCAGGGTCAGCTCCGGGTGCGCGCGGACGTAGCTCAGCAGGTCCCCACCGGCGTTGCCGGGCCGACCGTCCACCGTGCGGAACCCCGGCGTGTCCGACCGTCTGCGCAGGTAGCTGTGCTGGTACTGGAGCACCTCGTAGCCGGGGACACCGGCGGCGGCGGCGAGCGCGCGGGCCCGCTCCACCCGCCACGCCCACTGGTTGCTCACGCCGAGCAGACCCACCGACCCGTCCGCGACCAGACCCGCGAAGGCCTCCACCACGTCCTGCTGGGGGACGGCCATGTCGTCCTGGTGCGCGTACAGCAGATCGAGCCGGTCCGTGCCGAGGCGCTCCATGCTGTCCAGCGCGGCCCGGCGGATCACCGCCGGCGCGAGCCCTTCGACGTTGCTCGGCTTGGCGACCTCGTCCAGGCTCAGCCCGTCGGCCACCGGCCGGTCGCCGACCTTGGTGGCGATCGTGATCTCGTCGCCGACGCCCCGGGACCGACGCCAGCGGCCCAGCACGCTCTCGCTCTCGCCGCCGCGGGTGCCGGTCAGCCAGAACGCGTAGTTGTTCGCCGTGTCGACGAAGGTTCCGCCGGCCGCCACGTACCGGTCCAGGATGGCGAACGAGGTCGACTCGTCGACGGCGCTCCCGAATGTGATCGCGCCCAGGCCGAGCACGCTCACCGTCCGCCGGGTGGCCGGATCCCGGCCGATCGTGCGGTACCTCACCCGATCACCTCCTCGTCGCGGGTGGCGGAACAGCCGAGTTCGGCGGAGTGCGACCGCAGCTCCGTCGCCGCGTGTTCCAGGTCGCCGAGGTCGACGTCGTCGACGAACTCGACCTTTGCGATGTCGAGCAGCACCGGCAGCCGGAGCCGCCCGCCGCGCAACGCCGTCGTCGACCGCAGGGCGGACCGCAGCAGGCCCGGATCGGCCAGGAGGGGATGCCAGAGCGGGAGCCCCAGCGTGCGGCCCAGCACCGACAGGATCTCCAGGCCCAGGTCGGGGGCGAGGTTGCCCCGCTGCATGGAGAGGACCACCGAGAGCGCCATGTCGATCCCGACCCACTCGCCGTGCGACAGGGTGGACCCCGGGGCCATCTCGAAGGTCGGTGAGACGGAGTGCCCGAAGTTCATCGTCCGCCACAGCCGGGCCTCCCGGAGGTTGTCGGCCAGCTCGGTGAGCATCGGCAGGATCGCCCGCCAGAGCACCTCCCGACCGACCGGATGCTGCATGCGTCGCTCCCGCAGCTCCCGGCCGTGCGAGATGAGCATGTGCCACAGCGCGACGTCCTCGGTGAGCGCGACCTTGGCGATCTCGGCCAGGCCGGCCGCCGTGTGCCGCTCGCTCTCGGTGGCGCACAGTTCGAGGCAGTGCAGCGCCAACGGGGCCGGGGCGAAGGTGCCCAGCGCGTTCTTGACGCCGGCGTGGTTGACCCCGACCTTGGCCGCGATGCCCGCGTCGCAGAGGCCGAGCAGGGTGGTCGGGATCCGGACCGCCGGCATGCCGCGGTAGAGCGTCGCCGCCAGCAGCCCGCCGATGTCGGTGATCGTGCCGCCGCCGACGAGGATCAACGGCTGGCTCCGCCGGTCCAGGTCCAGGGCGAGCAGCCGGGCGGCCAGTTCGCTGTACTGGGTGAGGTTCTTGGACTCCTCGCCGCCGTCGGCCTCGATCCAGACCGGGTCGATGCCGAACCGCTCGAAGAGGCCGGCGAACCGGCTGCCGAAGAGGCTCCGGACGGTACGGTCGATGATCACCGCGCGCCGGCCGGGCGCGTTCGCGGTGGCGTACACCGGGTCGCTGAGCCGGAACAGGTCGGGCACCGCCTCCGGGGTGGCCCGGAGCAGGTCGTCGACGAACCGGACCCGCCAGGTCCGCCCCTCCGCCACGGACGTGGCGGTGATCCAGTCGCCATCGGTCGCAATCGGCACTTCGGCTGTCCTCCCTCTGGACTACGGGCCAGTCGCCCACCGGTATCCGACGGGGATGGGCGCCACCGTCTCGTCGGTGCCGGTGTCGAGCGGTCAGCCCGCCGGCCGGGTGAGCGCCGTCGGCCGACCGGAGTCGGCGGCGGCCGACAGGGCGTCGACGACCAGCGCGCAGCGGTACCCGTCCTCGAAGTCCGCGGCCGACTCCCGGACCGACGTGCGGCCCGCCACCGCGCGCAGGAAGTGCGCGGCCTGATGGGTGAAGGTCTCGGTCCAGCTGATCGGATGGCCCGGCTCCGGCCACCACATCGCCATGAAGGGGTCGCTCGGCCGGGTCACCTCGATGAGCGTCGCCCGGTGCCCCGGGGTGATGCTCCACAGCTCGTTGAGTCGCGGTGACTCCCAGCGCAGCGCCCCTTTGGTGCCGGTGACGGTGAACCGGCACTCGCTGGTGACCCCGCCCGCCACCCGGGAGCCCCGCACGGTGCCGTGTGCACCGGAGCGGAACTGCAACGTCCCGCTGAAGAAGTCGTCCCGCACCGCCGGGGACGGGTTGAGCTTGCCCCGCTGCGCCTGCACGGTCGTCGGTTCACCGGCGAACCAGAGCGCCAGGTCCAGGATGTGCGGTCCGAGACCGAGCAGCGCGCCGTCCTGCGGCGGGGGCGGCCACACCGCGACGTCGTCGGCGTCGTGCTCCGGCAGGCCGATGGACTCCAGGAAGGAGCCGTCGAAGGCGACCACCTCACCGATCTCACCGGCGGCGACGAGATCGTGCGCGAGCCGGACGGCCGGCGCGAAGCGGAAGTTGAAGCCGCACATGTGCACCACCCCGGCCGCCTCCGCCGCCCGCCACATCTCGTAGGCGTCGGCCGCCGTCGCGGCCAGCGGCTTCTCGCACAGCACGGCGTGGCCCGCCCCGATAGCGGCCATGGTCGCGGCGTGGTGCAGCTCGGTGGGCAGGACCACGTCCACGGCCGACAGCCCCGGACCGTCGAGCTGCGCCCGCCAGTCCGTGAACGCCTCCCGGTAGCGGTACTGCGCGGCGGACCGGCGGGTCCGGTCGGGGTCACGGCCCGAGATCGACCGCAGCTCCACCGGTGGGAGGTCCGGCACCAGCAGGCCCGCGACCACCAGAGCGAGTGTGTGTGCCCGGCCCATGAAGCCGTTGCCGACCATGGCCACCCCGACGGGATCGGCCGGTGCCCGCACGATGTCGTCCCCCACGTCTCCGAACCTACCTACGGGATTTGAACTGATCAATGGAATGCTCCTCCCGTGGGACGACCCGCCGTCACAGGGCCGGGTCGATGTCGACGCGCAGCCCGCCGAGGCCCCGGTCGCGCGGCAGGTTCACCGCGTACGCGGTCGGCAGCCCCGAGGGCTTGGCGTCGTTGACGACCACCCGCTCCCCCAGCGGCAGCCCGAACATCGCCCGGTCCACCCGCAGGCCGAGCCGGGCCAGCAGGTCGAGGGTCCGGGCCCGCTCGCTCTCCGGACGACCGGTCATCACCACCACGACGTCGTCCGGGGCGATCTGCGCCCAGAAGCCGGCCGCGCCGTCGAGGACCTCGTCGTCGCCGCCGAGGTAGGCGTTGTGCCGGAACACCACGCCGTCGAGGTCGACGATCCACACCTTGGGCAGCTCGCTGAGCGTCAGCCTGGGTCCTGTCATGCCGCCTTCTCCAGCAGGTAGACGCCCTGGTAGAAGGCGCCCATGGCGGAATCCACGTCGTCCAGCGCGTACCCGGTCAGGGACAGCCAGATGAGGGCGTGGATGACGTCGACGTCGCTGCCGAACCACCCGGTGCGCTCCCGGACGAGCGGCCCCTGCCGTTCCCACCCGTTCGAGGCGATCCGCAGCGTGACGACGTCACCGGCGACGGTCAGCGCAAAGTTCCGGCGGTTGAACTGGTCGTAGTTCCCCTCGACCGAGTACAGCAGCTTGGACCAGTCGTAGCGGGGGTCGCCATAGCAGGTGGCCCGGCCGAACGTCCCCCGCGGATCGATCAGCCAGATGCCACCGGCCCGGTCCACCAGGGTGTTGGAGAACGTCGGGTCGCCGTGGACGAGCGCGTGGTCGACCGCGGGCAGCCGGTCCATCGTCGCGGCGAACCAGTCCGCGTGGCGCGGGTGCAGCGGGTTGCGGCAGGTGCGCCCGTTGATGACCAGCGAGGGCCGGTCGACGTTGGGCAGCAGCCGGCGGACCGAGGCCAGCCGGCTGACCGTCTTCTCGTGGTAGACCATCCGGTCCGACTCGGGGTCGGGTGGCGCGGGGCTGAGGGCGTGCAACCGCGCGAAGCAGTCCATGATGCCGGTGACCACCCGCGCCTGGCCGTCCGGCGTCAGGTCCAGGTCGAACGGGTGGACGCCGTCGATGCGCTCGATCGTCAGCGGCGACCGGCCGCGCAACCGTGGAACGTGCGGAAACCCCAGGTCGGTGACCGTCTCGTACCAGTGCGCCTCGGCCTCGATGAGGTGGTCGTACTGCCGCAGCCGGGCCGCCTTGACCACCACCTCGTCCCGGATCTCCACCTCGTTGAAGAAGCGGGCCGTCTGCCCCCCGTGCTCCTGCGCGTACCCGCGCACCGCCTCCAGGGTGCCGAACTCCCGCATCCCGGGCACCACCACGGTGTCGACGGGGGTCGACGACGTCCGTAGGTGCCGGACGAACTCGCCCTGCTCCGGCAGGTCGGGCAGGTGCTTCCTGGACGGGACCGCGAACAGGCCGGCCACCCCGCGCCGGTCCGACGCAACCTCGACCAGCCGGCCCTGGTCGTCGACGCTCCACCGGCAGCGGAACCGGTCGCTCAGGCCGACCAACACGCGGTCGCCCAGCTCGGCGGTGGGGAACTCCGCGAAGAACAGGTCGCACCAGAGGATCAGGAAGGCCGAGGTGTCGTCCACGACGGACACCGCCGTCGACAGCCCGCTCAGGGTGCCCTCGCCGGTCGCCCGGACGACGACGTGGTCGACCTTCGGGGGCACCGTCGCCAGGTACGCCGCCAGCACGTCGGCGTGGTGGTCCGCGACGATCACGAACCGGGCCCGGGGCAGCTGGCGGAAGAGCCGGTAGAGCAGCGGCTCGCCGTCGACCGACAGCAGGCACTTGGGCTTGTTGGCCGTGAGCCGGCCGAGCCGGGATCCACGTCCACCGGCCTGCACGATCACCGAGGGGATCTCGTCCAGCCTCATCTGACCCGCACCGGTCCGAGGCCGATGGTGCCGCCCGGGTGGGTCCTGCGGAAGGCCGCTTCCGACAGCCCCGCCGCGCTGGCGAGTTCGGCGGCGAGCGACTGGAGCAGGCCGAGGAAGCAGATCGAGGAGGCGGTCGGCGCGAGGTCGAGGTGGTCGGCCTCGCTGACCATCGGGACGTGGACCCCGCCGCGGCAGCTCGTCGCCAGCGTGGAGCCGGGGGCCGAGTGGATGGCGAGCGTGTTGGAGTGGCCGACCTGCCGGCACGCGTCCAGGAAACGGAGGAGTTCCGGCGTCTCACCGCTCTTGGAGATGAGGATCAGCAGATCCTCCGGCCGGAACAGGCCCATGCCGCCGTGCAGTGCCGCGACGGGGTCGGCGCTGACCGCCCGCAGGGACAGCGAGCTGAACGTCGAGGCCACCTTGTCGGCCAGCACCAGGTTTTGCCCGACGCCGCTGAAAATCAGCAGGCCGGTGCAGCGCCGCACCATTTCCACGGCCCGGTCGACCTCGGATCCGTCGAGATTGTCGGCCGTGTGCTGGAGATTCTCAATCTGGCATCGCAGACTTTCTCGCCAGGATCCGTTTCGAGCTGACACTGTATTCCAGCCTCACCGGCGGCGCCCGCCGCCTTGCTCCTTACTACCCTTCGGCCACTGCCCGTGCAAGGGTCCGCACTTCCGCCGGCTAATGATCCGCGAACCGGTTTATCATTTGTTCGACGTGCCGTTCGTAACTGTGGTTGTCGACGAGGTGTTTCTCGAGTTCCGCCGGCTGGCCGAAGCGCCGCGGATCGGCCATCACCCGGTCGAGGGCGGCCCGCAACGCGGCGACGTCGCCGGTCGGCACCACCAGGCTGGCGGCCACCTCCGGCACCTGTGTGCGCAGCTCCTCGGTCACGACGATCGGCTTGGCGAAGGTCAGCGCGTGGACCAGCGCGCCCGAGACGCCGCCGTGGGCCTCGAAGCCGGCCAGGTAGGGGAAGACCACGACGGCCGCCCCGGCGATGAGCTGGTCCAGCCGATGGTCGTCGACCCACCCGGGTTCCCACGTCACCCGGGCGCGGGGGAACGTCCCGGCCAGCCAGTCCGCGTCCTCGGGCACCTCCAGCTTTCCGCCGATCCGCAGCCGGTGTCCGCCCGAGCCGACCGCTTCGAGCAGCACGCGGATTCCCTTGTACCGGTTCCCCCGTCCGATCAGCAGGACGTACGGTTCGTCGCCGGCCGGCGCGGCCGCAGCGGCGGCGAAGCGACGCCGGATCGCCTGCTCGGTCGCCGCCGGCCAGCCCAGGTGGACGATCCGGTCGGCCGGTATCCAGCGGGACGCCTGACGGAGACCGGCCGAGGTGTGCACGACGATCGGATCCGTGGCCGCGAGCCGCCTCAGGACGCCGACCGCGTCGCCCTGTTTGACGGCGTTGATGCCCCCCATGGTGCCCTCGATCGCGCCCGGACGGTGCAGCGTGTGGGCCATCCGGATGCCGTGCCGCGTGATCGGGAAGGCATCCCAGTTCTCGTCGAGGAACAGGTTGACCAGGACGTCGGCTCCCTGCCGTACCGCCTCCGCGCAGGCCGCGCCGAGATTGGCCCGGGCCGGTCCCGGGGTGCGGTCCACGTCGCCGGTCATCGGGTGGTGGATCAGCCCGGTCAGCCCTCGACGGCCCGCCAGGAAGCTGTCCGGGCAGTAGATCGGCGCCCGCGCCGCCCGGCCCAGGCCGACGATGTGGTCCGGGTGGTGACCCGGCACCTCCCCGTAGTCGTCGAAGAAGGCGAGCCTCATCGACCGGCCCCTGCGGGTTCACGCATCTCGTCCATCCTCACCATGGCTGTCGGTCGGATCAGGGTGTGTCCCGCTGGCGGGACCGGTCGGGTCAGATCCGACCGTCCCGGACCGCGGTGGCGATCCACGGGATCACCACGTCGAGCATCTCGTCGAGACTGGTGGTCGCGGTGAAACCGAGGAGTCTCTCCGCCTTGCCGACGTCCGGCACGCGCAGCTGGACGTCGTGCTCGAAGGGGGTGTCGTGGACCAGTCGGAGGGGGACCGACGGCCCCTTGACCCTGCGCCAGATGGCCCCGGCGAGTTCGGCGACCGTGGTGGACTCGGCGGTGGAGAGGTTGAAGTCCTCGTTCAGCGCGGCCGGGTGTTCCATCGCGACCACGATGCCGCGGGCGAGGTCGGCACCGTAGGTGTAGTGCCGGACCTGCCGGCCGTCGCCGAGGATGTGCAGCGGATCCTGACCCTTGAGCACCTTCTGCACCAGGTCCGGCACCACGTGGGACATCGCGAGCTTGACGTTGCCCGAGTGGACGTCGTGGTGCCCGAGGGCGCGGGTCTCCCCGATGCCCACGCAGTTGAACGGCCGCACGATGGTGTACGGCAGCCCGTACTGCTGGTGCGCCGCGCGGGCATAGTACTCGACCGCCAGCTTCTGGAAGCCGTACGACGACACCGGCGGGGGGACACGGCGTTCGTCACCCTCCAGGGACGGCCACCGGTCGGTGGACTCGAACACCATGGACGACGACAGGTAGGTCACCTTCCGCAACCGGCCCTCCTGGTGCGCCCGGATGGCGGCGTCACAGGAGGACGCCATGATCCGTTCGTTGGTGGCGAGCAGGTCGTAGGCGTACCGGTGGAAGTAGGAGATCCCACCGATCATGGCCGCTCCGGCGATGAAGTGGTCACAGTCGGTGAGCAGCTCCGACAGGAGGTCGGTGTCGCGGGCGTCACCCTCGACGAAGCGGTACGCCGGGTGCTGGTCGTACTCGCGGGAGACCCGGCCGTACTTCGAGTAGTTGTCGATGCCGACGACCTCGTGCCCCCGGCTCAGCAGCTCCTCGACCAGGTAGCCACCGATGAATCCGGCCGATCCGCTGACCAGCACCTTCGGCATTCGCCGCGCCTCCGTTCGTCGATGTCTGCGAGCCGGTCGGCAAAACCGGTGTCCCCTGCGCCCCCGTCGGCGCTCAGATCAGCACGCCCCGGCCGGTGAGGCCCCAGATGTCGATCACCGGGGTCGCGGCGGGAAGGTCGCGGTACTGCTCGTGCGGGGCGGCGATGACGAGCAGTTCCGCGTCGGCGAGCACCCGCTCGTGCGGTACCAGCCGTTGGTCGTCGACGAAGGGGTCGGCACACAGCACCGCCGCCGCCTTGAGGAGCAGGATCTTGCGGAGCCGGTAGGCCAGTGACTCCCGGGGGTCGTCGCTGCCGCCCTTGAAGGCCATGCCCAGGATGCCGACCCGCATGGTGGACAGGTCGAACCGCTCCTCCAGCCGGGCCACCACGTAGTTGGGCAGCCCCTCGTTGACCAGCATCGCGGAGTGCCCGAGCGGGAAGTTGTTGCCGTTGAACGCCGCGAGCTGCATGGTGTCCTTGAACAGGCAGGGTCCGGCCGCGAACCCCGGGCCGGGCAGGTCGGCCGCCCGCGGGTAGTCGTACCGGATCGCCTGCCGGACCCGCTCGAAGTCGAGGCCCGAGTCGTTCGCGATCATCCAGAACTGGTTCGCCGCCGCGAACTTGATGTAGCGCCAGCTGTTGGTGAACAGCTTCGCCAGCTCCGCCTCCTCCGGGGTGAGCGGCACGATCTGCGGGGTCAGCGAGCGGAACAGCGTGGCGGCCCGCGCGAACGCCCGCGGGGTCCGCCCGCCGACGATCTGCGGGAGTTCGAAGAGCTCCACCAGCGCCCGGCCCTCGGCGATGCGCTCCGGGCAGAAGGCCACGTCCACGTCCGGCAGGCCCAGGCCCGCGATCAGCCGCTCGGCCATCGCGGTGACCCCCGGGTAGACGGTCGAACGCAGGGCGACGAAGTGGCCGGGGCGCAGGAAGGGGGCGTAGCGTTCCAGGGCCGTCGACACGGCGGTCACGTCGGGGCTGAGGTGCTCGTCCACCGGCGTGCCGACCACCACCACGAGGTGCTCCGACTCGCTCACGCAGGACGGGTCGACGGTGGCGCGCAGCGCGCCGGAGGCGAGCACGGAGGGCAGCAGCTCGTCGGCCCCGGGCTCGGCGAAGGGCATCCGACCCGCGTTCACCAGGTCGACCGCGACGCCGTTGACGTCGCACAGGACGACCGAGAGGCCGCGTGCCGCGAAGGCCAGCCCCAGCGGCAGGCCGACCCGCCCGCACCCGCCGATGATCGCGACGTCGGTGACGAACCGGGACGTGTCCACTGCTCTCCCCTCGACGAGTTGACCCGTATCGATCATCGAAGCGGTGGCGCATCTCTCTCGTATCACCGGTCCACGAGGGGGACTCTATCGATCACCGGCAGCTCAGGCAATCATGTTGATCCATTCCATACCACGATCGGAATCAATGGTGTCGCACCCGGCAAAGCAACCACACCGCCGTCGGCCCACCACCCTCCCGGTGATCTTTTCGCCCTGGCCAGCGGCACATTGCCCAGCTTGTTGCTCTTGACTTTCCCCGGTGGTTTCCGGCGAGAATGGATCTCTCGCCTTTGGACGATCTTGTTCGGGAGAATGGGTACGCCGACGTGCCCCGACCCCGTGCGCCCCACCCCGATGCCAGGCACGAGCGACGGTAACGGTAGAGGTCGGTGATACCGGATGGACTTCCGACGCTGCACCGGACACGGACACCGGCCACCGGGCCGGATCCCCGCCGGGATCTCCACCCGACGTGCGGTCGACCAGACCCTCCGTCCGACCGACGACCCACCGGACGGCTGCGGATGACGCCGACGGTCCCGACGAGGGAAGGCGGTGACGTGGCGGTGCATCCCTCCACCCGGACGAAGGACACCCGGACCGGACCACCGAAGACCGCCCCACTCGACGTGCAGTTCGACATCCTCGCGACACCGCGTACCGGCATCGAATTCCCCGAACACCTGCCGTACGAGAAATGGCTCGGCATCGGCCGGCGGCTGGCGGCGGTCAGCACCTGGTCGGCCTGGTGTCTGGGAGACTGGCTGCTCTACGGGGAGACCGCGTACAGCGGGCGCTACAGCGACGCCATCGAGCAGACCTCGCTCGACTACCAGACCCTGCGCAACTACGTCTGGGTGGCCCGACGTTTCCCGCTGTCCCGGCGGCGCGACGCGCTCAGCTTCGCCCACCACGCGGAGGTCGCCCGGCTGAGCGAGCACGAACAGGACTTCTGGCTGCGCAAGGCCGAGAAGCTCTCGTGGTCGAGAAACCGGCTGCGCAAGGAGGTCCGGGCCAGCATCGCGGAACGGTCCGCCGAGGCGATCCCGCCCGGGCCCGACGAGGCGAACCTGGACGACCGGGGCCGGGCCGGTGACAGCACCCACATCAAGGTGCGGTTGTCGCCGGAGCAGATCCGGTCGTACAGCGCAGTGGCCGAGAAGCTCGGGCACAGCCTGGAGGAGTGGGCGATCGGCGCGCTCGACCGGGCCGCCCGCGAGGAGCTGGCGGTCGGCGGCCCCGACCGGCCCGCCGACGAGGCACCGGGACGCCCCGGCGACTCCCGCCGGGGCGGCCTCTTCGCGGGAATCGGCTGACCCGCGCCCGGCACGCCGGTCCACGCGGCTTTCCCGCGCCCGGGGCGCCTGCGGCGTGGCCCGGCGACCGGCCACGAGATCGCAAAAAGCCGGCACCAGTCCTGGACTGGTGCCGGCTTTGCGTCTACGCAAGTGGAGCCGAGGGGACTCGAACCCCTGACCCCCACACTGCCAGTGTGGTGCGCTACCAGCTGCGCCACGGCCCCTTGCGGTAGTCCCGGTGTCCCGGGCACGGAGAGAACTATACACACGCCGCGCCGCATGGTCATCTCGCGGGGGTACCCCTGGACCGGCCCCCGGGGACGCCCGGTGGATCAGTTCAGCGCCACGTCCGGAGGGAAGTGCGCGACCGCCGCCATCATGCCGCCCTGCCGGCGCAGCACCATCGGCCAGAGGTCGTCCGGACGGTCGACGAAGGCGTCGCCGGGCAGCGCGTCGAGCACGAACCAGGACCCGTCCTCGATCTCCTGCTCCAACTGCCCTGAGCCCCAACCGGAGTAGCCGGCGAAGACCCGGATGCCGCCGATGCTGTCCCGCATCCGCTCCGGATCGACCGACAGGTCGACGGTGCCGACCGCGCCGGAGATCGGCTGGAAGCCCTTCAGCCGCCGCATCGGGTGCCGCATCCGGGCCAGGCAGATCGCCGACTCCGGCTGCACGGGACCGCCCTCGAAGAGCACCGCCGGGTGCCGGGCCAGGTCGCTCCACTCACCGAGGACGTCCGCGACCGGGACCTCGGTGGCCCGGTTGAGCACCACCCCGAGCGCCCCGCCGGCCTCGTGGGCGACCAGCAGCACGACCGTACGGTCGAAGTTCGGATCCTTGAGGGCCGGTGTCGCGACCAGCAGCCGCCCGGTCATCGACTCCACGGCACGACCGCTGATCGCCGGTCCCTCCCCCTGCGTGTCGGACATCGTCAGCCGCGCACCGGGTCCGACAACCGGGCACCACCGACCATCCGTGCTGTCACCGCCATGCCTGGCACCATAGCCTGCACCCAGTGCGGTGGCTAAGGTCTGACCGACAGGTGATCGAGGGCGGTCGAGGGAGGGTCGATGGTTCCGACGGCGGATATCGCGGTGATCGGCGGTTCGGGGCTGTACGCGCTGCTCGACGACGCGACGGAACACCAGGTGGATACCCCGTACGGCACCCCCTCGGACGTGCTCACCATCGCCTCGGTGGGCGGCCGGCCGGTGGCCTTCCTGCCCCGGCACGGGCGTGATCACCGCCACCCGCCGCACCGGATCCCCTACCGGGCGAACATGTGGGCGCTGCGGGCCCTGGGGGTACGCCAGGTGCTCGCCCCCTGTGCCGTCGGCGGGCTCCGCCCCGACCTCGGCCCCGGCACGTTCGTGGTGCCCGACCAGCTGGTCGACCGCACCAGCGGCCGGGTGCAGACCTACTACGACCAGGGCGCGGTGCACGTGGCGTTCGGTGACCCGTACTGCCCGGTGGGGCGGCGTGCGCTGCTCGACGCGGCGGCCGGGCGGGACGTACCGGCGGTCGACGGCGGCACGGTGGTGGTGGTCGAGGGCCCCCGCTTCTCCACCCGCGCGGAATCCCGCTGGTACGCCTCGATGGGCGGCACGGTGGTCAACATGACCGGCCACCCGGAGGCCGTGCTCGCCCGCGAACTCGCCCTCTGCTACACCTCCATCGCCCTGGTCACCGACCTGGACGCCGGGGTGGAGGCGGGCGAATCGGTCACCCAGGAGGAGGTCTTCCGGGTCTTCGGGGAGAACACCGACCGGCTGCGCGGCGTACTGCTGGACGCGGTGGCCGCCCTGCCCACCGACCGCGACTGCCCGTGCGGGCACGCGCTGGACGGCATCCGGACCCCGTTCCCGCTCCCCTGAGCGGCTGCCCCGCACCAGCGCCCCCACCTGGCACGGACGCAGGTGACAGCCGGCAAAGCACCCGAACCGCCGCCTGCCGCCCGGTAGATTCGGCAGCTCGGGGGCGGATCACCGGATTCCCGACGGGCAACGGCACGGGCCGGCGGGGGACACGGAGGCGGGGGCGATGGCGACCGTCCGGGAGACCACCTACGACCTGCTCCGTGCCCTCGACCTGACCACGGTCTTCGGCAACCCCGGCTCGACCGAGGAGCCCTTCCTCCAGGAATTCCCGGCCGACTTCCACTACGTGCACGCCCTGCACGAGGGCTCGGCGGTCGCCATGGCCGACGGGTACGCACAGGCCACCGGCCGGCCCGCCCACGTCAACCTGCACACCGCCCCGGGCACCGGCAACGGCATGGGCAACCTCGTCACCGCCTGGCACAACCGGACCCCGCTGCTCGTCACCGCCGGGCAGCAGAGCCGGGAGATGCTGCTGATGGAGCCCCGACTGGCCAACCGGCAGCCGACCGAGCTGCCCCGGCCGTACGTGAAGTGGAGCCACGAGCCGGCGCGGGCGCAGGACGTGCCGGCGGCCTTCATGCGGGCGTACGCGACGGCGGCGCAACCGCCGGCCGGCCCGGTCTACCTCTCCCTGCCGCTCGACGACTGGCATCAGCCGGCGGACCCGCCCCCGCAGGTGCGGACGGTGGCCACCAGGTTCGCCCCCGACCCGCGCCGGCTGGGGGAGTTCGCCGCGGCGTTGTCGGCGGCGCGCCATCCCGTGCTGGTGCTCGGCGCGGCGGTGGACCGGGCCGACGCCTGGCCGGTGGCGGTGGCGGTGGCGGAACGGCTCGCCGCCCCGGTCTGGTCCGCGCCGGCACCGGAGCGGGCCGCCTTCCCCGAGCACCACCCGCACTACCGGGGGGTGCTGCCGTACGCGATCGCGCCGCTGGCCGCGCAGCTCACCGGGCACGACGTCGTGCTGGTGGTCGGTGCGCCGGTGTTCCGCTACTACCCCCACGTGCCCGGTGACCACCTGCCACCGGGAGCCCGGCTGCTGCACGTCACCGACGACCCGGACGAGGCGGCCCGCGCCCCGGTCGGCGACAGCCTGCTCGGCGACGCCGGGCTGACCCTGACCGCACTGCTGGACCTGCTGCCGGCGACCGACCGGCCGCCACCCGCGCCCCGCCCGACGCCGCCGCCCCCGGTGCCGGCAGATCCGCCGGACGCGGACGCGCTCTTCGCCGCCTTGGCCGCCTGCTGGCCCGCCGACGCGGTGCTGGTGCAGGAGTCGCCGTCCAACCTGGCGGCGCTGCGTCGTCGGCTCCCGGTCACCAGGCCGGCGTCGTACTTCACCATGGCCAGCGGCGGGCTCGGCTACGGGCTGCCGGCCGCCGTGGGTATCGCCCTCGCCGAACGCGACACCGGGCGGGGACGGCCGGTGGTGGCGGTGATCGGGGACGGTTCCTTCCACTACTCGGTGCAGGCGCTGTGGACCGCCGCGCGGTTGCGGCTGCCGGTGGTCGTGCTGGTCCCGGTGAACCAGCAGTACGCCATCCTCAAGGCGTTCGCCGAGCTGAAGTCCACCCCCGGCGTGCCCGGCCTGGACCTGCCGGGCCTGGACCTCACCGCCGTCGCCCGGGGCTACGGCTGCGCCACCCGCGTCGTCGACACCCTGGACGACCTGCCCGACGCGCTGACCGGCGCACTACACGCCGACCAGCCGACCGTCCTGGCCACACCCATCAGCACCAAGATCCCCAAACTCCTCTAAACCCCACCCACCTCCACCCACCCACCCACCCACCTCCACCCTCGCCCCGCGTCGCCCCGTCTCGCTCCGGTGCGCCCCGGCTCGCCCCGGTGATCAAGAGATTTGGGTCAACTCTGGAGATCAACATGACGCAAACTTCTTGATCACCGGCCCGGGTCGTCGTGGTCCGGGAGGCCCCCGGGGGTGGGGGTGGGTCCGGGGGCGGGTCAGTGGGCGGCGAGGGTGAGCACTCGACCGGTGGCGACGTCGAGCACCGGGCGCGTGCCGAGCGGTGCCGCCAACGTCACGGTGACCGGCTTGAGCACGGCGAGCTCGATGCACTCCCCGGTGCCGGGGACCGTCCCACCGCCGACCACCACCACGTCGTCACCCTCCCGCACCAGGGCGGCGGGTCCGCTGTCGCAGGCCCCCAGGGCGACGTCGTACGTCAACCGGTCGCCGTCGACCCGTCGGAGCCGGTCGACGCCGGCCACGCCGCCCGGAAGGGTCCGGCTCGGGATCGCCGGCACGGGCACGGCGGTGACCGCCCGGGGGGCCACCGCGAGCCGGGCCACCGCAGTGGTCAGCTCCGCCACGGTGAACAACCAGGCCGGCACCGCCGCGATCCCCCGGCTGGTGCGTACCTCGGCGGTGCCCAGGGTCACGCCGGTGACCGTGAGCGGGACACAGGCGGTGGCGGCCCGGGTGGCGACCGGATCATCCGGCCGGCCGGCGACGGCCGGCGAGGGAGCCGGCGGCACCCGGGGCCGCCCCTCGCACGGCGGCGGATCCCCCTGGTCCAGTTGCCGGTACGCCTCGGCCGCACTGATCAGGGGGACGCTCAGGGCACCGTCCGGAAAGCGGATCGCCGCATCCGCGGGGACGACGGTCGGGAGTTCGATCTGATCCCGGTACCAGCCGGAGCGGAAGGCCGTCTCGGTGTCGGCGTCGAAGCCGGGATCCCCGGTGAGCACGGTGGCGTCCTGCAGCGGCAGGTACCCGGTCGACCAGTCGGGGCCGGGCCGCCAGGCCCCGGCGACCTCGGCGGCTCGCCGGTCGAATTCCTCCCCCTGCCGGTCCGCGCCACCAGTAGCTCCACCCACCACCGCCCCACCCGACGCAGCCCCACCCGCCACCGACCCACCCGGCACGGACCCACCCGACGCAGGCCCACCCGGCACGGACCCACCCGACGCAGGCCCACCCGGCACGGAGCCCGCCGGCGCACACCCCGCCACCCCCACCAGGATCCCCAGCCCCACCAGCACAAGTCGACGCATACCCCCTGAGACGCCCACCCACCCCCACCGGTTCCCACCCCACCCCCTCTCGTCCCACCCCCTCTCATCCCACCCCACCCCGCCCCCCGCCCCCGCCCCGTTGATCAAGAGGTTCAGGTCAGCCGTCGAGATCAAATTGACCTAAACCTCTTGATCAACGGGGCGAGAGAGGCGGGGGCAGGGCGGCCGGGGGGACTGGAGTGGGGGTGGGGGTGGGGGTGGGGGTGGGGGTGGGAGCGGGGGCGGGGGCGGGGGTGGGAGGAGGGGGCCAGGGCCGGGGAAGGTGGGCAATGGGCCGGGATGGCGATGCGCCCCGGTCCTTGAGGACCGGGGCGCATCGTGTGGTGGAGGTGCCGGGAATCGAACCCGGGTCCTTCGCCGGTTTGTCAGGGCTTCTCCGAGCGCAGCTCGCTATGCCTCTACTCGGCCCCACCGCTCACGCGAGCAAGTTGGTGTGACGGGCCCAGTCGCTGATTGATCTCGCCGCACGGACCCCGCGACCGGGTCCGGTTGGCCAGCCTTCTAGCTGATGCCGGCGAACTGGGACGAAGGCGTTCCCAGGCCGACAGACTCACTACTCGCCTCAGGCGGCGAGAGCGAAGTCAGCGCGATTTTGCTTGGCGCTTATTGGTTTCCGACGACCGATTCTCGAGACGACGTCGGCTTCCTCGGCTCGCTTCCCCTGTCGCTGCGTACGAAGTCGAAACCAGTCACCCCCTCGACGGGCCGCCGATGTGGCGGCACTGACCAGACTAACGCCTGCCGCAACGGGTTTCATCCCGAGGCCCGGGTCGGCGCGTCGAGCCCGACAAAAGGTGTGAATCAGTCGTCCATCCCCTTGCCCCGGCGACCGGACACCCGGGCGATCTCCCGGTCGGCGTCCCGCTTGGCGAGGTCCTGCCGCTTGTCGTACGACTTCTTGCCCTTGGCCAGGGCGATCTCCACCTTGGCCCAGCCGTCGGAGAAGTAGACCTGCAACGGGACCATGGTCAGGCCACCCTCGCGGGTCTTGCCGATCAACTTGTCGATCTCCAACCGCTTCAGCAGCAGCTTGCGGGTACGCCGGGGCTCGTGGTTGGTCCACGTGCCCTGGGTGTACTCCGGGATGTGCATGCCGTGCAGGAACAGCTCGCCGTCGCGCTCCTGGGCGAAGGCGTCGACCAGCGAGGCCCGCCCGGCGCGCAGCGACTTGACCTCGGTGCCGGTCAACGCCATGCCCGCCTCGTAGGTGTCGAGGATGGCGTAGTCGTGGCGGGCCTTCCGGTTGGAGGCGACCACCTTGCGGCCCTTTTCCCGTGGCATCCGGCGCACCTCCCTCCTGGTACGCGCACCGACCGTCCGGTCGGCGAGCGGGGATCATGCTACCCGAACGACAAGGACCCTCCCCCGCCGTTTCTTCCCGGCGGGGGAGGGTCCTCACGGAGAGCCCTGCGGCGACTAGACCCGCAGGTAGAAGCGGAGCGTGACCCAGGCGGTGGCGGCGCTGATCAGGCCGCCGACGCCGGCCATCAGCGGGAACATCAGGAAGATGTCCGACCACTGGATCGGCGAGAGCAGCCCCTCCAGCGCCTTCAACGAACCACTGAACAGCAACTGCTTGGCGCCGATCAGCGCGATCAGGCCCAGCAACGAACCGATCAGGCCGGCGACCACCGCCTCCAGCACGAACGGCGCCTGGATGAACCAGTTCGACGCGCCGACCAGCTTCATGACCGCGACCTCACGCCGCTTGCTGTACGCGGCCACCTGGATCGTGTTCGCCACCAGCAGCAGCGCGGCGATGGCCATCACCACGGCGGCGGCCAGCGCGATGTTCTGGATCGCGGTGAGCACGTTGAAGATCTTGTCCAGCAGCCGGCTCTGGTCGACGATCACGTCGACCCCCTCGGTGCCCTGGTACTGGTCGTAGATGTTCTTGTACTGCTCCGGGTTGACCAGCTTCAACCGGAACGACTCGGGCAGCAGGTCCGGCTTCACGGCGTTCACCAGGTCGGGCGCGTCCTGGTACATCTCCTTGAAGGTCTTGTACGCCTCGTCCTTGTTGACGTAGAGGACCTCCTTGACCAGGGGGTCGCTCTTCAGCTTGGCATCGAGGTCGGTGCGCTGCTGCTCGGTGACGTCGGTCTTCAGGAAGATCGAGACTTCGACGTTCTTGTAGTAGAGGTCCTTCATGTCGCCGACCTGTTTGTACATCAGGCCACTGGCGCCGAGCATGGTCAGCGAGACCGCCATCGTGATGATCATCGCGATGGTCATGGTCACGTTGCGCCACAGTCCGACCAGCACTTCGGACAGGACGTACTTCATCCGCATCGGGTGTTCCTCCGGCTCTCCGGCGTGAGGTGTTCGTCGTCAGGTCGTACGGCAGGGGTGGAGCGTCGGCTCACCCGTAGACGCCGCGCGCCTGGTCGCGCACGATACGGCCGCTCTCGATCTCGACGACCCGGCGGCGCATCTGGTTCACGATGTTGGAGTCGTGCGTGACCATCACGACGGTCGTGCCGGTGCGGTTGATCCGGTCCAGCAGGCGCATGATCTCGATCGAGGTGTCCGGGTCCAGGTTTCCGGTCGGCTCGTCCGCCAGCAGGATCAGCGGTCGGTTCACGAACGCCCGCGCCACCGCGACCCGCTGCTGCTCACCACCGGAGAGCTCGTGCGGGTAGCGGTGCTCCTTGCCACCGAGACCGACCAACTCCAGCACCTCGGGCACGACCCGGCGGGCCACCGCCTTGGTCTTGCCGATCACCTCCAGGGCGAACGCCACGTTCTCGTAGGCGGTGCGGTTCGGCAGCAGCCGGAAGTCCTGGAAGACACAGCCGATGGAACGCCGGAAGTGGGGTCGCTTCCAGGACCGCATCGAGGTGACGTCCTTGCCGTTGACGACGACGCGGCCCTTGTTGGGGGCGACCTCGTGCAGCAGCATCTTGATGATCGTGGACTTACCGGAGCCGGATGGCCCGATGAAGAAGACGAACTCGCCCTTCTCGATCGAGACGGACACGTTGTCGAGCGAAGGCCGGGACGCCTTCGGGTACGTCTTCGTCACTTGCTCAAGCTGAATCACGGGTGGTGAGTCTACGCGGTGTAACCGCAGAGCCAAGTGGCACGCCCCGCCGATGCGAGGCGCGTCATCGATTCACCCGGTCAGCCCGAGATCGACGACGCGCCCCGTCCACGACCGGTCACGCAGCGTCGTTGGCGAGCTGCTGCTGCTTGCGCCACCGGATACCGGCTTCGATGAAGCTGTCCAACTCGCCGTCGAAGACCGAGGACGGATTGCCGGTCTCCTGCTCGGTTCGCAGATCCTTCACCATCTGATAGGGGTGCAGCACGTACGAGCGCATCTGGTCGCCCCAGGAGCTGGTGCTGCCGGTCTTCAGCCCGGCCAGCTTCGCCTCCTCCTCCTGCCGCTTGCGCTCCAGCAGCCGGGACTGGAGCACCCGCATCGCGGAGGCCTTGTTCTGCAGCTGGGACTTCTCGTTCTGGCAGGTCACCACGATGCCGGTGGGGATGTGGGTGAGCCGCACCGCCGAGTCGGTGGTGTTGACGCTCTGCCCACCCGGACCGGAGGAGCGGTAGACGTCGACCCGCACCTCGTTCTCCGGGATGTCGATGTGGTCGGTCTGCTCGGTCACCGGCAGCACCTCGACCCCGGCGAAGCTGGTCTGCCGACGCCCCTGGTTGTCGAACGGGCTGATCCGGACCAGCCGGTGGGTGCCCGACTCGACGCTGAGCGTGCCGTAGGCGTACGGCACCTTGACGGTGAAGGTGGCCGACTTGAGGCCGGCCTCCTCGGCGTACGACGTCTCGTAGACCTCCGTCGGGTAGCCGTGCCGCTCGGCCCAGCGCAGGTACATCCGCAACAGCATCTCGGCGAAGTCGGCTGCGTCCACCCCACCGGCGCCCGCCCGGATGGCGACCAGCGCCTCCCGGGAGTCGTACTCGCCGGAGAGCAGGGTGCGGACCTCCATCTCCTGGATGGCCCGGGTCAACCCGGCAATCTCCGCCTCGACCTCGTCGAGCACCCCGGAGTCGGCCTCGTCCTCGGCCAGCTCCAGCAGCACCCGGGCGTCGTCCAGCCGGGAGCGCAGGCTGCCCAGCTTGCTGATCTCGCCGTTGACGTACGACAACTGCGAGGTCACCTGCTGTGCCCGAGCCTGGTCGTCCCAGAGGTCCGGCGCGGACGCCTGCTCCTCCAGCCGGGCCTTCTCCTCCCGCAGACGGTCGAGGTTGAGCACCGACTCGATGTTGCGCAGGGTCGCGTCGAGTTCCTTGAGTTGTTCGGCGTAATCGGCAGCGGTCACGACAGACAAGCGTACTGTGCGCGCGGCGGTCCGCTCACTGCACACCACCTACCAGGGCCGATGATCAGCCGACCGGGGCCGTCTTGAGCCAGGACAGGGCGGCCTTGTGGTAGGCGACGGCGAACTCCAGCGCGCTGGCGTCGTACTCGTCGCCCTCCTTCTTGGCGGTCTTGACCTGCTCCCGGACGTACGCGAGGGCTTCGGTGTGGTATTCGTTGGCCGAGGCGTAGAGGTTCTTGAGCTGGCTGGCCGAGTGCAGGTTGCCGAAGGCTATCCGCAGGGCGATCGGGTTGCGGATGGTGTCCCGACCGGGGTTCTCCGCCAGCCAGCGGGAGAAGGTCCGCTTGCCCGCCGCGGTTATCGCGTAGGGTTGACTCATCCGCGGTCCGGGCTTGCCCAACCGCACGAAACCACGCTCCGCCAGCACCGGCAACTCACGGTAGACCTGACTGCGTGTCATCGACCAGTACGGCGCCAGTCGGCGCTCAGCGGCGGCCATCAGTTGGCCGCCTGTCATCGGGCCCTCATGCAACAACCCCAGCAGGGCCGCCGCAGTGGGGTTGACTCCGGAATCCGCCATGCCCTCTAAGCTGCCACTTTGCGGTCCCGGCGTCCAGGATTTCCGGATTTGCCACCCGGAGGGATTTCCAATGTGCACTGTCGGCCGACGACAGTGCTCCCAGGACCACCCGCCGACCACCCCGGACCGGCCCCCACCGGGGGGTGACCTGGGCCGCACCGGCCGGGCAGCCGAGGATACCCCCGGGTAACCCCGGGCCGTCCCGGGGGGAGCCGGTCCGGTCGGCGGTGACGGGTCGACCCGCCCCCGCCGACCGTCGCCGGTTCAGCCCATGTGCGGGTACGTGTGGTCGGTCGGCGGCACGAACGTCTCCTTGATGGTCCGGGGCGACATCCAGCGGACCAGGTTGTGCCACGACCCGGCCTTGTCGTTGGTGCCGCTGGCCCGCGCGCCACCGAAGGGCTGCTGCCCGACCACCGCGCCGGTCGGCTTGTCGTTGACGTAGAAGTTGCCGGCCGCGTACCGCATCCGCTCGGCCACCGCGTCGATCACCCGGCGGTCGGTGGCGAAGACCGACCCGGTCAGCGCGTACGGGGCGACCGACTCCGCCTGGGCGACCACGTCGTCGAACCGGGCGTCGTCGAACACGTGCACGCCGAGGATCGGGCCGAAGTACTCGGTGGTGAACGTCTCGTGGGCCGGGTCGGCGCACTCGAACAGCGTCGGCCGGACGAACCAGCCGACCGCGTCGTCGGCGGTACCCCCGGCCAGCACCCGGCAACTGTCGTCCCCGGCGATCAGCTCCAGCGCTGCGGTGTGCCGGGCGTACGCCCTGGCGTCGATCACCGCGCCGCCGAAGTTGCCGAAGTCGGTGACGTCGCCGTAGGTCAGCGCGTCGGCGGTGGCGGCCAGCCGGTCCCGCAGCCCGCCCTCCCAGAGCGACCGGGGGACGTACGCCCGCGAGGCGGCCGAGCACTTCTGACCCTGGTATTCGTACGCGCCCCGGATCAGCGCGGTGTGCAGGGCGTCCACGTCGGCGCTGGGGTGCGCGACGACGAAGTCCTTGCCGCCGGTCTCGCCGACCAGCCGGGGGTAGCCCCGGTAGGAGGCGATGTTCTCCCCGACCGTGCGCCACAGCTGCTGGAAGACCCTGGTCGAGCCGGTGAAGTGGATGCCGGCCAGGTCCGGGTCGGCGAGCACCACGTCGGAGACCTCCTCGCCCCGCCCGGTGACCATGTTGATCACACCGGGGGGCAGGCCGGCCGCCTCGAACAGCCGCATGGTGAAGTGCGCCGCGAACTGCTGGGTGGGCCCCGGCTTCCAGACCACGGTGTTGCCGAGCAGGGCCGGCGCGGACGGCAGGTTGCCGGCGATCGCGGTGAAGTTGAACGGGGTCACCGCGTAGACGAAGCCCTCCAGCGGGCGGTGGTCGAACCGGTTCCACACCCCCGGCGACGAGTTCGGTTGAGCCGCCAGCAGCCCCCGGGCGAAGTGCACGTTGAACCGGAGGAAGTCGATGAACTCGCAGGCCGCGTCGATCTCCGCCTGGACGGCGGTCTTGGACTGGCCGAGCATGGTGGCCGCGTTGAGGGTGTCCCGCCACGGGCCGGCGAGCAGCTCGGCGGCGCGCAGGAAGACCGCGGCCCGCTCCTCGAACGGCAACGCCCGCCACCCCGGCGCGGCGTCCTTGGCGGCCCGCACCGCGGCGCGGGCGTCGTCGTGGGTGGCGTGCCCGGTGACGCCGAGCACGTGCGCGTGCCGGTGCGGCTGCACCACGTCGACCGGGGCACCGCCGGCCATCCGCTGGCTGCCGGCGATGGTCATCGGCAGGTCGATCCGCTCGGCGGCCAGCTCGGTCAACCGCCGCTGGAGCCGCTCCCGGTCGGCGCTGCCCGGCTCGTAGGTGCGTACCGGCTCGTTGTGCGGCTCGGGTACGGAGAACACGGCGTCCATGTCACAGGCTCCTGGGCGATCTCGACAGCGGCGGCGAAATCGGCCCCGCAGGCGTCGACCGGGCGGCCGGACAGCCGGACGCCGCGCGAGGGACCTGGACGCGGCGGCGGGACCTCCGACGATTCTTCCACGCCGGCCTGCGCGGACTCACGCCACGCCGGCTCCACGCCGTAGATCACGAGGCCCAATCGCCCATTCGTCGACGATTCCCGCCAGGATTCCCCGACGAGCCGAAGAAACACAGGCCGATCCGACGGGCCGGAAGCGCCCGCGCCCAGCCCCGTCCGGGCGACCGGGAGCGCCCGCGCCCAGCCCGGCCGGCGGACCGGGGGCACGCACCCGGCCCGATCCGGGCGACCGGGAGCGCCCGCGCCCAGCCCGGCCGGGTCCGTCCGGCCCGCGTACGCTGGTCCGAGCGAGCGAGCGGCCCGTCCCGGTGCCGGGGTGCGCGGTGGCGAGAGGGAGACGATGAGCAACCAGCCCGGCAGTACGACGGCCGCCCCCGTCGACCCGCCCGCCGACCCGACGACCGGGCGGACGGGCTACGCCCCGGGCACGGCGGTTCTCGCGGTCCTGGCGGCCGGCTGGCTGACGGCGATGCTGTGGTCCACCCGGGAGGTGATCCACTCGGCCGCGGTCGGCCTCACCGCGATCACCCTCTCCGCCTTCGCCCTGCCCGGGGTGATCTCCGCCGCGCTGGTCGCCGGCGCGGCCGTCGCGCTGGCCGCGAGCGAGCTGACCGCCCGCCGGCTCGGCGACCGCGCCGCACTGCGGTTCGCGGCGGCGCTCGGCGCCGGGATGCTGCTCGGGCTGGGCACCGCCCTGGCCATCAACCTGACGTACGCCGACAACGCCACCACCAACACCATCGCCGGCACCAGCGCGGCGGCGGCCATCATCGGCGCGGCGCTCGCCGGAGCGCGTACCCCCGGACCGGTCGGCGCGGTGGTCACCGCCACGCTCGGCGCACTGCTCTTCGTGGTGGCCTTCAGCCAGGCCCGCGACCCGCTGTTCGACCTGTTCGGGGCCGACGACTCCCAGGCGTCGCTGGTGAGCGCCGCGAAGTGGGTCTCCCGTACCGAGTCACTGCTCGCCGGCCTGCTCGCCGGCCTGCTCGCCTTCGGCTACCTGACCTGGACCCGCCGCCGGGCCGTCCGGCACGCCCCCGACGCCCCGGCTCCGAGGTGGCCCGCCTACCTGGTCGCCGGGGCCGGCCCCGGCCTGCTCCTGCTGCTCACCGAGGTGATCATCCGGGTCGGCGGCCGGACCCTGCTGGACCTGGCCGGGGCGTTGAGCGAGGCGGACGCGGTGGCCCAGACCAGCATGGGCACCTCCCGGATCGACAACGGCATCTGGGTGCTCTTCGTCGGCGCGCTGACCACGGTCATCCTCTTCGGCCGCACCCTCGGCCCGGCCCGCCACGACGACGAGCCCGGGTCCGACGAGGCCTGACACCACCCGCCACGGCCCGGCACCAACCCGCCGCACGGCCCGACGCCGTCCAGCGCGCGCCACCCGGCCCGGCCGGCCGCCGCCCGGTCAGGAGGCGGTGGTACGCAGCAGCAGCTCCCACTCGGAGGGGTCGTACCACTCCAGCTCGTGATCCTCGGTCCCGTCGACGGTGAACTGGGCGTCCGGATCGCCGGCGAGCGCCTCCGCCACCACGTCGACGGCGGCGGTCACGTCCTTGACCGCCTCGGCCCCGTCCACGTGCAACGCTGCCACCGCCGACGCCGGCACCGGCCCGTCGAGCTCCACCACGCTCGAACCCAGCTCGCCGTCACCCCGACCGACGAGCCGCGCGGGCAGGTCCACCGAGACCACCACCCGGCGGCGGGGGGCGTCGGCATCCTCCCGGAGCAGTTGCAGGGCGTCCTGGGCGGCCCGGGTGAAGGCGACGTACTCCAGCTCCTCCTCGTCGCCCTCGGCGTACCACTCCCGCAGCATGGGGGTGACCGCATGCCCACCGCTCGCCGGCAGGCCCTGCTCCCGCAGCAGGACCAGCATCGGCACGGTCGCCGGCACATACACCCGGACCAGCTCGTCGCCCACCGTCGTCTCCCCTGCTCGTCCACGGTCCCGCCGCCGACGTTCGTCCACGGCCCGCGGCCACCGCTCGCCCACGGCCCCGCCGCCACCGGCACGGCCGGTGGCCGCCCGATCCGATCATGCCGTACGCCGTGACCGTCGTGCACCGCACACCGCTCCGCCGGACGGCCCGGGTCCGGGGCGGGACGGTCGACCCGGGTCCGGCGAGCCGGACGGACGGCCCGGGTCCGGCGAGCCGGACGGACGACCCGGGTCCGGCGAGCGGGACGGTCGACCCGGGTCCGGGGCGGGAGGGGCGGCGCGGCCGGCCCGGACGGGCGGGTGCTGGGCCGGGAAGGCTGTCGGTGGCAAACTGAGCCGAACGACGCCAAGCCGAGGGGTTTCCGTGGAGCCGAGGTTTCTCCTGCTCTCCGACGTTGCCGCCGAGCTGAACGTGTCGGACTCGCAGGTCTACCACATGGTCCGCAGTGGTGAGCTGCCCGCTATCAAGATCGGCGGGCGGGGTCAGTGGCGGGTGGAGCGTGCCCGGCTGGAGGAGTACATCCAGCTCAAGTACGCCGAAACCGCCGAGTGGGTACGCGGCAACCCGCTCACCGACCGCGACCCGGAGTGACCGGTCCATCCCGCTGAGCCATTGACCCTCGGCACCGCCGTGCCCGAGAATCAACGGTGTCGGAAGCAAACGAAGGCAAACGTAGGGATTGAGGGTGCAATGATGGCCGACTCCCGCCGTCCGGGGCCGACCCGACCGCCGATCCGGCTGCGCCCGGCCCCCGTCGCCGATCCGCCCTACGTCGACGAGGTGCCGGATCTCTGGCCGCGGCCACCCGGCCAGCTCGCCCTCGACCTGTTCGGCACGGGACAGCCACCCCCCGGCCGCCCGACCGGTCGGCGGCCTGATCCTCGGCCCCACCCCGGGCACCCGGTCGCCCCGCCCCCGCCCCCACCCGCCACCGCCACTCCCGAGGCGGCCCGTGCGGCACACCGGTTCGTCGGCACCTGCCTGGAGATCCTCAACGGCTACCGGCCACCCGGCCAGATCCGTGCCCTGGTCGAGCCGGGGCGCACCGTCGAGGTGACCGAGCAACTCGCCCGGGCCGCGGCGCGTACCCCGCCGGTGCGGCGGCGGTCCACCCGGCCCGCCGTCCACCTGCGCCGGTTGCGGGTGTGCGAGCCGCGCGCGGCTGCGGTCGAGGTGGCAGCGGTGCTCACCGCCGGCGGTCGCACCTGGGCCATGGCGCTGCGCCTGGAACACCGGCGCGGCAGCTGGCTCTGCACCACCCTCCAGGTCATCTGACCCCCACCCACCCAGCTCCCTCACCCACCCACCGCACCACCCGCTACCGCGCCGGCCATCGCCCGCGTTGATCAAGAGGTTTAGGTCAGCCGTGGAGATCACATTGACCTAAACCTCTTGATCAACACAGCACAGCGGCCGACACGGAAGGGGCGGGACACGGAAGGGGCGGGAGTGGGAGGGGCGGGGGCGGCGCGGGGGAAAACGGGAGGACGCCCGCCCGCTCGGTGAGCGGGCGGGCGTCCTCCGGGGTCGGGTCAGGCGCCGCCGTTGGGCGCTCCGTGGCAGCGCTTGTACTTGCGGCCGGAGCCACACGGGCAGGGCGCGTTACGGGACGGACCGCCCTCGGCCCGGTCGACCGGGCCGGTGTTGCGGCGGGCCGTGCTGGCTGCGGCGGCCTGACCGGTCGCCCCCGCGTCAGCCGGGCGACGCGACGGGCCGGCGGCCGGACGGGCCGGGGACGGGGCCTGCTGCTGCCCGCCCCCGATGCCGAGCGCCGGTGCGGACGGTTCCGGCTCGGGCCGCTCGACGGCCACGCCACCCGCGCCCGCCTCGCCGTCGATGGTGGGGGCGGAGTACTGCAGGCCCTGCTGCTGCGGCGCGCGGTTGAGGCCCTTGGCCCGGATCTCGACCGGCTTCTCCAGCAGCTGGACCTCCTCGGCCTCCGGCTCCGGCTCCTGGACCTGCACCTCCAGGTTGTAGAGGAAGCCGACCGTCTCCTCCTTGATGCCCTCCATCATGGTGGCGAACATGTCGAAGCCCTCGCGCTGGTACTCGATGACCGGGTCGCGCTGGGCGTACGCCCGCAGGCTGATGCCCTCCTGGAGGTAGTCCATCTCGTAGAGGTGCTCGCGCCACTTGCGGTCGATGACCTGGAGCAGCACCATCCGCTCGAGCTGACGGGTGGCCTCCTCGCCGAGGCTCTCCTCGCGCCGGTCGTATGCGGCGTTCGCGTCCTCCTTGAGCCGGGCGAGCAGGAAGTCCTGGTCCAGACCGGACCGGGAGCCGACCTCCTCCTCCAACTCGTCGATGGTGACGCCGACCGGATAGAGCTGCTTGAGGTTCGTCCAGAGCTGGTCGAGGTCCCAGTCCTCGGCGTAGCCGTCGCTGGTGGCCCCCACCACGTACGCGCCGACAGTGTCGTCGATCATGTTGCGGACCTGGTCGGAGAGGTCCTCGCCGTTGAGCACGCGCAGCCGCTCGGCGTAGATCACCTGGCGCTGCTTGTTGAGCACCTCGTCGTACTTCAGGACGTTCTTGCGGATCTCGGCGTTCTGGCCCTCGATCTGGGCCTGGGCGTTCTTGATCTGCCGGGTGACCATCTTCGACTCGATGGGCACGTCCTCCGGGATGTTGAACCGCTCCATCACGGCCTCGACCGCACCGGCCCGGAACCGCTTCATCAGCTCGTCCTGGAGCGAGAGGTAGAACCGGGACTCGCCCGGGTCACCCTGCCGGCCGGCCCGGCCGCGCAGCTGGTTGTCGATCCGGCGGGACTCGTGCCGCTCGGTGCCGAGCACGTAGAGCCCGCCGGCTGCGGCGACCTCCTCGGCCTCGGTCTCGCACGCCTGCTTCCAGGTGGGCAGGACCTCCTCCATCGCCTTGGCGTACTCGTCCGCCTGCTCGACCGGGTCGAGTCCGCGCTGGCGCAGCTCGCTGGCGGCGAGGAACTCGGCGTTGCCGCCGAGCAGGATGTCGGTACCCCGGCCGGCCATGTTGGTGGCGACGGTGACCGCGCCCTTGCGCCCGGCCTGGGCGACGATCTCGGCCTCGCGGGCGTGGAACTTCGCGTTCAGCACCGAGTGCGGGATGCCGCGACGCCGCAGCAGCGTGGAGAGGATCTCGGAGTTCTCCACCGAGACGGTGCCGACCAGCACCGGCTGACCGGCCTGGTGCCGTTCGGCGATGTCCTCGATGACGGCGTTGAACTTGGCCTTCTCGGTCTTGTAGATCACGTCGGCCTTGTCCATCCGGACCATCGGCCGGTGCGTGGGGATGGTCACCACGCCGACCTTGTAGACCTTGTTGAACTCGCCCGCCTCGGTCTGAGCGGTACCGGTCATGCCGGAGAGCTTCTCGTAGAGGCGGAAGTAGTTCTGGAGGGTGATGGTGGCCAGGGTCTGGTTCTCCTGCTTGATCTCCACCCCCTCCTTGGCCTCGATCGCCTGGTGCATGCCCTCGTTGTAGCGGCGGCCGTGCAGGATGCGCCCGGTGAACTCGTCGACGATCAGCACCTCGCCGTCGCTGACGATGTAGTCCTTGTCGCGCTTGTAGAGCTCCTTCGCCTTGATCGCGTTGTTGAGGTAGCCGACCAGCGGGGTGTTCACCGACTCGTAGAGGTTGTCGATGCCGAGCCGGTCCTCCACCTTGGCCACGCCACGTTCGGTGACCGCGATGGTGCGCTTGGCGTAGTCGACCTCGTAGTCGCCCTCGCCGTCCTTGCCGGCCTGGAGACGGGCCACCACGCCCGCGAACTCGCCGTACCAGCGGGCGGAGTGCTCGGCCGGGCCGGAGATGATCAGCGGGGTCCGGGCCTCGTCGATCAGGATCGAGTCGACCTCGTCGACCACGGCGAAGTTGTGCCCGCGCTGGACCAGCTCCTCGTGGGACCAGGCCATGTTGTCACGCAGGTAGTCGAAGCCGAACTCGTTGTTGGTGCCGTAGGTGATGTCGCACTCGTACGCGGCCTTGTGCTCGGCGGCCGGCCGGTTGGGCAGCACCACGCCGACGGTCAGGCCGAGGAACTCGTGCACCTGGCCCATCCAGGCGGCGTCGCGCTGGGCCAGGTAGTCGTTGACCGTTACCACGTGCACGCCCTTGCCGGAGAGCGCGTTGAGGTAGACCGCCATGACCGAGGTCAGCGTCTTGCCCTCACCGGTCTTCATCTCGGCGATGTTGCCGAAGTGCAGTGCCGCGCCACCCATCACCTGGACGTCGTACGGCCGCTGGCCGAGCACCCGGGCAGCCGCCTCGCGCACCGTGGCGAATGCCTCGGGCAGCAGGTCGTCGAGGGTCTCACCGTCGGCGAGCCGCTCCCGGTACTGGTCGGTCAGTGACCGCAGCTCGTCGTCGGTGAGGTTGACGTAGTCGTCCTCGATCGAGTTGACGGCGGCGGCGATGGCCTTCAGCCGGCGCACCATACGGCCCTCGCCCGCGCGGAGGACCCTTTCCAGAATCGACACGGATCAACGCTCCCCTAGACAGTCTCGAACCATCGTAGGCGCTCCGTCGGCGCGATGGTCACTGGTGGCGGCGGTCCGGACCGACTAAACCGACATATTGCTCGGCTCGGCCCGCCACCCGGCGGTTATCCGGTTACGCCCACCGCGAACGATCCGGCACGATGACTCGGATGGAGCCTGTGGAGATCACCGAGGACGGCCTGTTGCTGCGCCCGTGGCTCGCCTCGGACGCGGACGACGTACACCGGGCTTGCCAGGACCCGGACATCCAGCGCTGGACCACCGTACCGCGTCCGTACCGGCCTGAACACGCCCACGGTTTCGTCACCGGGATCGCGCCCCGCGCCTGGGCCGACGGCACCGGCGCACCGTTCGCGGTCGGCGACGCGGCGACCGGCGAACTGCTCGGCTCCTGCGGCCTGGTGTCGATCGACCGGACCCTCGAATCCGGCGAGATCGGCTACTGGACCGCCCCCTGGGCCAGGGGGCGTGGGGTCACCGTCCGCGCCGTCCGGGCGGTCGCCCGCTGGGCCTTCGACACCCTGGCGCTGCGCCGGCTGGTCTGGCAGGCCGAGGTCGGCAACCACGCCTCCCGGCTGGTCGCGTTGCGGGCCGGCGTCCAGGTCTCCGGCGAGCTGCGGCTGGCCCGGCCCGGCGAGGGCGGCCGGACCGAGGGCTGGATCGGGTCGTTGCTGCCCGGGGAGGTGCCCGCCCCCGGTGCACCCGGCCCGGCCGGGCCGGGCACCCTGGACGCCCGCCGGGCCGCCGTGTTCGGCCGGGCGCAGCCCGTCCTGTTCGCCACCGCCGGGGACACCGAGCTGCGGTTGCGCCCGATGGAGGAGCGTGACCTGGCCGGGGTCGTCGCCACCTGCCGGGACGCCGACACCGTCCGGTGGACCAGCGTGCCGCACCCGTACCAGCACACCGACGCCGAGAGCTACCTGACCTACGGCGGGCTGACCTGGGCCCGGGGCAGCAGCGCCTGCTTCGTGCTGGCCGATCCGGACGACGCCTTCGCCGGCACCGTCGACCTGAGGTTGAACCCCGTCGACCCGCTGCTGGCCGAGGTCGGTTTCATGACCGCGCCGCACGCCCGGGGGCGGGGCTGGATGCCGGCCGCGCTCGGCGCGCTCGCCGCGTGGGGCGTCACCGGGCTGGGCCTGGCCCGGATCGAGTGGAAGGCCCACGTCGGCAACACCGCCTCCCGCCGGGTCGCCGAGAAGGCCGGCTTCACCGTCGAGGGCACCGTCCGGGGCGGGGTGGCCCAGCGGGGGCAGCGGGTGGACGCCTGGCTCGGCGCGCTGCTCGCCGAGGACCTGACGTGACGCCGCAGACCATCGAGGCCGGCCGGATCCGGCTGCGGGCGTACCGCCCGGACGACGCCGACGACCTCGCCGCGGGCTGCGACGACCCGGTGAACCTCCGGTTCAACCCGACGATGCCCCGGCCCTACACGCTCACCGACGCGCGCCGGTGGATCACCGAGGGCGCCCCGGCGGTGTGGCGGGCCGGCGGGGCCGCGTACGCGATCGTCGACGCCGCCACCGACCGGCTGGTCGGCGGCGGTGGGCTCAGCCAGGTGGTGCCGGCCCGGGGGCAGGCGGAGCTGGGCTACTGGGTGTCGCCCGGCTCCCGGCGGCGCGGCATCGCCACCGCCGCCACCCGGGCGCTGGCGCGCACCGCGTTCCGGGCCGGCCTGAACCGGCTGGAGCTGCTCATCCACGCCGAGAACCCGGCCAGCCAGCGGGTCGCGCTGGCCGCCGGTTTCCAACCCGAGGGGGTACGCCGGGCCGCCGGCCGGGACCGCGACGGCAGCCGGCACGACCTGCTCGCCTGGGTACGCCTCGCCGGCGACCCGCCCGGCCCGGCCCCGCGCCCGCTGCCGGACCTGCCCGGCGCCCGGCTCACCGACGACGTGGTGACACTGCGCCGGCTCGCCCCGCCGGACGCCGAGGCGCTGTACCGGCTGCACAGCCGCCCGGAGGTGGTGGCGACCCGGGTCCGTCCGGTCGCGCCGACCCGGGCCGACGTCGCCCGGCGCTGCGCGGTCGCCGAGAGCGAGTGGTTGACCGGCCGGGCCGCGGACTTCGCGTTGCTCGATGCGGCGACCGGCACCCTGGCCGGCGGCTGCGCCCTGATCTACGACGAGCCGGCCACCGGCCAGGCCATGATCGGCTACAGCCTGCTGCCCGAGGCGCGCGGCCGGGGGCTGGCCACCCGTGCGGTCCGGCTGCTGACCGGCTGGGCGTTCGGCCCGGTCGGGCTGGCCCGGCTCTGGGCCGGCACGGCGACCTGGAACGTCGGCTCGCAGCGGGTCATGGAGCGGGCCGGTTTCCACCGGGAGGGCCTGATGCGCGCCCGGCTACCCGCCCACGAGACCACCGGCCGCCCCGACACCGTCCTCTGGTCCCTCCTCCCCACCGACCCGCTCCCCCCACCCCTTTCCTAGGTGATCAAGAGGTTTACGTCAGTTCGATCTTCACCGCTGACGCAAACCTCTTGATCACCGCGCGGAAGGGCCGGGGGCTGGGCGTCAGGTGTCGAGGGAGATGATGCCGTAGTCGTAGGCGTGGCGGCGGTAGACGACGCTGGGGCGGCCGGACTCCTTGTCGTGGAACAGGTAGAAGTCGTGGCCGACGAGTTCCATCTGGAACAGGGCGTCGTCGACGGTCATCGGATCGGCCGGGTGCACCTTGGCCCGGGCGATGTGCCAGGGCTGGTCGTCGTGCTCCTCCGGGCGCTCCTCGACGGCGGTCGCGGTGGCCGTGCCACCGGCGGGAACCGCCACGTCGTCCAGGCCGGCGACCGGCAGGCCGGCGGTGGCGGCGGCGACGGAGATCGGCGCGTGCCGGCCCCGGTGTACACGGCGGCGGTCGGCCGCCCGGCGCAGTCGGGTGTCCAGCTTGGCGATGGCCGCGTCCAGCGCGCTGTAGAAGTCGTTCGTGCAGGCCTCAGCCCTGATCACCGGCCCGCGGGAGACACAGGTGATCTCCACTCGCTGGCAGGTGTCGGACTGCCGGGGATTGCGTTCGTGGAACAGCTCCACATCGACCCGGATGAGCTTGTGATCGTAGCGTTCGATTTTCGCGAGTTTCTCCGCTACGTGTACCCGGTAATGGTCCGGCACTTCGACGTTTCGACCCTTGACCACGATGTCCACGTGACCTCCCTTTTCCGGATGGTCGGCTGATCTTCGAATCCGGTCGAGCGACCTCGGGAGGGCCCCTGGGAGCGTCGACCGGTCAGGTACGGCTACGCCTCCTTCCACCGTCGGGGGCGGCTGGGGAACGCTTCCTACCCCCGACACGAAAACGCTAACTCCTGTTCGGCCGGCAGTCACCCCCGGTTGCGGGAAACCCTCAGAGAATTAACAGCAACCAACACCATGGGGTGAAACGGAAACACGAAGCGTCACCGGGGCCGCCGCTTTTGCGTTGCACCCAACACGGCCGCGCCGTATGGCGTCATTCCCGCCGCCCGCAAAGTCCGACTCAGCGCGGCCAGGGTGGCCCCGGTGGTCAGGATGTCGTCCAGCACCACCACCGTCCGGCCACCCGCGCCCCGACCGGCCCACCCGGCCCGCAGCCGGAACGCCGACGCCGCCGCCTCGGCCCGCCCCGCCCGGTCCAGCGCCACCGAATCCGGCCGCGGCAACGCCCGCACCGGGACCGCCGTCGACACGTCCCAGCCGGCCCGCCGCAACCGGACCGCCGCGTGCCGGGCCAACCGGGACAGGTGGTCGCCGTAGCGCTCCCGAGCCGCCGCCGCGCGGTCCGGCACCGGCACCAGCAGCACCGGCCGGGCCGTTCCCACCGACGCCGCCACCACGTCCGCCAGCAACCCGCCCAACGGCCGGGCCAGCCCGTGCCGACCCCGTTCCTTGTACGCCAGCAGCGCCTCCCGCAACGGACCCGCGTACGGGCCGAGGGCGTGGCAGGGCGGCAGGTCAGGCGGTGCGGGTACGGGCCGGGCCGGCACCGGACGCAGGGCGGCGAGCTGGCGTACGCAGTCCGGGCAGCAGCCCTGCCGCAGGCTCGCGTCCCGCCGCCCACAGCCCGCGCAGCCGGTCGGGAAGACCAGATCGGTCAGGTCCGCCCAGAGTCCACCGACGTCCCGCACGGCCGGCTCAGAACAGGAAGAACGGCGCGGTAGGGCTGCCCGCCCGGGCACCGGCGGGCGGAGGCGACACGTCCAGTACCTGTTCCGCCCGGATCGTCTCCACCGACGACGACCGGTAGCGGTAGGCGACCCCGTTGGCCTCGTACATCATCATCACCGAGGGCAGCACGTACGTCGGGTTGACCGGGTACACCGCCAGGTGGGTCACGCCGGCGCCGACGTCGGTGACCAGGGCGGACTGCTGTGCGCCGTCGACCCCCAGCTCGTACACCCCGGAGCGGTCCGTCGAGCCGGCCAGGGCCAGGATGTTCTCCCGCTCCCAGTCCACCGCCGACAGGTCGGTCAGGGTGGTGGCGACCGGCCGCACCGGGCCGAGCGAGACCACCCCGCCGTCGAGGCTGGCCGCACTGAGGTAGGGCCGACCACCGACGATCAGCGCGATCCGGTGCCCGTCCAACGCGGCGGCCACCGCGCTCACCCGTCCCGCCGCGCCCACCGGCACCGGCACCATCCGCGCCCGGTCGTCGAACCGGTAGAGCTTCCCGTCCGCGACCACCAGCCCGTACGGCTGGGCTCCCGCGAGCGGACGCAGCCAGACCGGCCGCCCGATCGCGGCGAACGTCTGCGTCCCCGCGGTCATCGCCTGCACCGGCGCGGCACCCGAGCCGACCACCAGCCGGTGCCGACCGCCGGGGGCGGTGCTCACCAGGGCGGCGAGGATCTTGTCGTCGTCCCGCCGCAGGGCGGCCGAGACGACGTCGTGGTTGTCCTCCGCCCGGAGCGGCACGGCGCCGACGGCCTCGCCCTCGGCGGCGAGCGGACGGACCGCACCCTCGTAGACGGTGAACCGCTGCGGCCCCTGGGTGAGCGGATAGACCGGGTTGGCGAGGCGGTGGGCGGCCAGGTCGTCGATGGTCACCCGGGACTGGTTGCGGGTGGTGAGCTGCAGTGGCCCGTCCAGCTCGGACAGCGACCAGGCGAGCTGGACGCCGAGCCGCTCCAGCTTGCGGCGGTCGTCCCCGGGCAGGTCGAGGTTGACCTCCCAGCGGCCGTCGGTCTTGACCGCGTTGTTGATCAGGGCGGTCCGGTCCGGCAGGCCGCTCACCCCCTGGCGGAGCCAGTCCGACGGCCCGGCGATCAGCCACTTGACCGCCTCGCTGACCAGCCGCTCGGCCGGTACGGCGACCGGCAGGTACCGCTGGTCGGCGACCAGCCGGGTGGCGTCGGAGTTCCAGAAGTAGACCGTGCGGTTCTTGTAGTACTGCTGCAACGCCACCGTGCTCAGCAGCAGCACGGGGGGTGGGTCGGTGACGTAGTACCCGGCGTCCTCCACGTCCTCCCGGCCCGGCTCGGCGGAGCCGCGCAACGAGAACCGGTACTCGGTGTCGGTCGCCACCGGCGGGCCGAGCACCCCGTTGGCCCGCAGCACCCCCACCTGCTGCACCGGCACCCGGACGGTGAGCAGCCCGCTGGCGTTCTGGGTGATCACCGGCTTCTCGGTCAGCCGGACCACGTTGATCACGACCTCGCTGCCCTGCTTCTCGGCGAGCCGGTCGCGGTCCTCGCGGGCGATGAACTGCTTGACCCGCGCGTACGCCCGCTCCGGTTCGCCGGCCGCGGCGGAGAGGAAGTTCTCGACGAAGGCCTCCCGGTCGGTGCCGCTGGCGGCGCGGGTCGGCGGTTCGCCGCTACCCGAGCTGGACGCGCCGGCCGAGACCGCCGGACCGGACCCGTCGACCTGGAGGTCGGTCTGGTCGGGGATGCCGCAGCCGGCGGCGACGAACGCCAGCAGCGCGGCGCAGAGCAGCCCGAGCAGCGCCCGACGCCGGTTCACGACCGGACCTCCGCCCGGTCGGCGGCGGTCGAACCCGGGCCGATGGCCAGCACACCGCCGTCACCGGGGCCGATGGCCAGCGGCTCGCCGTCGCGGGGGCCGCCGAAGGGCAGGGTGGCGTCGGCCGGGACCAGCCGCAGCGGTGAGCTGGTGAGCCGGTCACCGGAGCGGACCGGCAGGGTGAGGCGGAACTGGGCACCCTGCCCCGGGGCACCCCACGCCTCCAGCCAGCCACCGTGCAGCCGGGCGTCCTCCAGGCTGATCGACAGGCCCAGGCCGGTCCCGCCGGTCTGCCGCGCCCGGGACGGATCGGCCCGCCAGAACCGGTTGAAGACCAGCTTCTCCTCGCCCGGCTTGAGCCCGACGCCATGGTCGCGCACGGTGACCGCCACCGCGGTCTGGTCGACCCCCAGGGTGATCACCACCGGTTTCGCCTCACCGTGCTCCACGGCGTTGCCCACCAGGTTGCGCAGCACCCGCTCGACCCGGCGCGGGTCCACCTCGGCGATCACCGGGGTGGTCGGCACGGCCAGCTCGATGGTGACCCCGACCCGCTCGGCCAGCCCGGCGAGGCGGTCGGCGACCCGGTGCACCACCGGCACCAGGTCGGTCGGCTCGGAGTCGAGCATGGCGAAGCCGGCGTCGAAACGGCTGATCTCCAGCAGGTCGGTGAGCAGCTCCTCGAACCGGTCCAGCTCCGCGTGCAGCAGTTCGGCGCTGCGGGCCACCGCCGGGTCGAACTCGTCGCGCTCGGCGAAAATCAGGTCGGCGGCCATCCGGACGGTGGTCAGCGGGGTACGCAGCTCGTGCGAGACGTCGGAGGTGAACCGGCGCTGGAGGCGGGACATCTCCTCCAGCCGCAGGATCTGTCGTTGCAGGTTGGTCGCCATCTGGTTGAAGGAGGTGGCGAGCAGGGCGAGGTCGTCCTCGCCGTCGACCACCATCCGCTGGTCGAGCAGGCCGGCGGAGAGCCGCTGGGCGGTCCGCGCGGCCACCCGGACCGGGGTCACCACCAGTCGGGTGACCAGGGCGGCGAGCAGGCCGAGCAGCAGCACCAGGGCCACCCCGGTGGCGATCACGGTGGCCCGCGCGTCGGCGGCGGTGGCGTCCTGCCGGTTGAGCGGGACGAGGTAGTACAGCTCCAGTTGACCGAAGCGGGTCGGCACCGGGGAGCCGTAGACGAGGTACTTGGTCCGTTCGCCGGTGAGCCGGCCGGTGCGGATCTGGTGGGCCACCTTGCCGTCGGCGACGGCGGCCCGCAGCTCCCGGCTCACCAGCGGCCGGACGTCCGTCGCCGGGGAGGTGCGGGTCTCGATGACGCCGGCGTAGTTGTCGGCGGTGATCGCCACCACCACCCCGCTGGTCTGCTGCGGGTCGCCCCCGGCCAGGTAGTTGACGGTGCCCTCGATGGTGTCCTGGAGCTGCGTCTCCTGCGGCTGGCTGTAGAGGGCGAACTGCTTGGCCGAGTAGTCGCTGCCGTTGCGCAGCCGTAGCAGCACGTCGGTCTCGGCGTTGTCGAGCAGGATGCTGGTGATCTTGTCGGCGATCAGGTAGGCGAAACCGCCCACCAGCAGGCTGGACACCACCAGCGTGATGGTCACCACCCGGACCTGCAACGACCGCCGCCAGGTCTGGCGCAGCCCGGCGGTCACCCGCGTCGTGCGCCCCACCAGCGCGCCGCGCAGCGCCCGCGCGGCGGAACGCCAGCCGGCGGGGTGCTCGGGGGTGGGGATCGGTGCGCTGGTCACGGTGCAGACCAGGCTATCCGGTACCCGCCTTGTAGCCCACGCCCCGTACGGTCAGGATGATTTCCGGCCGCTCCGGGTCCGGCTCGATCTTGGCCCGGAGCCGCTGCACGTGCACGTTGACCAGGCGGGTGTCCGCCGCGTGCCGGTAACCCCAGACCTGTTCCAGCAGGACCTCCCGGGTGAAGACCTGACGCGGCTTGCGGGCGAGCGCGACCAGCAGGTCGAACTCCAGCGGCGTGAGCTTCACCTCCTCACCGTCCCGGCTGACGGTGTGCGCCGGCACGTCGATGGTGATCTGGTTGCCGGGCGGACCGATGGTCAGCATCTCCGGCGCGACGTCCTCGCCCCGGCGCAGCCGGGCCCGCATCCGGGCCACCAGCTCCTTGGGCTTGAACGGCTTGACCACGTAGTCGTCGGCACCGGACTCCAGGCCGAGCACCACGTCGACGGTGTCGCTCTTGGCGGTGAGCATGACGATCGGCACACCCGACTCGCCACGGATCGCCCGCGCGACGTCGATACCGCTCATTCCAGGCAACATCAGGTCAAGAAGCACAATATCGGGGCGACTATCCCGGAATGCGGCCAACGCCCGCTCCCCGTCGGCGACGAACGAGGGCAGGAACCCCTCACTGCGCAGGACGATGCCGAGCATCTCGGCGAGCGCGGGGTCGTCGTCGACCACCAGTACCCGGGCTCTCATGGGGTTTATGTTTCCATCCCCGTTCAGTTGGTGGGATCGGCGTCTGGATGGCACGGTACTGCCGGAAGAGGTGTCCCCGCACGTCCCCCGCGCGATATCTCCCCCGATGGCCGGATCGCTGCGGCCGCACGGCGGGTCCACCCGGCCGGTCGGGCCGTGTCACCATGATCCCCGGGCAGGTCGCCGCCCGCCAGCCACCATTCGCAGGAGTACGCGTGCCCGACCCCGGCCCGACCGCCGTACTCCCCCGGCGTCCGCTCACCGTCGGGGAGCTGCTCGACTCCGCCGTACTGCTGCTGCGCACCCGGGGCCGGGTGCTGATCCCGCTGGGCGTCCTGCTCGCTACCGGTGAGCAGGTGCTGCTGTACCCGCTCCGCCTTCTCGCCGACGCCGGCCCCCCGCTGTGGTGGACCGGGAGCGGGTCGTTCCCGCTCTGGTGGCTGATGCTCGCGGTGGGCGCGGCCGGCGAAGCGGTAATCATCCTGCTGCTCGGCAACCCGGCCGCCCGGGCGGCCGGCGCGGCGCTGCTCGGCCGCCGGGCCGGTACCGCCGAGCTGCTCCGCCCGGCCGGCGCCCGCTGGGGCGTCACCCTGCTGTCCGCTCCGGTGGTCGGCCTGCTGATGCTGGTCGCGGCCCTGCTCGGCCCGGCCTGGCTGGTCGGTTACGGACTACTCGGCCCGGTCGCCGCGGCGGTGGTGCTGGACCGGGTGCCCGGGACGGCGGTGCCCGCGCGGGCCGCCCGCGTCGCGCTGCGCGGTCGGGCCGCCGCCGTCCGGGTGCTCGGCTACCTCGGCTGGTGGGTACTGCGGGTCGGCCTGGCGCTCGGCCTCTTCTTCGGCGTCGAGTCGTTGCACCTGCTCGACCTGGCCGACCCGGACGTCCGCGCCGTCGCCGCGATGGTCGTCTGGGCAGCGGTGAACAGCGTGGCCTACCCCGCCCTGGCCTGCCTGGACGCGGTGATCCACCTGGACGTCCGGATCCGCACCGAGGGACTGGACATCCAGCTCGCCCGTACCCCCGCCGGGGTCCTGGCGACCGTCCCGCCGGCGGCCGACCGGTGAGCCGGTGGTGGACGGAGGCCGTCGCCGTGCTCGGCGACGTCCTGCCGCTGCCGCTGGCGGCGCTGCTGCTGGTGCTGGCCGCCGGGCTGACCGCACTCGCCTGGTACCACCATCCGGCCTGGGTGCCCCGCCGGCTGCCCCGGTGGCGGCTCCGGCTGCCCCGGTGGCGGCGTCGCCGCCGGGCGGACCGGTCGGCCGGCACCACCACCGCCGCCGTGCTGCCCCGCCCCCGGGCCGGCGACGACGCCGTCCCCACCGGCGGCCCCGGGTCCTCCGTGGCCGACCGGCTGGCCGCCGAGGGCCGCTACGCCGAAGCCGTCCGGGAACGGCTGCGCGACATGGTCCGCCGGCTGGCCGCCGCCGGGGCGGTCACGCCCCGGCCCGGGATGACCGTCACCGAACTCACCGACGCGGCGGCCCGGGCCCGTCCCCCGGTCGCCCCGCCGCTGCGCGCCGCCGGGACGATCTTCACCGAGCTGTGGTACGCCCAGCGCCCGGCCGCCGCCGGCCACGACCGCCGGATGCGGGAACTCGCCGACGACCTGGACCGGGCGCTCGCCACCCCACCACCGGACGGGAGCAGCCCGTGACCCGGCCGACGACCGCACCATCACCACCAGCCGCATCACCACCAGCCCCATCACCACCAGCCCCATCACCACCGGCCGCACCGCCACGGCGGCGACGCCGGCACCGGGTGATCGTCCCGCTGGCGGTCGCCGCCGCGCTGCTCGCCGGCACCATCGGCGCCCACGCGCTGGACCAGCCCGACCCCACCGACCCCGGTTTCCTCTCCCCCGTCGCCACCGACGACGACGGCGGCAGCCGCCTCGCCGACGCGCTGCGCGCCCGGGGCGTCACCGTCCGCCGGGAGACCGACCTGCTGCCCGCGCTGCTCGCCCTCGACAACGCCCCGGCCACCCTCTTCGTCCCGGCACCGGAGCTGCTGCACCCGGACACCCTCGGCGCGCTGGGCGAGCTGCCCGCCGGACGTCGACTGGTCCTCGTCGACCCGGCCCGCCGGATGCTCGAAACGGCCGGCCTGCCGGTGGTGCCGACCGACCGGCGGTGGGCCACCCGGGCGGTCGGCCCGGCGGCCGACGGCCGGCCCTGCCCGCTGCCCGAGGCGACCCGGGCCGGGGTCGCCGCCGCCCAGCTCCAGCGGTACGCCGCCGCACCCGACGGGCCGGTCGCCCTCGACCGCTGCTACGCGGGCGGCCTGGTCCGGCTGCCCGGCCGGGCCGAGACGGTGGTGATCGGCGCCAGTGACCCGTTCCGCAACGACCGGATCGCCGAACGGGGCAACGAGGCGCTCGGCGTCGGCCTGCTCGGCGTCCACGACCGGGTGGTCTGGCTGGACCTGGACGGTCCGGCCCCGCCCCCCACCTTCGGCCGTCCCGGCGGCGACGGCGAACCCGCCTGGTCACCCACCCCCGGCGGCAGCACGGAGCATGACAACGGCGGCACGGGCGAGGGGCAGGGGCAGCCGGGCGGCCCCGGCCCCGCCACCGACCAGCACGACGGGCCGGGCGACCCTCCCGGCCAGGGCGGTCCACCACCACCGGACGACCACCCGCTGCGGGACGCCTTCCCGCCCTGGTTCTGGGCGCTGCTGGTGCAGCTCGCCCTGGTCGCGCTGCTGGTCGTGCTCTGGCGGGCACGCCGGCTCGGCCCACCGGTCGGCGAGCCGCTGCCGGTCGAGGTCCGCTCCGCCGAGACCGTCCTCGGCCGGGCCCGGCTCTACCAGCGGGCCCGCGCCCGGGGGCCGGCCGCCGCGACCCTGCGCACCGCCACGCTGGGCCGGGTGCGCGACCGGCTCGACCTGCCCACCACCACCGGGCACGCGGAGCTGGCCACCCGGGTCGCCGAGCGGGTCGGCGGCGACCCGGAGCAGATCCACGAACTGCTCTACGGCGCGGCGCCGCGCACCGACGCCGAACTGGTGGCGCTGGCCCGGTCACTGGACCGGCTGACCCGTACCGTGGCGGCAGCGCCCGGCCGACCGACCGAAGGAGACCCCCGGTGACCCGACCCGCCACCACCGTCGAGCCCACCGCCGGCCCGGACGACGCCCGGGCGGCCCTGCACCGGCTGCGCACCGAGGTGGCCAAGGCGGTCGTCGGCCAGGACGCCGTGGTCACCGGCCTGGTGATCGCGCTGCTCTGCCGGGGCCACGTGCTGCTGGAAGGGGTGCCCGGGGTGGCCAAGACGCTGCTGATCCGCACCGTCGCCGCCGCCCTCGACCTGGACTCCAAGCGGGTCCAGTTCACCCCCGACCTGATGCCCGGCGACGTCACCGGGTCGCTGATCTTCGACCCGCGCACCGCCGCGTTCACCTTCCGGGAGGGTCCGGTCTTCACCAACCTGCTGCTCGCCGACGAGATCAACCGGACGCCGCCGAAGACCCAGTCGGCGCTGCTGGAGGTGATGGAGGAGCGCCAGGTGTCGGTGGAGGGCGCCCGCCGGCCGCTGCCGGACCCGTTCATCGTGGCCGCCACCCAGAACCCCGTCGAGTACGAGGGCACCTACCCGTTGCCCGAGGCCCAGCTCGACCGGTTCCTGCTCAAACTGACCGTGCCGCTGCCCAACCGGGACGAGGAGCTGGGCGTGCTGCGCGCCCACCACGCCGGGTTCGACCCGCGTGACCTCTCCGCGGCCGGCGTACGCCCGGTGGCCGGCGCCGCCGACCTGGCCGCCGCCCGGGAGGCGGTCGGCCGGGTGCACGTGGCCGAGCCGGTGCTCGGCTACATCGTGGACCTGTGCCGGGCCACCCGGGTCACCCCGGCGCTGGAGATCGGCGCCTCGCCCCGGGGCGCGACCGGGCTGCTCGGCACCGCGAAGGCGTGGGCCTGGCTGGCCGGCCGGGACCACGTCACCCCCGACGACGTGAAGGCCACCGCCCGGCCGACGCTGCGGCACCGGCTGCGGCTGCGCCCCGAGGTGGAGCTGGAGGGGGTCGGCGTCGACGCGGTGCTGGACACGGTGCTGGCCACCGTGCCCACCCCACGATGACCTGGCGGGCGGCCGCTCTGCTGCTGGCCGGGGTGCCCACCCTGCCGCTCTGGCCGAATCCGCTGCTCGGGGTGGCCGTGATGACCGCCGGGGTGCTGCTGCTGGCCGCCGGGGACTGGGCGCTCGCCGCCCCGCTGCACGGGATCGTCGTCGACCGCGAGGGCGACCGCGCCGTCCGGCTCGGCCACCGCGCGACCGTCACCCTGCGGCTGACCAACACCTCCGGGCGTACGCTGCGCGCCCGGGTACGCGACGGGTGGGTGCCGTCCGCCGGGGCACGGCCGGACGTACCGCCGGACCGGGTGTCCCTGGTCGAGCCCGGCGGGGTGCTGGTGCTGCCCAGCCGGCTCACCCCCACCCGGCGCGGCGACCGGCCGGCGGTGACCGTGGCGGTGCGTTCGATCGGGCCGCTCGGGCTGGCGTTCCGGCAGCGGGCCGGTCGACCCGCCAGCCCCGGCTGGACGCTGCGGGTGCTGCCCCGGTTCGACTCCCGGCGACACCTGCCGGAGAAGCTGTCCCGGCTGCGGGTCATCGACGGCACCCAGGTCACCCGGGGGCGCGGCCAGGGCACCGAGTTCGACACCCTGCGCGAGTACGTGGTCGGCGACGACGTCCGGTCGATCGACTGGCGGGCCAGTGCCCGCCGCTCCGACGTGCTGGTCCGCACCTGGCGGCCGGAGCGCGACCGGCGACTGGTCTGCGTGCTCGACACCGGCCGTACCTCGGCGGTCCGGGTCGGCGACGAGCCACGGCTGGACACCGCCATCGACGCGGCGCTGCTGCTGGCCGCGCTGGCCTCCCGGGCCGGGGACCGGGTCGACCTGCTCGCCGCCGACGCCGAGATCCGGGCCACGGTCACCGGCAGCGGCCAGCCCGCCCTGCTCCACCGGCTGGTGCACGCGCTCGCGCCGCTGCACCCGGCGCTGGTCGAGACCGACTTCGACCTGATCGTCGCGGAGATCCTGCGCCGGCACCGGCGGCGCAGCCTGGTGGTGCTCTACACCGCCCTGGAGGCCGGCGCGCTCGCCGAGGGCCTGCTGCCGGTGCTGCCCCGGCTGGCGGCCCGGCACCGGGTGGTGGTGGCGGCCGTGCACGACCCGGTGCTCACCGCGCTGACCACCGCACCACCGGTACGCCGCGAGGACGTCTACGCGGCCGCGGCCGGCTGGCGGGCGCTGGCCGAGCGGGACCGGATCCGCACCGTCCTCAGCCGTTACGGGGTGACCGTGGTGGACGCCCCGGCGGCCCGGCTCGCCCCCGACCTGGCCGACACCTACCTCCGGCTCAAGGCCCTCGGCCGGCTCTGAGGGTCGCGCTCCGCACCGGCTGAAGCCGGCCATCGTCCTGATCAGATTGCGGAAACGAGCACTCCTCGCGGCGTGTCGTATGCATGACCGCAATCCGTTCGAGCGCGTCCCCGCCGGGCGGTGGGCGGGGGTTAGCGGGGCGGGGGGTTAGCGGGGCGGGGGCGGGGGGTGGGGTGCCAGGCGCGGGCGGGATCGGTGGAGGGCCAGAGTTCGGCCAGCCACGGGTCGGTCCGCTCGGCCGGTAGGCGCTCGGCGGCGAGCGCCCGGCGACCGAGCAGCACCACGTACGCCAGGAAGCCCAGCCACACCGCCGCGCCGACGCCGACCCGCAGTGCCACCGGCACCGGCGCCGGGGTGACGAACGCCTCCAGCAGCGCGGAGACCCCGAACAGCCCGACCAGGCCCACGGCGACCAGGATCGCCGACCGGCCCGCCTCGGCGACCGCCCGCCCCCGGCCCAGGTTCTCCGGCGGGGAGATCCACGCCCAGGCGGTCCGCAGGCCGACCCCGGCCGCGACGAAGACCCCGGTCAGCTCCAACAGCCCGTGCGGGGTGATCAGCCCGAAGAAGACGTCGGCGCGGCCGTAGGAGACCATCACCCCGCCGACCACGCCTACGTTCAACGCGTTCTGCCACAGCAGGTAGCACACCGGCACCACGAGCACCCCCGCGGCCAGGCACTGGGCGGCGATCCAGGCGTTGTGCGTCCACAGGTGGAAGGCGAACGTCGGCGCGGAGAACTCGGTGTAGTAGCCGGCGAAGCCGGAGTCGACCAGGTCGGCGGCGGCGTCCGGGCCGATGAACGCGGCAGCGGTGCCCGGATTGGCCGCCACGTACCAGATGAGGAAGCCGCTGAGCAGGCTGAACCCGGTGGACACCGCACACCACCACGGCCAGGCCCGGTAGACCGCGCCGGGGAACCCGACGGTGACGAACCGCCCGACGGCCGCCCAGGACAACCGTCGGCGGCCGGTGATCCGGGCGCGGGCCCGCAGGACCAGCTGCGACAGCCGGCTGACCAGGACCGGATCGGGTGCCCGGCTGCGCAGCGTCGACAGGTGGGTGGCGGTGCGCTGGTAGAGGACCAGCATCTCGTCGATCTCGTCGACGTCGAGCCGGCGGCGTTCGCAGTACAGCTCCAGCCGCCGCCACTCGTGGCCGTGCTCGGCGACGTACGCGTCGAGATCCACTGGTCCTCCCCCGTCCCGCGCCCATAGTGTTCACTGTCCGGGTGAGCGCGCAACCAGCGGTGCCGGCCGGCGTCGGCCCGACCGCTCGTGGGGTGGACGCCACCGTAGCCGGCGGCGACCCGACCGACCGGGTGGCGGCCCTGGGGGCGGCAGGCGGCGACCCGGCCGGCCGGACGGCGGACGCCGGGCTGGTCAGCGGCGAGGCCGTCGAGCTGGACGTCCGGGCGGCGCGGCTCGGATCCCGGGTGCTGGCGCTGCTGATCGACGTCGTCGGGCAGGCGCTCTGCGCCGCGTTGCTGGCCCTGACGCTGACCCCGCTGGTGCTGATCCTGCTCCCCGACCCGGTGGTGGACCGGGCGTTCACCGGCGCGCTGGAGACGCTCGGCCTGGCGCTGGTGCTGGTCGGCTACCCGGTGATCTGGGAACGCCTCAACCACGGCCGTACGCCGGGCAAGCTCGCGGTGGGACTGCGGGTGGTCGACGCCGACGGCGGGCCGGTGGGGGTGGGCCAGTCGCTGACCCGGGCGCTGGTCGGGGTCGCGGTGGAGTGGCCGGGGCTGGTGCTGCCCCTGCTGAGCTGGGCGGCCGGGGCGACGGTGATGCTGACCGACCCGCGCGGCCGGCGGCTGGGCGACCTGGTGGCCGGGACCATGGTGGTGCACACCCGGTCCGCACAGAGCTGGCGACCCGCTCCACAGATCATCCCGCCGCTGGCCGGCTGGGCGGTCACCCTGGACCTGACCCGGCTCGACGACGCGCTGGCACTGGCGGTCCGGCAGTACCTGACCCGGGGTGCGCAGCTCGTCGAGCCGTACCACAGCAGGTTGGGTCGGCAGCTGTGGCGCGAGGTGGGGGCGTTGACCTCCCCGGCACCGCCGCCCGGCGTACCGGAGTCGTTGCTGCTGGCCGCGGTGCTGGCGGAACGGAACCGGCGGGGCGCGCTGCGACTGCGCCGCCAGCGGGCGGTCACCGCCGCGCTCTGGCCCGACCCGACCGCCGTCGGCCCGTCACCGGCCACCGTCGGCCCGCCACCCGCCACCGTCGGCCCGGCACCGATCGCGACCGGCCCGCCGGCCCCGGCCGGGTCGGGGCTCCGGGCGGGGTCGCCCGGTGGTTACGCGCCCGCCCCACCGGGGCCGGACCGCCCACCCGGCCCGGGACCTGGCTGGCCGCCGCTCAGCTGAACAGGGTGCGGCCCCACCAGTCGGCGGCGTCGCGGACCCCGGCCGGGCAGGCGAACAGGCCACTGGAGACGTGCCGCAGGTACTCGTTCATCGCGTCGTTGCGGGCGAGCCGGGTCTGGATCGGCACGAACTGCCGGCGCGGATCCCGCTGGTAGGCCATGAAGAACAGCCCGGCGTCGAGCCGGCCCAGCCCGTCCGAGCCGTCGACGTAGTTGTAGCCCCGGCGCAGCAGCCGGGCACCGTCGTTCTGGCTGGGGTGGGCGAGCCGCACGTGCGCGTCCCCGGCGATCACCGGCTGCCCGTCGTCGCCCTTCGCGGCGAAGTCCGGCTCGTCGAACTCGTCCCGGCGGCCCAGCGGAGCACCGCCGCCCTTGGTCCGCCCGACGATCTGTTCCTGCTCGACCAGCGAACTGCGGTCCCAGGTCTCGATCTGCATCCGGATCTTGCGGGTGACCAGGTAGGACCCCCCGGTCATCCAGTCCGTGCCGTCGTCGGGCTGGACCCAGAGGTGCCCGCGCAGCAGCTCGGCGTCCTCGGCCTTGAGGTTGGCGGTGCCGTCCTTGAAACCGAAGAGGTTACGGGGGGTGGCCTGGTCCCGCGACGTCGACGAGGTACGCCCGAAGCCGAGCTGGGACCAGCGGACGCTGACCACGCCCATCCCGATCCGGGCCAGGTTGCGGATGGCGTGCACCGCCACCTGCGGATCGTTGGCGCAGGCCTGCACACACAGGTCACCGCCGGAGATCTCCGGGCGCAACGCGTCCCCGGCGAAGTGCGGCAGGTCGGCCAGGGCGGCGGGCCGGCGGCCGGCGAGGCCGAACCGGTCGCGGCCCTGCGCGTCGCGGAACAGCGTGGCGCCGAAGCCGACGGTCAGGGTGAGCTGCGACGGAGGCAGGCCCAGCGCCTCGCCGGTGTCGTCCGGCGGGGCCTCCGGCATGCCGTCGACCGCGCCGATCACCCCGGCGTCCTTCCCGGCGGTCATCCGGGCGGCGGCGGCCGTCCACTCCTGGAGCATCGCGACCAGCCGGTCCCGGTCCTTGGTGATCACGTCGAAGGCGACGAAGTGCAGCCGGTCCTGGGCCGGGGTGGTGATCCCGGCCTGGTGCTCGCCGTGGAACGGCACCGCCCCGGCGGCCCCGTCGTTCGCGGCGGCCCGGTCGCCGTCTCGGGCCAGCGCGCCCGCTCCGGCGGCCACCCCGGCCACTCCGGCGGCACCGACCCCGACGAGGGTGATCGCCCGCCGCCGGGACAGCCGGCGGCGGCTCCGCCCGGCGGTGCTGCTCTGCTCGCTCATCGACTCTCCTGGGAGGGACCGGCCGTACGACGGCCGTGCTGGGCCGTCGTCACCGGGCGACGGCGGCGGCGACCTTGCTGACCGGCTCGGCGAGGGCGTTGATGCTGTCCGACAGCTCCTTGAGGTCGGTCTTGCCCAGCTGGTTGTGCAGCTTCCAGCCGTCGCCGTCGCGGTGCTTGCCGAGCGCCGCCTCCACGGCGGCGAACTCCTTGTCGAGCTGGGCGACCAGTTCCGGGGCGCGCTGCTCCAGCGCGGGCCGCAGCGCGGCGACGGCCGCCTTGGAGCCCTCCAGGTTGGCGTTGAAGTCCCAGAGGTCGGTGTGCGAGTACCGCTCCTCCTCGCCGGTGATCTTGCCGCTGGCCACCTCGTCGAGCAGGGCCTTGGCACCGTTGGCGAGCTGGAGCGGGGTGAGCTTCTCGGCGTTGGCCCGCGCCACGATCTCCTTGACGTCGGCGAGCAGCCGGTCGGCGATCGGGCCGTCCTTGCTGATGTCGCCGGTGGTCCAGAGGTCCTTCTCGATCCGGTGGAAGCCGGTGAACTCCATGCCCTCCTCGATGACCTCCTCCCGACCGTCGATCTTCGGGTCGAGGTCGCCGAAGCTCTCCGCGACCGGTTCGATCCGCTCCCAGTAGGTGCGGGCCACCGGGTACAGGGCCTTGGCCTTCGGCACGTCACCGGCCTTGACCGCGGTGACGAACTCCTCGGTCCTGGTCAGCAGGGCGGCGGTCTGGCTGGTCACGTACCGCTGGTAGCTGGCGGTGGCCTCGGTCAGCGCGGCGTCCGGCGCGACGGTCGCGGCGGTGCCGCTGACCTTCAGCGCGCCCCGGATGCCCCGGCCGCTCATCCCCGGCTTGCAGGCCGTCTCGTACGTACCCGCGGGCAGCTCAACCCGCAGCTCCCGGCTGAGCCCCGGGGCGATGTTCTCCACCTCGCCCATCACCCGGTCGCCGGCCGCGTAGACGTAGAACTCGTTGACCTTGCTGCCGGAGTTGGTCACGGTGAAGGTCGCCTGACCGGCGTCCAGTTCGGTGACGTCGACCTCGCACACGCTGTCCGTCGCCTTCACCTTGACCGTGTTGGCGGCCTCGGCATCCTGCCGCTCGTCCTTGCCGCCGCAGGCGGCGACACCGGTGACGGCGAGCGCGCCGACGGCGGCGAGCGCCAGGAAACGGGTGGTACGCATCGTTGCTTGTCTCCTTGGAAAGGGCGTGTTCAGGAACGCCGCGACACGGCCGGCTGGGTGGTGGGGCGACCGTCGGCGGGGGGAGCGGTCGCCCCGGCGTCGTCGGCCGCTGCCGGGGCGGCCGGCTCGGAGGCGGCCGCTGCGGAGGCGGCCGCTGCGGAGGCGGCCGGCTCGGGGGCGGCCGGTGCGGGCTTCGGGGCGGGGGTCGCCGCCCGGCGCAGGAACAGCACCAGCACCGGTACGGCGTAGGCGACCCAGGCGACCGTCTCCAGCACACTGGGCGCGGCGGTGATGTTGAACATGCCGGCGAGCAGCGCGGCGTACCAGGTGTTGGGGTCGAGCACCGCGGTGATGTCGAAGGCCAGGTCGTTCAGGCCGGGTAGCACCCCGGCCTCCTGGAAGTCGTGCACGCCGTACTTGAGGATGCCGGCGGCGACCAGGATCAACAGCGCGCCCGTCCAGGTGAAGAACGTCGACAGGTTGATCCGCAGCGCGCTGCGGTAGAGCAGGAAGCCGATCCCGATGGCGGTGGCGATGCCGCCGACCAGGGCCAGCAGCGGCCCGGAGCCGGTGCCACCGGTCGCGCTCTGCGCCGCCGAGTAGAAGATCAGGGCGGTTTCCAGGCCCTCCCGGACCACCGCGAGGAACGCCATCCCGGCCACCGCGAGGGAGCCGACGGCGAGCGCCTCGCTCAGTCGGCCGCGCAGCTCACCGGCGATCGTCCGGGCCGCCCGCCGCATCCAGAAGATCATCCAGGTCACGAAGACCACGGCGGCGACCGAGGTGACGGCCTCGAACAGCTCGCGGTCCTCGGAGCGGGCGAGCAGTTCGGTCGAGGTGTACTCGATGAGCCAGCCGAAGAGGACCGAGAGCGCCACCGCCAGCCCGACGCCGGCCCACACCTGCGGCAACCGGTCCCGACGCTGCGACTTGACCAGAAAGGCGACCAGGATGCTGACGACGAGCGTGGCCTCCAGCCCCTCCCGCAGGCCGATCAGGTACGTGGCGAACATCGGTACTCCGTGTCGTGGTCAGGCATGCCTCAGGTTACTTAGGGCAGCCATACCTTCCTCCTGATCGAAGGTGCCGTCAAGTCGTTCATGACCAGCTTCACCCTGGCCGGGAGGGGCGGACCGCCCCGCCGGACGAGGACTGTGCAGGTGCCGCCCGGCATGACACGATCGAGGCGTTCCCCAGGACAGGACGGCCCGTGCCCGACACGCCCCGCACCCCCACCACCCGCCCCGGGTGTCCCCCGCCGTTGCCGGCCGCCGACCCCCGCGCGGGCCACCCCGGCCGTCCGGGCCACCTTCGTCATCCGGGGCGGCAGCGCCATTCGTGCCACCTTCGCCGTCCGGGGCGGCTCCGTCATCCGGGGCGGCAGCGGTGAGGGGGTTCGGTCCCTGGCTGGCCGTCCTCGCGCTGGTGATCGCGCTCAACGCGCTCCGGCTGCGTCCGCTGGCCGTGGTCGTCTCGCTCGTCTGGCTCGCCTGGTGTGTGTGGACCTGGGTACGCCCGGCCCGCCGCCGCCCCGACGCACGCTAGGACGACGGCACGGGAGAGGGGGCCGGCCAGTGCTGGCCGACCCCCTCCCCGGTGGTGTGCTCAGTAGCGGTAGTGCTCCGGCTTGAACGGGCCCGCCGGGGAGACGCCGAGGTACGCGGCCTGCTCCTTGGTCAGCTCGGTCAGCCGGGCGCCGAGCGCGTCCAGGTGCAGCCGGGCGACCTTCTCGTCCAGGTGCTTGGGGAGCACGTAGACGCCGGTCGGGTACTCGTCGGTCTTGGTGAACAGCTCGATCTGGGCGATCGTCTGGTTGGCGAACGAGTTCGACATCACGAAGCTCGGGTGCCCGGTGGCGTTGCCCAGGTTCAGCAGACGGCCCTCGGACAGCACGATGATGGCGTGGCCGTCGTCGAAGCGCCACACGTCGACCTGCGGCTTGATGTTCTCCCGGGTGACGTCCGAGCGCTTCATCAGGCCGGCCATGTCGATCTCGTTGTCGAAGTGGCCGATGTTGCCGACGATGGCCTGGTGCTTCATCCGGGCCATGTGCTCGTTGGTGATGACGTCGAAGCAGCCGGTCGCGGTGATGAAGATGTCGGCCTGCTCGACCACGTCCTCCAGGGTGGCGACCTGGTAGCCGTCCATCGCCGCCTGGAGCGCGCAGATCGGGTCGACCTCGGTCACCACGACCCGGGCGCCCTGGCCGCGCAGCGACTCGGCGCAGCCCTTGCCGACGTCGCCGTAGCCGAGCACGACGGCCATCTTGCCGCCGATCAGCACGTCGGTGGCCCGGTTGATGCCGTCGATCAGCGAGTGCCGGCAGCCGTACTTGTTGTCGAACTTGCTCTTGGTCACCGAGTCGTTGACGTTGATGGCCGGGAAGAGCAGGGTGCCGGCCCGGTGCATCTCGTAGAGCCGGTGCACGCCGGTGGTGGTCTCCTCGGTGACGCCCTTGATGCCGGCGGCGATCCGGGTCCAGCGCTGGCCGTCCTCGGCGAGGCTGCGGTGCAGCACCTGGAGGATGACCGCGTACTCCTCGGAGTCGGCGGACTCGACGGGCGGGACGACCCCGGCCTTCTCGAACTCGACGCCCTTGTGCACCAGCAGGGTGGCGTCACCGCCGTCGTCGAGGATCATGTTCGGACCCTGACCGTCCGGCCAGGCGAGCACCTGCTCGGTGCACCACCAGTACTCCTCCAGGCTCTCGCCCTTCCAGGCGTAGACCGGGACGCCGGACGGCGCGTCGGGGGTGCCCTCGGGGCCGACCACGATCGCCGCGGCGGCGTGGTCCTGGGTGGAGAAGATGTTGCAGGACGCCCAGCGGACCTGCGCGCCGAGGGCGACCAGCGTCTCGATCAGGACGGCGGTCTGGATGGTCATGTGCAGCGAACCGGTGATCCGGGCGCCGGCGAGCGGCTGGGCGTCGGCGAATTCGCGGCGGATCGCCATCAGGCCGGGCATCTCGTGCTCGGCGAGGCGGATCTCCTTGCGCCCGAACTCGGCGAGCGACAGATCCGCCACCTTGTAGTCGCCCTCGGCGAGGGTGCTCGGCCGGGCGTCGCGGGACGACGCCGGGAGGGTGCTGGTCATGAAGGCTCCTGTCGAACGATGGCTGCGCGACCCTCAACCTTACGCCCGCATCCCCCCGGCGCGCAGCCGGCCGTCTCGGAGCAGCGCACGGGGCGGTCGGCGCTGGACGGTCTCCCGCCCATCCGCCGGCCGCCCCGTGCATCCCCCCGGTTTGGTTCCCCCGCGCGGCGCCGGACCTTCGTCGCGACAACGCTGCGCACACATGAAGTTACACTGTGCAACAGTCTCGTCAAGCCAATTCCGGAAAGTCGGACTTGCCGCGTGTCGTCGGGCCGCCGCCACAGGTGGCGACGAACGCGACACCCGTACCGGCGACGACCAGGGTCCGCGCGCCGGCCGGACCCACGGCGGCCTGCCCCGGCCCGAGCGTCACCGCCCCGGTCCCGTCGTCCACCGCGACCTTGCCGTGGTGGCAGAGCACCACCCGGGGGCCGGGCAGCGGCAGCCGCACCTCCGGCCCGGCCGCGTCCACGGTCACCCGGTGCAGCGCGAAATCGTCCACCGGCACCGGCCAGCACACCACCCCGGGCGCCACCGGGCGGGCGACGATGACCGGATCGTCCAGCACCTCGAAGCGCAGCACCCGCACCAACTCGCCGACGTCCACGTGCTTGGGGGTCAGTCCGCCGCGCAGCACGTTGTCGCTCGCCGCCATGATCTCGACGCCGGTGCCGCACAGGTAGGCGTGCAGGTTGCCGGCCGGCATCCAGATCGCCTCCCCCGGCGTCAACCGCACGTGGTGCAGCAGCAACGCCACCAGCACCCCCGGATCGGCCGGATAGCGGGCGGCCAGCTCCCGGGCCAGCTCCGCGTCCGGCCCGGCCGCGTCCGCTCCGCGCACCGCGTCGACCAGTCCGGCGCGGTCCGCGTCCGGCCAGTTCAGCAGCGCCCGTACGGCCTCCCGCAGCCCCGCCGGCCCGGCCCGCAGCGCGGCCACCACCGGCGACAGCTCCGGCACCCCGAACCTGGCCAGCGCCGTCGCCGACACCTGCGGATCCCGGAACCCGCAGAGCGCGTCGAACGGCGTCAACGCGACCAGCAGCTCCGGCTTGTGGTACGGGTCGACGTAGTTGCACCGTCCCTCCGCCCGCCCCGGCCCTCCGCCCGCCCCGGCCCGGGCCTGCTCGGCGGCGTACCCGGCCCGGGCCTGCTCGGCGTCCGGGTGGGCCTGGAGGCTCAGCGGGGCGTCCGCGGCGAGCACCTTCACCAGGAACGGCAGCCGGGTTCCGAACCGGGCGACCTGCCGGTCGCCGAGCCAGTGACCAGGCTCGGCGACCAACAGGTCGGTCAGGCTCACCCGCTCGCCACCCCGGTCGACGGTGGCCGGGCTGTCCGGGTGCGCGCCCAGCCACAGCTCCGCCTCCGGGCCGGCGCTGGGCACCGGTCGTCCCTGCAACTCGGCGATCGCCGAACGGGATCCCCAGGCGTAGTCGCGGATCGACCCGTACAGCAGCTCCACGCTCAGCCTCCGGCCCGCCCGGCCACCTCACCCGACTCGCTCGGCGACGGTACGGCGGCGGCCGGCGCGGCGGCCGTCGGCGCGGCCGTGCCGGTGCCCGCCCGCTCGGCGGCCACGCTGTAGATGTCCGGCTCCAGGTAGATCACCCGGGCGATCGGCACCGCGGCCCGGATCCGCGCCTCGACGGTGTTGATCCCCCGGGCCAGCTCCTCGGCGCTCTCGCACGCCGGGACGCCGATCTTCGCGGCCACCATCAGCTCCTCCGGGCCGAGGTACAGCGTCTTCATGTGGATGATCCGCTCGACCTCCGGGCCACCGGTGATCGCCCGCTCGATGGTCGCCAGGTCACCCGGATCGGCGCCCTCGCCGAGCAGGAGACTCTTCGTCTCGATCGCCAGCACGATCGCGATGATCACCAGCAGTACGCCGATCATCGCGGTGCCGGCGGCGTCCCACATGCCGTTGCCGGTGATCAACGTCAGCCCCACGCCGAACAGCGCGAGCACCAGACCGACCAGCGCGCCGAAGTCCTCCAGCAGCACCACCGGCAGCTCCGGCGCCTTGGCCCGACGGATGAAGTTCACCCAGGACTGGCTGCCCCGGGTGTGGTTCGACTCCTTGATCGCGGTCCGGAAGGAGAAGCCCTCCATCACGATGGCGGCCAACAGCACCGCCACCGGCACCCACTGCCACGCGGTGATCGGGTGCGGGTCGGCCGCCTTGTGCCACGCTTCGTAGAGCGCGAAGAGGCCACCGAGGCTGAACAGCACGATCGACACGATGAACGCGTAGATGTAGCGCTCCCGGCCGTACCCGAAGGGGTGTTGCGGGGTGGCCGCCCGCTTGGCCCGCTTGCCGCCGAGCAGCAGCAGCGCCTGGTTGCCCGAGTCGGCCACCGAGTGGATCGACTCCGCCAGCATCGATGACGAACTGGTCAGCAGGAACGCGATGAACTTGGTGATCGCGATGCCGACGTTCGCCAGCAGGGCGGCGATGATCGCCTTGGTCCCGCCGTTCGCGCTCACGCCGTCGCCCCGATCCTGGGCATGACGGCAGCGTCCCTGCGTCCGTTCACTGGTTCGACAGCTCCTTCATCTCGGTGACGGCCGGAACGGCCATCGGATCCAGCCCATGGGCCAGGGCCAGGTAGATCGACGCGAAGTCGGGCACCGCGACCAGGGAGGCGAGCCGTTCCAACGCGGAACCGCCCTCGGCGGTGACCACGTCACAGCGCACCCCGCGCCGCTCGGCGAGGGTCTGCACCGCGTCGGCGCGGCGCTCCTCGACGGCGAGCGGCTCGTCGGTGTCGTCCTCGGCGTTGAGGCCACCGTCGCGCAGCAGCACCAGCCGCAGCCGGGTCGGGTCGGGCTCGACCTCGTCCGGGTCGGCGAAGATGTCCCGGGTCGACTCCACCAGGCCGCCGAAGACGCCGTCGAGCAGGCCGACCCGGCCCCGACCGGCCTCACCCAGCGCCCCGGTGACCACCGGATAGCGGGCGTTGGCCGACAGCGTGTCGCCGAACCGGCGGGCCGCCACGGTCGCCAGCGGGGAAGAACCCCAGACGATCGGGATCGACCCGGCCAGCCCGAGCGCCAGCGACTTCGCCGGGTTGACGAAGGACTCGGCGGTCGACCGGCACCGGTCGGCGTCGGCGTCCAGCCGGGCCGCCGTCTCCGCCAGATCCGCCTCGTTGACCTTCACCAGGCCGAGCGTACGGGCGGCGAGCAGCACCGGCACGGTGAGCGCCCAGAGACTGGCACGGGCCGGGGCGCGGCGGGGCACCGGGATGAACGGCGCGCGGGCCCGCTCGGCGACCGACTGCAACTGCGAGTCGGGTGCGCCGACCGCGACCAGCCGGGCCCCGCGGCGGTGCGCGGCCTCGGCGGCGCCCAACGCCTCCGGGCTACGGCCGGACGCGCTGACCGCGATCACCACGTCGGCCGCGCCGACCCAGCCCGGCACCCCGGCGCTGCGGTGCGGGATCACCGGCACCGGGCAGCGCGGCCCGGCGACCGTGGCCAGCACGTCCCCGGTACGCCCGGCGGTGCCGATGCCGGCGATGACGACCGCCCGGGGGCGACCCTCGTCCTCCAGCAGCGCCAGGTTGGCCTCGGCGGCCAACGCGGCGGACTCCCGCACCTGCGCCCCGGCCGAGGCGGTGAAGCGCAGCATGCCGCCCGGGTCGTGGGCGGCGACCGCGTCCGGGTCGTCCAGGATCGACTCGTCGGCCACCCGCCGGCCGCTGACGCCGGCCGTTCCGTCCATCACCGCTGCGCCTCCGGCCCGCCACGAGCCTCGTCCAGCAGCAGCACCGGAACGTCGTCGCGCACCTCGAAGGTGCGACCGCACTCGGTGCAGGTGAGGGTCTGGGCCTGAGCGTCGTAGTCCAGCGGTGCGTGGTGTGTGTCCGGGCAGGCGAGGATCTCGAGCAACTGCGGGTCCAGGGCCACGGCGCGGCTCCTTCCACGTGTGTGGTCTGTGCCGGTCGGGGGTGCCGACCGGCGGAGGGGATCTTATCGGCGAACCCGCTCCAGCACCTCGTCGCGCAGCGAGGCCATCCGCTCCTCGGTCGGCCCCTCCACGTTGAGCCGCAACAGCGGTTCGGTGTTGGACGCGCGCAGGTTGAACCAGGCACCGTCGGGGAAGCGCAGGGTGAGGCCGTCCAGCTCGTCCGCCTCCGCCTGCGGGTACGCGGCACGCACCTCGGCGACCCGGGCGGCCTGGTCGGTCACCGTGGAGTTGATCTCGCCGGAGGCGACGTACCGCTCGTAGACGCTGGCCAGCAGGGACAGCGGCTGGGACTGCTCGCCCAGCGCGGCCAGGGTGTGCATGGCGGCGAGCATGCCGGTGTCGGCGAACCAGAAGTCCCGGAAGTAGTAGTGCGCGGAGTGCTCACCACCGAAGATCGCGTTGGTCCGGGCCATCTCGGCCTTGATGAAGGAGTGGCCCACCCGGGCCACCACCGGTTCACCGCCGTGCTCCCGAATGATCTCCGGCACCGCCCGGGAGGTGATCAGATTGTGGATCACCGTGGAACCCGGGTGTTTAGCCAGCTCACGGGCGGCGACCAGGGCGGTGATCGCGGACGGGGAGACCGGCTCGCCCCGCTCGTCGATCACGAAACAGCGGTCGGCGTCACCGTCGAAGGCCAGACCGAGGTCCGCGGAGTGCGCCACCACCGCCCGCTGGAGGTCGACCAGGTTCTTCGGGTCGAGCGGGTTGGCCTCGTGGTTGGGGAAGGTGCCGTCCAGCTCGAAGTAGAGCGGGACGATCTCCAGCGGCAACGCCGGCAGCGCCGCGTCGCCGAGCACACTCGGCACCGTGTAGCCGCCCATCCCGTTGCCCGCGTCCACCACCACCTTGAGCGGGCGGATGGCCGACAGGTCGACCAGCTTGCGCAGATGGGCCGCGTAGTCGGGAAGCAGGTTGCGCCGGTCGACCGGGGCCGGCGGACCGGCCGACGGCCGGGCCGCGCCGTCCAGCAGCGCCTGGGCCCGGACCCGGATGTCGGCCAGCCCGCTGTCCTGGCCGATCGGGCGGGCCCCGGAGCGGCACATCTTGATGCCGTTGTACTGCGCCGGGTTGTGGCTGGCGGTGAACATCGCCCCGGGCAGGCCCAGCGCGCCCGAGGCGTAGTAGAGCATGTCGGTGGAGGCCAGCCCCAGCTCGATCACGGCCCGCCCCTCGGCCCGCACCCCGGCGGCGAAGGCGGCGGCCAGCCCCGGACCGGTGGCCCGCATGTCGTGCGCGATCAGCACGGCGTCGCCGGGTTCGCCGGACTCGTTGAGCACCTGGGTGAGGGCCGCCCCCAGCGCCTCGGCGGCCCGTTCGTCCCACTGGTCGGGCACCGTCCCACGGACGTCGTACGCCTTCACGATCTGGGACAGGTCAGACACCGGTTTCAGCTCCTCGACAGGGGTCGTCAACGACCCTGAGCGTATCGGAGCGGTGGCGTCCACCCCGTGCTAGCCGGGGAGCTGGGGCGCGATCGTTGTCGGGTCACCGCCGGTGGTGGGCGTCGGGTCGGGCCGCTCCGGGGCGGACCCCGGCCGCTCCGGGACCGGCACAGCCGCGGACGGTGGCCCCGGAACCGACGCAGCGGCCGCCGCTGGCACCGGGACCGACGCAGCGGCGGCCGGCGGAGCGGCCGCCGGCGGAGCGGCCGCCGGCGGAGCGGCCGCCGGCGGAGCGGCCGCCGGCGGGACGGAGACCGGGCGGTCCGGGGCCGGCGGGACGGACCCGGGGCCTTCCGGGGCGGCGGCGGGACGGGCACCGTACACCGCGCCGGCCGGGCGCTGGTGGGGCGTCACCGCCGGGTAGGTGCCGGGGGCACCGTACAGGCCGCCGGTACGGGTCGGCGCGGACGGCGGCGGCTGCCCGCCGTACACCTGACCAGCCGGCGAGGGGGGCGGCTGTCCCCCGTACACCTGACCGCCGGGCGACAGGGGCTGCTGTCCGCCGTACACCTGACCGGCCGGCGGCGGGGGCGGGACCGGCACCGCGCCCCCGGAGCGGTAGGTGGTCGGCACCGGGTTGCGCGGCTGCGGCACGGCCGGGAAGTCACCCGGGTCGGCGGCCCGGCCCGGGTCGGCACCGGCCCGGTCGGCGCGGGACCGGAAGATCAGTAGGGCGATGAGCCCGGCACCCAGGACCACCAGGGCGATACCGGCGAACATGATCATGGATCCTCCGGAGGTCTCTGCGGCGGCCCGGCCGGTGGACGGCGGGGCGGCGAGCACGGCCTGGGTGGCCCCCGGCTCCATCGTGGAGGCGGGGGTGGTCGCGACGGGGGTGGGCGTGGGCTTACTGGTCGGGGTCGAACTCGGGGTCGGGGTCGGGGTGCCGGCGGCCCGTCCGCCGACCCGGGACGTGTCGGCACCACGGCCGATCAGCCGGCCGGCTGCGGTCGTCACCTCACCGACCACGCCCAGCCGACCCGCCGGCGCTCCGGCGAGGAAAGCCACCCGGTAGCGGACGACGCTGCTCTTCCCCTTGCACAACGTCGGATCCGCCGACGGGGTACGGGAACCCCGCACCACGCCACCGCCGCCGGAAACCGGCACGGCGGACCAGCCCCCGCCGACGTTCACCTCTACCCGGACCTGTTCCGCGGTAATCCCGTCGAGGCTCAGCCCCAGCGCGGTGCGCAGCACCACACACCCGCCGGAACGCTTCCGCACCTCGATCGAGACGCCGCCCGGTGGGCCGCCGGCGGAGAAGCCGCCCGAAGCCCGCACCCGCACCCGGTCCGAGTCCGCGTACGCGGGAGGCGCACCGACCGCCACCAGGCCGCCGAGCAGCGCACCGACGGTCAGCAACCGCGCCGCCTGCCGACGCCCGGACATCGCCCACCTCACCCTCCCGCCCCGGCGGGGCCGCCGGTCAGGTTACTACCGGCCCAGCCGGACACCCGGCGACAGAGCACCCCGCATGTGGGCCGCGTTACCCGGTGCCGGCGGTGGCCGCGAGGGTGGCGCGACAGAGCCCGTCGGCGGTACGGGTGGTCTCCGGCAACCGGTAGCGCGGGGTCAGCGCGAGCACCCGGTCGACCGCGTTGTCCAGCCCCATCCGATGCCCGACACTGACGAACACCGGCCGCACCCCGTCCCGGGTACGCAGCACCCGACCCACCACCTCGCCGGCGTCCACCAGCGGCGCGCTGTCGCCCCGGCGCGGGCCGGGGCCGGTCCACGTGCCGACCAGCGGGGTCTTGCCCACCCCGATCGCCGGCAGCCCGGTCACCACGCCCAGGTGGCAGGCCAACCCGAACCGGCGCGGATGGGCCAGCCCGTGCCCGTCACAGATCAGCAGCTCGGGGCGGATGGTCAGCCGGTCCAGGGCGGCCAGCAACGCCGGCAGTTCCCGGAAGGCGAACAGCCCCGGCACGTACCCGAAGGCGGGCCGACCGACGCTGACCCCCCGGTCCACCACCTCCAGGGTCTCGGCGTCGAGCACGGTCACGGCCGCGGCCAGCCGGTCACCACCCTCGGCGTACGCCACGTCGAGGCCGGCCACCGTCGCGGGCCGGCATGGTCCCGGCCCGACCAGGTCCGCGCGCGACCGCAACCGGTCCTGTACGGCCATCGCCTCGGCGACCGTCAACGCCTGGTGCCCGCTGCCGTCGTACCACTCCCGCGGCCCGGCCGGCTCAGCCCGACCCACCGTCACGCCTGCCCTCCCCGTTCTCCTTGTCGACCTCCCCGTTCTCCTTGTCGACCTCCTTGTCGGCCCTCTTGTCGAAGGCGCCGAAGGCGATCGCGAAGGCGACACCGATGGAGATCCCGAACACCACGCCGACGGCGTCCTCGAACATGATCCACCCGATGACGATCCCGACGAGCAGGCCCGAGACCCAGGCGGTGGTACGACGTCTACCGGCAGCAGGGTCAGCCATGGCTTCACCCTATTTGAGCACCGCAAAGCGCCGGTTTCTCTAGCTGCTCCCGTCGGCGGCCACCCCAGCCGAAGGGCCGCACACCCCATCCACCACCCATCCTGATCGCCTCACCTACGGCGACCAGCTCACCACCGGACCAGGGAACTAGCCTGTCGCCGCCTGCTCGAAAATGCCTTCGATCGTCTCGTCGTCCGGAAGGGGCCGCCCGCCCGTCACCGAGGCCGCAGCCCGGTCGGCGGTAGCCCGGTCCACCTCTCGGTACCGTTCGAAATTTCGATGATCGTCAAGAAAACGGGTGACACGCTCAGGGTTGTACGCCCATGAGCGTCGACGGTGGTCCCACATCAAGGCGTGTCCCCGGGCCGGATCGGTCACGAACACGCCTACCGGCTGGGCGTTACGGGACAGAACGTAGTAGGTCAACACTCTGACGCTCCAATTGACGCTCCAGTTCGGGAGATACGGGGAAGTCCTGCGCCGTCAGCCCGAACCGCGCGGCGACACCAGCAAAGTCTCGTCCATCGGCCCGGAGGACCTCGATGTAGGACCACCAGACGCCCCTGTTGAGGTGTATCCACTTCGCAAAGCTGGCATCCTTCGCCGGAAAGGACTCGGCAAGACGTGTAGGCACCTCAGCCGGCATTCCATAGCAGCGGTTCATCGACAGCATCTCGAGGAATGCTTCGACACGTCGCACCGGGGACTGGGTCGTACGGCGCAGCACCTCGTACGCGTGATGCGTCTCCAACCACGCGGCTCGGGAAGACCGACTGTGCACCTGCAACTCGAAGAGCTGCCCTTCCGGGCAGCGGACGGTGCAGTTGAATCCGTAGAACCGGTTGCCGGCCCGCCAGAAGTTCTTACAGGAGCCCTCGTCAACCGTGAACCCCGCACTGTTCAACTCCGCCAGGATTCTGCGCACCGCCTCCTCGTACGACACTGCCGGCGATACGACGAAACAGAACCTCAGAACATCGTTGACCTCCACACTGAACTCCTCGACCGAGATGCCGACCGAGCTTGCCTCGTCGAGGAACTTGCGGGCCAGGGACAGCGGACTTTTCAGCCGGAACTCCTGGTCACGCAGCTCGACAGCGCCGCCCACTCCCAACGCGCCGCCCACCCGGGCGGCAAGCCGACCTAGGGTGTTTTCCACCTCGTCGGCTACCATCGCCGCCTGTTCACGGACCTTGTCAAGCTCCCCGCGCTCGTGAACGGATAGTTCGGCCATCACCTCCACCGGTTCGGCACCCGGATCGCTCGGCGGCACATCACCCTGCGCATCGGCCGGGTGGTCCGCCCCACCGGGTCCGTCGAGCAGGTGGAGGCGGTTGAGGTACGGGTCGCCGTATCCCTGCTCGTCGTCGGGTGCCGGCGGGTGGTCGGGCAGATCGGGGCGGACACTGAACCGGCCCCGCGCCAGCCCGCCCAACGGCATCGGCCGGGCGTCCGCACCGAGGATCAGCGCGTCGATGCCGACGACGTTGTCGGGGTGCCGCCGCCCGGCGTGGGCGTAGAGAGGGCGGTCGCGGACCGTTCCCGCCTGCGGGTCGAGGTACAGCACCGCACCGTTCTGGTTGAGCGCCACCCAGGCGTGCGAGCCGCCGTTCTCCCACTCGGTGATCAGGAAGGCGTAGCTGCCGTGCCCTCCCAGGACGAGCTGGTCACGCAGGTTGCGGTAGCCCCGCTCGACGGACTGGCGCAGCGCTGCCGGCCCCGGTGGGGCACCCTCGTCGACGGCGAAGAGCTTCTGGAACCGTCCGCCGGTGACCTCTTCGACCCGGCCGGGACCATCGACCTCACCATTGACCGGACGCCGGATGTCGCCCTGCAGGTAACCGTCGAAGGTACGGGGCGCGGCCACCCTCGGCCGACCGTGCACCCACGTCTCGAACAGGGACAGGGTGCAGTCCAGGCAGTTGATGCCCCGGGTCGGGTCGGCCTGCGGGCCGCCGTCGTTGGCCAGCGCGAACCACCCACCCTGCCGGGGGTCGGCGGTCCGCACGACGCTGCCGTCCGGCTGCCGGGGCAGCTGTCGTTCGAGGTCGGTCTGGTGCAGGGCGAGCGGTGGTCGCAACCCGCCGACCCGCCCGTACCTGCGGGAACGGTCGATGGGCGGCGGGCTGTCGTCGCCGGTCAAGGCCGACCGGTCGCCCGTCTCGACCCCACCGACCGCCAACTCGGCCACGTCGCCGTTGATACGGGAGAAGTCGGCCGGGTCCGCCACGAACACCGTGTCCGGAACTACCCGACCCGCAAGGATCGCTTCCGCGAGATCCCGGTGGCCGTTCGCGTCCCGCTGCGCCTGACGGGCTATTCCCTGGAACCAGTTGGCCAGCTCGATGCGATCGTCGCGCTGCAGACTTTCTGCCCGTCGAGCAGCACGCTGCGCCCTCGCTTCGTGCTCACGAGCGAGCTCTCTCCGGAAGCCAGCCTCGTCCCTTCGACGCCGGTCCTCGAACCAGTGTCGCTGCGCCTCGAAGTAGCCCTGATAACGGCGGCGGTCCAGCGCCTCCCGTTCGGCCGCCCACATGGCGGCGTACCACTGCGGCGTCCTCGGGCGGGGTGGCTCGTCGTCCGCCCGGGGCGTCGGGACGACCGGCTCGGTGGCAGGTGCGACCACCGGCCCGGGTGCCAGCGCCTCCAGCAGCGGGAAGCGTCGGGCACCCCGCCTCTCGCCGTCGCCGTCGATGCCCGGGTGCCCGGCTCCGGCAGCCGGCGGGAGGTGCGGCACCGAAGGCGTTGCGCTGCCGTGTGCCGGCGGACCCGCCGTCGGTGCTGGCCCCACCGGGACACCGGGTGGTGACCCGAACGAAACTCCGGCGACGGGACCGGCCGAGGTCACGCGTCCCGACGACGAATCCCCGGTGGGTGACGAGGCGGTTCCCGCCGGTGACCCGCCCGCTGTCGTCGTGCTGGCGGCCGTGTTGACCTGCGCGGCGTCGACACCGGGCGACGCGACCAGCGCCGACGTCACCGTCTCGGTGGATCGGCCCGCCGTCACCGGGGACGTCGCCGAGTCTGTCGTGACCGACGACAGCGTAGGACTGGACGACATCGATGCGGCCGCGACCGACACCGGAACTGCGGCGGTCGGATGGTCCTTGGCCGGATGGTCGGCGGCCGGATGGTCGGCGGTCGGATAGTCGGCGGTCGGATGGTCCGTGGCCGCCGGGCGTGAGGCCGCAGGCGCCTCCGACGTCACCTCTGCCGGTCCCCCGACGAGAGGACCGTGGCCGGTCGGCGCCTGTGGAGGGGGAGACGACGCTTCGACAGCGGTGCCGGGGCCGTCGCCGGTCACCAGGGCCGGATCGACCCGCACCGCCGGCGTCGGTGCGGCGGCACCGGCGGACGCCTGCACCGGAGCATCAGCGGACGGGGTTGCCCGGTCACCGCCGACCGGCGGTGACAGACCGGGAAAGGCCGTGGGCACCGGGGCCGCGTCGGCCAACGCATGCAGCCGACCGTCGAGCCGGGCGTGCAGCGCGGCGTCCGCCTGGCCGGTCGCCGAACCCGCGGCCCCGGAGACGGCAGCCCGGCTCGCCTCCTCCAGCGACAACACACCCTGGCCGGTGGCCAGCCCCGCCGCACCCTCCGCGAGCACCTCACCGGTCATCTCGCGGCCGAAGTGCTCACCGACCCGGGCGCCCCGGCCGGTGGCGTGCCGCCCCAGGCCGGCCAGGGGTGCGACCGCGCCACCGGCCAACCCGCCGAGCGCCGACGCACCGAGATCGGCCAGGTCGAGGCCGTGCCGGCGACCGGTGGAGTTCTGGTACGCCTGCGTCGCCAGGCTGACGCCGGCCTCCTCCCCCGCCTCGTACAGACCCCCCTGGACCGCCCGCTTGCCCAGCCCGCGCATCCCGCCCCTGGCCACTTCCTTGGCGGCCCGCTCGCCCGCTTCCCTGAGGCCCTGCCGGAGCGCCTTCTTGGCCAGTTGCGCCGTCAACCGGCGGAAGATCTGCTGGATCACCAGCCGGCTGGCGGTAACCGCCGCGCCGGCCGCCGGTGAGGCGACCCCGGCGGTGAGCGCGGCGGCGACGGCGAGCGCGAGCAGCTCCACGACCAGGAGGCCGAGTTCGATCCACACCTCGAGCTTGGCGGCCTCGATGTCGCAGCCGCACTCCTCGACCAGGCGGCCCAGGTCAGTGCTGACCGTGAGCAGCACCGACAGCGGGGCCTCGTCGCCGTCGGCCAGCCGTCGCCAGGCCGCCTCGAAGGCGTCCGGGACCGCCCCCGCCCCGCCGTATCCGTTGCGGATCTCGGTGGCGGCGGCGACCGCGTCGGCACGTGGGCCGGTCAGGGCACCCGCCACGGCGTACCACTGGTCGGCGAGGTCCCAGACGGCGCGTTCGTTCCCCTCCGGCCACTCCACGCCGACCACCCAGTCGAGCGCCTCGTAGACCCAGCCCGGCAGGTCCCAGGGGCTGAAGTCGAGGGGGTGCGGGATCGGGCTCGGCAGCACGGTCACGACTTCCCCCGCAGGTCAGCGCCGACGGCCCGGGTCGGCCACCCCGTCGAAGCGCCGGCCGGTCGCCGCGTCGGTCCGAAGGTTGGCGTCGACCGAGGTCACCACGTCGGTGCCGAGCCCCTCCAGCGACCGGCCGAGCCCGGCCCAGGCGCGCAGCAGGATCTCCTCGGAGGACCGGTAGCTCTTCTCGAAGGCGGCACCGATGTCGTCCCGACCCCACGGACGGGGTGCGCTGGCCGCCGCGATCTCCCCGCCGAGGCCGGCCCGGCGGGCCGACACCGACTCACCGGCCAGGCGCAGGTCGGTGCCGCCCCGCCGGGCCCGGGCCGGGTCGAGCCAGAGCTGCCCCTCACCCATGCCGTTCGTCCTCCCGCCGGAGCACCGCGTCGGCTCGCCCGAGCAGTGCGCCGAAGTCGCCCGTACGCAGGAAATCCACCGATCCCGAGCCGGCCGGCAGGTGGGCGGCGACCAGTTCCTGGGTGGCCGTGGCCGCCCGGGCGCAGGCCCGGCGCACCGTCGTGGTGATCTTCCGGCTCAGCGCGTGGTGATCGCGGTCCTGATAGACCTCGCCGGTCAGCTCCACCGAGATCAGCTCACCTCGGGCGCCCACCGTCGCGGTGACCTGGCCGTCGTCCGAACGCTCGGTGACCCGCAGCTCGGTCAGTGCGGACCGCAGATCGTCCACGCCGGACCGCAACCGCCGGTACTGGCCGTAAACCTCGTCGAACCGCGCCCGGAGCGCATCGTTCGCGTCCCGGTCCACCCTCTCGGCCAAGGCCACCCTCCCCGGTCACCGTCAGTCAGGCGAACCATACCGGCTGCCACGATCCCGTGGGGTCCGGTAGTTTCGGACGGTGATCGATCGCCGACAGGCCGAGCAGCTCGCCGACGTGTGGGCCCGCCGTGACTCGCGACGCCTGGGCCACGAGTGCCGGGCCACGCTCGACGAGTTCGACCTGGGCTACGTGATCCGGTCGACTGTCGACCGCGCGGTCGACACCAACCCCGGCGACCTGCCGACCACCGTCGTCGACAAGGAGACCGGCGAGGTCACCACCTGGCCCCGGGTGCCGGCGGCCGTGGTGCAGCAGATGTACCGCCGCAGCCGGCCCACCGGCACCCCCGCCCCGCGGACCGTCGACCCGGCCAGCCTGCTGCGGCGCGAGATCCGCCGGCTGCCGACGCCGGCCACCGTGGCGCACCTGACCGTCGAGGGCCGCACCTACCTCGGTCACGGCGTCAAGGGCGAGGTGGCGCTGCGGCATCACCCGCTGGTCCAGGCCTACCTCGACGAGCTACCCCCGGGGCACCTGGTACGCGGGGGTGAGCGGCACGCCGAGATGGTCGTCGTCTCCGACGTGCTGCACGAGTACGACCACCGCCGCGCCGCCGCCGGCCAGCCTCCGCTGACCATGCGCGAGGCCCGGTCGCTGCTCCTGGCGACCGGAGTGGACGTCTTCCTGGTCCGCGAGCCCGGCGATCCGTTTGCCGGCCCGGCGGAACGCCCGTGCGACTCCTGCCTCGACTTCCTGGTCCACTTCGCGGTCGTCGGCTGGTCGGAGCTGGCGTTCACCCGGCAGTGGCGGTCCGGGGAGCAGGCATCACCCGAGCCGGGACGGTTCCCCTCGGAGGTCGCCGACGCGCTGGTGAGCGCGGGCTGGCGTCCAGGGTTCGGTGACGATGGGCTTGCCGAGGAGGCGATCGCGGAAACGATGGAGATCTCCCGCGGGCATCCCGACCTCGCATCCGCGCTGGACGCCCTCACCAGGTTCCCGGGGCTCGTCTCCGGTCGGCGCGGCCCCGGGCGGCAGGTGTGGATCTCGCGGTTCTCCATCGACCCCGTGCACGCCGCGTACACCGTCGACACCCTGGCGGACTTCGGTGCCGTGCTCGGCGTACGCCTGTTTCCGATCGGTGCTCAACACCCGGACGGCATCCTGGCCGTCGACGAGCGCGGCCGGGTCTTCGCGCTGGACCAGGCCGGTGAGTGGTTTCTCGGTGACGACATCGACGCCGCGCTGACCACCCTGCTCCTCGGCCTCGCACCGCCCCGGGTCCGCGACGACGGCACCTGGTGAGGCGTCGGGACGCCCCCCGCCGCGCGGGAAAGCCGGTGCCGCACGGAAACAGTGGCCTCAGCCCTTGTCTGCCGCGAATTCAGTAGCCAAGATGGCAGTCAGACTGCGATTACCTCCGCTGATCCGACTCCCCGCCATCCCTGGAGCGACCTCATCATGAGCGACCAGCAGCTGCGCAACTTCGTCGACGGCACGTACGTGGACCCGGTGGACGGCGGTCACGCCGACCTGATCGACCCCTGCACCGGTGACGTCTTCGCCCGGACGCCCGTCTCCGGCGCGGCGGACGTGGACGCGGCGATGCGGGCCGCCGCCACCGCCTTCGAGACCTGGCGGGACACCACCCCGGCGGAGCGGCAGCGGGCGATGTTGAAGCTCGCCGACGCGGTGGAGTCCCGGGCCGCCGAGCTGGTCGACGCGGAGGTGCGCAACACCGGCAAGCCGCGCCAGCTCACCGCCGAGGAGGAGCTGCCACCGGCGGTGGACCAGTTCCGCTTCTTCGCCGGGGCGGCCCGGATGCTGGAGGGTCGCTCGGCCGGGGAGTACCTGGCGGGGCACACCTCCTACGTGCGGCGCGAGCCGATCGGCGTCTGTGCGCAGGTCACCCCGTGGAACTATCCGCTGATGATGGCGGTCTGGAAGATCGCCCCGGCGTTGGCGGCCGGCAACACGGTGGTGTTGAAGCCGTCGGACACCACGCCGGTGTCGACGCTGCTGCTGGCCGAGATCGCCGCCGAGTTCTTCCCACCGGGGGTGTTCAACGTGGTCTGCGGCGACCGGGACACCGGTCGTGCCCTGGTGGCGCACCCGACCCCGCAGCTGGTGTCGATCACCGGCTCGACCCGGGCCGGCATGGAGGTCGCCGCCGCCGCCGCGCCGGACCTCAAGCGCACCCACCTGGAGCTGGGTGGCAAGGCCCCGGTGGTGGTCTTCGACGACGCGGACGTGGCGGCGGCGGCCGAGGCGATCGCGACGGGCGGCTACTTCAACGCGGGCCAGGACTGCACAGCGGCGACCCGGGTGCTGGTCGGCCCCGGCCTGCACGACGACTTCGTGGCGGCCCTCACCGAGCAGGCCCGCAACACGCGTACGGGTGCCCCGGACGACGCCGACGTGCTCTACGGCCCACTGAACAACGCCGACCAGCTCGCCCGGGTCAGCGGCTTCGTCGACCGGCTGCCCGACCATGCCGACCTGCACACCGGTGGCGCGCGGGTGGGCGGGCGCGGCTACTTCTACTCCCCCACCGTGGTCTCCGGGCTACGCCAGGCCGACGAGATCGTCCAGCAGGAGGTGTTCGGCCCGGTCATCACCGTGCAGCGGTTCACCGACGAGGACGAGGCGGTGCGCTGGGCCAACGGCGTCGACTACGGGCTGTCCGCCTCGGTCTGGACGAAGGACCACGGCCGCGCGATGCGGATGACCCGCCGGCTCGACTTCGGCTGCGTCTGGGTGAACACCCACATCCCGTTCGTGTCGGAGATGCCGCACGGCGGTTTCAAGCACTCCGGGCACGGCAAGGACCTGTCGGTCTACAGCCTGGAGGACTACACCCGGGTCAAGCACGTCATGCACCACGTCGGAGGCTGATCACATGGTCTCCAGCGCGGAGCTGCACCGGCGGCGGGGTGCCGCGGTGGCCCGTGGCGTCGGCAGCGTGATCCACTCCTACGTGGACACCGCCAGCGGCGCAACGATCACCGACGTCGAGGGGCGGGAGTGGATCGACTTCGCCTCCGGCATCGCGGTCACCAGCGTCGGCAACTCCGCCCCCCGGGTGGTGGAGGCGGTACGGGCGCAGGTCGAACGCTTCACCCACACCTGTTTCATGGTGGCGCCGTACGAGTCGTACGTGGCGGTCTGCGAGCAGCTCAACGTGGTGACCCCGGGAACGTTCGAGAAGCGTTCGGCGCTGTTCAACTCGGGTGCCGAGGCGGTGGAGAACGCGGTGAAGGTCGCCCGGCACGCCACCGGCCGGCAGGCGGTGGTGGTCTTCGAGCACGCGTACCACGGCCGGACCAACCTGACCATGGCGTTGACCGCGAAGAACATGCCGTACAAGCACCGGTTCGGGCCGTTCGCCGGGGAGATCCACCGGGTGCCGATGTCGTACCCGCTGCGCGACGGCGGGCTGTCCGGGGCGGAGGCGGCGGCACGGGCGATCGACCTGGTGGAGAAGCAGGTAGGGGCGGAGAACGTGGCCGCGCTGCTGATCGAGCCGATCCAGGGCGAGGGCGGTTTCGTCGTACCGGCGGCGGGTTTCCTGCCGGCGCTGCGCCAGTGGGCGACGGCGGCCGGGGTGGTGTTCGTCGCCGACGAGATCCAGACCGGTTTCTGCCGGACCGGTGACTGGTTCGGCTGCGACCACGAGGGCGTGGTGCCGGATCTGGTCACCCTGGCCAAGGGGATCGCCGGGGGGTTGCCGCTGGCGGCGGTGACCGGCCGGGCCGAGCTGATGGACGCGGTGCACGTCGGCGGCCTCGGCGGCACCTACGGCGGCAACCCGATCGCCTGCGCGGCGGCCCTGGCCAGCATCGCCACGATGCGGGAGCTGGACCTGGCCGCCGCCGCCCGCCGGATCGGGGCGGTCCTCGCCGACCGGTTGCGCGCCGTCGCCGCCCGCGACCCCCGGATCGCGGAGGTACGCGGCCGGGGCGCGATGCTGGCCGTGGAGCTGGTCCGGCCGGGCGGCCTGGTCCCGGACCCGGCCGCCGCCAGCGCCGTCTCGGCGGCCTGCCACGCCGCCGGCCTGCTCACCCTCACCTGCGGCACCTACGGCAACGTGCTGCGGTTCCTGCCGCCGCTGGTCATCTCCGACGACGAGTTGGCCCGGGGGCTGGACATCCTGGACGCCGCCTTCGGCTGACCTCCAGGCCCCGATCGGCACCGCCCGGGTCGCCGCGCAGCCAGGTCGCCGCTGGTGCGCTCAGCGCACCAGCTCGACCAGGTTGCGCCGGATGACGTTCTTGCCGGGCTCCCGCAGCAGTTCCATCGCGGCGGCGTTGAGCAGCACACAACTGCCCGACGGCCCGCTCACCGACACCGTCGCCACCTTCCCGTTGTCCAGGTTCGTCACCCGCAACCGTGTCCCCACCGGGAACCGGTCACTCGTCGCGGCGGGCTTCCCGCCCTCGGCGGAGAAGGTGACCGAGCCGCTGCACACGCCGCCGGGCTGGACGACCGCGCCGGTCGACGACGGTACCGGCCGCAGGGTGACCGGCGGCTGGGCCGCGCCGGGGCGGGTCTCGCCGGGGGCGGGGGCCGCCGGCGCGTCGACGCCGACCCGCTCGACCACGTTGCGGCGGATGACGTTCTTGCCAGGCTCCCGGACCAGCTCCATCGCGGCGGCGTTGAGCAGCACACAACTGCCCGACGGCCCGCTCACCGACACCGTGGTCACCATCCCGTTGTCGAGGTTCGTCACCCGCAACCGTGTCCCCACCGGGAACCGGTCACTCGTCGCGGCGGGTGTGCCACCCTCGGCGGAGAAGGTGACCGGCCCGGAGCAGAGGCTCGGACGGGCGGGCGCGGTGTCGGCGAACCCGAATCCGGTGCCCACTGCGACCACCGCCGTGGCGACCGCCGCGACCCCCGCTGCCAGTACGTGCTTGCGCTGCACCTTCACCACGTCTCCCGTCGTCGTTGCCTGCACCGCCTGATACGGCCCCAACCCGCCCCCCGTTCAACCAACCTCCCCACATCCCTCGATCCCGGCGTCGATCAAGGAGTTGTGGTGGGCTTTTCAGGTCTTTTGATACTGTTTTGCGCTCCCCACAACTTCAAGATCGACAAGGTGGGGGGTGGGGGTGGAGGAGGGCGGATATCTGGGTGGTGATGAGGGTGGGGCGGTGGTAGAGGTCTCGGGCGGTGAAGTGGCGCATGCGCCAGCCCTGTGCCGCCAGCCAGTTCATCCGGGCACGGTCGTGGTTGAGACGGTCGCGGTCGAGGTGGGACAGCCCGTCGTACTCGATGCCGACGCGTGATCGCCGGTACCCGAGGTCCAAGCGGTAGCGCCGAAAGCCGTCGTCATCCGACACCCAGATCTGTGGCTCCGGTGCCGGCAGCCCACCGTCGATCAGGACGAGCCGGAGTTGGCTCTCCTGCCGGCACTCCGACCTGGGGTCGGCGAGCCGTACCAGTTGCCGTGCCTGCTCGACACCCCGCAACCGCGCGTGTCGGGCAAGCTCGGCAGTCAACTCCTCGGGACGACAAGCGCCCACCCGCAGGCACAGGTCGAGAAGTGGCAACGCGTCCAGCCTGGCGACCGTCCTGGCCAGGTCCACCGCGCACCGGTCCGCGGGAGCGCACGGCAGACCGGCCAGCAAAACCGGCTCAGGTACGGCAAGCACCGCCTGGTGCACCACGACGCCCCGGATCTGCGGCACCATCCCACCGGCGGGCACGATCACGTGGAGATCCTCGCTGGGCACGACACCGAACCCGTGCAGTCGAGCACCCGAGTGGAAGCCGACGACCGCCCCCTCCGGAAGCCGACGCAGAAGCGCCTGCCACCGGACGCCCTCCTCACCCACCACCCCACCGACACCACCCGGACCCCGGCTGCTCCGCCTCACCCGGACACTCCCCGCTGCCCAGGCACTCCCCGCCACCCCGACACCGCTCGCCGCCCAGGCACTCCCCGCCACCCCGACACCGCTCGCCGCCCAGGCACTCCCCGCCACCCCGGCACTCCCCGACCCACCGACACCACCCGGACCCCGGCTGCTCCGCGCCACCCGGACGCCCCCCGACCCACCTGTTTCCCCCAGCGCACCGGCCTCTCCCGGCCCGTAGACACCCCGCGACCACCGGCGCAGTTCCCCCTCACCGACCGCCCGCCGAACCTCCTCCCGGCTCCATCCGGCCGACAACAACTCCGAGTACCGCAACAGCCGCCCCGCCATAGTCACCCACCCTGCCCACCACCCAACCTCCCCACCACCCCCTGTGGACAACCCCCCACCCACCTCCCCCACCCCCTGTGGACAACCCCGCCCCACCCCCGTCCCCCCACCCCCGCCCCACCCGCCCACCCCACCTGCCGATCATGGAGTTGTGGTGCCCCGCGAAAGCCACGAAAGATTACCAATCACCCACCACAACTCCATGATCGACGGGGAGGGAGGGGAGGGCGGGCAGCAGGGAGGGCGGGGGGTTAGCGTTCTTCTATTCCCCAGGGGGAGCCGTAGTCGGTGAGCAGGTCGAGGAAGGGGCGCGGGGGCAGGGCCTCCGGGCCGAGCACGCCGACGCCGGACCAGCCGCCGGTGGCGAGGAGTTCCAGGGCCACCACCGGGTTGACCGCGGTCTGCCAGACCACCGCCTGGTGGCCGTACTCCCGCATCGACCACTCGTTGTCGACCACGTGGTAGAGGTACACCCGGCGGGGCCGTCCGTCCGGGCCGGTGCCGGTGACGTACGTGCCGGCGCAGGTCTTGCCGCGCATCCGGTCGCCGAGGGTGGCCGGGTCGGGCAGGCTGGCGGCCACCACGTCGCGGGGAGAGACCTGCACGCCGCGCACCGACACCGGGGTGGTCGAGTCGAGACCGACCTTGTGCAGCGCCCTCAGCACCTCGATGAACTCGTCACCGAGGCCGTACTTGAAGGTGACCCGCCGGGCCTTGACCCAGCGCGGGATCAGCAGCACCTCCTCGTGTTCGACGTTGACGCACTCGACCGGGCCGATACCGGCCGGGAAGTCGAAGACCTCCGGTTCGCTGAACGGTTCGGTGGTGTACCAGCCACGGTCCCGTTCCCAGATCACCGGCGGGTTGAGGCACTCCTCGATGGTGGTCCAGATGGAGAACGACGGAGCGAAGTCGTACCCGTCGACGGTGAGGTTCGCCCCGTCCCGGATGCCGATCTCGTCGATCTCGCTGAACAGCTCGTCGGCGGCGTACCGGGCGAACACGTCGGACAGGCCCGGCTCGATGCCGATGCCGCACAGCGCCAGCCGGCCGGCGTCCACCCAGGCCGAGGCGGCGGCGAACTGCTCGTCACCGAGCTTCACCCCGGTCTGGGTGTAGGGCCGCGCCGGGTGCGGGTGGGACAGCGACATCGCCATGTCCAGGTAGTCGACCCCGGCGGCGAACGCCCCGTCGAAGATCGGCATGACGAAGCGCGGGTCGACAGCGTTGAGCACGTGGGTGATCCGGTGCTCCCGGCAGAGCGCGGCGACCGCGTCCGCCGAGGAGGCGTCGAGTCGGGCGGCGACGAACCGGCCACCGTGTCCGGCGACGGCCCGCTCGGCCCGGGTCAGGTCGTAGTCGGCGACGACGACGGTGGCGAAGAAGGACCGGCGGGCGGCGATGGCGACGGCGGCGGAGCCGACCCCGCCGGCGCCGACGAGCAGGATACGCATCAGGAATCGAACCCCAAACCAAGACGATCGAGCGTACGGAACCAGTGCTGACGCCGGTCGTCGTGCGCGTACGCGTCGGCGCGGACCGGCGACCAGCGGGTGAGGTGGATGTCGGCGGCCGGACGGGGAGGATCGGGGCGGTGGTGCACATACCGGCCGGGCGTCGCCTCGACGAGCGCCCGGCCGGTATGCGGGAGGTTCACGACAGGCCTGTCGCCCGTCGACCGGTCACGTCGGCGACCGGGAGCGCGGCCCGTCGGGACCGTCGACCGCGCAGCATGCTCAGCCCGACGAGCAGCAGGGCGATGCCGAACATCGCCGTGCCGATCACGTTGACCTGCGGCGGGATGCCCCGCTGGGCGGCACCCCAGACGTACATCGGGAAGGTGACGGTGGTGCCGGCGTTGAAGTTCGTCACGATGAAGTCGTCGAAGCTCAGCGAGAAGGCGAGCAGCGCGGCGGCCACGATGCCGGGCAGCACCAGCGGCAGGGTGATCCGCCGGAACGTCTGCCACTCGCTGGCGTAGAGGTCCATCGCGGCCTCCTCCAGCCGCCGGTCCATGCCGGCGAGCCGGGCCTTGACCGTCACCACCACGAACGACACGCAGAACATCACGTGCGCGATGACGATGGTCCAGAAGCCCTGCGGCACCCCGGCCGAGACGAACAGGGCGAGCAGCGAGGTGCCCATCACCAGTTCCGGCGTCGCCATCGGCAGGAAGATCAGCAGGTTGACCCCGCTGCGCCCCCGGAACCGGTGCCGGACCAGGGCGAACGCCATCAGAGTGCCGATCAGGGTGGCCCCGACGGTGGCGATGAACCCGATCTGCACGCTGCGGACCACCGCGTCGCACATCTCGGGGGTGGCGCAGGGCTGTCGCCAGTTGTCCAGGGTGAACTCGTTGAAGTCGTAGGACAGCCGGCTGGACGGGCGGTTGAGGGACAGCCCGGCCACCACGGCGATCGGCAGGAACAGGTAGCCGAGCACCAGCAGGGCGACGATCATCACCCACCGGTCGGCCAACCACCGCGACATCCTCATAGGACATCCTCCGTGCCGGCGCGGCGCAGGTAGACGAAGACGACCGCGAGGATCGCAGCCATCAGCAGGAACGACAGGGCGGCACCCTGCGGGTAGTCCAACCGGACCAGGAACGCCGAGTCGATCACGTTGCCGATCATGTACTCGTTGGGGGTGCCGAGCAGTTCGGCGTTGATGTAGTCGCCGGTCGCCGGGATGAAGAAGAGCAGGGTGCCGGCGGTCAGTCCGGGCATCGACAGCGGCAGGGTGACCTTCCGGAAGGTGTGCAGCGGGCTGGCGTACAGGTCGCTGGCCGCCTCCAGCAGCCGGTAGTCGAGCCGCTCCAGGCTCGCGTACAACGGCAGGACCAGGAACGGCAGGAAGTTGTACGTCAACCCGAGCACCACCGCGACCGGGGTGGCGAGCAGTCGCCCGTCCGGGCCGAGCAGGTGCACGTCCCGCAGCAGCCCGACCAGCGCGCCATTGTCCGACAGGATGGTCTTCCAGGCCAGGGTACGTACCAGGAAGCTGGTGAACATCGGGGCGACCACGCAGACCAGCAGCAGGTTCTTCCACCGGCCGGCCTTCTGCGCGATCGCGTACGCCAGCGGGTAGCCCAGCAGCAGCGCCAGCAGCAGCGCCGCCCCGGCGTAGCCGAACGACCGGGCGAACTGCGGCCAGTACGCCTGCACCGCCTCCGGATAGTTTCCGAACGCCCAGGTCAGCGCGTAACCGGTGGAGAGCGAGCCGGCCGGGTCGTAGAGGCTGGCGGCGGCGAGCTGGAGCAGTGGCACGGCGAAGAACAGCAGTAGCCAGGCCGCCCCCGGCACCAGCAGCAGGTACGGCAGCAGTCGGTGCCGGCCGGGCCGGGCCGGTGGCGGCGAGGCGACCGACGGGCCCCCGCCGCCCAGCTGCGCCAGTGCGGTCACGACGGCGCCCCGACCGGCTCGCCGAGCAGCGGGGTGGTCCGGTCGTCCTGGCCCGGCTCGCGGGGCAGCAGGAAGGCGTGCCGGGGATCCCAGTGCGCCACCACTGACGCGCCGACCGGCCGCTGCCCGACCAGACCGCTGTTCGCCGTGAACGCGGACAGTTCACTGCCCCATCCGGTACGCACCAGGTACTGGGTGCTCACCCCCACGTACGACGCGTCGGTGACCACCCCGTCGACGTGCTGGTGGCCGGTGGGCACCTGGTCGGCGGTGTCGACCAGGTGCAGCTTCTCGGGACGTACCCCCAGGTAGACCGGACCCCGGTCGGTGCGGGCCCGGTCGACGGGCACCGAGAAGCGCACGCCGCGCGCGGTGACCGGCACCTCGGACCCGGCCGGGCCGGCGGCGTCGGCGGCGAGCAGGTTGGACTGGCCGAGGAAGTTCGCCACGAACGCGGTCGCCGGGTACTCGTAGAGTTCGGCCGGGGCGCCGAGCTGTTCGATCCGCCCGGCGTTCATCACCGCGACCGTGTCGGCCATCGTCATGGCCTCCTCCTGGTCGTGGGTGACGTGCACGAAGGTGATGCCGACCTCGGTCTGGATGCGTTTCAGCTCGATCTGCATCTGCCGGCGCAGCTTCAGGTCGAGCGCGCCGAGCGGCTCGTCGAGCAGCAGCACCTGCGGGTGGTTGATCAGGGCACGGGCCAGTGCGACCCGCTGCTGCTGGCCGCCGGAGAGCTGGGCCGGGCGACGCCGTTCGTAGCCGTCGAGCTGGACCAGCGACAGCATCCGGCGGACCTGGTCGCCGACCTTGCGGATGCCGCGCCGCCGCAGCCCGAAGGCCACGTTCTCGGCGATGTCCAGGTGCGGGAAGAGCGCGTAGCTCTGGAAGACCGTGTTGACCGGCCGCTGGTACGGCCGCAGCCGGGCGATGTCCCGGTCGCCCAGGAGCACCTGGCCGGCGGTGGGCTCCTCCAGCCCGGCGATCATCCGCAGGGTGGTCGTCTTGCCGCAGCCGGACGCCCCGAGCAGGGCGAAGAAGGAGCCCTGCGGGACGGTCAGGCTGAGGTCGTCGACGGCGGTGAAGACGCCGAACCGCTTGGTCAGGTGGGCCAGCCGCAGGTCACCGGCCGGTGCCTCGTTCGCCATCCCGCTCACGCCCCGATGACCTGCTGGAACTTCGACTCGTATTCCTTCTCCTGTTTCTCGTCCAGGGCCATGAAGACCTTGGACTTCGCCAGCAGGGCGTCGTCCGGGAAGATCAGCGGGTTGGCGGCCAGCTCCGGGTCGATCTTCTCCATCTCGGCCTGCGCGCCCTTGACCGGGCAGATGTAGTTGACGTAGGCGGCCAGCTTGGCGGCCACCGTCGGCTGGTAGTAGTAGTCGATCAGCGCTTCGGCGTTGGCCCGGTGGGTGGCCTTGTTCGGCACCAGCATGTTGTCGCTGAACAGCATCACCCCGGAGTCCGGTGCGACGAATTTGACCTTGGGGTTGTCACCGGCCAGCTGGATCACGTCGCCGGACCAGCCGATGCACGCGGCGATGTCCCCCTTGGCCAGGTCGGGAGCGTAGTCGTTGCCGGTGAACCGGCGGATCTGCTTGGATTCGACGGCCTTGCGCAGCTTGTTGAGCGCGTCGTCGAACTGGGCCGGGGTGAACTTCGCCGGGTCGTGCCCGTTCGACTGAAGCAGCAGGCCCATGGTGTCCCGCATCTCCGACAGGGCGGTCACCTTGCCCTTGAGGTCGGCACGGGTGAGCAACTCGTCGACCGTCCGGAGCTCCCCGGTCACGCTGCCGTTGTAGGCCAGCCCGGCGAGGCCGGACTGCCACGGCACGGCGATCCGGTCCTCCGGGTCGAAGGAGCGCCCGCGCAGCGACGGCAGCAGGTTGGCCGCCACGTTCGGCAGCTTGGCCGCGTCGAGCTTCTGGATCCAGCCGAGCCGGATCATCCGGGCGGCCATCCAGTCGGTGAGGACGATGATGTCCCGCCCGGTGCTCTGACAGCCGGCCAGTTGGTTCTGCACCTTGCCGAAGAACTCGTTGTTGTCGTTGATGTCCTCGGTGTAGGTGACCTTGATGCCGCTGGCGGCCACGAACGCGTCGAGGCTGGGCCGCTTCGCCGCGTCCTTGTCGTCCACGTCCATGTACTGCGGCCAGTTGGAGAAGGCGAGGGTCTTCTCCGTGGCCGACAGGTCGTCGCTCTTGCAGCCGTCCTCGGTCTGGGTCGCGGCCTTCGTGCCGCAGCCGGCGAGGCTGCCGCCCGCGGCGAGCAGGGCGGCCGATCCGAGGGTGCCGGTGAGCAGTCCACGCCGGGTGAGGGGCCGGAGGGGAGTACGCATGTGACGACTCCTAGGGGGTCGTCCGTCGGCGGCGGGGACGGGGGTGCGGCGCCGGCGGGAGGGGTCGGGTGCCTGAGACGACCGATCCTGGCATGAGGTGACCAGCCCCACAAGGGATTCCGTTGCCGCAATAACCTCTGACGACGAATTACGCCAGACTGCGCCATAGCACTAGGCTCGGCTGGGGGAACCGACATGGGGAGCGGTCGATGACGATCCGACAGCAGGAGAACGGCACCGGCGGCCGGCGCGTCGCGGTGCGCGACGGTGCCAGTCACGCGCTGTTGGACGACGTGGCGAAACAGATCATCGAGCAGCTCCAGGAGGACGGCCGCCGGCCGTACGCGACCATCGGCAAGGCGGTCGGGCTCTCCGAGGCGGCCGTCCGCCAGCGGGTGCAGCGACTGCTCGACGCCGGGGTGATGCAGATCGTCGCGGTGACCGACCCGCTCCAGCTCGGCTTCCCCCGCCAGGCCATGATCGGCCTACGCACCGACGGCGACCTGGAGGCCGTCGCCGACCGGCTGGCCGGATTCGAGGAGATCGACTACGTGGTGATCACCGCCGGCTCGTTCGACCTGCTCGCCGAGGTGGTCTGCCGCAACGACGCCCACCTCCTGGAGATCCTGCAACGGCTACGGTCGGTGCCCGGGGTGCTCGCCACCGAGGCGTTCGTCTATCTCAAGCTCCGCAAGCAGACCTACACCTGGGGTACGGCCTGAGCCCACCCGCCGTGGTCCACCACGCGAGGCTCAGGCCCGATCCACACCCCGGGGCTCAGCGGGAGGTGGCGACGACGAAGGTGCGCCACGCGTCGGGGGCGAAGCTCAGCGTGCCGCCGGCCCGGTCCTTGCTGTCCCGCACCAGCACCCGACCGGACAGGTTGTCCGCCACCTCGACACAGTCGCCACCGTTGTTGCTGCTGCGGCTGGCGGTCCGCCAGCGGGGCTCGATCACGTCCATCTCTCCACCGCTCACTTCTGGGCGGCGACGAAGGCACGCCAGACCTCTGGGGTGAAGGTCAGCGTGCCGCCGACCCGGTCCTTGCTGTCCCGCACCAGCACCCGACCGGACAGGTTGTCCGCCACCTCGACACAGTCACCACCGTTACTGCTGCTCCGAGTAGCCGTGCGCCAGCGGGGCTCGATCACGTCCATCTCTTCACCGCTTCCCGAATCAAGGCGCTCGACTGGCGGACGGACAGCGCCTCGCCCGCTACGCTCTCCCACCTTCTGCCCAGGCTAGCAATGTCGGCGCTCTCGGTCACCATCTCGCCACGGAGTTGGTTGTCCAGATAGGCCACCTCGGACCCATCCGGCAGCCGAGCCAGCATGAACGGCCCGGCCAGACCGGCGTGCCAAGGCTCGTCCGCAGGAATCACCCGAACCTGCACATGTTCCCGGCCAGCGACGTCCGCCAGGTGACGCACCTGGCGGGCCATCACCCCGGGATTGCCGACCGTCCGGCACAACACAGCCTCGTCGACCACGATCACCAGTTGCGGCGGAGGGTCACGGTCGAGCACCGCCTGCCGCGCCAACCGGCTGACGACGAGTTGTTCGACCTCGTCGGTGGACAGCCCTCCGGCGCGCAGTACCGCTCGGGCATAGTCCTCGGTCTGCACGAGGCCGGGCAACACCAGCGGCTGGTATGAGCGGATCGAGGTGGCGTCCTGTTCCAGTTCCGCCCACGGGCGGAACCAGGGCAGGTCGCGGCGACGGTAGGGCTCGGGCCAGAGTTCGGCCGGCTCCCGGCCAAGAATTCCGGCGACCACCACCCGGGTACGCGGATGCGGCACCCGCCCCGAGCTGAGCCACCGCCCCGCCGTCTTCGGATCCACCCCCACCCGATGCGCCAGGGACTCGACCGTCTCCCCGCGTTCCGCCATCGCCACCCGAAGCACCTCGTTCACCGGCAGCCCCTTTCCGCCCGACCGACACGCTCCGACGCACCGTAGCCACAGTGCGTGTCGACGTCCGCCCGTCATCGGCGTGTCGGCGCGGGACCTCTCCCAAGGGTCCGCAAGGTGCCCCGGAAGGTCCGCGAAGCGTCCCGGAAGTGCACCTGGATCCACTCTCGGGAGCCGGTATGGCGGCCTCCCCCGTGCCCGGATACCGCTAGCTGGCCGCCATTGAGTCGATCATGCCCCACCGAGGCCGGCCGGCGCGGGGTCGGCGGAGCGAGCATCCAGCCGGGCTGCCACCATCCCCAGGGGCATACGGATTCCGTTGCATTGCACCCCCACTCATGCTGAATCCGTCGCCGCTGACGCGAACTAGGCTTGCATTTCGCGGTCGAGCTGTGGGATAACCGTGGGCAGAGCGGCCGGTGTGTCACCCCTGACCGGCCCGTGACCGATGGGGCTGACATGGCCGACGCCACCGACCACCTCTGGATGCACTTCACCCGGATGGCCAGCTACGCCACCGGCGAGGTGCCCACCATCGTGCGCGGCGAGGGCACGTACGTCTGGGACGCGCAGGGTCGCCGCTACCTGGACGGGCTCGCCGGGCTGTTCGTCGTCAACGCCGGGCACGGGCGCACCGAGCTGGCCGAGGCCGCCGCGAAGCAGGCCGGCGAGCTGGCCTACTTCCCGCTCTGGTCGTACGCCCACCCGAAGGCCGTCGAGCTGGCCGAGCGGATCGCCTCGCTGACGCCCGGCGACCTGAACCGGGTCTTCTTCACCACCGGCGGCTCGGAGGCCGTCGAGACGGCATGGAAGCTGGCCCGTGCCTACTTCAAGCGCACCGGCAGGCCCACCAAGCACAAGGTGGTCAGCCGGTACCTCGCCTATCACGGCACCTCGATGGGCGCCCTGTCGATCACCGGACTGCCCGGCATCAAGACGGACTTCGAGCCGTTGGTGCCCGGTGGGATCAAGGTGCCGAACACCAACTTCTACCGGGCTCCCGAGCACGGCGACTCGCCCGAGGCGTTCGGCGTCTGGGCCGCCGACGAGATCCGCCGGGCCATCGAGCGGGAGGGGCCGGACACGGTCGCGGCGGTGTTCCTGGAGCCGTTGCAGAACTCCGGCGGCTGCTTCCCGCCGCCGCCCGGTTACTTCCAGCGGGTACGCGAGATCTGCGACACGTACGACGTGCTGCTCGTCTCCGACGAGGTGATCTGCTCGTGGGGCCGGCTCGGCGAGTACTTCGGCGCCGTCCGGTACGGCTACCAGCCCGACATCATCACCACCGCCAAGGGCATCACCTCCGGCTACGCCCCGCTCGGCGCGATGATCGCCAGCGACCGGCTGATGGAGCCGTTCCTCACCGAGACCGGCATGTTCGCCCACGGGGTGACCTTCGGCGGGCACCCGGTCTCCTGCGCGGTGGCCCTGGCCAACCTGGAGGTGTTCGCCCGGGAGGACCTGATCGGCCACGTCCGGGCCCATCAGGACGCCTTCCGGTCCACCCTGGAGAAGCTCACCGACCTGCCGATCGTCGGCGACGTCCGGGGCGACGGCTACTTCTACGGCATCGAGCTGGTCAAGGACAAGACCACCAGGGCGACCTTCGACGAGGCCGAGTCGGAGCGGCTGCTGCGCGGTTTCCTGTCGTCGGCGCTCTTCGCCGCCGGGCTCTACTGCCGGGCCGACGACCGGGGCGACCCGGTGGTGCAGCTCGCCCCGCCGCTGATCGCCGGGCAGGAGCAGTTCGACGAGATGGAGCAGATCCTGCGCGCCGTACTCACCGAGGCGTGGTCCCGCCTGTAACCGTCCCCGCCCCGCCGGCCCGGCCGGCGCTGTCGTCGCGGAGCCCGCAATGCGCTACCAGGAGCTGTCCCACTGGCTGTCCACGGTGAACGAACCGTTGACCCCGCTCCCGGCCCTGCCCGGTGACGCCGACGCCGACGTGGTGATCGTCGGTGCCGGCTACACCGGGCTGTGGACGGCGTACTACCTCGCGGTGGCCGATCCGACGCTGCGGATCGTCGTGCTGGAGGCGGAGATCGCCGGGTACGGCGCGTCCGGGCGCAACGGCGGCTGGTGCTCGGCGCTGCTGCCCACCTCGCTGCCGGCGCTGGCCCGCCGGCACGGCCGACCACAGGCGCTGGCGATGCAGCGGGCCATGCAGGATACGGTGCGCGAGGTGGGCCGGGTGGCCGCCGCCGAGGGGATCGACTGCGACTGGCAGCACAGCGGGACGGTGCTGCTGGCCCGTACCGACGTCCAGCTCGGCCGGGCCCGCGCCGCCGTCGACGAGGCCCGCGACCACGGCCTCGACCCCGACGACCTGGTCCTGCTCGACGCCGCCGGGGCCGCCGCCCGATGCGCCGCCGAGGGGGTACGCGGTGGCACGTACACCCCGCACTGCGCCGCCGTGCACCCGGCGAAGCTGGTCCGTGGCCTGGCCCGCGCGGTGCGACGGCACGGGGTGACCCTGTACGAGCGCTCCCCGGTCACCGCGATCCGGCCCGGCGCGGCGGTCACCCCGCACGGGACGGTACGGGCGGCGGTGGTGGTCCGGGCCACCGAGGCGTACACGCCGATGCTGCCCGGCCACCGCCGGACCGTCGCCCCGGTCTACTCGCTGATGGTCGCCACCGAACCGCTGTCCGAGGCCACCTGGCAGCGGATCGGGCTGGCCGACCGGGAGACCTTCTCCGACTACCGGCACCTCATCGTGTACGGCCAGCGCACAGCGGACGGCAGGCTGGCCTTCGGCGGGCGCGGTGCCCCGTACCACTTCGGATCGCGGATCTCCCCCGACCACGACCGGGAGCCACGGGTCTTCGCCGCACTCCGCCGTACGCTGGGGGAACTCTTCCCGGTGCTCGGGCCGGACGTGCCGGTCGCCCGGGCCTGGGGCGGCCCGCTCGGGGTGGCCCGGGACTGGTCCGCCTCGGTCGGACTGGACCGGTCGTCCGGGTTGGGCTGGGCCGGCGGCTACGTCGGCGACGGGGTGGGCACGAGCAACCTCGCCGGCCGTACCCTGGCCGACCTGATCCGGGGCGTGGAGTCGGAGCTGACCGCCCTCCCCTGGGTCGGCCACCGCTCCCCCCGCTGGGAGCCGGAGCCGCTGCGCTGGTTGGCGATCAACGCCGGCCTGCGGGTGATGTCCTCGGCGGACGGAGCCGAACACCGCACCGGCCGCCCCGCCCGCCGCGCCACCACCTTCGCCCACCTCCTGGGCCACTGAACCCCTGAGTCCCTGCGCCCCTCCCCGGCTCCTCCCTGCCGCCCGCCGACCCCCGCTGAAGCCGGTGAGGCCGGTTACGCCGGTGAGGCCGGTTACGCCGGTGAGGCCGGTTACGCCGGTGAGGCCGGTTACGCCGGTGAGGCCGGTTACGCCGGTGAGGCCGGTTACGCCGGTGAGGCCGGTTACGCCGGTGAGGCCGGTGATCAAGAGGTTTGGGTCAAGCTGAAGATCAAAGATGACCCAAACCTCTTGATCACCGGGGCGGGCTGGGGGTAACGGACGGGCGCGGGGGCACGGGCGGGCTCGGGCGCGGGGGCACGGACGCGCGCGGGAGCACGGGGCCGGGGCGCGCGGGGGTGGGTGCGGGGTTCAGTGGTTGGGGGGGATCACGCGGAGGTGGCCTCGGCGGCCGGTGGGGGGGTTCTGGTTCTGGGGGTGGGGGGTCTGGTCGTCCTGGGGTGGGCGGGGGGCGACCGGGCGGGCCGCCTCGCGGACGGCCTCAGCCAGGGCGACCAGGTCGTCGGTGGTGGGCGGCGGGGGCTCGAACTCGCCCTCGTGCCGCACGACGTCCCAGCCCCGGGGGGCGGTCAGGCTCCGGGCGTGCTGCTCACACAGGTCGTACGTGTGCGGCTCGGCGAATGCCGCCAACGGCCCCACGACCGCGGTCGACTCGTTGTAGACATAGGTCAATGTGGCGACCGCTTGCCGGGGGCAGCCGTTACGGGAGCAGCGCCGTGGTGACCTCACGTGCGGCAGGGTATCCCCATTACCGGGTCCGGCGCACCGGTTCGCTTTGCGACACGCCCATCACGGTGATCACAATTCGCACCTGGTGCTCCCGCCGCGCCTGTCGACGCGCGCCGTGGTGGGCCGGGCGGGGCTGCGGGCTACCCTTTGCCTCATGACGAGTCCGGAACACCGCCGCCCCGGCGCCGGCCGGCGCAACCACCGTGACCGGCACGGGCGTGGCCTGCGCGGGCGGCTGGTGCCGGCGACCGTGCCGCTGGCCCGGACCAAGGCCGAGGTCTTCGACGACCTGGTGCTGGACACGGTGGAGACGCTGGAGCGCCGGTTCGCCACCGAGCTGGCCGGGGTCGAGTTCGCCGTCGAGGACGTCCCGCCTGACCTGAACGTCTACGACTCCGACGTGCTGGAGGACGGCGAGGTGCCGCTGGCCCGGCTGCTGCCCGGCCGGCCGGGTCGACAGGAGGTGCCACCCCGGATCGTGCTCTACCGGCGGCCGTTGGAGTTCCGCGCGATGGACCGCGAGGACCTCGCCGACCTGGTCCATGACGTGATCATCGAACAGGTGGCGAACCTGCTCGGGGTCGACCCGGACGAACTGGCCTGACCGCTTTCCGACCTCTGGCCGTCGGCTCCACCCCACCGGACCCGGCACCGGGCCATCTCACGTGGCCCGGTGCGCCGCCCGGTAGCCGACCGCCCCCGCGGTCGGGCCGCCGCACCGCCCTGACGTCGGTCACCCCCGTGACCCGTCGGGCGTGAGCCGGGCGGCCCCCACCGCCCCGGCTCGGCCCCTCAGCTCAGGCGGCCCGCCGCTTGAGCTTTCGCCGCTCCCGCTCGGAGAGCCCGCCCCAGATCCCGAACCGCTCGTCGTGCCCGAGAGCGTATTCGAGGCATTCCGTCTTGACCTCGCACCGCGAACAGATCCGTTTCGCCTCGCGGGTCGAGCCGCCCTTCTCGGGGAAGAACGCTTCCGGGTCGGTCTGCGAGCACAGTGCCCGCTCCTGCCACTCCGGCGCGTTTCCGAGCAGGTCGGCCACCTCAAGCTGGCCGTCCATCAGATGCCTCCTTGTCGCGCACCGACGTCACCGCCGCTGCAACCCCCCACGCGAAAGGCGTGCTTGTCCGTCCGGTCCCTATTTGTTGCGTTCCGCGCGAACAACCCCATCGAAATTACACGCGTGTAATGCGTGCGCCGTCAAGCCGGACTTGATAATGGAGTCGCCCTCCCGACACGCCACCGGACGGTCACCCGGACCATCCGGCCCTCGCAACCTGCCCTATCGATTCAGCCCCCGGGCGAGTAACGCCCCCTCCGGCGAGTTGCCCCAGATTTCTGCTGTGGCGTCGCCGCCCCGGCGGCCGCCGGAGCACGTCGACGGGCACGTTGGACGGCCGACCCGCCAAGATCATGAGCATGGTGGGGGACAGGGTAACGCGGTTGGCTCCGGACCGCCCGCCGAGCCGGGAATGCCGACAGCGCCCCGTCCACAATGTGGACGGGGCGCTCGGGTGGACGAACTGTCGCGGGACTCAGGCCGACCGTGGTGGGCTGCTCGGCCAGACGAATTCGGCAATCGCCCCACCGGTGACGGAGATCGTCCCGGCGGACGTCTCCTCGTCCCACCAGACGGTATACAGGCCCGCTGCCAAATCCGGGTAGACGGCACTGTGGAACACCCCGTCGCGGACGATCCGCTCCCGCACCGCCGAGTGCGTACGCACCACGGCGTCCTGGTCGACCCGGCTGATCTCGATCTCCCGGCCGTGCAGGTCACGTCCGGTGTAGATGATCAGTGCGCCGGTCTCGCCGCCGATGTCGAGCATCACCGTACCGCTCTCCGTCGGCCCGTACTGATGGTGATGGTGATGGTGGTGGTGTCCGCTCACGCCGCTCTCCGTCCGGTCAGGAGTTCGCCGCGGCCGGGTTGTTGAACCCGTCGTACGGCGTGCCGAGGAAGGGGAAGTCCCGCAGGAACGGCGCGGTCACGTCGGCCGCGCTCAACCCGGGGGTCACCGCGCCGGCCGCCGCGTCCGGCTTGAACTTCTTGTCGACCAGCGGCACGGTCACCCCGGCCACCGCCCGCAGCGCGATGCTCACCACGTCGTCGACCACCCGGCGACCGTTGGGGAAGCCGGCCAGGTCGCCCCCGAGCAGACCGAACTGGTTCGGCTTGCTGCTCGGCTTGATCGCGGTGTTCAGCCGCAGCATGTCGGCCTGCACCTCGCCGGTGAGGTTGGTGAAGCCGTCGATCAGCCCGGACGGGATCCCGGTGAGCAGGATGGCGAGCAGGTCGGCCCGGGGCTTCTTGGACTTGTTCAGCGCGTCCAGGTTGGGGAAGACACCCGGGTAGAGCACCGGCAGCAGCGCCGCCAGCTCCGGTTGCTCGACGAACCGGGCGAACCGCTTGTCCTCGGTCGGCGGCAGGGTGTTCCACAGGTCCTTCTTGGACATCGGCACGATGACCTCGTTGAACAGCGGGTTGCCCAACCGGGACACCTGGGTCCACGGGCCGACGGCGGAGTCCGCGGCGACCCTGTCGCCGAGCACCCGCACCTGCTGGCGGGAGGCGGTCGTCCACACCCCGATGGTCGAGGCCCGGTCGCCCGCGCCGTACCGGTTGGCCTTGCGGCGCACCTTGCTCAACGGCACCTGCACCGCGATGCTGTGCACGTTCATCCGGTCCACCGCGTTGACCGGCTCGCCCTCGGTCTTGAACAGCTTCTTGCCGGCCACGTGCAACTGCTGGAACGGCCGCAGCGTACCCAGGTCGAAGATCGCGCCCAGGTCGACGAAGAAGCCGTCCGCGCGCTGCCCGGCGAACACCTTCTCCCCCGTCGACAGCTTGAACGTCGCCTGCCGGACCAGGTCGTTGTACTTCGGGATGGACAGCGGCCCGACGTTGCACGGCGGGCAGGGCAGCTTGTGCGCGAGCACGTGCTCCCTGCCGTCGGTGATCCGGGTCAGCCGGTAGAACTGCCGCCGGTTCCAGTTCTTGCTGTCCAGCGACTCGATCGGCCCGGTGTTGTAGAGAAAACTGTTCTGGTTCGTGATCTCGGTACGGAATTCGAACCGGTAGGTCACGTCGGGGTGGCCGTCACCGTCGTTGTCGATATGGATCTCGTACCGCACGTCGTCGCCGAACTCGAAGAAGTTCGGGCCGCTCGCGGGGAGCTGCAACGGCACGTAGTTGGCGATCAGCGTCACCGAGTCGGGCCGGTCGGGGCTGACGAAGGCGTAGAGGTCGGAGCTGTCGGCGACCGGGTCCTTGCTTATTTCCGGCGCTTCGCGGTGGGACGACATGGCGGACCAGCCTTTGCGGAATCATGAGGAATCAGGGCATGACGAACCGGGCGCCGAGAGCCTGCGCCTGGCGGTGAAGGGGAAGCGACGCGGACGGGTCCACCCGCCCGGCGGTGACGGCAGCTCAGCGCCGCCCGGTGCCGATCGGTGGCTCAGCGCCGCCCGGTGCGGATGGACGGCTCGGCACCACCCGTCGCGGGCGGTGGCCGACGCCGCCTGGTGGCAGCGGGCGGGTCAGCTCCGACCGGCGGCACGGCGCAGCCGGTCCGCCAGCCCCCGGTCGCGCACCTCGATCCGAGACGTGCCGACGAAGACGTCCAACGTCCCGGAGTTGGCGTCGCGCAGGTGGACCACGATCGGCCCCTCCGCGCTCGTGGTCGACGGGGAGTTCTGCGCCACCGACACGCCGGTCACCGTCAGGGCAGCCGCGCCCAGCGTGGCGCTCGCCGCCGCGGTCAGTGTCTGGCGGCGGGTCAGTCGCGGCCAGGAACGCTTCCGCACTTCGCTCGTCATGGGGAACCTTTCCTCCGGCGGCGCGTGAGCGCCCGCGGTGTGGAGCGCGAGGTCGCCGGCGGCGGCCCTCGCCTCAACCGCCACCGGCGAACACTGGTACGGCCCGCACGCGCGAAAGGTTCGATGTCATCGCGACGGATGACCGTACGCGGTCGTCCGCTTGCGCGCCGGCCGTCCGGCGGCGGCGGCGATCGCCCGCAACTGCTCCTCGGTACGCGCCGATCCGTTGCCCGAACCCGCCATCCGGGAGATGGTCTCCTCCATCAGGGTGCCGCCCAGGTCGTTGCAACCGCCCCGGAGCATCGCCACGGTGCCCTCGTCGCCGAGCTTCACCCAGGAACACTGGATGTTGTCGATCCGGCCGTGCAGCAGCAGCCGGGCCATCGCGTGCACCACCCGGTTCTCCCGCCAGGTCGGGCCGGGCCGGGCGATGCCGGCCAGGTAGATCGGCGCGTTGGTGTGCACGAACGGCAGGGCCACGAACTCGGTGAACCCGCCGGTGCGGTCCTGCACCCCGGCCAGCACCCGGAAGTGGGCCAGCCACTGCCCGGGGTGGTCGACGTGCCCGTACATCATCGTGGAGCTGGACCGGATGCCCAGCTCGTGGGCGGTGGAGACCACCTCGACCCAGGCGGCGGCCGGTAGTTTGCCCTTGGTGAGCACCCAGCGCACGTCGTCGTCGAGGATCTCGGCGGCGGTGCCGGGGATGGTGTCCAGGCCGGCTTCACGCAGCATCGACAGCCAGTCCCGCACCGGCACGCCCGCCTTGGCGGCGGCGGTGACGATCTCCATCGGGGAGAACGCGTGCACGTGCATCCCGGGCACCCGGGCCTTGATCGCCCGGACGATGTCGGCGTAACCGGTCACCGGCAGCTGCGGGTCGATGCCGCCCTGGAGGCAGACCTCGCCGGCGCCGGCCGCCCACGCCTCCTCGGCCCGGTCGGCCACCTGCTCCACCGACAGCCGGAACGCGTCGGCGTCCCGCTCCCGCTGGGCGAACGCGCAGAACCGGCAGCCCACGTAGCAGACGTTGCTGAAGTTGATGTTGCGATTGACCACGTAGGTCACGTCGTCGCCGACGGTGTCCCGCCGCACGTCGTCGGCGAGCCGGCACAGCTCCTCCAGGGCCGGGCCGTCCGCGCCGAACAGCGCCAGCGCCGCCCCGGCGTGCCGGGGCTCCAGCAGCGCCGCCGGATCGTCGGCCGCCAGCCGCAGCCCCGCCCGCAGGTCGCCGTCGGCGCCCGGCACCGGCCCGCCCGACGCGGCGGGGCTCACCTTGCCGGCGACCTCCGCCCAGTCGCCGTAGACGCTGTCGAAGTCGCCCCGCCGGTCGTCGGTGCGGCCGGTCGTGTCGATGGTGGCGTGCAGGTCGACCCGACCGCCGCCGAAGACCTCCTCCGGCTCCTGCCAGGGGCGGCCCACCGGGCGGGCCGCCTCGACGGCCAGCCCGGTCGCCGGGTCGGCGAGCGCCGTGACGTGCGGCAGCAGCCGGGGGTCGAGCCAGGGGTCGCCCGCCCGGACGTACTCCGGGTAGACCGTCAGCCGCTCGCGCAGGGTGAAGCCGGACTTCTCGGTCTGCCGGGCCAGCTCGTCGAGCTGCGGCCACGGCCGTTCCGGGTTGACGTGGTCGGGGGTGAGCGGGGACACCCCGCCCCAGTCGTCGATGCCGGCCCGCAGCAGCAGGTCGTACTCGTCCTCGATCAGGTTGGGCGGGGCCTGGATCCGGGCCTTCGGGCCGAGCAGCAGCCGGGCCACCGCCACGGTGGCCGCCAGGTCGTGCAGCTCGGCGTCGGGCAGGCCGCCCATCGCCGTGTCCGGCTTGGCGCGGAAGTTCTGCACGATCACCTCCTGGAGGTGGCCGTACTCCCGGTGCGACCGGCGGATCGCGAAGATCGCGTCGACCCGTTCAGCCGGGGTCTCGCCGATGCCGATCAGGATGCCGGTGGTGAACGGCACCCCGACCCGGCCGGCGTCGTCGAGGACCCGCAGCCGGACCGCCGGCTCCTTGTCCGGGGAGCCGAAGTGCGGGCCGCCCGGCTCCGACCAGAGCCGGGTGGCGGTGGTCTCCAGCATCATCCCCATGCTCGGCGCGACCGGCTTGAGCCGTTGCAGCTCCGACCAGGAGAGCACCCCCGGGTTGAGGTGCGGCAGCAGGCCGGTCTCCTCCAGCACCGCCACCGCGCAGGCCCGCAGGTAGTCCACTGTGGAGTCGTAGCCCCGCTCGTCGAGCCAGGAGCGGGCCGCCGGCCAGCGCTCCTCAGGCCGGTCACCCAGGGTGAACAGGGCTTCCTTGCAGCCAAGCGCCGCGCCCTGCCGGGCGATCGACAGCACCTCGTCGGTCTCCAGGAAGGCCGCCGGCAACCGGTGCGGCACGGTGGCGAAGGTGCAGTAGTGGCACCGGTCCCGGCAGAGCCGGGTCAACGGGATGAAGACCTTCTTCGAGTACGTCACCACGCCCGGTCGGCCGGCGTCGCGCAGCCCGGCGTCCCGGACCTCCCCGGCGATCCGGAGCAGCTCGTCCAGTTCGCCGCCCCGGGCGGCCAGCAGCGCGGCGGCCTCGTCGACGTCGAGGGCACGCCCGGTGGCGGCCCGGCGCAGCGCCCGGCGCACGGTCGCCGCGGTCGGGCCGGGGTCGGTGGGGTCAACCATCTGCCCAGCCTAGGCGCTGACCTGGACGGTCCGGCAGGTACGCGACCCGGGTGTGACATCATCCCCGGCCCGGCACCGGCGACCCGGGCCTCCGCCACGGCCCGGCCGGGGCCCGGCACCACCACCACGGCCCGGCCGGGGCCCGGCACCACCACCACGGCCCGGCCGGGGTCCGGCACCACCACCACGGCCCGGCCGGTCGCGCCGCAGCGTCGACCGGCCGGGCCGTGGTGGGCTCAGTGCGGGGTGTTCGGGTCGTCGCGCCGGAAGGGCTGGGTGCGGTCGGCCTCCGCGTCCCCCGTGCCGGTGGTCGGCTCGCCCGGCTGACGCGGGATCGCCTGGGTCGGGTCGGCCGACGGGGGCTGCCCGAACGGCGGGGCGCTGTGCGGCCCACCGGCCGGCGGCGCGGACTGCGGAGCACCGAACGGCGGGGCCGGCTGCGGCGGGACACCGCCCGTCGACCCGGACTGCGGGGCACCGAACGGGGGTGCGGACTGCGGGGCACCGAACGGGGGTGCGGACTGCGGGGCACCGAACGGCGGGGCGAAGCCGGGCTGGCCGTACTGCCCGGCACCGGGCTGGCCCGGGGTGGGGTAGCCGGCACCCGGGTAGCCGCCCTGCTGCGGCCAGCCCGGCTGCGGCTGACCGTAGACACCGGGCTGGAGCTGCGGCTTCGGCACGTGGTAGAGGGTGCGCCAGATCCGGAACACCACGTACGCCGCCAGCCCGAAGATCGCCAGCCAGGCCGCCCGGGTCAGCATGCCGAGCAGGGCGTCCAGCACCTCCGCCTCGGCCAGCCGGCCGACCAGCCAGATCAGGAAGGTCAACACGCCGAACAGCGCGGCGAAGGCATACTCGCCGAGGGCGAGCTGGGTGAACTGCTTCGCCCGGCCGGACACCGGCGAAAGGTGGGTGACCAGCAGCACGGCCAGCAGCGGCAGCACCGTCGACTCGACACCGACGAAGGCGAAGAACTCGCTCCCCGCCCGCCCCGAGAAGGTGCTGTAGTCCGACGTCGGCACGAGCAGCCGGACGAAGGCGACGAAGAGCAGCACGGCGTTCGCGCCGAGCAGGACGAGCGCGGCGAGTTCGCGCAGGGGTGCGGTGATCTGGCGGGCCTGCGACGCGTCGTGCGACGCGGGCTCGGCGGGGCTGGTCACGAACTCTCCCTCGGGGCGAAACGGACAGATGCCGACGTGAGCCTAGTCTCTCGGGCCACCCACCGGCGGTACGCCTCCCGTACGGGAGGATGGGGGACATGCACATCGTGGTTCTGACCGGCGGGATCGGGGGTGCCCGATTCCTGCTCGGCGTCCGGGCGTACGCCCGCGAGGTGGGTGCCGAGGTGACCGCCGTGGTCAACGTCGGCGACGACCTCTACCTGCACGGCCTCAAGGTCTGCCCCGATCTGGACAGCGTCCTGTACACCCTGGGCGGGGGCGCCGACCCGGAACGCGGGTGGGGGCGGGCCGGCGAGAGCTGGACGATCCGGCAGGAGCTGGCCGCGTACGGGGCCGAGCCGGGCTGGTTCAACCTCGGTGACAAGGACGTCGCCACCCACCTGGTGCGTACCACCATGATCACGGCCGGTTATCCGCTGTCGCAGGTCACCGAGGCGCTGGCCGCCCGCTGGCAGCCCGGCGTACGGCTGCTGCCGGCGACCGACGACCGGCTGGAGACGCACGCGGTGGTCGACCTGGACGGCGACCGGCGGGCCATCCACTTCCAGGAGTGGTGGATCCGGTACCGGGCGGGCGTGCCCACCGACCGGTTCGTCTTCGTCGGCGCGGACAGCGCCAAACCTGCCCCCGGGGTGACCGAGGCGCTCGCCGCCGCCGACGTGGTGCTGGTCGCGCCGAGCAACCCGGTGGTGAGCATCGCCCCGGTGCTGGCGGTGCCCGGGCTGCGCGACGCGGTGGCCACCGGCCCGGCCCCGGTCGTCGGGGTGTCGCCGATCATCGGCGGCGCACCGGTACGCGGGATGGCCGACCGCTGCCTGGAGGTGCTCGACGTGGAGTGCAGCGCGGCCGGGGTGGGCCGGCTCTACGGCGGGCGCAGTGCGGGCGGCCTGCTCGACGGCTGGCTGGTCGCCCCGGAGGACGACGGCGTGACGGTGCCCGGGGTGACGGTCCGGGCGGTCCCGCTGCGGATGACCGACGAGGCGGCGACGACGGCGATGGTGCGGGCCGCGATGGAGCTGGTGTGAGACTGGAGATCCTGCCGGTGCCGGGCATCGGCGACGTGACCGAGGGCGACGACCTGGCGGTGCTGATCGGCACGGCCGCGCCGTGGCTGCGGGACGGCGACGTGCTGGTGGTGACCAGCAAGATCGTGTCGAAGGCGGAGGGCCGGCTGGTGGACGTGCCGGCCGACGGGCCGGAGCGGCTCGCCGCGAGGGACGAGGTGCTGGCCGCCGAGACCGCCCGGGTGGTGGCCACCCGGGGGCAGACCCGGATCGTGCAGACCCACCACGGCTTCGTGATGGCCTCCGCCGGGATCGACGCGTCCAACGTCGACAAGACCCGGCTGGTGCTGCTCCCGGTGGACCCGGACGCGTCGGCCCGGTCGCTGCGCGCCGCGCTGCGGGACCGCTACCGGATCGACGTCGCGGTGATCATCAGCGACACGATGGGTCGGCCGTGGCGCAACGGGCTGACCGACGTGGCGCTCGGAGTCGCCGGGATGCCCGCCATCCGGGACCACCGGGGCGAGGTCGACCCGTACGGCAACGAGCTGCAGCTGACCCAGATGGCGGTGGTCGACGAGCTGGCCGGCGCGGGTGAGCTGATCAAGGGCAAGTGCGACCAGGTGCCGGTCGCGGTGGTCCGTGGCTACCTGCCGGCGACGTCACCACCGACCGACGGTGGCCCGGCCCACCCGCCGACCGAGGGCAGCGGCCGGGACGACCTGCCGGCGGTCCGGCTGGTCGACGACGGGGTCGGGGCCGCCGCCCTGGTGCGGGAGAGCGCGCTGGACCTGTTCTCGCTCGGCACCGCCGAGGCGACGGCGGCCGGGCTGCGGGCCGCCGCGACACTCGCCGACGGCCCCGGCGCGGCACCGGTCGACCCGGCCGCCGTCGACCGGGCCATCGCCGCGGTGGCCGGGGTGGTCGCCCCCGGCACCAGCTTCACCCCGGTCACCGACGACGAGGTACGCGCCGGTCTGGCGGCCACCGTCGACGGCTGGCCGGCCGGGGCGACCGGCCTGGTGCTCGGCGCGGCACCCACCCCCGTCGACCAGCCCGACCTGGTGCGTTTCGGCGCCGACCTGCACCGGCTGCGGATCGCGCTGGCCGCCGAGGGGATCGGATCCGCGCTGCTGCCACCGCCGACGGGCAGCATCGCCAGCGCCTGCCTGGCCCTCTGAGTCAACCGGTCATGGTGCCGGGGCGGCGGCTTCCGCGAGCTGGACACCGCCACATCCGTGACGTTGCGCCGCCCGCCGGCAAAGGCGTCAGGCGTCAGGCGTCAGGCGTCAGGCGTCGAGCATGGCCCGGCCGAGCGGGGTCAGGGTGTGCAGCACCGTGTTGCGGTCGCGGCGACTGACCAGCAGCCCGGCGTTGCGCAGCACCGCGGTGTGCTGACTGGCGGCGGCGGCCGAGATGTGCAGCCGGCGGGCCACCTCCCCGGTGGTCGCGCCGTCGTCGCTCACCTCGAGGACCGCCGCCCGGGTCCGGCCGAGCAACGCGGCCAGCGCCTCCCGGCCACCGTCACCCGCCGGCCGACCACCCGCGCCGGCGGGCGGGTCCAGCCCGCCGAGCCGGTCCGCCGGATAGACCAGCACCGGCGGCAGCGCCGGGTCGAGCAGGGCGACCGGGGTACGCGCGCAGAAGAACGACGGCACCAGCAGCAGCCCCCGTCCGTCCAGGTGCAACTCCCGACGGTTCGGATAGTCCACGACCTGTAGTACGCCGGAGTCCCAGCGCATTCCCGGCCGCAGGCTCGCCAGCAGCCCCTCGGTGCCGCCGTCGAGCAGGGCACGGGCGCGTACCGCGCGGTCGGCCTCCACCGCGGCCCGGATCCGCCCCCAGTACGGATCGATCGCCACCGACCGGTACTGCGTCATCGCCTCCGTCAGGTGCCGGAGCACCTCCGGCTCACCCCGGGCCAGCGCGGCGGCCGACGACGGCAGCGGGTTCGTGCCGGACAACAGGGTCAGGTCCCGGCGCAGCAGCTCGGTCGGGGTGGACCGGACGGCGTCCAGCCCCGCCTCGAAACCGTCGAGGCTCTCGTAGGGGGTGAGGAAGTCGGGAAAGTAGCCGCGTGGCGGGTTCAGCGCGAACAGCAGCCGGAACTGGTCGGCGGCGGTCTCCCGGCGCAGCCCGGCGGCGACCCCCCGGCGCCAGCCGGCCATCAGCGGATCGCGGGTCCGGCCCTGGAGCAGGTGCAGGCTCAGGACCAGCTCCCAGACCGGGTCGGCGGCGGGCGCGACCCGGGTCCGGAGGAGGTCCTGCTGCGAGAAGTGGATGGTCAGCATGGGGCACTCCCGGGGCGGGGCTGGGGGACTCCCGCCGACCCACTGCACTGTACCGGGCGGCACTTATCTCCACTTTTAAGTGTGGAGTGAAAGACCTCGACGCAAGTTCCACCGATTGACATGCTCCTAGTGCCCGGACGACACCTGGGGTCACCCCCGCCGCCGCCCGGGTTGCCTGGGGTCCGCAGGACGTGGCACCCGGGAGGCACCACGAGGGTCTGCGGCCCTGGTTCCGCAGAGGTGTCACCCGGGTCCACCACCCGTCCGCGCGAGGGCGGCTCGGTTCAGCCGATCCAGAGCGCCACCCGATGGTCCTCGTCGGTGACGTAGAAACGGCGTCCGTCCACCTCGGCCACCCCTTCGACGTGCCGGAACGGCGTCAGGTCGGCCACCAGCTCCCCCGCGATCCGCCCGTCGTCGGTCGGCTCCCACCGGAACCGGACGTGCCGCGAGGTCACCTCCCCACCGGCCGGATGGTCGTCCAGCAGCACCGATCCCTTGCCGAGGGCGTCGATCGACCCGACCACCGCCGCGTACCCGCCGTCGGCGGTCGGGGTGACCGCGCGGAAGCCCACCAGTGCGCCGGGCGGCGTCACCCCGGTCAACGCGTACGTCCGGTCGGCGCGGGGCCACCCCGCGCCCCGGGTGAACATCTCCGGCACCCCGGCCAGCTCGACCAGGACCGGTTCCCCGTCCACGGTCACCGGGAAGCGGAGCCCGAGCAGCACCGTCCCCTGCGGGGTGAACGCCGCCGCCTCCACGTTCAGCGGCAGGTCGTCCTCGGCCAGCCGGCGTACCCAGGACTTGGCCCGCGCCGTGCCCCGGGAGACCGTCTCGCCGATGAACCGCTGCCGGACCCGGTCGCCCGGCGGCAACGGGGTGAACGCCGCCTTCGCCAGCGCGTCGTTGATCGCCCGGTGCACCCGGAACCGGTTGCGGACCACCTGCACCGGCAGTGTCCCGGTGGCCGCGTCGTCCTCCCGGAAGCGGGCCACGAAGGCGCGGCGGGGGCGCAGCGGACCGGCCTTGGATCCGAAGTGCGATCCGAAGACGTACACCCAGCCGTCGTGCTCGGCCAGGGCCTCACCGTCCTCGGTCCGGCCGTTCTCGACCCCGGCGTCCGCCACCACGTGATGGGCGACCCACTCGCCGTCGGCGCGCTCCAGCAGCAGGGCCAGGCACTGCTCCACCGGCCCCTCGTCGAGCACGGTCCAGAAACCGCGGACGGCGTCGTACGCCCGCAACAGCGACCGGGACCGGACCGGCAGAAGGTCACTGGCCTCGTTGCCGGCCACCACGAACTCCAGAAGTCTCAGGCTCACCGCGCCAGGGTACGGAGCGCACGCTCGTAGAGTGGCGGGATGCCCGACGCCTCGTCCGCCACCCGCCTCCCCACCGCCGAGCCCGCCGGCACTCCCGAGCCGGCCGCCCCCACCAGCACCGCCGGACCGGTGGAGGGGGCGGCCGGGCCGGGGCCGGGCGACGGGAACGCGGCGCTGTACGCCGACGCGGTGGCGGTGCTGACCGGCTGGACGCCGACCGGGTCGGCCGCCGCCGAGGCCCGGGACCGCACCCTCGCCCTGCTCGCCGACGGCCCGGCCGCGTTGACCCGTCACCACCTGCCGGGCCACCTCACCGCGAGCGCCCTGGTCCTCGACGCCGCCGGTACCCGGGTCCTGCTCTGCCTGCATGGCAAGCTGCACCGCTGGGTGCAGCTCGGCGGGCACTGCGAACCGGGTGACCACACGCTGGCCGGGGCGGCGCTGCGCGAGGCCACCGAGGAGTCCGGCATCGAGGGGCTGGTCATCGACCCCGTACCGATCGACGTGGACATCCATCCGGTGGCCTGCCAGGGCGGCTCGCTGCACCACGACGTCCGGTTCGCGGTCTTCGCCCCACCGGGGGCGGTCCCGCAGGTCAGCGACGAGTCCGAGGCGCTGGGCTGGTTCCCCGCCGACCGGCTGCCGGAGCCGCTGGCCGGCGGGACCGTCCAACTCGTCGTCCCGGCCCTGGCGGCCCATGCCCGCCACACCGCCGGCCACCCACCCCGCTGAGCCGGGCGTCCGCCACGGCGGTACCGGCCGGGGCGGCCGGCTGTCAGACCAGCCCGTCCTCACCCCGGGACTTCAGCTCGTCGACCAGCGCCTTGACGTCCTGTGCCCGGTCGCGGGGGCAGACCAGCACCGCGTCGGGGGTGTCCACCACGATCAGGTCGCGGACCCCGAGGACGGCCACCAGCCGACCCGACTGCGGCACCACCACCAGGTCGTGGGCGTCGTGCAGCAGGACTCCGGGCTTGGCGTCGACCCCCAGCACCACGTTGCCGGCCGGGTCGGCGGGCAGCACCTCGCCGAGGGTGTGGAAGTCGCCCACGTCATTCCACCCGAAGTCACCCGGCACGGTGGCGACCCGACCGGCGGTGGCCGCGCCCTCCATCACCGCGTAGTCGACAGAGATCTTCGGCAGCGTCGGCCAGACGGCACCGAGGACCTCGTCCTGCTCGGGGGTGCCCCAGGCCGCCGCGATCGCGGTGACTCCGGTGTGCAGGGCCGGCTGCTGGCGGGCGAGTTCGGCGAGGAAGACGTCCACCCGCCAGACGAACATGCTGGCGTTCCAGAGGTGCCGGCCGCTACGCAGGTACGCCTCGGCGACCGGCGCTGCCGGCTTCTCCTTGAACTCGATCACCGGACGCAGCAGGCCGTCACCGCCCGGCTCACCGGTCTCCAGGTAGCCGTAGCCGGTCTCGGCCCGGGTCGGGGTGATCCCCACCGTCATCAGCAGGCCCTGTTCGGCACCCTGGACGGCCGCCCGGACGGTCCGCACCCAGGAGGCCGGATCGCGGATCAGGTGGTCGGCGGCGAAGGAGCCCATCACGGCCGTCCGGTCCCGCTGTGCGATCACCGCCGCCGCCAGGGCGATCGCCGCGCAGGAGTCCCGGGGCGACGGTTCCACCAGGATGTTCTCCTCGGGCACCCCGCGTAGCTGCCGGGCCACCGCCGCCGCGTGGGCGGCCCCGGTGACCACCAGGGTGCGCTCCGGTGTGGTCAGCGGCGCCAGCCGGTCGACGGTCGCCTGGAGCAGCGACGCGTCGGTGCCGGTGAGCGGGTGGAGGAACTTGGGGTGCCCCGCGCGGGACAGCGGCCACAACCTCGTGCCACTGCCACCCGCCGGGATGACGGCGTAGAGCATCAGCACATCATGCCCGAACCGTCTCAGGTCGGATGCCGGCTCGGCCGTACGGTCAGCGACCACTCAGGAACGGGCCCGGCTCCACGCGGCGATGTGCACCTCGGCGCTCGACGCCCAGGTGAACTCCTTCGCCCGGTCGACGCCCGCCTTGGCCAGCGACAGCCGGCGCTGCTCGTCGTCGAGCAGGGCGGCCAGGTCGGTGGCGATCTGGTCCGGGTCCTCGCTGGTGTAGGCGACCGCGTCACCGCCCACCTCGGGCAGCGAGAGCCGGGGCGTGGTGAGCACCGGCGCGGCGCAGGCCATCGCCTCCAGGATCGGCAGGCCGAACCCCTCGCCGTACGACGGGTAGGCGGCGACCAGCGCGCCGCCGAGGAAACCGGGCAGGTCGGCGTAGCGCAGGTAGCCGGGGCGCAGCAGCCGCAGGTGCGAGGGGACCTCGGCCACCGCGCGGTCGATGTCGTCGTCGTGGCCCTGGCCGCCGGCGACCACCAGGGCCGGCGGGTTCTCCCGGTCGGCCACCGCCCGCGCCCAGCCCCGGATCAGGTTGGGTACGTTCTTGCGCGGCTCCTTGGCCCCGAGGAACGCGACGTAGCTGCTGCCGCCGAGCCCGAGCCGGGCCCGTACCCGGGCCTTCTCCTCGTCGCCCGGTGCGTGGAAGGCCTGCTGGTCGACCCCGTGGTAGGCCACGTCGATCCGGGTCGGGTCGGCGTCGAGCAGCCGGATCAGCTCGTCGCGGGTGGCCTTGCTCGGCACGATCACCCGGCTGGCCCGGCGCAGCGACGTCTTGATCGCGCTGCGGAAGAACGTCCGGCGGGACTTGTCGTAGTGCTCCGGCTCGGTGAAGAAGGTCGCGTCGTGGACGGTCACCGTCACCGGGCAGCCGGCCCGCAGCGGGCAGGTGTAGAACGGCGAGTGCAGCACCTCGGCACCGACCTGCTGGGCGAGCAGCGGCAGACCGGTCTGCTCCCAGGCGAGCCGGGCCGGGCGGTGGGCAACGGCGGCCGGGGCGGGGATCACCTCGGCCCCGGGCAGCATCCGGGTGTACCGCTCCAGGTCGGTGCGGAGGCTCACCACGACCAGGTCGACCGTCTCCCCGCAGACCACCCCGAGGGCTCCGAGCAGGCCATCGACGTATCTACCGACGCCGCCACGGTCGGCGGGGACACTCGTGGCGTCGATGAGCACGCGGGGCGGGCGACCGGCGGTCACGGGGCGACTCCTTGCATGGCGGGTCTGTGGGGAACAACACTCTGGGCAAGCCTACGCCGGAGCCCGGTGCGGACGCTGACTGCGACCCGACCGTACGCCGACTTGTCATCGCCATCGGATACGGACGGCGGGGGCGTATCGTTCGCGCCGATGGCCGACAACATTGCCCGGGTGTTCGCCGCCGCGATCGCGGCCGACCCCGCCCGCCCCCTGCTGACCTGGTACGACGACGCCACCGGCGAGCGCACCGAACTCTCCGGAGCGACCCTGGCCAACTGGGTGGCCAAGACCGCCAACCTGCTCGTCGACGAGCTGGCGCTGAGCCCCGGCGACCGGGCCGGGGTGCTGCTGCCACCCCACTGGCAGACCGCCGCGGTGCTGCTCGGCTGCTGGTCGGCCGGCGTTACGGTGCGTGACGAATCCGGCGACGTGGAGGTCCTCTTCGCCGCCGCCGACCGGGTGGCCGAGGCCGACGCCTGGCCGGCGGGCGACCGGTACGCGCTGGCGCTCGCCCCGTTCGCCGCCCCGCTGCGCGAGGTGCCCGCCGGGTTCGCCGACTACGTCGTCGAGGTACGCACCCAGGGTGACCACTTCACCCCGTCCACCCGGGGCGGTCCGGCCGACGCGACCCTGCTGGCCGAGGCGGACGCCCGCGCGACGGACCTCGGCATCTCCCCCGGCGACCGGCTGCTCGTCGACGCGGCGGTCCACCCCGACCCGCGCGACTGGCTGCTCGCCCCGCTGGTCCGCCGGGCGACGATCGTGCTGACCGGCAACGCCGACCCCTCCCGCCTCCCCACCCGAGCCCACACCGAACGCACCACCCACACCCTGACCTGACCCCCACCTCGCTCCGCCCTCTCCCCCGCCTCTCCCCCGCCTGTCCCCGCCTGTCCCCGGTGATCAAGAGGTTTACGTCAACATCCCACCCATGGATGACGTAAACCTCTTGATCACCCGACCCCGACGGGGATGGTGTCCGGTGATCAAGAGGTTCGGGGCAGTGCCAGCCGCCTGGATGACCTAAACCTCTTGATCACCGACCCCGATGGCGCTGGTGTCTGGTGATCAAGAGGTTTAGGTCAACCCGCCCGGGGCGAGGTGACGTAAAGCTCTTGATCACCGGGGCAGGCGAGGCCGGCGGGGAGGGCGAGGCCAGGCGGGGAGGGGCCAGGCGGGTCAGGGGGTGGGGTGGGTCAGGGGGTGGGGCGGGATTGGGCGAAGGTGGCGAAGGCGGTGAGGGACTCGGGGTTGGCCAGGGCGCCCTGGGCGGCGGCCGACTCGACCGGGGTGCCGGTGAGGATCTTCTTGACCGGGACCTCCAGCTTCTTGGACGACAGGGTGCGGGGAACCGCCCTGACCTGGTGGATCTCGTCGGGGATGTGCCGGGGCGACAGCGCGGTACGCAGCTCACGGGCGATCTTGCGGCGCAACGTGTCGTCGAGTTCCAGGCTCTCGGCGAGCACCACGAACAGCAGCAGCTCCCCGGCCCCGCCCTCGTCGTCCTCCAGGTGCACCACCACCGAGTCGACCACCTCGTCGAGGCCCTCCACCACCGAGTAGAACTCGGCCGTGCCGAGCCGTACGCCGCCCCGGTTGAGGGTGGCGTCGGAACGACCGGTGATCACGCAGCCGCCCCGCTCGTTGATAGTGATCCAGTCGCCGTGCCGCCACACCCCGGGATAGACGTCGAAGTACGCCTCGGCGTAGCGGCGACCGTCCGGGTCGTTCCAGAAGCCCACCGGCATGCTCGGCATCGGCGCGGTGATCACCAGCTCGCCCAGTTCGCCGAGGACCGGGGTGCCGTCGGCCGAGCGGGCCTCCACCTTCGCCCCGAGCGCCCGACAGGTGATCTCACCGGCGTACACCGGCAGCAGCGGCACCCCGCCGACGAAACCGGTGCAGACGTCCGTACCGCCGGACAGCGACTGGAGCTGGAGGTCGGTGCCGACCGTCTCGTACACCCAGGTGAAGCCCTCGGCGGGCAGCGGCGCACCGGTGGAGCCGACCCCGCGCAGCGCGGACAGGTCGGCGACGTCCTTCGGGACCAGGCCGGCCTTGCGGCAGGCCAGCAGGAACGGCGCGGACGTCCCGAAGTACGTGGTGCCGGTCTCCTCGGCCAGCCGCCACAGCGCACCCAGGTCGGGGTGGCCGGGGTTGCCGTCGAACAGCACGATCGTCGCCCCGACGGCCGGCCCGGAGACCAGGAAGTTCCACATCATCCAGCCGGTGGTGGTGAACCAGAAGAACCGGTCGGCCGGGCCGAGATCATGGTGCAGGGCCAGCATCTTGAGGTGTTCCAGCAGGATGCCGCCGTGCCCGTGCACGATCGGCTTCGGCAGGCCGGTGGTGCCGGAGGAGTAGAGCACGTAGAGCGGGTGGTCGAACGGGACCGGGGTGAAGGTCAGCCGCCCGGTCGTCTCCGCCGCCAGCTCGGCCCAGCTCAGGCTGCCCTCCGGTACGCCGTCAGGGGCGGTCGGGTGCAGGTAGGCGATGGTGACGGTGTGGGTCAGCGACGGCAGGGCGGCCCGGATCGCGGCCACCTCGGCCCGCCGGTCCACCGGCTTGTCGCCGTACCGGTAGCCGTCCACGGCCACCAGCACCTTCGGCGCGATCTGCTGCCAACGGTCGACGACGCTACGGGTGCCGAACTCCGGGGCGCAGGACGAGAAGATCGCCCCGAGGCTGCTGGTCGCCAGCAGCAGCACGTACGTCTCGGGGATGTTCGGCGCGTACGCGGCCACCCGGTCCCCGGCGACCACGCCGAGCCGGCGCAGCCCGGCCGCCACCCGGCGGACCTGCTCGCGCAGCTCGGCAGCGGTCAGGGTGACCGGCGGACGGGTCTGGGAGTGGGCGACCACCACCGGGTCGTCGTCGGCCCGACCGGGCATCCGGAGCACGTTCTCGGCGTAGTTGAGCGTCGCGCCGGGGAACCATCGGGCACCGGGCATCGCCGCACCGCCCAGGGTCGCCGTGGGCGGGGTGTGCGCCACCACCTCGAAGTGGTCCCAGATCGAGCGCCAGAAGGCGTCCAGGTCGGTGACCGACCACTGCCACAGCGCGTCGTAGTCAGCGAAGTCCAGCCCCCGGTGCTCCCGCAGCCAGCGCAGGTAGCCCCCGATCCGGGACCGTTCGCGTACGTCCGCCGGCGGCGTCCACAGCACGTCACCCACCGCTCCACCCTCCCTGAGGCCCACACGGCACTGTGCCCGGCCATACCGCCATCTTGCCTACCTGGCAGCGTCATCATCCACACCGGGGGCCGACACGGAAACGTGCCCCGCGCACACATTCCAGCCCTCCCCCTCAGGCCAGCCCCGGTGATCAAGAGATTCACGTCAACATCCAGCCCCGGCGTGACCCAAACCTCTTGATCACCAGGGCTGGGCACACCGCCGACCCGCCCAGCCAGCGCACCTCACACCACCCCGAGCGAGCTGGATCGGTGACCAAGAGGTTTACGTCAACAATCCGGCGCGGGCGTGACCCAAACCTCTTGATCACCGGGGCTGGGCACAGCGCCGATCCGGCCAGCCAGCGCACCTCACTCGGCCCGGGCCGCCTGCCCCGGTGACCAAGAGGTTTAGGTCAACAATCCGGCGCGGGGCTGACGTAAAGCTCTTGATCACCGGGGCGGGGCAGGACGGGACGGGGCGGGGCAGGACGGGACGGGGCGGGGCAGGACGGGACGGGGCGGGGCAGGACGGGGTGGGGCAGGACGGGGCGGGACGGGGCGGGACGGGGCGGGACGGGGCGGGGCGCCCGGGAGGGCGGGGGGCGAGGGCGGGGAGGTGGGAGGAGGGGGAGGAAGGTGGGAGGGTCAGGAGGCTCGGTGGGCCTGGATGGCGCGGCGTTTGGCCAGGCGGTGGGCGCGGCGGATCTCCGCCTCCTTGTAGCGGCGGTGGTCGTCGGCGGTCTCGGGGAGCACGGGGCGGACCGGGCGGGGCGCACCGCCCACGTCCACCCCGACGAAGACGAGGTAGGCGGTGGCCACCCGGACGGGAGCGTCCTCCGCGGAGTCCCACCGCTCGGCGACCACCTTCACCCCCACCTCCATCGAGGTGTTGCCGGTCCAGTTGACCTGGGCGTGGGCGTGCACCAGGTCACCCACCCGGACCGGCTCGGAGAAGACGATCTCGTCGATGGAGGCGGTCACCGCCGTACCGCCGCTGTGTCGGGCCGCCGCCGCGCCGGCCACGTCGTCGACGAACTTCATCAACACCCCGCCGTGCACGGTTCCGTACAGATTGACATCGACGGCGGTCATGATGCGACTCAGCGTGACCCGGGAGTACGACGTCGGCTTGCCGGGAGGGGTGGCGGGGTGCTCGGTCATGCCGGAAACGGTACGGTGCGCCAATGCGACATCTCTGGAGCTTCCTCGCCGGGTTGGTGGTGGCGCCCATCACCTGGGTACTGCTCACCCTCGGGCAGGACGGGTCGGGCCGCACCGTGGACCGCTGGGTGGAGATCGGCACGTACAACACGGCGAACCTGATCGAGCCGGCTGTCTACCTCGGCGTCGCCGGCATCCTGCTGGGCCTGGTCGGCACGCTGCGCACCTCGCCGCTCGGCCCGCTCGTCGCCGGGCTGCTGCTGGTCACCCCGTACGTCGGGATGTTCATCGCCCCGTTCACCGTGCTCGACCGGATCCCGAGCGACTGGAAGGTGCTCGGCGACCCGCTGCCGCTGCGCGAGCCGGTGCAGAACGGCACCCTGTTCCTGATCGGCGTGATGCTGCTGATGGCCGTGTTCAGCGTGCGGCGGTGGCGGCGCTGGCCGCAGCCGGTGACCGGGGTGGAACCGCCCCCGGCCGACTACGACGCCCCGCCGCCACCCAGCTACGCCACGAGCGACTGGCCGCCGCCCGGTCCGCCCGCCCGCAGCGAGCCGGACACCGCGCCGCTCACCCTCGGCTACCCCGACCTGGACACCCCCACCGAGCCGCTGCCCCGGCGGACCGGCACCGAGTCGCCGTGGTCCGCGCCGCCGCGCTACGGGGCCAAGCCGGAGAACAGCACCGACAACCGCTGACGACCGTCGGGGGGGCCGGCACGACCGGCCCACCCGCACCCCTTTCGTCAGGACCGGTGGTCGTCGTGGCGGCGGACGCGGGACAGCTCGTCATAATCCTGAGTACGCCAGCGGTGCAGCCGCCCGTACCCTGCCCGCCGGCCTCACCGGCGGTGCGTCTCTCCCATCAGAAGGAACGCGTTGAACAGCAGCAAGCACACCGAGCTGGCGAACCACGCCTGGTCGGTCGCCGATCTCCTGCGCGGCGACTACAAGCAGTCCGACTACGGCAAGGTGATCCTGCCGTTCACCGTGCTACGCCGCTTGGAGTGCGTGCTCGACCTCACCCGCGACCAGGTCCTCGCGGAGTACGACCGGCGCAAGGACCAGAACGTGGACCTGGGCCGGTTCCTGCGCCGAGCCTCGGAACACCGCTTCTACAACGTGAGCGGCTACACGCTGAAGTCGATGGTCAACGACTCCGGCCAGTTGGCGAGGCACCTGCTCGCCTACATCGGTGCGTTCTCCGAGAACGCGCAGGAGGTGATGGAGCGCTACGAGTTCGCCCAGCAGGTGCGCCGCCTCGACAACGCGAACCTGCTCTACCGGGTGGCCGGCCGCTTCGCCGACCTCGACCTGCACCCGTTCGAGCGCGACCGGAAGACCGGCAAGGTGGTCCTCGACAAGGAGACCGGCAAGCCCGTCCCCAACGTCACGAACCAGCAGATGGGGTACGTCTTCGAGGAGCTGATCAGGCGGTTCGCCGAGAGTTCCAACGAGACCGCCGGTGAGCACTTCACCCCGCGCGAGGTCATCGACCTGATGGTGAGCCTGCTGGTCGCCCCGGATGACGACGCGCTGAGCGTGCCGGGCGCTTCCCGTACCGTGCTCGACCCGGCCTGCGGCACCGGCGGCATGCTGGCGGCGGCCGAGGAGCACATCAAGGCGCTCAACCCGTCGGCAACGGTCACGGTCTTCGGGCAGGAGCTCAATCCGGAGTCCTGGGCGATCTGCCGGTCCGACATGATGATCAAGGATCAGGACCCGGACGACATCAAGTTCGGCAACTCGTTCAGCGACGACGGCCACCGGGGCCGGCACTTCGACTACCTGCTGGCCAACCCGCCGTTCGGGGTGGAGTGGAAGAAGGTCAAGGACGAGGTCGAGTACGAGCACGAGAGCCTCGGCGAGAGCGGCCGGTTCGGTGCCGGTCTGCCCCGGATCAACGACGGCTCGTTGCTCTTCCTCCAGCACATGATCTCCAAGATGAAACCGGTGACCGCCGACGGCAAGGGCGGCAGCCGGATCGCCATCGTCTTCAACGGCTCGCCCCTGTTCACCGGGGCGGCCGAGTCCGGCGAGTCCCGGATCCGGCAGTGGATCCTGGAGAACGACTGGCTGGAAGGCATCGTCGCCCTGCCCGACCAGCTCTTCTACAACACCGGCATCTCCACGTACTTCTGGCTCCTCACCAACCGCAAGGCCAAGGGCAACAAGGGCAGGGTGGTGCTGCTCGACGCCCGCGACCAGTTCACCAAGATGCGCAAGTCGCTCGGCGACAAGCGCAAGGTCATCACCCCGGAGCAGATCAAGGGCATAACCCGGCTGTACGAGGAGGCGCTCGACGCCGCCCGGGACCCTGAGCACCCGCAGCACGCCAAGGTGAAGGTCTTTGCCAACGAGGACTTCGGCTACCGCCGGATCACCGTCGAACGCCCGTTGAAGCTCCGCTTCGAGGTCACCGAGGAGACGCTCACCGCGCTCGCCGCCTCGAAGCCGATCCAGAAGGCGGCAGACGTCGACGGGCTGACCATCGCGTTGAAGCCGCTGCTCGGGCAGGCGTGGACGACCAAGCGTGCCGCGTGGGACGCGCTGCGCAAGGCGACGGCCGAGAGCGGGGTGGGCTGGCCGTCCGGCACCGCCTTCCAGAAGGCGATGCGGGACATCGTCGGGGTACGCGACCCCGAGGGCGAGGTCCAGCTCGTCAAGGGCAACCCCGAACCCGACACCGATCTCCGCGATTACGAGAACGTCCCGCTGGACCAGGACATCGACGACTACCTGCGCCGCGAGGTCCTCCCACACGTCCCCGACGCCTGGATCGACCACGACAAGACCAAGATCGGGTACGAGATCCCCTTCACCCGCCACTTCTACGTCTACAAGCCCCCGAGGCCACTAGCAGAGATCGACGCTGAATTGAAAGCGTTGGAAGCTGAGATCCAGGAACTACTGGGCGAGGTGACCGAGTGAGTTCGCCAATGGTTCCGCTGCGAAGGGTTGCGAAGGTCGTCAACGGGGGAACCCCTCCTCCGAATCCGGAAAACTGGGGAGGCCCAGTACCCTGGGCGACACCCGCCGACTTCGGTGACACGCTATCGAAGGTCGAAACGACCCGGCGCACCCTAACCACTCACGGAGCTCGAACTGGATCAACCATCGTACCGCCGGGCAGCATACTCCTTTCCACCCGGGCACCCATCGGGCACGTGGCAATTACCAATACTGCAATGGCCTTCAATCAAGGCTGCCGTGCCCTAGTTCCCTGCTCTGAGATCGAGTCAAGATTTCTTGGATATCAACTCGAAGCACTACGCGAAGACCTCAAGGCCAGGGGACTCGGAACCACTTTTCTGGAAGTATCCTCCGATTCTCTTGCATCAATGCCCATCGCAGTACCGAGCCTTGCGGATCAGCATCGAATCGCCGACTTCCTCGACGCCGAAACTTCCCGCCTTGATCGCATTCAGGTACGAACGGCTGAGCAGCGATCACTCTTGTCCGAGATCTCCAAAGAGGCAATCCGTCTCGCAACGACTACAGGCAACGGCAAGACGCGAAGCTCGGGCGTCCCATGGATGCCGGAGGTCAATGAACAGTGGAAAATTATCAAGCTGGGCCACGCCTTCAGAACGGGAAGCGGCACAACCCCCAGATCCGACCAGCCTGAATACTTTAGCGGACCACACCCATGGGTTAATAGCGCAGATATCAACGACGGCGAGATCAACCGATGCGAGAAGTCGGTGACCGACAAAGCGCTAGCAGAATTCCCTGCCCTTAAAATCCACCCAGCAGGGTCGCTCGTTGTTGCACTTTATGGGCAGGGAGCAACCAAAGGCAGGGTTGGGGTTCTGCGGATTGCTGCCTGCCTGAATCAAGCATGCTGCGCTTTGACGCCCATTGGGCCGATCACTGCAGAGTTTGCTGCCTACTGGTTCAAAGCGCACAAGCAAGGAATTGTTGGTCTCGCACTCGGGGCGGGGCAGCCCAACCTGAGTCAAGAACTCATCAGACAGCTCCGCATCCCGGCACCCAGCATTAAAAGACAGCGTCGGATCATTGCAGAATTGCAGAAATTTGAGGCGGAAATAAACGTCAAATCGACCCTACTTCACGCAAGAGAAAGACTACTCGGCGAACGCCGGACCGCGCTGATCACCGCTGCTGTCACTGGCCAGATTGACGTCTCTACCGCTAGCAGACGAGGAGTCGAGGACTGAGCTTGCCGTTGGAGCTGCGCAAACCCGCCCCCTCGCTATCAGATGGAAATCAGGTCACGGGCGTCCTGGCGGAACTGACGGACGGCGGGCGTGCGCTGATACGGGGCAAGGGCTCCAACCAGGTTGCGGACGTGCTTGATGCACCTGGCGGAGTTGACCTGCCCGGTGAGGGTCTGCACGGCCTGGCCGCCGAGGGCAAGCGCCTTGTCCAGCTCGGGATGCTCCTGCTGGACATAGGTGGTGGCGAGCAACGCGTTGCGTAGCGCACCTTCCCGCGTGTACTCGTTGCCCTGTAGCCGCAGCGCGGTCCTCAGGTGGTCACGCGCACGGGGCCAGTCCTCCAGCTTGACGTAGCAATAGCCGGCCTGGGCGTTCGCCTGCGCCTCGTTGATCCAGTAGGACCAGTCGGGGTCGCCGTGCTCCGGTCGGCTGTCCGTGAGCCTGCCAAACGCGTTGTCCAGCGCCCGACGGGTGTCGGTCACCGATCGGCTGTTGGCGTACGCCTCGGCAGCCCGTAGATCGAGAATCGCTGCCACCTTCGGACTCGTGGCCGGGTAGCTGGCCCGCGCGGTCTCAGCGAGGGTCACCGACTGGCGAAGCTGACCAAGGTCCTTGGCCTGACAGGACATGAAGCCGAGGATGTTCGCCCCGAGCCCACGGTCGGCGGCGGCGTTGGCCTGGTAGAGACCCGCGATCCAGAAACGTTGCGCCTGGGTGTGGTGGCCATTGTCGAACGACAGCCAGCCCGCAAGGCGCAACAGCTCACCGGCGGTGGCGTGGAGGCGTCGGCCGACGCTGTCGGTGTAACTACGCTCGCGTAAAGCCTCAACCACCGTGCTCAGATGTTGGCGGACCAAGCCCAGGGTCTGGCCGCTACCGAGATGGTCATCCATTCGTCGCAGGCTGGCTGTCACCGCGTCCAAGTGATCGACGACCTCGCCGGACAGGGGGCGACCGGTGGTCGATGCGACGTCCTTTGCCTGTGGGGCGATCAGCCACTCGTGCGCTGGTGCCGTCACGGCGGTGCCGATCAGGGTCAGGAACATTCGTCGATGCATCATTCCCTCAGATTCGTTCACAACCTCGGCTGCTTGCAATGCCCCGGCTGAGGACCAAGGCAGGTCGAGCCCGACAGAGGCAGGCGCAGCCTCGAAGCCGTCATCCGGCCAGCCCAGCTCATCGAAGCTGATCTCGCGCTGCAACTGTTCGGAAAGAACAGCCGTGACCAGAGCTGGCCACGGGCTGCGGGGAACATCGCCCTTCTTCCACTTGTAGGGCGTCTTGAGGTGCAAACGCTCGGCACGCCCGTGCCGTTCGGCGCACTCGTTGAGGCGTCGAGCGAGCTGCTCCGGCTGCCAGCCCACCTCGGCCAGCAACCGACTGATCGCCTCTCCGCTTGACTCCACCCACCGACTCCCTCATGCGTAGCGACTCCTGCACGGAAAGTACCGAAACCATCCATGATCAGGTGTCCCGGCACCGGTCCGCACCAATAGGCACTCCGCGCACCTGGGTTCTCCATGGCATTGGCGAGGTCAACTGAACCCGTCACGCCGATCTTTGTCAGCCAGTCCAGAAGGTAGGGGTGCTCGTGGTGTCCGTGGTTGTGTCGGTGGTGTTCGGGGGCCTGGTGCCGGGGTTCCTGCTCGGGCTGCTGGCGTTTCGGGTCAAGTCTCGGTGGTGTCCGCGCTGCGGGGAGTCCACCTTGGCCATGGGGCCGACGGAGCGGGAGCGATGACCCGGCCTGGCGGTCGCAGGGGCAACGAGCCGCCGATCGGGCGGCGGGTGGCCGAGCTTCGGGCCAATCGGGGCATGAGCCAGCAGGTCTTCGCCGACCGGATCGGCAAGTCGAAGAGCTGGGTGGACAAGGTCGAGCGCGGCGTCCGTACCCTCGATCGGTTCTCGGTTATCGAGACGGTGGCCGCGACCCTCGGGGTTGCCCCGACTGTCCTGCTCGGTGTCAAGGCCCAGCGAAGACCGGCCGCAGGCACCGACGTCGGCAGCGCCGTGGAGCGGGTACGCGAGGCGTTGGCGCGCTACGACGTACCCCGACTCGGCAGCGACGACCAGCCGACGTCGTCGCTGCGTCAGCCTGCCGACCAGGTGGGGTACGCCTGGACGGCTTACCGCAGCGGCCACCACGTCCAGGTGTTGCGGATGCTGCCCGACCTGCTCGACGACAGCCGACGGGCCTGCCGGGTCCGGTCGGAAGACACCGGGGCCGCCGACCTGCTGGTGCGGGTGTACCGGCTCGCCGCCCAGGTGCTTGTCAAGCTCGGCGAGGCCGACCTGGCCTGGCTGGCGGCCGACCGGGCGATGAGCGCCGCCGCCGACGATCCACGGCGGGCCGGGCTCGCGGCGGTCTCCCTCGCCCAGGCGCTCCGGACGCTGCGGCGGGGCAGGCTGGCGATGGGCGCAGCCGCAGCCGCCGTACACCGGCTCGACCTCGTGCCGTCCCGGACCTGTCTGCCGGAGGAGCCCACGCTGACGGGAACGCTGCTGACCGAGGCTGCTCTGGCCGCCGCCTCGTGCGGGGCCGTCGCCGCCGCTGCCGAGTTCACCGAGCGGGCGGCCCAGCTCGCCGCCACCCACGGCGAAGGGCACCACGACGAACACGACGGAATCACGTTCGGCCCCACCACCGTCGAGCTCACCCGCGCCCTGACCGCCATGCGCTTCGGCGACCACTACCGGGCCGTCACCGCCCACCGGCTGGCCACCGGCGGCGACGCCTGGCACCGACTTCCCGCCGAACACCGGGCCGCCCACCTCATCGACATCACCCGCGCCCACCTCGACCTCGGCGATTACCAGGGTGCCGGCCGCGCCCTGGTGGCCGCCGACGGCATCGCCCCCGCCGAGGCCCGCCTCCGCCCCGCTGCCCACGCCGCGCTGACCGCAGTGCTCCGCGCCGGACCCACCGCCGCCGACGTGGCCCGTCTCGCCGCCGCTATCGGCCTGACCCGACAGTGACCGCCGCTGCCGACAGTCTCGCCAGATCGCAGCTCATGTATCCCGAGCATCCGACTCCAAGCCGTAGTAGGTTCACTTCGAACGCTCTGGGCGCCTCCGGGCCACCAGAGTTCCGGCTCGAGAACTGTGGATGGCGCCCCCCGGCATCGGGTGGGCGCCATTCGGCGTACTACCGCCCGGCCCGGCCCCCGGAGGTCGTGATCCCCGCGTCCGTGCACGGTGGCCATGCCTCTGCTGTCGCGGACTGATCGGATATCTGACTCGCCGGGGCGTGCTCTCCCGGACCGGGCGTGACGTCGGCGGCACTGAGCTGCGCCGATGCGGTCCGTCACTCCTCCCGTCACGTGAAGCGATCTCTGGTCAGCCCGACGGACCGACCAGGACGGCTACGATGGGTGACGCATGCCGGCCAAGATCAGCTTCTCGCTCGATCTCGGCGCTTCCCGCCGCGTGTGACGGGCTCAGCCCGGCAACGGGGCATTGCCGTCCACCGTGCTGAAGAGGTGGCGAGGCTGGGCCTCGGAGGCGGCATGCTGCGATGACGGTGAAGATCGGCAGTGAGGTAGTCGGATGAGCGGAACGCCCGCGGCTGGTGCGTCGTCCTACGAGACGGCCCCGAAGACCCAGGTCCAACAGGTCCGCAGTGCCCTGCTGCGGGAGTTCGACGGGCTGATCGACGTCGAGGATCTCGCCAACAAGTCGGCAGTCGATCGCGAGCAGGCATTCCTGTCGAGGGCACTGGCCGCCCTGACAGTCCGCGACCTGACGGGCTGCGACTCGGCCGCCGCCGCCGACGCCGTCATCGACGGCCGGGACGACATCGGCATCGATGCGGTCGCCATCGACAAGAACGCATCGCACCTCTGGCTGGTCCAGTCCAAGTGGAGCGACAGCGGCAGAGGGAAGTTCGTCGTCGGCGACGCACTCAAGTTCGTCGAGGGGCTTCGGCACATCGACGGACGGCAGTTCGACAGGTTCAACGCCCGGTTCCAGAGCATCGCGGACCAGGTGGTCGCCGTGCTCAGCAACCGGGGCTCGAAGATCACCCTGGTCCCGACCGTGATGCGGACCGAACCGCTCGCGGCCGACGTCCTCCAGCGGCTCTCCGACGCCCAGGAAGAGTTCAACCAGTTCGGCAACATGCTCAGCCGACGCGTCTACCTGGCCCGCGACATCTGGGAGGTGGTCCGCAACGACTTCGCCGAGCCGCCCATCCCGCTGACCGCCAGGATGCACGACTGGATCAGGGTCGTCGAACCGTACGAGGCGTTCCAGGGAATCGTCTCGGTCGCCGACATCGCCGAGTGGTACGAGGCCCACGAAGACCGCCTCTTCGCCCGCAACATCCGCAAGCCGCTCGGCATCACGCAGGTCAATCAGGGTCTGATCGACACGCTGACCGCCGACCCGCACAACTTCTGGTTCTTCAACAACGGGATCACGGTCCTCTGCGACACGGTGAATCCCGAGTACTTCCAGCGGGCGGCGAAGCGGTCGCCGGTCACCCTCCAGCTGGACGGGGCCAGCGTGGTGAACGGTGCACAGACCGTCCACGCGATCCACCGGGCGTTCCGGAAGGCTCCCGAGGCCGTCGCCGACGGTCACGTGACCGTCCGGGTCATCTCGCTCAAGAACTGCCCACCGGACTTCGCCGACGCGGTGACCACCGCGACGAACACGCAGAACCGGGTCGAGCGGCGGGACTTCGTCGCCCTCGACCCGGTGCAGCGGCGCATCAAACAGGACTTCCTACTCTCGCTTCAGAAGGCGTACACGCTCAAGCGCGGTGAACCGGAGCCCACCCCGGAAAGCAGTGGTTGCTCGGTGGAGGTCGCCGCCACCGCGCTGGCCTGCGCGCACCGGAACTCCGACCTCGCGGTCCGGGCCAAGCTCGGCGCGGAACTGCTGTGGGAGGAGGGAACCCAGGGCGCCTACCACCTGTTGTTCAACGCGCAGGATCAACCTTCCGCCTACCAGATCTGGCGCAGCGTCCTCATCCTGCGGGAGGTCGACGCCACGCTCCAACGCACCGCGAAGAACCGGCAGGCACGGGCCGAAGCGATAGTGGAGCGCGGAAACCGGCTGATCGCACACATCGTCTTCCAATACCTCGACCTCGACGGCATCGACGAGCCCGACACCGACTGGGATGCGGTCCTGGGCCAGGTGCCCCAGGCGGTCGAACGGGCCGTCGACTGGCTCGTTCATCACGTCGATGCCGAGTTCAAGAAGCAACTGGTGTCCACCACGCTCACCGAACCCGAGCCCTGCCGTACCCTCGTGGGCCTGGTCCTGAGAGACCTGCGCAGCGGCGCCCCGGTCCCTGAGCTGCCGGCGGAATACCGCCCGGTGCGCAACGTCCCGAGGCAGCGTCGGCGCAACACCGTACCCACCCTGGTCGATGCCAACCGGCTCGCCGAGGGCACGCCGCTGACGTTCCGGGCGATCAGCCAGGCCGAGCGGGACGCGATGGCCGACTGGCTCGCCGCCGACCCGAGTCGCGGGGCCGCGACGTGGGTCAACCAACGGGTACGACCGATTCTCTGGGCCGCCGACGGGAAGCGCTACTCCCCCTCCGGGCTGGTGCAGAAGATGTGGCAGTTGGCCGAGTGGGGCAAGGCACCGGTCGCCGCCCAAGGGCCCCTCCGGTGGTTCGTCGCGGAGGGGCAGTCCCTGTGGAGGCTTGCCCTGGACACCCGCAACGACGGTGACCTCGGCGAGGGGGACGAGGAAGGATGAGCGCCGCGCACCACGAGTCGAAGTTCGGTGACGCGATCGTCGCCGCCCTGCTCGCCGCCGGATGGGAGATCGGCGACCCGGCCGACTACCGCCCCGACCTCGGCCTGGACACCGGGCGGCTCTTCGCCTTCATCGGCGCGACCCAGGCCGCCGAGTGGGAGGACCTGGTCACCTTCTACGGCGGGGACCGGGACGCCGCACAGCGCGGCTTCGTCAAGCGCCTCGACCAGGCGATCGCCACCGACGGGCTGCTCGACGTGCTGCGCAAGGGCGTGAAGGATCACGGCGTACGGATCCGGGTCGCGTACTTCAGGCCGTCGTTCGTGGAGTCGGACGGGATCCTCGCCGACTACCGGCGCAACCGGCTGACAGTGGTGCGGGAGCTGGCGTACGCCACCAAGCAGTCCGACCGGGGCAACCGGCTGGATCTGACCCTGTTCCTCAACGGCATCCCGGTGGCCACCGCGGAGCTCAAGAACCCGCTGACCGGCTCGGGGGTCGAGCATGCCAAGGAGCAGTACCGGCTCGAGCGGGATCCGGCCGAGCTGATCTTCTCCCGCCGGGTGATCGCCAACTTCGCCGTCGACCCCGACCGGGTCTTCGTCACCACCCGGCTGCGCGGCAAGCCGACCCGGTTCCTGCCCTTCGACACCGGCTCGGAAGGCCCGGGTCGGCCGGGCGGCAAGGGCAACCCGCCGGCCACCGAGTACGGGAAGTACGCCACCTCCTACCTGTGGGAGGAGATCTGGCAGCCGGACAACTGGCTCGACCTGCTGGAGCGCTTCGTCCACCTGCACCGGGAGAAGGGTGCGGACGGGCGTACCCGAAAGTCCTTGATCTTTCCGCGTTACCACCAGTGGCATGCCGTCAGGAAGCTCGCGGCGCACGCGGCACGGCACGGGGCCGGGCACAACTACCTGATCATGGCCTCGGCGGGGTCGGGGAAGTCGAACACCATCGCCTGGCTCAGCCACCGCCTCTCGTCGCTGCACACGAGCCGCGACGTGGCCGAGCTGGACCCCGACGCGGTGCGGGCCGGCCTGCAGCCCGGCTCGCCCGTCTTCGACAAGATCATCATCATCACCGACCGCCGGAACCTCGACTCCCAGCTCCGCGCGACGGTCGGCAGCTTCGAGCAGACCGCAGGAATCGTGGTCCCGATCGACGACGCCCAGGAGGCGAAGTCGGAGCGACTCGCCAGGGCGCTGTCCCGCGAGACCGGCAAGATCGTCACCGTCACGTTGCACACGTTTCCGGCGCTGCGGGACTACCTCAAGCAGAACCCGACCGAGATCCAGGGCCGACGGTTCGCCATCGTCATCGACGAGGCGCACTCGTCCCAGTCCGGCGACGCGGCCGGCTCCGTCCGTGAGGTGCTCCGCGACCTGGGCCTGGACCCCGACTCCGGAGATCCGGGCGCGACCAGCGCCGTCGCACCGGCGGACACCAGGGCCAGGCTGAAGGCCAAGGCACAGCAGCGGCAACGGGCCGCCAACCTCTCCTACTTCGCGTTCACCGCCACGCCGAAGCACAAGACCCTGCTGGACTTCGGCACGCTCGGCACGGACGGGAAGTTCCACCCGTTCCACACCTACTCGATGCGGCAGGCCATCGAGGAGGGCTTCATCCTCGACCCGCTGCGCAACTACGTCACCTACGCCACCTACTGGAAGCTCGTCAACGGCAACCCCGACGAGCGGAAGGTCGACCGGGCCAAGGCGAACCCCCTGCTGGCCCGGTACGCGCTGACCCACGACTCGACGGTCGCCCAGCACGCACAGGTGATCGTCGAGCACTTCCGCACACACACCGCCGGCCGGCTCGGCCGCCGGGCCAAGGCCATGGTGGTCACCGCGGGCCGACCGCAGGCCGTGCAGATGGCCCGGTCGATCAAGAAGCACATCGGCGACCTCGGGTACGCCGACCCGGGCGTCCTGGTCGCCTTCTCCGGCACCCTCACCTACGACGGCGAGGAGATCACCGAGGCGAAGGAGAACGGCGGACTGCCCGAGAGCGCCCTACCGAAGGCGTTCGCCTACACGCGTGCCGACGACAGGGCCGCCCAGGCCGGCGGGGCCGGGCAGCGCGAGTACCGGATCCTGGTGGTCGCCGAGAAGTACCAGACCGGCTTCGACCAGCCGCTGCTCACCACGATGTACGTCAACAAGACGCTGACCGGCATCGCCGCCGTGCAGACCCTGTCCCGGCTCAACCGCACCGCCGACACCAAGAGCCAGTCCGACCTGGCGGTGCTGGACTTCGTCAACGACGCCGAGGACATCAGGGAGGCCTTCCGCCCGTACTTCGAGGAAGCCGCCACCCTGCCCTCGGACCCCAACCTGCTCTACACCGCCCAGAGCCGGGTCATGTCCGCGGACCTCCTCGTCGACGAGGAGATACTCGCCTTCGCCGCGGCCTGGCTGGCCGCCGACGAGCAGGCCGCCGGCAACCCGGCCACGTGGACGAAGCTGCACGCCGAGCTGTACCGGCACCTGGACCCGGCCGTCGCCCGTTTCACCGCGTTGCTCGACAGCGACGACGAGGACGACCAGGCCACGGCCGAGACCTTCCGCGCCGACCTGAACGACTACGTCCGCAAGTACGGCTTCCTCTCCGGCATCGTGCCGTACACCGACGACGAACTGGAGGGCCTCTACCTGTACGGGCGGCACCTGCTCAACCGGCTGCCCCGCGGCGCGGACGGCGGTGTGGACATCGGCGAGGTGGACCTCAGCCATCTCCGGGTGGAGATGACCGGCGAGCACGACGTCAGTCTCGTCCCGGAGGGGCCGGCCGACATGAAGGGCTTCGGCGACGGATCCGGCGGTGCCAGGGAGTCGGAGAAGTCGCTGCTCTCGGAGCTCATCGACAGGTTCAACGCCAGGTACGGCACGGAGTTCACCGAGCAGGACGTCGTCAAGCCCTTCCACGAGGCGCTCGCCGACCCGAAGGTGCGGCTGGCCGCCGTCGCCAATGACGAAGAGAACTTCGGCCATGTCTTCGACCCGGTCTTCGAGGACAAGATGATGGACCACTTCGACTCCACCGCCGACCTGGGACGCAGGTACTTCGACCCGCAGCAGAACTTCCGCAGCTCGCTCAACCGCAGCGCCCGCAGCGCCGCCTGGCGGCTGATCCGCCGCCAGGAGGGGGTCGTCGACGATGACGTGGCCTGACCGACGGTCGGGGCGGAGACGGGGGTAGCCGTGCGGGCGGAGCCGATCGCCGGTCGGTACGAACGGGTCGAGGAGATCGGCTCCGGCGGCATGGGGCGGGTCTGGCGCGGCTACGACGGCGTCCTCGACCGCGAGGTCGCCATCAAACTCATCCACCCCGCCGCCGTCCACACCTCCGAGCAGGCCGAAGAGCTGGCCAGGCGGTTCCGCCGCGAGGCCCGCGTCACCGCACGCATCCAGCACCACGGCGTGCCCCAGGTGTACGACGCCGTCCTCGACCGGCCCTACGACCGGCTCTACCTGGTGATGGAGTACGTCCGCGGCACCGCCCTGCGGGCCTTCGTCGACCCGCGGCAGCCGCTACCGGTGACCTGGGCCGCCGCGATCGTCGCGCAGATCTGCACGGTGCTCTCCCACGCCCATGCCATCCCCGTCGTGCACCGTGACCTCAAACCCGAGAACGTCCTGGTCACCGCCGACGGGGCGGTCAAGCTTCTCGACTTCGGCATCGCCGCCATCCTGCGCACCGACGTCACCCGGTTCACGGCGGCCGGCAGCGCCCTCGGCACCCACCACTACATGCCGCCCGAGCAGATCCAGAACGCGCGGATCACCCCGCAGAGCGACCTGTACGCCCTCGGCTGTGTCCTGCACGAACTCCTCGCCGGGCGACCGGTCTTCGCCGGCGGCAGCGACTTCGAGCTGTGGCACCAGCACGTCACCGAGCCGCCCCCACCGCTGCGGACGCTCCGCGCCGACGTGCCCGCGGCGATCGAGGAGCTCGTCCTCGATCTGCTGGTCAAGACCCCCGAGGACCGGCCGGCGGACGCCTACGGGGTCTACGAGCGGCTGCTGCCCTTCCTGCCCCTGCCAGGGACGGCACCGCCCGCCGCCGAGGCTGCGCCCGACGCCGTGCCCGACCCGACGCTGGTGTACCGCCGGCCCAACGCGCCACGCCGCCGACCCGAGCCGGCGGCTCCCACGCCGCGCGGTGCGATGTCGACCGCCCACCCGGCGGCGATCCTGCGGACCGGCGTCCGAGAGGCGATCAAGGCGGCCGTCGCGCAGTCCGACGAGCTGCTGGACGACGAACGCTTCGCCCAGGCGGCGGAGGTACTCGATCGAGTGATCGGTCCCGCCAGCGCGGCGCTCGGTGCCGAAAGCCCCCGGGTGCTGGCGCTGCGCTCGCGACGAGCCGCCATCCTCGTCATCGGCGGGGACTTCCGGCGTGCGCTGCCGGAGTTCGACGCCCTCGCCGCCGCGTACGCCCGCACCGCCGGCCCCACCGGCGAGGACGCGGTGGAATGCCTCCGGCAGGCGGCCCACTGCCGGGCGGAGCTCGGCCAGGCCACCACGGCCCTGCGCCAGTTCCGGCAGGTGCTGCGGCACGTACGTGTCGCCTCGGGCGACGCCTCCCCCACCGCCCTCGACCTACGCCGCAGCATCGGCATGCTGCTGCTCTCCGAAGGGAAGGCCGCAGAGGCCGCGGCGGAGCTACAGCCGCTGCACGACGACCTCTGCGTCGTCTACGGACCGGGGCACGAGGAGACCCGGGAAGTCGCCGAGGCGCTCGCCCGGCTCCGGTTCACCGGCGGCGGGTAGCAGGGCTGGCGCAACAGACGATGAGTTCCGTGACTCTGGCCTGAACCCTGCGAAGCTTAACACCTACTTAACACATCACTTGCTAAGTGCGAAGTTCGGTGATGTCATGGGTGCTGTGATTGCTGACGACGTAATCGAGATGCTCGCTACTCTGCGTCGGATAGGCGGTGAGCCTTCAGGTATCGAAGCGAAGCGGGCCGCCGAAGGGCTGCCGAAGTCCGTTCGCGAGACCCTCTCCGCCTTTGCGAACACCGAGGGCGGGACGATCCTGCTCGGGGTCGACGAGCAGAGCGGGTTCACCCTCGTCGAGCTGACCGATCCCGCCGGACTACGGAACGCTCTGGTGCAGATGTCACGAGACGATCTCACACCCCCATTGCGCATCAGCACCGAGATCGTCGAGGTCGACGGGCACCGATTGGTGGTCGCGGAGGTACCGCCCACCCCGGCCGACCAGCGTCCGGTCTACGTCACCGCGCAAGGCATCTCCGGGGGCTCGTACCTACGCGGGGGTGACGGCGACCGCCACATGACTCAGGCAGAGATCGCTATGGTCACGGCCACCCGAACTCAACCGATGTACGACCGCGAACCCGTTGACGGGACCTCTGCGGACGACCTGGACGACGAGGCAGTGCGCCGCACGCTGCGGAGGATTCGGACCGGATACCCAAAGCTCGCACAGTCCGACGACGCCACCGTCCTCTACCGGCTCGGTATAACGGCGGGGCCCACAACCGAATCGACGTTGACGCTCGCCGGGCTTCTGACCTACGGGCAATTTCCGCAACAGCACTTCCCTCAGCTGATGGTCTCGGTGGTCGTGCACAGCCCGGATCCGGCCTCCGGCGTAAGGTTCCTCGACAACCAGACAGTCCGGGGCTCCATCCCTGAAATGGTCGAGACCACGCTTTCGGTACTCCGCCGCAGCCTCGCAGTCCGCGCAGTCATCAGCGATCACGGTGGACGCCTGGATGAAGTCGAGTATCCGCTCGAAGCGGTCCGCGAGGCGGTCGTCAACGCCCTGCTGCACCGCGACTACAGCCCCGTGACGAGAGGCACCCAGGTGAAGGTTGACCTGTTCCCCGACCGCCTTGTCGTCCGCAGTCCAGGCGGCCTCTACGGGGGCGTCGTCGTCGACGAGCTCGGCGAGGAAGGAATCTCGTCGTCGCGCAATGCCATCCTGGCGAGCCTCCTCGCAGACACCTACCTGCCGTCGTCGAACGAACTCGTCGCCGAAAACCGGTCTTCAGGTATCCCCGCGATGCTCGCCGTAGCACGACGCCGGGGCTTGCCACGGCCGAACTTCAGGAGTTCCGTCTCCAGCTTCGTGGTCACCATGGCCCGCTCCGAACTCCTCAATCCCGAAGTTCGCCGCTGGATCGCCGGGCTGCACGCACACTTGCCCACACCCGCGCATGAGATCGCCCTCGCGATGCTGCGCGAGAACTACCTCACGAACGAGATGCTGCGGCAATGGGGCGTAGACCGGATCGCTGCCGGTCAGGTCCTGCGGGATCTCGTTGACCAAGGACTGGCCGTAAAGGAGGGCGGACGGCGCTACGCACAGTACGTACTCGATCCCGCAGCAGCCGGTCGGGCCAGGGAGCCTGACCTCTTCACCAACCTCCTGCCTGACGTCAGCGAGGCGCTCAGGATCCAGGGCGAAGCGACAGCAGGGGAGCTCGTCGAACTCACCGGACTGTCACGCACCGCCGTCCTCAACCATTTACGCGCGCTGGTCCGGGCTAACGACGTCATCGCCGTCGGAGCAGCGCGAAGCCCCAAACGACGATACCGATGGGTCGGATCCCCAGCATAGAGATGCGCGCCAACATCGGCGCCTTCAGCTGCGCAAACACAGCCTCTCAGTCCTTGAGGAGCTGCCTCGCCATCACGATCCGCTGGACCTGGTTGGTGCCCTCGTAGATCTGGGTGATCTTGGCGTCGCGCATCATCCGCTCGACCGGGTAGTCGCGGGTGTAGCCGTAGCCGCCGAGGAGCTGCACGGCGTCGGTGGTGATCTCCATGGCCGCGTCGGAGGCGAAACACTTCGCCGCCGCCCCGAAGTACGTCAGGTCCGCGTCGCCGCGCTCGGACTTCCCGGCGGCGGTGTAGGTCAACTGCCGGGCCGCCTCCAGCTTCATGCCCATGTCGGCGAGCATGAACTGGATGCCCTGGAACTCCGCCACCGCCTTGCCGAACTGCTGACGCTCCCGCACGTACCCCTTGGCGTAGTCCAGGGCGCCCTGGGCGATGCCGACCGCCTGCGCGGCGATGGTGACCCGGGTGTGGTCCAGGGTCCGCATCGCGGTGCCGAAACCGGTCCCCGGCTCACCGATGATCCGGTCGGCGGGGATGCGTACGTTGTCGAGGTAGACCTCCCGGGTCGGGGAGCCCTTGATGCCGAGCTTCTTCTCCGGAGCGCCGAAGCTGACCCCCGGGTCGGACTTCTCCACCACGAACGCCGAGATGCCCCGGGAGCGGGCCGCCGGGTCGGTCACCGCGAACACGGTGTAGAACTCCGACACCCCGGCGTTGGTGATCCACCGCTTCACCCCGTTGAGCACCCAGTGATCACCGTCACGCACCGCCCGGGTCGACATCGACGCCGCGTCACTGCCGGCCTCCGGCTCCGACAGGCAGTACGAGAACATCGCCTCCCCGGCCGCCACCGGCGTCAGGTACCGCCGCTTCACCTCCTCCGAGCCCGCCAGGATCAACGGCATCGTGCCCAGCTTGTTCACCGCCGGGATCAGCGACGACGAGGCGCAGGCGCGGGCCACCTCCTCGATCACGATCGCGGTGGCCAGAGCGTCCGCCCCCGCACCGCCGTACTCCTCGGGGATGTGCGGGGCGTGGAAGTCCGCGGCCCGCAGCGCGTCGTACGACGCCCGGGGGAACTCACCGGACTCGTCGGCCTCGGCCGCGTACGGGGCCACCTTCGCGGCACAGACCTCACGAACCGCCTCACGGATCGCGTCGTGCTCCTCGGGCAACCGGTAGACGTCGAACGTCTGTTCTGCGGCCATGTCGGCCCTCCCCTTTCACCGCTATCATGCGCAGTCTGTGACGTCCGGAGGCCGCCGACTGCCGCAGGATGAAGGATAGCCATCGTGACCCCTGTCCACGTTACCGGCGGGTAGTATCACCGCCGGGCGGGTCTCGGAAGCGCACAACTACGCTGACAGGACGACAGGTTTTCCATCGGTGCCCGGCCAGGCGCCGCAGCCGATTGCGACGCAGTGAAGCGCCGCCAGTGCGAGCGGAGAAGACAGGCGTGACGATCCCCTACCCCACCATCCAGCCGGCGCCGACAGTCTCCCCCGTGACGCCCCCGTCGGGCGCCCCGCGCCCCCGGGTCACCTTCCTGGGCACCGGCTACCTCGGCGCGACGTACGCCATCTGCTACGCCGAGCTGGGGTACGAGGTCCTCGGCTTCGACGTCGACGCCGACAAGATCGCCAAGCTGAACGCGGGCGAGGTGCCGATTCACGAGCCGGGCCTCGACGAGCTGCTCCGGCGCAACCTGGCCGCCGGCCGGCTGCGGTTCTCGACCGACATCGCCGAGACCGCCGCCTTCGGCGACGTGCACTTCATCTGCGTCGGCACCCCGCAGCGGGCCGACGGCATGGGCGCCGACCTGTCGTACGTCGAAGCCTCGGTGACCGCCCTGGCCCAGCAGCTCACCCGCAAGGCGCTGATCGTCGGCAAGTCCACCGTGCCGGTCGGCACCGCCGAGTGGGTGGAGCAGCTCGTCGGCAAGCACACCCCGGACGACCTGGGCGTCGAGGTGGCCTGGAGCCCCGAGTTCCTCCAGGAGGGCTTCGCCGTCGACGACGTGCTGCGCCCCAACCGGATCGTGGTCGGCGTCAAGAGCGAGTGGGCCAACGCCATGCTCTACGCCGCCCACAAGGGCGTCTTCGACCTGGCCGCCACCGAGGACCGGGAGGTCCCGCTGGTGGTCACCGACTTCGCCACCGCCGAGCTGGTCAAGGTCGCCGCGAACGCCTTCCTGGCCACCAAGATCTCGTTCATCAACGCGATGGCCGAGGTCTGCGAGGCCAGCGGCGGCGACGTCACCCAGCTCGCCCGCGCCATCGGCTACGACCCGCGGATCGGCAACCGGTTCCTCCAGGCCGGTCTCGGCTTCGGCGGCGCCTGCCTGCCCAAGGACATCCGCGCCTTCCAGGCCCGCGCCCAGGAGCTGGGTGCCGGCGAGGCGCTGCGGTTCCTGCACGAGGTGGACCTGATCAACCTGCGCCGTCGGACCCGGGTCCTCCAGCTCGCCGCCGACCTGCTCGGCCGCCGCTCCGGCCCGGCCGGCCCGGACTTCTCCGGCACCCGGATCGCGGTGCTCGGCGCGACCTTCAAACCCAACACCGACGACGTCCGCGACGCCCCGGCGCTCGCGGTCGCCGCGCTGCTCGCCAAGGCCGGCGCCGACGTGCACGTGTACGACCCGCAGGGCACCGAGAACGCCCGCCGGATCGCCCCCGAGCTGTGCTACGAGGCCAGCATCAACGACGCGGTGTCCGGTGCCGACCTGGTCTGCGTGCTCACCGAATGGGCCGACTTCCGCAACGCCGACCCGGTCGTCCTCGGTGAACTGGCCGCCGGTCGCAAGGTCGTCGACGGCCGCAACTGCCTCGACGCGACACTGTGGACCCAGGCCGGCTGGGAGTACCGGGGGATGGGCCGCCCCTGACGTCGGCCGCGACGCGCCGGTACGGGGTGACGCTCCCCGCACCGGCGCGTTTTTGTGCCCCCAACGGAGTGGCAGGTGTCGAAATCCGCGCCCGCTCAGGGCATGCTGCGTGAGGGACGGCGTCCACAGTGCGGCCGGCCGGGTGGAGGGATGTCGTGGAGAACTTCCAGTGCTCCTCGTGCGGGCGGCAGATCAAGCCGGCGGCCCGCTGCCCCAACTGCGGGGCCGAGCAGCCGCAGTGGCGTGAACACCTGGCCGAGATCGAACGCTCCATCGCGGAGATGAAGGCCCGCGACGCGGAGATCGCCCGGGAGCAACGGCAGATCGCCGCCAAGATGCAGGCCGCCCTCTTCCAGCGGGACATCCTCGCCCACGCCGGCGAGGAACGCGTCAAGCAGGCCACCCGGCCGCGCCGGGTGCTCCGCCGCAAGCCGGGCCGCCGACCACCGACCGCCGCCACCGGAGCACCACCGAAGGTGCCCCGGCAGGGCACCCCCGCCGGCCCGGACGAGCCGCCGCTCCCACCGCCGTACCGGACGGCCACCTGGCTGGGCGCGGACAACCCGGAACACCCGGCGGAGGCGTCCTCCCGGGAGGTGCAGAACATCCCGCTCGGGTTGGGCGCGCTGGTGCTGGCGGTCGCCGCGGTGGTCTTCGCCGCCGTCGCGACCAGCTCGATGGACGCCCTGGCCCGGCTCGGCATCCTGCTGGTCGCCACCGTCCTGCTGCTGCTCGCCCCGCCGGTGCTGGCCAGGCGGGGGCTCACCTCCACCGCTGAGACGATCTCCACGGTCGGCCTGCTGCTGGTGCCGCTGGCCGGGTACGCGCTCTGGGCGGTGGACCGGATCGGCGCCTCCGGAGCGGTCTTCTCCGGGATGATCTTCGCGTTGACCACCGGCGTCGCCCTCGCCTACGCCGTCGGCACCGGGCTGCGCGCCCCCCGGTTCGCGGCGGTGCTGGCCGCCCAGCCCGTGGTGCCGCTGCTCGCCTACGGGTGGGTCGACGGCCCGACCGGCTGGGCGGTGGTGTTCACCGTGGTGGCCGTGCTCGACCTCGGGCTGGTCCGCTCCGGCATCATGCGGGAACGACCGGCCGGACCGGACTCCGTGCCCGCCGGCCCCACCGCGCCCCGGCAGCGGGTCGACCCCGACGGCCGACCGGAGGCGGCACCCGAGGAGTCGGCCGAGGTGCTGGCCGGCACGGCGGGCGACCCGACCGGCGGCTCCCGGCCGGTGCCGTGGCTGCCCGAGACGACCTGGCTGCTGCACGGGGTGGCGGTGGCGCTCGCCCTGGCGTACGCGGTCACCGCCCTGCTGCGGGTGCAGACCGTGCCGGCGGCCACCGGGGCGGGCGCGGCGCTGCTGCTGGCCGCCCTGGTGGCCCTGGCCGGCACCCTGCTGCTGCGCCGCCCGCCACTACCGGACGTGGGGGCCGGCATCCTCACCCTCGCCGTGATCGGCGCGCTGGGCCGGATCGCCGCGGTGGCCTTCCCGGGCCGGGCGCTGCTGCTGATCGCCGCGGTCATCACGCTGACCGGGCTGGCCGTGCGGGCCGTACCGGAAGCCGCCCGGCGTGGGCCGCAGCTCGCCTCCGCCGCCGCGCTGACCGTCAGCGGCCTGGTGGTGGCCGGTGGTGCGCTGCGGGCCGGGCTGGCACCGGTGCAGGCGGCGCTGCCGGCCTGGCGGGCCGACCTGTCCCGGTTCCCCGCCGAGGTCGCGGCGACGGCCGGTCCGTCCGCCGGGCAGCTCGCCGCCAGCGCCCTGCTGCTCACCGTCGCGGCGGTGCTGGCCCTGCCGCCGGAGATCCGCCGCGAGTTCGCGGTGGTCGGCGCGGGGTTGACCGCGCTGGCCGTACCCGCCTCGTTGGGCCTGGGCGCGGTGGCGGCCCCCTGGCCGATGGTGCTGGCGGCGGTCGCGATCGGCGTCGCCGGGCTCTCCGCCGGCACGACACGGGCGGCCGTGGTGCACGCCGGCACCGCCACCGCGGTCGGCTTCGTCGGGGCCGGTGCCGCGCTGAGCCGGCCGTCGGTGACGGCCGCCGCGCTGGCGGTGCTGATGCTGGCGGGGGTGCTCGTGGCGCTCGCGCCCCGGGTGCGGATCGCCCCGGCCGCCGCCGACGTCGTCTCCGGGTGGGCGGCCGGCGGGGCGGCGTTCGCGCTGCCCGGCGCGGTCGCCGCGTTCGTCGCGGCCACCGAGCCGTCCGGGCCGGTGCTCACCCCCGGGGTGCTCCGGGAACTGACGGTGCCGATCCTGGCGGCGAGCTTCCTGGCCGTCTGCGTCACCCTCGGCTACGCGGCGATGATGCAGGTGTCGCAGCGGCACCTGAGCCTGCCGCACGCCGTCGGCACCGGGCTGGGCGCGTTGGCGGTGATCGGGGCCGCCTTCTTCGCCCCGGGCCGGACCGCCGCCGACGCCTGGCTCGGTGGGCTGGTGCTGATCGCCACCCTGCTGCTGCTCTTCGCCGGACGGATCGACGCGCGTCGCCCCTCGGATCTGGCGTTCGACGGTGCCGACCTGGCCGCCGCCGCCGTCACCACCGCGCTGATCGCCACCCTGGTGCGGATCACCGCGGTGATCTCCCCCGGCGGACAGCTCGCGGTGGCCGCCGTGCTGGTGCTGGTGGTCGCCGTCGCCGCCCGGGCGATGCCCGAGGAGTGGCGGCGCGGGCCGGTGCTCGGCATCGCCGTGGGCGCCGCCCTGATCGGGGTGCTGGCCGGCTGGTCGGCGCTGCGCGGCGGGGTGGGCGTGCTGGCCACCCCGGGGCCGATCTGGGCCGGCGACCTCACCGGCTGGCCGGCCGCGCCGACCGGCGGCTCGGCCTGGCAGGCCCCCGTCGCGCTGGCGCTGCTCGCGCTGGCCGCCGCGATCCTGCTCCCGGCCCCCTGGCGGTACGACGTGGCGGGCGTCGGCGCGGTGCTGGCCACCGTCGGCGTGCCGGCCGCCTTCGACCTGCCCTGGTGGTCGCCGGTCCTGGTGGGGTTGACCGTCGCCACCGTCTTCGGGATGGCCGCGGTCGCTTCCGCCGACCCGCGTGCCGGGGTCTCCCGGGCCGCCGTCGCCGGGGTGGTCGCGCTGCACGCCGCCGGGGCCGGGCTGGTGCGCCCGTGGACCACCGCGCTCGCCCTGGGGGGCATCGCGCTGATCGGCCTGACCGTGGCGGCGGTGGCCCGGTCGCTCGCCCCCTCGCTGGTGGAGGACGTCGAGACCGAGGGGATGCCGCCGCACCTGGTGCAGATCGGTGGCCTGGCGACCGCCGCCGCGCTGCTCACCCTCCCCGGCGCGGTGGCCGCCCTGGCCGCCGAGTTCGGCCACTCGGCCCAGGTGGTGCTGACCGCCGCGCTGGCCGCGTCCAGCTTCGGGCTCGCCGCCGTGGCCGCCGTCCGCCGGCAGGTCCCGCAGTATCTGCCGTACGCGAGCGCGGCCATCGCCGGTGGGGCCACCGTCAGCGCCCTGGCCGCCATCTTCGTCGACCTCCCGTCCGGGGTGTTCGCCGCCGCCGCGGCCCTGCTCGGTGTCCTCGCCGAGCTGGTCCGGGCGGCGACCGTGCCGCCGGTCGGGTCCGCCCAGCCGACCCGCCGCTGGACGGTCCTGCTCGACGGCGCGCTGCGCCGGCTGCCGGACGACGGCACGCAGCGGCGCTGGCGGGTCAGCCCCGCCGCCGGGGCGCTCGCCGCCGCGGCGGTGCCCACCGTGCTGGCGCTGTTCTCCCTCGCGCCGCTGCTCGTCGTGGCGCTGGTCGAGCCGCACCGGATGCTCGCCCACGTCTGGCAGGGGCCGCCGCCGCAGCTGCGCACCCCGCCGCCGGAGCTGGTCGACCCGACGCACGTGCTCACCGCCCTGCTGCTCACCGCCACCGCCGCGCTGGCCGCCACCGGCCTCAGCGGTGGCCGCCGTTCCCGGGCGGTGCCGGTGGTGCTGCCCGGCCTCGCGGTCACCCTGCTGATCACGCCGATCGCCCTGGGCATGGCCTGGCCGCAGAACGCCCTGGCCGCCCTCGCCGTGTTCACCATCTCGATGCTGGGGCTGGCGCTGACCCCGCCGCCGCCGCTGGCCGAGCGCGCCCGGTCGCTGCGGCTGGCCCGGGTGCTGGTCTTCGCGATCGGGCTGGCCGCCGGCGGCGCGGGACTCGCCGGCAGCCTCGCCAGCGAGGGGCTGACCCTGTTCACCCTGGGTGGCGCGGTCGGTGTCGGGGCGGTCGCCGCGCTCTTCGGCACCACCGGCCGGGCGCGCGTCCTCGGTTGGCTGTTCGCCTCGCTGATGGCGCAGCTCTTCGTGCTCACCGTCGGCCTGGTGGCCGGGTTCCCGGCGGTCTGGTCGGCGTTCGGGGTGCTCGCCGTGGGCGCGGTGTTGCAGGTCCTCGCCGCGCGGCTGCCCCGGCTGCGCCGGCCGGAGGCGTACCGGGAGGCCGCCACGGTCGAGTGGAGCGGTTACGCCGCCGCCCTCATCGCCCTGGCTCTGGCCTTCGACTCGCCCCGGCACATCGCCGCCCTGCTCGCCGCCTGGGGCGCCGTGCTCGGGGTGGCCGCCACCCGACCGGGGCGGCGACCGGTGGAGCGGCGGATCCTCTTCTGGGCCGTGGTGGCCTGCGAGATCGTCGCCTGGTGGATCCTGATGCGGGTCGCCGACGTGGCGCTGCCGGAGGCGTACACGCTGCCGTTCGCGGCGCTCGCCCTGCTGGTCGGCCTGCTGGAGCTGCGCGACCGCCCGGACCTGTCCAGCTGGGTGGCGTACGGCCCGGCGCTGGTCGCGGCGTTCGTGCCGACCCTGGCGATCGTGCTGGCCACCGACTCCAGCATGCTGCGCCAGGTGCTGCTGCTACTCGGCGCGGTGGCGGTGCTGGTGTTCGGCTCGATCAGCCGGCAACAGGCCCCGGTGATCGTCGGCGCGGCGGTGACCGCGGTCGCGGCGGTGCACGCCCTGTTCAGCCTGGGGCCGTGGCTGGTGCTCATCCCGGTCGGCCTGGTGCTGCTGGTGCTCGGGGCGAGCAACGAACGCCGCCGTCGCACCCAGGACCGGTTGCAGATGGCACTGCGTGCCATGAGGTGAATCGGAGGGTCACGGCGGGGTCGGACGCGGTCGGCCTCAGTGGGCCGGGTGGTCGTGGGCGGGGGCGGCCCGGCCGGGGGGGGCACGTTGTCGTGGGCGGCCCGGCCCGGCCGGGGTCGGGTCGGGCACGGGGCTGGGGTCAGGCCAGGGAGGCGCGGAGGGCGGCGTCCTTCTCGGCGACCAGATCCTCCAGGTCGGCCTGGAAGGCGACCATCCGGGCAAGCAGGGCCGGGTCGGTGGCGGCCAGGATGCGGACCGCGAGCAGGCCGGCGTTGCGGGCGTTGCCGATCGACACGGTGGCCACCGGGATCCCGGCCGGCATCTGCACGATGGACAGCAGCGAGTCCATCCCGTCCAGGTGCTTCAACGGCACCGGTACGCCGATCACCGGCAACGGGGTGACCGAGGCGACCATGCCGGGCAGCGCGGCGGCACCACCGGCCCCCGCGATGATCACCTTGAGCCCCCGGTCCACGGCGTCCCGGCCGTAGTCGATCATCTTGACCGGGGTGCGGTGCGCGGAGACCACCGCCACCTCGTAGGGCACCCCGAACTCGTCCAGCGTCTCGGCGGCGGCCCGCATCACCGGCCAGTCCGAGTCGCTGCCCATGATCAGCCCGACGGTGCTCACGCGTGCCCCTCCCGCAGCCAACGGGCGGCCCGCGCCGCCCGCTCCCGTACGTCGTCCAGGTCGTTGCCGAGCACCGTGACGTGCCCGATCTTGCGGCCCGGTCGGACCTGCTTGCCGTAGAGGTGCACCCGGGCACCCGGTTCGGCGGCGAAGAGGTGGTGCAGCCGCTCGTCGAGGGAGATCCCGCCCGGCTCGCCGCCGAGCACGTTCGCCATCACCACCACCGGGGCGGTCAGCGCGGTGTCCCCCATCGGGTAGTCGAGCACCGCCCGCAGGTGCTGCTCGAACTGGGAGGTGCGGGCCCCCTCGATGGTCCAGTGCCCGGAGTTGTGCGGACGCATCGCCAGCTCGTTGACGACCAGCCCGGCGTCGGTCTGGAACAGCTCCACCGCCAGCAGGCCGACCACCCCGAGCGCGGTGGCCAGGTCGATGGCGAGCTGCTGGGCGGCGACCGCCAGCTCCTCCGGCAGCTCCGGCGCGGGGGCGAGCACCTCGACGCAGATCCCGTCCCGCTGCACCGTCTCCACCACCGGGTAGACGGCGACCTGCCCGAAAGGCGAGCGGGCCACCTGCACGGCCAGCTCCCGGCGCAGCGGCACCCGCTCCTCGACGATCAGCGAGGTGCCCCCGGCGAGCAGGGTGGCGGCCAGCTCGCCGGCCTGCCCGGCATCGTCGACCAGCCAGACGCCGCGCCCGTCGTAGCCGCCCCGGGCCGCCTTGAGCACCACCGGCCAGCCCTGCTGCGCACCGAAGGCGAGCAGGTCCGCCGGGTCGGCCACCGGCCGCCACGCGGGGTTCGGGGCGCCCAACGCGCCGAGCCGTTCCCGCATGGCCCGCTTGTCCTGGGCGTGCAGCAGCGCGTCGGCGGGCGGGAACAGCTTCACGCCCTCGGCGGCCAGGGCACGGATGTGCTCCGTCGGGACGTGCTCGTGGTCGAAGGTGACCACGTCACAGCCCTTGGCGAAGGTGCGCAGTGCGGCGAGGTCGGTGTGGTCGCCGAACTGCACGTCGGCGGCGACGAGCGCGGCACCGTCGTCGGGGGTGAGCGCCAGCACGCGCAGTGACTGGCCGAGGGCGATGGCGGCCTGGTGGGTCATCCGGGCCAGTTGGCCGCCACCCACCATGCCGACGACGGGCAGACCGGTACGGGAGTCCATAGCGCGGCCAGCCTATCCGGGCCGACCCCACCGGCCGACCCGAGGGCCACCCCGTCCCCGTCGGCCGGGCCGTCCCTGTCCGCCCGGCCGTCCCCGTCCGCCCGGCCGATCCTGTCCGCCCGGCCGTCCCCGTCCGCCCGGCCGATCCTGTCCGCCCGGGCCGACCCCGTCCGCCCGGCCGATCCGGAGGCCGGCGACCGGCTCAGCGGCCGGCGACCGGCGGCGGCAGGCCGGCTCAGCCGAGCTGGGTCACCAGGTCGTCGACCGAGGTCACCGGCCGCTGGCAGACGAACCCCCGGCAGACGTACGCGGTGGGCAGCCCGTCGACCCGGGGCCGACCGGCGAGCAGTGGCACGCCGGGCTGGTCCGGCCGGCCGGCGACCACCACCGCGCCGGGTGGGGCGTGCCGGTGCGCGGCGGCGACCAGCGGATCCCCGGCCGGGTCGTCGGTGACCACCGCGATCTCGTACGGCCCGGAGAGCAGCGCCTCACCCGCCGCCGCCGCGTACCCGGTGAACCGGGCGTGCCGGCCGACGATCGGCGCGACGGTCGACAGGGCCGCCTCGGCCGCCTCCCGGTAGCGGGTCTCCCCGGTCAGCGCCGCGTACGCGGTCAGCGCCGCCACGATCGCCGACCGGCCCGACGGGGTGGCGTTGTCGGTCGGGTCGGCCGGGCGGGCGACCAGCCGTTCGGCGTCGTCGGCGGTGTCGTAGAAGCCGCCGTCCGGGGCGGCGAACCGGGCCAGCGCGACGTCCAGCAGGCCGCCGGCCAGCTCCAGCCAGCGCCCGTCGCCGGTGAACTGGTGCAGCGCGCAGAACGCCTCGGCCACGCAGCCGTGGTCCTCCAGCACCCCGGCCGGTTCGCCGACCGTCCGGTCCCGGGAGGCGCGGCGCAGCCGGCCGTCGACCAGGTGCACGGCGGCCAGGTGCTCGGCGGCGTCCCGCAGCGCCCCGTCGGCGACGATGGCCACACCGTCCATCAGGTTGGCGTCCTCGTCGTCGGGGGCCACCAGGAGCGCGGCGACCTGGACGAACTCGACGAGCGCGGTGATCGCCAGTCCGTTCCAGGCGGCCACCACCTTGTCGTCGCGGGCCGGTTGGGGGCGGGTGTCCCGGGCGGCGAGCAGCCGGCCCACCACACCGCGCCAGCGGTCCCGGACCGCCGGGTCGGCGTCGTCGACGTCCCGGGCCAGCCGCAGCACGCTCGTGCCGTGCTCGAAGGTGCCCGCCTCGGTGACGTCGAACAGGTCGGCCGCCCACCGGCCGTCGTCCTCGCCGAGCACCTCGACGAGCTGGGCCGGGGTCCAGGCGTAGGTGAGGCCCTCCACCCCCTCGGTGTCGGCGTCGAGCGCGGAGGCGAAGCCGTCCCCGGGGCGGTGCAGCTCGTCGGCGAGGAACCGGGCGGTGTCCCGGGCCACCCGGCTGGCCAGCGGGTCGCCGGTGAGCCGCCACAGCTGGGTGTAGACCCGCAGCAGCAGGGCGTTGTCGTAGAGCATCTTCTCGAAGTGCGGCACCGTCCAGTGGGCGTCCACCGAGTAGCGGGCGAACCCCCCGGCGAGCTGGTCGTGCAGGCCGCCCCGGGCCATCGCCTCGGCGGTGTGCCGGACGATCTCCAGGCTGCGCGCCGAGCCGGTGCGCCGGTGGTGCCGCAGCAGGAAGAGCAGGTTCATGTGCGGCGGGAATTTCGGTGCGCCGCCGAAGCCGCCGTTGGTTTCGTCGTACTCTCGGGCCAGTTGGTCGGCGGCGGCGTCGAGCAGCTCGGCGGTGAGCGGGGCGGTGGGGCCGCCGACGGCCTGGGCGCCGCCGATCGCCTCGACCACTGCGGCGCCCTGCCGCAGCACCGCCTCCCGCTGCTCCCGCCAGGCGGTGCCGACCGACTCCAGCAGCCGGACGAAGTTGGGCTTCGGGAAGTACGTGCCGCAGAAGAACGGGGTGCCGTCGGGGGTGGCGAAGACCGTCATCGGCCACCCGCCCTGGCCGGTCATCGCCTGGGTGGCGGTCATGTAGACGGCGTCGACGTCGGGGCGTTCCTCGCGGTCCACCTTGATCGCCACGAAGCCGGCGTTGACCAGTGCGCCGACCGTCTCGTCCTCGAACGACTCGTGGGCCATCACGTGGCACCAGTGGCAGGCGGAATAGCCGACCGAGACGAGCACCGGGACGTCCCGCCGTTTCGCCTCGGCGAACGCCTCGTCGCACCACGGCCACCAGTCGACCGGGTTGTCGGCGTGCTGGAGCAGGTACGGCGAGGTGGCCTTGGCGAGTCGGTTCACCCGACGACCCTATCCACCCCCGGGCGCACCCGCCGGGGCAACCGTTGCGCCGACATCGGGCCTTCCCCCGTTAACATTCATCGACTTTGATCTGTTCGGGTCCGGTGATCGGCACCGGGCCGCGAGGAGGTCCCCATGCGCGGTTCCCGTCTCCTGTCGGCGCTCACCTCGGTCGCCGTGGTCGCGGCGGTGTTCGGCACCACCGGCCACGCCTCGGCCGCGGTGGACCCCGGCACCCGGGTCTCGGCGACCACCGTGGTCGGTACGCACAACGCGTACGAACGCGGCACGTACCCCTATCTGGCGCAGGCGCTCGACGCCCGCCCCGGCCTGATCGAGCTGGACGTCTGGCCGGACATCATCACCAAGCAGTGGCGGGTCAGCCACTCCAACCCGCTGGGCAACGACAACAACTGCGTCGCCGCCACCACCCCCGCGCAGCTCTACACCGGCACCCGCAACAAGAACCTGGAGCACTGCCTGGACGACATCAGGCTCTGGTTCGACGCCCACCCCGACGCCGGCCCGCTGCAACTCAAGCTGGAGCTGAAGACCGGCTTCAGCAGCCGTACCGGACAGGGGCCGGTCCAGCTCGACGCCGTGCTCGCCGCCCGGCTCGGCAGCCGGGTGTTCCGCCCCGCCGACCTGCGCGGCGGATACGCCACCCTGGACGCCGCCGCCCGCGCGAACGCCTGGCCCACCCGGGCGCAGCTCGCCGGAAAGGTGATCGTGGAGCTGATCCCCGGCACCGTCGAGGAGGGCAACCCCACCGACACCCTGTGGACCGACATCGAGTACGCCCAGCACCTCGTCGGCCTGGCGGCGGCCGGCACCCTCGGCCAGGCACAGGCGTTCCCGGCGGTGCACCGCGCCCAGGCCGGCGACCCGCGCAGCCGGTACGCCGACACCGGCCTGCGCCCGTGGTTCGTGCTCTTCGACGGCGACGCCAGCGCGTACGTCACCGGCGGCATCGACACGTCCTGGTACGACACCAACCACTACCTGCTGGTGATGACCGACGCGCAGAACGTCCCCCCGGCGGTCGGCAACACCGACCCGGCGGCCGCCCGTGCCCGGCTCGCCCAGCTCGCCGCCGCCCACGCCAGCGTGGCGTCCGCCGACTGGGCGGCGCTGCCGACGGTGGTCGGCGAGGTTCTTCCCCGCGGCTGACCCACCCGCCGTCAGGTGGCCCGCGTTCCGACGGCCGGCGCGCGGGCCACCACCACCGCCGCACCCCCGCACCCCCGCACCCCCGCACCCCCGCACCCCCGCACCCCCGCACCCCCGCACCCCCGCACCAAGATCGTGCTCGATCCCTGTTGTAGTGGCCTCACATCCCTCCGAGACCACTACATCGTGGATCGAGCACGATCATGGATCGCTACGGGCGCCGCCACGCCCCCGGGACGGGCGGGAGGGCGGACGGGACGGGGATAAGACGCACGGGCGCACGCACGGACGCACGCACGGGCGCACGCACGGGCGCACGCACGGACGCACGCACGGGCGGGCGCACGGGCGCACGCACGGACGCACGCACGGGCGGGCGCACGGGCGGGCGCACGGGCGCACGCACGGACGCACGCACGGGCGGGCGCACGGGCGGACGGGCGGACGGGCGGGACGGGGAAATGGCGGGTGGGAGGGGCGGGCGGGATAAGACGGGACGAACGGGGGCGGCGGGGTCAGGAGGCGCCGTCGGCGCGTAGGGGGAAGACGTTCGACTCGGCGGAGTCACGCAGCGAGCCGAGCACCGCGCCGATCTTGTCGGCCGGCATCGGCTTGAAGAAGTGGTAACCCTGGGCGGCGGTGCAGCCCAGCGCCACCAGCGCGGCCCGCTGCTCGGCCGTCTCCACCCCCTCGGCGACCACCCGCAACCCCAACTCGTGCGCCAGCCCGACGGTGGCCCGGACGATCGCCGCCGCCTCCGGCGAGTCGGCCATCCGGATCACGAAGGACCGGTCCACCTTCAACTCGTCCACCGCGATCCGGGTCACGAAGGACAGCGACGAGAACCCGGTGCCGAAGTCGTCGACCGCCAACTGGACGCCCATCGTGCGCAGGTTCGCCAGCACCTCGTCGATCACCTCCAGCTCGCTCATCACCACCGTCTCGGTGATCTCCAGGACCAGCCGGTGCGCCGGCACCTGGTGCCGGCGCAGCGCGTCCGCGATCTCCGCCGGCAGCCGGGGGTCGAGCAGGCTGCGCGCCGAGAGGTTCACCGAGATCGGCACGTCCAGCCCGTCCCGGGCCCACCCGGCGGCCACCGAGAGCGCCTTGTCCAGCACGTACCGGGTGAAGGTGCCGAGCTGTTCGCTGTGTTCCACCGGGCGGATGAAGTCGGCCGGGCTGAGCCAGCCCCGCCGGGGGTGCTGCCAGCGGATCAGCGCCTCCACCCCGGTCGGGGCGCCGGTGGCCAGGTCGACCGCCGGTTGCAGGGCCAGCACCAGCTGGTCCTCGGCCTGCAACGCCTCCCGCAGCTCGGCGAGCAGGGCCAGCTGGTCGGTGCTGGCGGCGTCCCGGGCGCTGTCGTACGCGGCGACGCTGCCGCCGCCCTCCTTCGCCTGGTACATCGCGATGTCGGCCCGGCGCAGCAGCTCGGTCAGGTCGGCGGTGCCCGCCCCGGCGACCACCACCCCCACCGACACCTCGACCGACATCCGTACCCCGGCCACCTCGGTCGGCGCGGCCAGCCGCTCGGCGATCTCCCGGGCCTGCCGCAGCGCGTACGCCATCGGGGCGGCCCGGTCACCGAGCACCGGGACCGACGTCAGCAGCAGGGCGAACTCGTCGCCACCGAGCCGGGCGAGCAGGTCACCGGAGCGGGCCAGGTCGCCCAACCGGTTGCCGGTGAGCTGGAGCAGCCGGTCACCGGCGGCGTGCCCGAGGGTGTCGTTGACCTCTTTGAACTGGTCGATGTCGAGCAGCAGCAGAGCCACCGGGTGGTCGTGGGCGAGCTGCCGCAGCGCCTGGTCACCCTTGCTCAGCAGGGCCGTCCGGTTGACCAGTCCGGTCAGCGCGTCGTGCACCGCGTCGTACGACGAGCGGGCGCTGACCAGCCGCAGCTCCCGGTGGGTCGCCGCGTCGTGCAGGGCGGCGGCCAGCGCGTCGGAGTAGGCGGCCAGCGCGTCCCGCTCCCGGTCGCCCGGCGGGCCGGCGGCGGGGAACCGGACCCGCAACTGTCCGACCTGGACGTCGCCGACGACCAGCGCGCGGACCAGCTCGCCGGCGTCCGGGGCCGCCCCGTCGGGTGGCCCGACCTCCCGGCCCCGCACCTGACCGGAGGCGTCCCCCCGGTAGCGCCGCCACCGGCCGTCGCCCCGGGCCACGTCCACGTCCACCAGTTCGGCGCCGAACAGGGCGAGCGCGCCGGTCACCGCGGCGGTGGCCACCCCCCGCTCGTCGAGCTGGTTGAGGGCGGCGGTCGCCTCGGCGAACGCACGCCAGGTGCGTTGTTCCTGGTCGGCGCGGAGCCGGTGCCGGTAGGTCTGCTGGAGCAGCCAGAGCAGCGGGGGCAGCACCAGCAGCCAGCGGGGGTCGATCTCCAGCAGCGCCACCACGACCAGGCCGACCGCCACGTTGCCGACGAACATCAGCAACTTGCCGCGCACCGCAGCGAGCAGCGGCGGGCCGACCGCCGTGCCGTGCCGCAGGGCCAGGGCGGCCCCGCCCAGCCCGGCGGTGGTGAGCAGGTAGCCGACCGCGCCGACGACCAGGGCGGGGACGAGCGCCGGGGTGGGACCGGCCAGCAGCGGCGCACCGAGGGCGGTGGCGACGGTCACGGCGAGCGCGGTCGCCGCCGTCAGCGAGGTGGCGATCCGCACCAGCTCCAGCGGGGCACGACGGTCGGCGGCCAGCGACATCGCCGTCCAGGCCGCCCCGGTGCCGAGCAGCGCGGCGGCCGGCAACCAGCCGGCCGGGGTGAGGTGCAGACAGACGATCAGCGCCGCTTCGCCCCAGGTGAGGCTGACCATGCCGGTGGCGGTGCGGAACCTCAGCCGGGCGAGCTGGGCCACCGCGAACACGACGACGGCGATGCCGAAGCGGGCCGCCCCCGGGACCGGGTCGTCGGGCGGCAGGTCGACCGGCAGGCGCAGGCCGAGCACCACCGCCACCAACGCCGTCACCGCGACGGCGACGGTCAGCAGGCGCACCCGCCAGGGGGTGTCCGAAGGCTCAGGACCGTCGCCGGACGCGCCAGCCCTGCCGGAGTTCACCGCCCGGCTCCGTCCGCGGGGCCGTCGACGGCGCGACGGAGGAACGCGGCTGCGACGGTCATGGCACCCCCTCCCGCGCACGGCTTCAGGGACTTACGTCCCCCGGCGGAAGGCTAAGCCAATCCGGTTGACCGCAACAGGGGGCGACGACCCGGATCGGCGTGATTCACGCGCCAGCCACCTCGGTCAGGGCTGCTGGTGACCACTGGACGGGTTCGGACGTGATTCCTGCCCCGGTGTCCCGTCCGGCGGACCGGGGACCGACGAATCGGTCCGATCGGTCCCGACCGGGCCGCCCGGCTCGGGGAAGCGGTCGGGCAGCCGGCGCAGCCGGGAGTTCATGTTGCGGATCAACAGGACGGTGGCGGTGCCGAGCAGCACGATGAGGAAGAGGCCCATCGGCCCGGCCAGGCCGCCCGTGCGGGTGTCGCCGAAGTTGTTCTCGGCGAGCACCTGGACAGCGTTCAGCATGGTATGTCTCCGATGTGCGGTGGAGTCTCAGCGTAGCCCCGGGCAGTGGTCACCCGGCATGGGCGGCCTCCCGCACCCCGGCGAACAGGTCGGACTCCGGCAGCGGGGACTCGACCATCGAGCGGGCCAGCTGGAAATCCTCGGTCGGCCAGGCGTGCTGCTGGAGCTCCATCGGCATCTGGAACCAGAAGCCGTCCGGGTCGACCTGGGTGGCGTGCGCCCGCAGCGCGTCGTCGCGGACCGGGAAGTACTCCGCGCACTCCACCCGGGTGGTGATCCGCGTGCCCTTGTCCGGCCGCTCGTCCCAGCGCTTGAGCCAGTCCTCGTACGGCGAGGGCAGGCCCGCCGCGAGCATGCCCTCGTGCAGGGCCAGGAACTTGCCCCGGGAGAAGCCGATGTCGTAGTAGAGCTTCAGCGGCTGCCACGGGGTGCCCAGTTCCGGGTAGCGGGCCGGGTCGCCAGCCGCCTCGAACGCGGCCATGCTGATCTTGTGGCACATGATGTGGTCGGGGTGCGGGTAGCCGCCCTCCTCGTCGTAGGTGGTGACCACGTGCGGGCGGAACTCCCGCATCAGCTTGACCAGCGGCCCGGCCGCCACGTCGACGTCCTGGAGGGCGAAGCACCCCTCGGGCAGCGGCGGCAGCGGGTCACCCTCGGGCAGACCCGAGTCGACGAAACCCAGCCAGGCCTGCTCGACGCCGAGAATCGCCCGGGCGGCGTCCATCTCGGCCCGGCGGATCTCGCCGATGTTCGCCCACACGTCGGGGCGGTCCAGCTTGGGGTTGAGCACGCTGCCCCGTTCGCCCCCGGTGCACGTCACGACCAGCACGTCCACCCCCTCGGCGACGTACTTCGCCATGGTGGCGGCACCCTTGCTGGACTCGTCGTCCGGGTGTGCGTGCACGGCCATGAGACGCAGCTTCTCTGCCAACGTGGGCGCTCCTCGTCTGTGCCCGTCGGCGGCCCGGTCCGGGTCGCTCGCCTGACCTGCCGCGGTGACCTGCCGGCACGGCTGCCGACCTGCCACACCGGGCTCGGTCCCGGACTGGGAAGATGGACCCTGACATTCTTGCCGATGCCGCCGACAACAACGCCAGGAGATACCCGCCGGTGACCGAGACGCACGCCACAATTCCCGGGGCCGCGCCGGTCTTCCCGCCCGGCCGGTACGGACGCCGGCGCGAGCCCGAGCGCCGCCGACCGCTGCTGCGCTGGCTGCTGGCGGCCGTGCTGATCACCGGGTTGGTGCTCGCCGCGACCCAGCTCTACCAGCGGTACGGCGACCCGGAGTACAAGCCCGAGGTGATCACCTACACCGGGATCACCGACACCGGGGTGCAGGTCGACTTCCGGGTGACCGTGCCGCCGGGCGGCTCGGCGGTGTGCCTGGTGCGGGCCCGCTCCCACGACGGGGCCGAGGTGGGCCACGAGGAGGTGACCGTGACCGCGGCCCCCGGCCAGCGGCACGTCACCGCCCGGCACCGGCTCACCACCACCGGACGCCCGTTCATCGGCGAGGTGGTCCGCTGCCGCCCGGCCGGCTGAACCGCCGGCCGGCAGCGGCGGTCCGAGCGGCGACGGCCGCGCCGGTCCCCCGAGCGAGTGATCGACCACGCCCGGTGGGTGCGCTCCACTGGTAGGTTGGTAAGTCACCTGTCAGCCAGTCCGCACATCCGAGGAGTACGCCTGTGTCCATCAATGACAACAAGGCGCCCGCCACCTGGCTGTCCCAGGACGCGCACGACCGCCTCCAGGCCGAGCTCGACGAGCTGATCGCCAACCGCGCGGTCATCGCCGCCGAGATCAACGCCCGGCGGGAAGAGGGCGACCTGCGGGAGAACGGCGGCTACCACGCTGCCCGCGAGGAGCAGGGCAAGGCCGAGGGCCGGATCCTCTACCTCAAGGAGTTGCTGCGTACCGCCCAGGTCGGCGAGGCGCCGACCGCCGACGTGGTGGCACCGGGCATGGTAGTGACGATCTACTTCGACGACGACGAGAACGACACCGAGACGTTCCTGCTCGGCTCGCGGGAGATCGCCGCCACCACCGAGCTGACGGTCTACAGCCCGGAGGCGGCGCTCGGCCAGGCCATCCTCGGCGGCCGTCCCGGTCAGGCCTGCACCTACACCGCGCCCAGCGGCGCGGACATCAAGGTGACCATCGTCAGCTTCGAGCCCTTCTCCGGCTGAGCCGTCGCGCCGCCGGGTCCGCGCGACCCGGCGGCAGCTGCTCGCGTACCCCCGGAGCGGGGCACCCACCGGTGTCACGTCCCGGGTGTGAGGACCACCTGGTAACCGCTGGCCCGCAGGGCGCTGATCAGCGTGTCGGAGTGCTCGACCCCCCGGGTCTCCACCGACAGCGCCACCTCCACCTCACCGAGGCGCAGGTGCGGGGTGGCCCGCTGGTGCTCCACGTCGACCACGTTCGCCCGGTGCCCGGCGATCTCGGTGAGCAGCGAGGCGAGCTGGCCGGGCCGGTCCGAGCAGCGCACGGTGACCCGCAGGTAGCGACCGGCGGCGGCGAGGCCGTGCTCGATCACCCGCATCATCAGCAGCGGGTCGATGTTGCCGCCGGAGAGCACCGCCACCGCCGGGGTCCGCGCCGGCACGGCCCCGGCGAGCAGCGCGGCCACTCCGACCGCGCCGGCCGGCTCGACCACCTGCTTGCCCCGCTCCAGCAGCATCAGCAACGCCCGGGAGATGTCCTCCTCGGTGACGGTGACCATCTCGTCGACCAGCTTGCGGACGTGGCTGAAGGTGAGCTCGCCCGGTCGGCCGACCGCGATACCGTCGGCGATCGTGGCGAACGCCGGCAACCGGACCGGTTCCCCGGCGGCCAGCGAGGGCGGGAAGGCGGCGGCGCTGGCCGCCTGCACGCCGATGATCCGGACGTCGGGCCGCAGTGCCTTCGCGGCCACCGCCATCCCGGAGATCAGACCACCGCCGCCGACCCCCGTGATGATCGTCTGGACCTCGGGGCACTGTTCGAGGATCTCCAGGGCGACGGTGCCCTGGCCGGCGATGACGTCCGGGTGGTCGAACGGGTGGATGAACACCGCTCCGGTCCGCTCGGCGAAGGTCTGCGCGGCCACCAGCGACTCGTCGACGGTGTTGCCGACGAGTTCGATCCGTGCGCCGTACCCCTTGGTGGCGGCCACCTTCGGCAGCGGCGCGTTGACCGGCATGAAGACCGTGGCGTCGGTGCCGACCAGGCCGGCGGCGAGCGCCACCCCCTGGGCGTGGTTGCCGGCGCTGGCCGCGACCACCCCCCGGGCCCGGTCGGCCGCCGACAGCCGGGCGATCCGCACGTACGCCCCGCGCACCTTGTACGACCCGGCGCGTTGCAGGTTCTCGCACTTGAGCCACACCGGCCCGGCCAGCGTCGCGCTCAACGGTCGGGAGGGCTCCAGCGGGGTGGTCCGGGTGACCCCGGCGAGCAACTCCCGGGCGGCCCGGACGTCGGCGAGGTCGACCAGTTCCGTCATGCCCCGATCGTGCCACCCGCCCCCGGCCGCACCGGCGGCGACACCACCCGCCACCAGCGGCGACGACCCGCTCACGGTGAGGTCAGCCGCCGCCCGGGACCGGGCACGCGACGTTCGCGCGTCAGACGACGGCCGGGGAGCCCGTGCAATCGTCAGGCGACGACCGGGGAGCCCGTGCGACCGTCAGGCGACGGCGGGGGAGCCCGTGTCGACCCGGGGGTAGCCGGGGGCGTGCCGGGTCCACGGGGCCTGCATCTCGAACTGCCCGGCGACCCCGAGCAGCAGCAGCTCCGAGCCGGGCGGGCCGATCAACTGCGCGGCGACCGGCAGGCCGTCCGGCCGGCGGCCCACCGGCACCACGATCGACGGCAGGCCGGCGACGTTCCACGGGGCGGCGAACGGGGCGTACCGGATGTTGGTCTTCATGTTCGCCAACCAGGACCGGCCGGACCAGCCGGTGGCCTCGGGCGGCGGCCCGGCCAGCGCCGGGGTGAGCAGCAGGTCGACCGCGTGGTCGGCGAAGAAGCCGATGGACCGCTCCCGCCAGGCGGCCCGGTCGGCCTCGCGCACGTACCCGCGGCGCTGCGCCCACTCCCCCAGCGCGACGTGCCGGCGGCTACGTCGTTGCAGGCCCCGCCGGTCGATGCCGGCGGCCCGCACGTCGGCCGCGGCGGCGGCGAACCAGGTGGCGATCCCCTGCAGGCCGAGCGCGGTCGGGTAGACCGGATCGGCGGGCACCGTGTCGTGGCCGGCGGCGGCCAGCAGCCGGCCGGCCGCGGCCACCGCGTCCCGGTTGGGCACGTCCGGTGACACGCCGCGCACCGGCGAGCGGAGCGACACGCCGACCCGGAGCCGGGGCGGTGGCACCAGCTTGTCCGGACGACGCCCGGCGAGCACCTGGAAACCGACGGCGGCATCGGCCACGGTGGTGGTCAGCACGCCGTGCTCGGTCAGCCCGAACCAGTCCTCCGCGCCGAGCTGGCACGGCACCACCCCCCGGCCGGGCTTGAGGCCGACCAGGCCGCAGCAGGCCGCCGGGATGCGGATCGAACCGAGCCCGTCGTTGCCGTGCGCGATCGGCACCAGGCCGGCCGCGACGGCGGCGGCGGCCCCGCCCGAGGAGCCACCGGGGGTGAACCGGACGTCCCACGGGTTACGGGTGACGGCGGTCGCGTCGTCGGTGATCGCCCACAGGCCCAGCTCCGGCATCCGGGTCACCCCGAGGATCACCGCGCCCGCCCCGCGCAGCCGGCGCACCACCTCGTGGTCGGCCTCCGCCACCGGGGTACGGGCGGCCAGCGAGCCGTTCCAGGTGGGCAGGCCGGCGACCGGGGTGTTCTCCTTGACCGCGACCGGCACCCCGGCCAGCGGGAGGTTCGCCAGCTCCTCCTGCTCGTCGACCTTCTCCGCCTCGGTGATCGCCTCACCGGCGCGGACGGCACGGAACGCGGCGAGGCCGTGGTCGACCCGGTCGATGTGGTCGAGGTGGTCGGCGACGACCTGGGTGGCGGAGACGTCGCCCCGGCGTACGCCCCGGGCGATCTGCCTGGCGGTCGCCCCCACCCAGGTCGGCATGATGTCCTGCACGGCCACCTCTTCCCAGCCCACGGTCAGCCCAGCGCCTGCTCCAGGTCGGCGAGCAGGTCGTCGACCGTCTCGATGCCGACAGACAGTCGCACGAGATCGCCGGGAACTTCAAGCGGCGAGCCGGCGGCACTTGCGTGTGTCATCCGGCCCGGGTGCTCGATCAGCGACTCCACCCCGCCGAGCGACTCGGCGAGGACGAACAGCCGGGCCCGGTTGCAGACCTGCACGGCGTGCTCCTCGCCCCCGGCGGCCCGGAAGGAGATCATCCCGCCGAACCGGCGCATCTGCTTGGCGGCCACCTCGTGCCCGGGGTGCGACGGCAGGCCCGGGTAGATGACCTGGGCGACCTTCGAGTGGCTGTCCAGGTAGGCGGCGATCCGCTCGGCGTTGTCGCAGTGCCGGTCCATCCGCACCCCGAGGGTCTTGATGCCGCGCAGGGTGAGCCAGGCGTCGAACGGCCCGTTGATCGCGCCCATCGCGTTCTGGTGGTAGCGCAGCTCGTCGCCGAGCGCCGGGTCGGTGACGACCAGCGCGCCACCGACCACATCGGAGTGACCGCCGACGTACTTGGTGGTGGAGTGCACCACGACGTCCGCGCCGTGCGCCAGCGGCTGCTGCAGGTACGGCGAGGCGAAGGTGTTGTCGACCGCCAGCAGCGCCCCGGCGTCGTGCGCCACCCCGGCCAGGGCGGCGATGTCGGCGATGCCGAGCAGTGGGTTCGTCGGCGTCTCGATCCAGACGATCTTCGTGGTGGGGCGGATCGCGGCCCGCACCGCGTCGACGTCGGAGACCTTCGCCGGGGTGTACGTCAGCCCCCAGCGCTCGGCCACCCGGGCGAAGAGCCGGTAGGTGCCGCCGTACGCGTCGTCCGGGATCACCACGTGGTCGCCGGGTCGGCAGACCGTCCGCAGCAGGGTGTCCTCGGCGGCCAGACCGCTGGCGAAGGCGAGACCGACCCGGCCGCCCTCCAGCGCGGCCAGGCACTCCTGGAGCGCGTCGCGGGTCGGGTTGCCGGAGCGGCTGTACTCGTAGCCCTGCCGGGGCGCACCGACGGCGTCCTGGGCGTACGTGCTGGTCTGGTAGATCGGTGGGATCACCGCGCCGGTCCGGGCCTCCGGATCCTGCCCGGCGTGGATGGCGAGTGTCTCGAAGCCGTGACTCATCCCGCAGACGTTAGCGGGCCATTCCCATCCGCCGGACGGAACCCGCACCCGCTCACCCCGCGCCTGCGCCCCGGCGGCACCCGCTCCGCGTGGTGGGTGGGCGCGCGGGGCCTTACGCTGCGCGGGTGGACGGTTGTGTGTTCTGTCGGATCGTGGCCGGCGAGGTGCCGGCGTTCCGGGTGGCCGACGAGCCGGACGGGGTGGCGTTCCTGGACACCCGGCCGGTCTTCAAGGGGCACGTCCTGGTGGTGCCCCGCACCCACCTGGTCACCCTGACCGACCTGCCGGCGGCCGACCTGTCCGGCTACTTCGGGCTGGTGCAGCGCCTGGCTTCGGCGGTGGAGTCCGGCCTGGGGGCCGGTGGGACGTTCGTGGCGATGAACAACCGGGTGTCCCAGTCGGTGGCTCACCTGCACACCCACGTGGTGCCCAGGACGAAGGGCGACGGCCTGCGCGGCTTCTTCTGGCCGCGGACCCGGTACGCCGACGACACCGAAGCCGCCTCCCACGCCGGGCGGGTCGCCGCCGCCCTGCGCTGAGCCGACATTCTGCGGCCGGTCGGGCGAGAGGCTCGGCCCAGCGGGTAAGGAAGCGGTACCCGCCGGCGTTGCACGCGGGGAGAGGTACGAGAGGAGTTCCACCGTGTTCCTTCGCCGCATGAAGGCCGAGATGATCAGCCCCGACCAGGCCCTGCCCGGCCGCCCGATCGCGATGCCGGTCGGGGACCGGCACGAGGTGCTGGCGTCGTCACTGAAGGGTCCGTTCCCGGCGGGCGCCCAGGTCGCCGTGTTCGGGATGGGCTGCTTCTGGGGTGCCGAGCGGCTGTTCTGGACCCTGCCGGGGGTGCTCACCACGTCGGCCGGTTACGCGGGCGGCTACACCACCAACCCGACGTACGAGGAGGTGTGTTCGGGGATGACCGGGCACGCCGAGGTGGTCCAGGTGGTCTACGACCCGGCCGTGATCAGCTACGAGGACCTGCTCAAGGTGTTCTGGGAGAACCACGACCCGACCCAGGGTATGCGGCAGGGCAACGACGTCGGCAGCCAGTACCGCTCGACGATCTACACCACCTCGGACGAGCAGCTGGCCACCGCGCAGGCCTCCCGGGACGCGTTCGCGCCGATCGTGGCGCGGGCCGGCAAGGGTGAGATCACCACCGAGATCGCCCCGCTGGGCGACTACTTCTTCGCCGAGGACTACCACCAGCAGTACCTGGCCCCGACGAAAAACCCTGACGGATGGTGTGGTATTGGCCCGAACGGCATGACGTGCCCCGTGGGGGTCGCCCGGATGGGCGGCTGAGCAGCGAAAACACACCCCGGTCGCCGCTGCGGGGAGCGGGCGGCCGGGGGCTACTCGGCCACGTAGACGCCGGAGCCTGACACCCCGACGACCAGGCCGCGAGCCTTGAGCGCGTCCACCGCACGGGCGACGGTCCGGCGGGCGCTGCCATATTCCTCGGCCAACGCGTCATACGTCGGCAGGCGCGAGCCGGGCCGGAACTCTCCGGCCCCGATCCGCCGGGTTAGGTCGGCCTCGATCTCTCGGGCAGTGTGAGGGATCTGCACGCGCACAGGGTCGCGCGTTCCCATGCATGCCCTACTTACACCTCTGGCACTGCTTGCCCTGGTCGCATTGGTGGCACTAGGTTGCCAGGTGGAAGCGCGATCAGCGGTAGCCGTGACGGCGGCGCGGGTCGCTGCACGCACGAGGGGCGTCCCGTCGCCTGGCAAGCGGCGGGGCGTCCCGTTCCGTTTCTGGAGAGGTGCCGATGCTGTCCGAAGAGAAACCGCTACGGGTGCCGGTCGACATCAACGGATGGCGGTGGCCGTTGTGGGCCGGACGGGTGGAGTGCGGCGAGGTGGTCGCGGCCGAGCGATGTACGGCGCTCTCCGAACTGGCCGAGGCGATCGAACTGCACGCGTCGAGGTGCCGGCGGGCCTGAAACGACCAAACCCCCGGTACCCATGTAGGTGCCGGGGTTTCGTGTGTCTGCGGTCAAGCGGGCAGGAGAAGGTATAGCGCGAGGTCGGCGGCGTCCTGCGTCGGCTCGGCAGTGTCGCGGCCGGGTTTCGTGACGGCGGTGCTCATGATCTCGTTCTTTCCTGGTCCGCAGGTCATCGGAGCTGCTCGTGGCCCATGTGCGGAGGCGACGGGGCTTCCTCAATACCCGTCAACTGCGCACATGGGTACGCCGGTCGCCTGCCGTGGTCTACGACCGCCACCCTCGCGTCTCGGCCGCGCCGGTCGCTAACAGGGCCAAGCGAGGCGCGCCATCACGGCGAGCGAGGCGGCCAGGCCGACGGGGTAGCGCGCTCAACTCCGCCATGAGCGCGCATCGCGGCAGATGAGGACACCGATATGCGCGACCCTCCGCCGGACTACTGTCAGCCAGTATGTGCCATTTTGCGGCAATGCTGTAAATGATCTGACAGTTCTTGCGCGAAGTCCAAGCCCTGTTGCAACCTTAGTTAGCTGCGGCCAGCGGTCAACCGCGTTTGATGCCCGCGTTATCCGATGAGGAGGCAAGTAGGGAGTGGCTGCATCCTATGACGTTTTCATTTCCTACAGCGGCCCAAACCGACAATTGGCTAGAGTTATTGCGGATGGGCTACAGGAGCGTGGCGTCAAAGTTTGGCTCGACGAGTGGACGATTCGTCCAGGCGGAAGCATAGTCGCGGAATTGAGATCAGCCATTAACGCCGCCAAATCCTACGTCGTTCTATTCGGCGGCGTGCCGGAAGGTACGTGGGCGAGCGCCGAACGTGAGGCGATCGTCGTGCAGGCTGCGACCAACCGTAGAACACTGATACCGGTCAAGGTTGGAGATTCCGCAGCGCCGCCTGAACTTAGAGGGCGCCGCTATGTCGATCTTACGTCATGGGATCCTCCGAAATTTCAGGATGCTATCGATGAAATAGCCCACCTAGTGGCTCGCACCGCGACGCCCGAATACCGTCCGCCTGATCCCGCAAACATCAACCCAGCTTTGAGGGGCGCCGAAAGAAGGCACGATCAGCTGGTGGCTTCTGCGGAGGAGGCGGAGCTGAGGCTGATAGAGGCACGGGAATCCGCAGATTTTGAGCAGGCAGGGCTCGCCTATCATCAGCTCGGCATCGTCGCACAGGAGCGTGGTGATTACGAGCAGGCCACCGAATTTTACTATCAGGCGCTCAGCACATTCCAGCAGATCGACGATCAGCGAGCAACGGCCGCCACCTATCATCAGCTCGGCATCGTCGCACAGGAGCGTGGTGATTACGAGCAGGCCACCGAATTTTACTATCGGGCGCTCAGCACATTCCAGCAGATCGACGATCAGCGAGCAACGGCCGCCACCTATCATCAGCTCGGCATCGTCGCACAGGAGCGTGGTGATTACGAGCAGGCCACCGAATTTTACTATCAGGCGCTCAGCACATTCCAGCAGATCGACGATCAGCGAGCAACGGCCGCCACCTATCATCAGCTCGGCATCGTCGCACAGGAGCGTGGTGATTACGAGCAGGCCACCGAATTTTACTATCAGGCGCTCAGCACATTCCAGCAGATCGACGATCAGCGAGCAACGGCCGCCACCTATCATCAGCTCGGCATCGTCGCACAGGAGCGTGGTGATTACGAGCAGGCCACCGAATTTTACTATCGGGCGCTCAGCACATTCCAGCAGATCGACGATCAGCGAGCAACGGCCGCCACCTATCATCAGCTCGGCATCGTCGCACAGGAGCGTGGTGATTACGAGCAGGCCACCGAATTTTACTATCGGGCGCTCAGCACATTCCAGCAGATCGACGATCAGCGAGCAACGGCCGCCACCTATCATCAGCTCGGCATCGTCGCACAGGAGCGTGGTGATTACGAGCAGGCCACCGAATTTTACTATCGGGCGCTCAGCACATTCCAGCAGATCGGCGATCAGCGAGCAACGGCCGCCACCTATCATCAGCTCGGCATCGTCGCACAGGAGCGTGGTGATTACGAGCAGGCCACCGAATTCATTGAACGCTCGATGCAAATTCGGTCTGAGATGGGCGACCAATTAGGAATCGCCAGCGCTCTGAGCCAATTGGGCGCCGTTCGCACCCTCCAAGGCAATCCTGCCGCTGCCGTCTCCTTGAACGCCGAGAGCCACCGCATACGTAGGAGTATTGGCTCCCCCGACTTAGCGATTGATCTTCAATGGTTGGCACGCCAACGAGACCTTCTCGGCGACGAAGAGTTCAAGCGCGTGCTGGGTGCGGCCATTCCGGCACCTATGGACGGCGACACTTCCGCGGTCATTCCAGAAGGTGATCGCCGTGCCGGAGGCTGATGGCGATGACCTGAATGAATTGACCGTACTTCTCAAGGTGCTCGACATTCTTCGTTTAAGGATCGAGGCTCAAGAACCCCGGAACAATGAAGCCGTCCAGATCACTCAGATCGTGAGTCAGTTTCTCCCCGGCACCACTATAGGTAACCTCATTCAAGGCCACGGAACTGATTATCGAGAGGAAGTAATAATGGGGGATAAATATGAAGTGCGCGACAATGCGCAAGTCGGAGCGATGGGGAAGCGTGCCCAAGTTACGACTGTAACCTTTGGGTCCGCACAAGGAGACGCAACGGAGGTCGACCTTAAAACTCTTGCATCCGAGCTGAAATCTCTACGTGCGGAAATGCGCAATCGCGCGGAAACGACCGACGAGGACCTCGCTGTCGTGTCGATCGGCCAAGCGATATCCGCAGCAGAGAAAGGCGAAGATCGCGAACTGTTCAGACACCTTAAGAGTTCAGGACAGTGGGCCCTGGGGCTGGCGACCTCAATTGGCGCTGGAGTCGCCGCAGGAGCAATCAAATCATCTTTAGGGCTGTAAGCGTTTGAAGAAAACCGAGCCTGCGAATCTACAGCGCAGCTGACCCGGCGATATTGCTTTTGCAGTAGGGTAGCGTGCCCCAACCCCCCGATCAAAGCCGGGGCAGTGCCGGGCGGCCGGCGTCAGGGCGGTCACTTGACCGGTCCAATCGGGGCCGGGCCGGTCTCGTGGGCGGGATAGTCCGGGCGGCTCATGGGGCGTAGTCCCGGCGGCGCATCGCCTGGCGCACGTGGGCGTGTAGCCGGCGGTTTTCAATGCGGCACGGCCGGCACAGCCGGCGGTATCCGTCCGCCGTGCGGCGGTCGCGGCCGAACGACGAGAGTTGCCGCTCGGTGTTGCACTGCGGGCAAACCTTCATCGCGTGCGCCTAGTGTTTCGCTCGCGGCACTCGCCGCAGCAATAGTCGCGGCCATCGTTGACCTGTGAGATCGACAGCCAGCGCGAGCAGCCGTCACACGGGCGGCTGCCCATGTCCACACCGGGCGGCTTGCGGCAGGAATTGTCGTGCATTGGAGGACTCCTTAATGGGTAACAATACGGGATTATGGGAAACCCGCGGCATTTGGGAATCATAAGAATTCCGGGCTGACAGGAAATTGCCATGCCTACCGGGAGAGCGCGAGGCGGGGGCGTGGGAGGCACCCCCCACCCCCTGCGCTGACCTGCGAACGGTGCGGCGAACGCACGCGCGCAATTCCACAACGGAACAATGCATTTCGTTCGCTCGCACATTCGTCATCAAACTAATTGCAACTCATCATCGCTATCACAATTCATGCCAGCACGCAACGCACATCGGCTCGCCTGTTGGAATAGGTCTGCGTCGACAGCGTGGACATAGGCGCGTGCGTGTGTGTGCCTGCTCGTGGGCAACAGACACACACGCGCTTGCGTCACTCATTCACTCTTCATTGTCCGGCGGCACAGGGGGCAGACCGGCCAACCGTCGCGCCAATTCCGGGGACGTGCCGGCGGCTACCTCGGCCCGGTAGAAGTCCTCATCGGACATGCCGGGCCGCCGTACCGTACGGGACCGGCCGGAGGTCTGGACGGCCACAGGAAATTGCCCATGGCGTCATTCAGGTTCATCGAATTCACCTCCCCAGGGTGGTCGGAATGGCGGGAGCCGGGGCTTTCACTTGCTGCCCAGCAGGGTCCGATGCGGACGATCTCGCATCGATCCCTTGGCCGGCGGTGCCGGCGGGCGTGCGGCGGTGCGGCAGGCGTGCGAGCAGTAGCGCCACTGGCCCTCTCCCTGCACCGGGAACGGCTCGCCACAGTGGCGACAGTCCCGCGTGGGGGTTGCCGGCTGCGGCGCGGGCGTCGGGTCGGGCGCGGGGGTCGGCTGCGGCTCGTCGGCCACCAGCACGCCAGCGGCGCGGGCACGTTCGGGGATGTGAAACTCTTCGTCGTGCTCGGCGGCCAGCGTCGCGGCCTCCACACGGGCCAGCAGGGCAGCCGCGCGGGCGGCCTTGGCGTCGCGGCGGCGGTGGGCGGCGGCGCACCCTCGCGGTTGGCCTTCTGCCAGCCGATGTCGTGGCGTTGCTGGCTCATCAGAACGGGCCTCGGATTCTCTTGGCGATGTCTTCGATGTGCTCGGGCGTCTGGCGCTCGTAACCCTTGATCTGGCGGGCGATACGGCCGATGTCCTCGGCGGACCGGCCCGCCGAGGGCTGCTCCTCGGCGGGCTGCTCGGCGGCCTCCCGCTCGGCACGGATGGCGGCGAATCTCGCGTCCACCTCGGCGTCCCAAGCGGCGGCCTCGGCGGCGGTCATCGGCTGGCCGGCGTCGTCGTATCGCTGGTTCACCGGGCACCACCGATCACGCGCAGGGCACGGAGGATGTTGTCCACGCTGCCCAGCGGCAGGAAGCCGTCAACCACGTTGGTGTGCGCGTTGTACGGGGTCGAGCGCCCGATCAGGATGGCGAGCCGGTCGGTGGCCTTGCGGATCTCGTCCCGGTCGCGCTCCTTGCGCTCCTCCACGTACGGCGCGGCGGCTTCCACCAACGCAAACTGCGCGTTCACAGCCGGCGGCATCAGGGCGCGGTGCGCGGCGATGATCTCATCGCGGCGGGCCTCCCAGAACACATCCGGCTTGGGCTGCCTCACCTTGCCGGCCAGCGCGGCGGCCTTCACCTCGGCCTTGTCGTCGGCGTACTCGTCGGCCAGGTCGTCCATCTTGTCGGCGGACGCCTTCAGGGCCTCAAGGGCGGCGGTCAGCTTGTCGAGCGCGGCGGCCACCTCGGGCACCTCGGCGGCGATCTCGTCAATGAACGGCGGCAGGTGCGGCGCGCGGCGGCCAGGCTTGGCGAGGTGCTCGGTGCCGTGGCTGGTCTGCGTGACGGCGGTGTCGAGGTTGGGGAACTGGACGTTAGACACGGGGGAACTCTTCCGTTGCTCGGGCGTCTCCGCGTTTCCGAGCGAGGGGTAGCCGGTGACCGACCGGCGGCGGGGTGGATCAGTTGGCGAACGGGTCGTGGTCGCGGGCGGCCTCTTCACAGACGAGGCAGCCGGGGACCGGCCACAGCGAGACGTGCGCGCGGTGGCGCTGCCACTCGTCGCGGTTGCGGGCGGCGTGGCGGACGTTGCGGGGGTGGGCGGCGCGGGCGTCGCGGGCGGCCATCAGGGCGGCGAACTCGGCGGCCCGGCGGCGGTCACGGTTGCTCATCCGGCCACCCCGAGCGGGGCACAGGGCGGGGTCGCGCAGACTCCGCACGCGGTGCCGATCTCACCGGTCGACAGGATCGCTACGTAGGCGGCCCGGTGGCCGCATCCGTTGGCCTCACAACGGAAGTCGGACGCTATCAACAGCTCGTGCCGGCGCTCGGGCGAGACGTGAATGGCGGTCAGCGGGTTAGGCATCGGGGAGACTCCAAACGGGTGTAGAGCGGCGCTCACCGGGGGCCGTCCAGGTCTGCGGCGTCAGGCGGCCGAGCGGCGACGGTGCCAGGCACGCAGCGGCCAGGCGGGCGAGCGTGTGCATGAGCTGCCGCATCACAGCCGCTCCCACAGCGGACGATCGCCGGGCCGGGTGTACGTGCGGTCGCGCATGATCAGGCGCTCGCGGCGGGTGCGGTCGGTGTAGATCGGGGCACCCCGCCAGAGATGCACGCCCAACCATCCGCGCTTCCCGTGGACTACGGCGCTCATGAGGTATTCGCGGGCGACGGCGGCGAACGTCTTGCGGCCGGCGGGCATGATCTCGCCAACGGCCGGGCCGCGCTTGACGGCCACGCGAGCGCCGATCATCTGCGTGTCGGCGAACATGCCACCGGGGGCACCGGTCATCAGCACCGGGTCAGCGTCGTAGTCGAGCGTTTCCAGGGTGGAGAGGTACGCCTCGAACAGCGCCGGGCCTTCCGTGAACCGGCCGATCAGCCAGCGGAACGTTTCCAGGTCGGTTAGCCAGGTCTCGATGGCCCAGGCTGCGGAGCGGGCGGCCGGCGTCATCTCGTCGCCGTATCGGTATGCGTCCACGGGGTCACCTCCAATCGGTTGCAGGGCAACGAAAAACGCCCCGGTCGTTGTGGGAGATGCGACCTCCCACAACGCCCGGGGCGTTGGCTTTTCGGTGTTGCTGGCCGCGCCGTGTGTGTCGCATACACGCGGTGCGGGGGGCTGCCCTATCGGGACAGGCGGGCGGCGCGGTGCGCCAGGTAGTCGGCCACGTTCGCGCGGAACGCGGTGGTGGCTTCGTCAGTCAGTGGCCGGGGCCGGGTCGCGGTGGTGCGGCGGGTGATCGTCGGGGCGGTCATGGTTCCTCCACTCTGGGCAGTGGTAGACGGCGAAACCGCCCGGACATGGGTGGGCCGATCTCCTGGCGGCAACCAAGATCGGCTCACTCATGACCGGGCGGGTCGGGGTGCGCGCGGACGGGTTGCCGGTCGTCGCGGTGCGCGGGGTCCGCCCGTCTCGGGCGGTGGTCGTGCGGGGGGCTTGTACTAAGTACGTCCCACAGAGGTAAAACGCCCTGTTCAGAGGCTTGCGGCGCTGCCGGGCGGATGGCTGGGGCGGGCCGGCGGGCCACACTTGTCTCGCACTCTGTATGTCCCCATCGGGGGGAAACCAGCGGCGGACCACCTCTGTTGTCACCGAATACGTCCTACAAGGGGGGAAACCCGATCTTGACGGGTGCGGGCGCAGCGGGGGCGGCCCGACTACCTGCCAGGTGGTAAGTCCTCACCGATGTAAGGGCTGCGGGGGTCGGACGCGGGCGCAGCGGGGCGGCCCAAGAATTACCCCCCGGATGGCGCACCCGGGACCGGCGAGTGTCGGCACCCTGCCGTCACTTACCCCCTGATAACGCACCCATCACCGGGCGCGGGCGCAGCAGGGGACGCCCAGGGACTACAGAGAGCACTATAAGCAACTACAGTTAGTTATGGTAGAGGGTTATAAGGGGGAGGAAATAGGACAGATTGAATGGGGAAGGAAAGCGGGCGAGGAAGCAACGAGAGTCCGAACTCCATTACCCCCCGGATGGCGCACCCGCGTCGGCACCCCCTCGGCGGCGCTGTCGACCAGCGGGCGGGGGCTGCGGCGGGATGGCATCGGAAGCGGGCTGTACGCCACGCTGCCGGCCGTGCGGGCTGTCCGGGGGCATCGGGGGGGACGGCGGACGCACAGTGGCCCGCTACGGGGCACGTAGCGGGCCACTTGTTGACACCGGGCGGGACGGGGCGTGCGCGACCTATGCAGTGCCGGCCCAATACAGCGTTACGCGGGCGTTCACGGTGCCCCACGGGTCAGCCTTGGTCGGGCGGCCACCCTTGGATGCCGCACGGCGCACCGTGATCCGGTCAACGAACAGGGTCACGAAGTCGCGCCGCTCCCCCACCGTCGCGCCGTCCCACCATGTCCGCTCGTCGCCGTACGCGCTGGAGGTCCAGAGGTCCAACGGTAGTTTCGCGGTGGCCTGCTCGTCCAGCTCGGCCAGGCGGGCGGTAAGGGCATCGACGCGGGCACCGGTCACCGTGACGGCGCGGGTAAGCGCTGCGGCGGCGGCACCCGAGGCGGTACCCAGGGCCTCGGACTGCTGATCGAGGGCGGCAGATGCGTCGGCCAGCTCGGCGGCCACTGCGGCACGCTGCACGGCGGTCTCCGGCGTCGCGGTCGCGGCCCCGTAGCGGCGGGTTGCCTCGGCCAGGATCGACGCGGTGGTCTGGTCCTCGTCGGCCGGATCGATGGAGTTGAGCAGGCGGTCGATTCGCATGCGGACCCAGCCATCGAGCGCGGTCAAGCTGATGGTGTTAGAGTGCCGGCCCGCCGGGGCGGTGCACATGTAGGCGTCGCGATTCGCCAGGGTGGCGTTTGCGACGAACCGACGCGCCTTCATCCGGTACCCGCACTCGCACCACAGGATGCCCAGACCTGAGAGTAGGGCCGGCTCGTCGGCGGATTGGATCGACCGGGCGGTGCCGGTGAGGATGGCTTGCAGACGCCAGAACTCATCGGTGGTGATGATCGGCTGCTCCGGGGGCGGCAGCACGCGGGCGTCTTCCAGGTCGTACGCGGTGCGGTAGCCGGTGATGTTGCCCCGGTCATCGAGCACGGCGACGGCCGGCAGGCCAGCGATGCGGGGGTCTCGCAGCCGCTTGTTTAGGTTCCGGTCCGACCAGGCACCCGACGCGCGAGAGCGGCCGACCGTTGCGCCGCGCGTACGGATGCCCCGGCGGTCGAAGTAGCGGGCCACGGCGTGCACGGCGTGACCGAAAAGCACGGCGCGCACGGCCACCCGCAGCGCGTATGCCTCGGTCGGCTCGATGACCAGGGCGCGGATGGCGACCGGCTCGCCTGCGGGGGTCTGCGCCATGCGCTCGACGGTGCGGAATCCGAACGGCGGGTTTCCGAGATGTCCCCCGGCGGCGTGCGCAAGGGCCTTTGCGGCTTTGATTGCGGCGGACTTGTTCTTTGACTCGTTGTGGGCGGCGTCCATTCGCAGCAGAAGGTGGATCAGATCCATCGTATTATCCGGGCCGAATGTGCCTTCGGTGATGCTGACAATGGTCAGGCCACCGGCGAGCAGCGGCAGCCATTCGGCAAGAGCGATACGCGGATCTTGGCGGGTGAGGCGGGAGACGTAGAAGACATAGAGGTGCGTGATTTCACCGGCCTTGATCGCCGCTACCATCTGGTCGTACGCCTCACGGACCACGCCGACCTGATAGCCGGATCGGTCGATGTCCTCGAACATGCGGACGGTTGCGCCGGGGTGGTCGTGGTTGGCGCGCTCGGTGGTGGCGGTGCGCTGCGTTGCCGGGGATGCCTCGGACTTGTTCGCACGGGCGGACGACTGCCGCACGTAGGCGGCGGGGCGAGCGGTGATCATGGCTCTACAGTAGTGTATGGCCCGTCAGGTTCCAAGAACCCGAACGGTTACTGCAACCACGGCCCGAACGGGTTGAGCTGCCCGGTCGGGGTGGCCAAGACCGCCTGATCCCTTCGGTCCCGCCAGCCGCAGGGCCGCCGGTTCCCGACCGGCGGCCCGCACGCGCCTGTCCAGTGGAGAGGCTCACCGGTCAGATCGTGAAGCCGCCGTCGACGTTGACGGTGGCGCCGGTGATGTACCGGCCACCGGGGCCGGCCAGGAAGGCGACCGCAGCCGCGATGTCGTCCGGCCGGGCGTAATGGCCGAGCGCGGTGAGGCCGTTGATCGTCTCGGCGTTCGGCCCGTCGGCCGGGTTGAGGGCGGTGTCGGTCGGGCCGGGGTTGATCAGGTTGACGGTGATCGCCCGGGGGCCGAGTTCACGCCCGAGGGCCTTGGTCAGGCCGGTCAGCGCCGTCTTGCTCATCGCGTAGAGCGCGAAGCCGGGGAAGACGGTGCGCTCGGCCATGTTGCTGCCGATGTTGATGATCCGCCCGCCCGCCGCCATGTGCCGGATCGCGGCCTGCGAGGCGACGAACGGTGCCCGCACGTTGACTGCCACGGTCAGTTCGAACGCGTCGAGACCCAACTCCTCGACCGGCCCGAGCGGGAACGCGCCCGCGTTGTTGACCAAGATGTCCAGCCGCCCGAGGTCGGTGGCGGCGTTGTCGACGGCGGCGGTCACCGCCGCCGGGTCGGCGCTGTCCGCCCGCAGCCGCCCGGCGGCGGCCCGGTCCGGCGGTGATCAGACTTCGCGTTCGGCGTCGGGCAGACCCCCGGGCGCCGAAGAGGTTGCCAGCTGGGGGTTGGACCCGGAATTCAGGTGAACCGGCAGAAGCACCACGCTTTCCGGGCCTGCGGTCTTTGTCACATCACGGTCCCGGGGCGACTCGGGCACCGGCAGTGCCCCGGGCAGGAACGGCGACCCGCGCGGGGCCGTCACGCTGAGTGGCGCACATCCTAGCAATCCCGTAACAGGGCCGACATCAGCTCAACAGGCGAACGGCAACAACCTCTGGCAGCATTGGCTGGCATGTGCGGACTTGCGGGAGAGTTCCGCCGTGACGGTTCCCGGGCCGACGTGTCGGCGGTGGAGCGCATGGCGGCCACGATGAGTGACCGGGGGCCGGACGACAGCGGAGTGTGGTCCCAGGGGGCGACCGCCCTCGGGCACCGTCGTCTGAAGATCATCGACCTCTCCGCCGCCAGCGGGCAACCGCTCGTCGACCCGGCCGCCGGGCTCACCGGCGTGTTCAACGGCTGCATCTACAACTACCGCGAGCTGCGCGAGGAGTTGCAGGCCTTGGGCCACCGCTTCTTCTCCGCCGGGGACAGCGAGGTGGTGGTCAAGGCGTACGCCGAGTGGGGGCTCGACTTCGTCGACCACCTGATCGGGATGTTCGCCGTCGCGATCACCGAGCGGGACACCGGCCGCCTGGTGCTGGCCCGCGACCGGCTCGGCATCAAGCCGCTCTACCTGGCCGAGACGCCGGGGGTGGTGCGCTTCGCCAGCACCCTGCCCGCCCTGCTGGCCGGCGGTGGGGTCGACACCACCATCGACCCGGTGGCGCTGGCCCACTACCTGAGCTTCCACAGCATCGTGCCGCCACCGCGCACCATCCTGCGCGGGGTCGCCAAGCTCCCCCCGGCCACCGTCCGGGTCTACGAGCCCGACGGCCGTACCCACGAGCGGGTCTACTGGGATCCGTCCTTCACCCGGTCCACCGAGCGGGCCGACTGGTCCGCGCGCGACTGGGAGGACGCCCTGCTGGCGTCGCTGACCACCGCGGTCCGCCGACGGATGGTCGCCGACGTGCCGGTGGGCGTGCTGCTCTCCGGCGGCCTGGACTCCAGCCTGGTGGTGGCGCTGCTGGCCGGCGAGGGGCAGACCCGCTCCGGGCTGTCCACCTTCTCCATCGGCTTCGACGCGGTCGGTGGGCGGGAGGGCGACGAGTTCGTCTACTCCGACCTGGTGGCGAAGACCTTCGGTACCGACCACCACCAGCTCAAGGTGGCCGCCGGTGACCTGGTGCCGCCGCTGGAGGCGGCGGTGGCCGCGATGAGCGAGCCGATGGTCAGCCACGACTGCGTCGCCTTCTACCTGCTCAGCCAGGAGGTGTCCCGGCACGTCAAGGTGGTCCAGTCCGGCCAGGGCGCGGACGAGATCCTCGGCGGCTACCACTGGTACCCGCCGCTGGCCGGCGTCGACCGGGAGCGGGCGCTCGACACGTACGCGCAGGCGTTCTTCGACCGGGACGCGGCCGGACTGGCCCGGGTGCTCAACCCGGCGTGGCTGGCCGACGGCGACCCGGCGCGCGAGTTCGTCGCCGCCCATCTGGGTCGGGTCGGGGCGCAGACCGCCGTCGACGCCGGCCTGCGGATCGACACCCAGATCATGCTCACCGACGACCCGGTGAAGCGGGTGGACAACATGACCATGGCGCACGGGCTGGAGGCCCGGGTGCCGTTCCTCGACCACGAGTTCGTGGAGCTGGCGGCGAGCTGCCCGCCCGAGCTGAAGCTGGCCCAGGGCGGCAAGGGAGTGCTCAAGGAGATCGGCCGCCGGGTCCTGCCGCACGAGGTGATCGACCGCCCCAAGGGCTACTTCCCGGTGCCCGGCCTGACCCACCTGGAGGGCAAGCTCCTCGACCGGGTCCGCGACGCGCTCACCGCGCCGCAGGCCCGTCGCCGCGACCTGTTCCGTGCCGACTACGTCACCGCGCTGCTCGCCGAACCGAACGCCGAACTGACCCCGTTGAACGGAAACAAACTGTGGCAACTGGGACTCCTGGAAATGTGGCTCCAGAGCCACGGAATCGACTGACCGTGAACGAGACTCTCGCCACCGGCACGGCCCGTACCGACCGGGAGCGGGTGCTCGGCCGCCGCCGGGAGCGGATCGGCCCCGGCGGCGATCCGGTCGCGCCGGGCACCGCTCCGGAGCCGCGCCGGGAGCCGGCCGGGCCGTCCGACGTGGTCCTCGACTGTGGCTGGGGGCGGCTGGTCTTCGGCCAGACCTTCCACGAGCAGATCGCGGTGGCCCAGGTGCTGCGCTCCGAGGCGGCCGGCGCCCGGGACATCTGCATCTACCTGCGCGATCCGCACGTGCTGGTGTCCCGGCTGCCCGACGAGCTGTTCATCGACCCGTCGCTGACCTACCGGCTGCCGCTGGGCGAGCGCCGCCCGGAGGCCACCGGGCGGATGGAGATCCCCGGGCTGGTCGTCCGGCCGCTGCGCGACGCCGACGACGCCGACGCGGTGAACCGGATCTACGCCCGCAACGGCATGGTCACCGCGCCGGTGGAGGTGCTGGTCGACAACGCCGGCACCGACCGGTTCCTGCACCTGGTGGCCGAGGCGAGCACCGGGGAGATCGTCGGCACCATCACCGGCGTCGACCACGTGGCGGTCTTCGGCGACCGGGAGAACGGCGCGAGCCTGTGGTGTCTCACGGTGGACTTCAACACCGCCCCGCCCGGCACCGGCCAGGCCCTGCTCACCGAGCTGGCCGACCGGCTCGACGAGCGGGGTCGGGCCTTCGTCGACCTGTCGGTGCTGGCCGAGAACTCGGGCGCGATCCGGCTCTACGAGCGGCTGGGCTTCCACCGCACCGGCACCCTGTGCGTGAAGCGGAAGAACCCGATCAACGAACGGCTGTTCCTGCCGTCCGCCCCGGCGGGCTACGACGAGCTGAACCCGTACGCGAAGATCGTCGCCGACGAGGCGATGCGGCGCGGCATCCGGGTGGAGGTCACCGACGCGCACTGGGGTGAGCTGCGGCTGACCAACGGCGGCCGGACGATCGTCACCCGCGAGTCGCTGTCCGAGCTGACCTCGGCGGTGGCGATGAGCCGCTGCGACGACAAGCGGGTCACCCGACGCATCCTCACCGAGGCGGGAGTGTCGGTGCCGCGTGGCCGGACCGCCACCGGCGACGCCGACGACCTGGCCTTCCTCACCGACGTCGGTCCGGTGGTGGTCAAGCCGGCCCGGGGCGAGCAGGGCAACGGCATCACCGTCGGGGTACGCACCGCCGAGGCGCTGACCGCCGCCGTCGAGCTGGCCCGCCGGTTCTGCCCCGACGTGCTGATCGAGGAGCTGCGCGCGGGCGAGGACCTGCGGGTGATCGTCATCGACCACGAGGTGGTGGCCGCCGCGGTACGCCGACCCGCGCAGATCACCGGCGACGGCGTGCACGACATCACCGAGCTGATCGCACGGCAGAGCCGGCGGCGGGCCGCCGCCACCGGTGGTGAGTCCCGCATCCCGGTCGACGAGATGACCCGCGAGGTGGTGGCCGAGGCCGGGCACCGGATGGACGACGTGCTGCCCGAGGGGCGGGTGTTGGCGGTGCGTCGGACGGCGAACCTCCATACCGGTGGCACAATCCACGACGTGACGGCCGAACTGCACCCGACGATCGCCACCGCCTGCGTGGCGGCGAGTCGGGCCCTGGACATCCCGGTGACCGGGCTGGACCTGCTGGTCCCCGCCCCCGACCAGCCCGAGCACGTGTTCATCGAGGCGAACGAGCGGCCGGGGCTGGCCAACCACGAGCCCCAGCCGACCGCCGAGCGCTTCGTGGACCTGCTCTTCCCGGGCACCCGGGCCCCGCAGCGCCTCTGGAGCCCGGCCGGGCCCGGAGGGGTCGCGTGAGCCTCAAGCCCCTGGAGATCGATCTGGACTACCTGCGCCAGGTGCTGCTGGAGCTGCTGGACATCCCGAGCCCGTCGGGGCGTACCGACCACGTGCAGCAGTACGTCGGCGAACGGCTCTCCGCGCTGGGCATCCCGTCCACGCTGACCCGGCGGGGGGCGCTCAGCGCCTGCCTGCCCGGCCCCCGGCAGACCGGCGCCGACCGGGCGATCGTGGTGCACACCGACACCATCGGCGGGATGGTCAAGCGGCTCAAGGAGAACGGCCGGCTGGAGCTGAAGACCATCGGCACCCACTCGGCCCGGTTCGCCGAGGGCGCGCACGTGCGGATCTTCACCGACGACCTGGACCGGGTGATCACCGGCCAGGTGCTGCCGCTGAAGGCCAGCGGGCACCGCTACAACGACGACGTCGACCTGCAGGGCGTCGGCTGGGAGCACGTCGAGGTCCGGGTCGACGAGCCGGTCGAGGACATCGCCGGCCTGCGGGCGCTCGGCGTCGACGCGGGGGACTTCGTGGCGTTCCTGCCGAATCCGATGATCACCCCCTCCGGTTTCGTCAAGTCCCGGCACCTGGACGACAAGGCCGGGGTGGCGGCGGTGCTGACCGCGTTCAAGGCGGTGGTGGACGCCGGCATCACCCCCACGGTCACCGCCCACCTGCTGGTCACCGTCACCGAGGAGATCGGCCACGGGGCCAGCCACGGGCTCGATCCGGACGTCGCCGAGATCGTCTCGGTGGACGCGGCGGTGGTCGCCCCGGGCCAGCAGTCCCGGGAGGACGCGGCGACCCTGGCGATGGGCGACGGGGTCGGCCCGTTCGACTACCACCTGACCCGCAACCTCGCCACCATCGCCCGGGAACACGGGGTGGACCTGGTCCGCGACGTCTTCGACTACTACCGCTCGGACGTGGCGGCGGCGGTCGAGGCGGGCGCGCACGCCCGGGTCGCGCTGCTCGGCTTCGGGGTGGACGCCACCCACGGCCACGAACGCACCCACCTGGAGGGGCTGCGTCACCTGGCCCAGCTGCTGTGCCTCTACCTCCAGAGCGACCTGGTCTTCCCCGAGTGGGACGCCGAGCCGGCGGGTGACCTGGCCGACTTCCCGTCCCTGGCGGTGCAGCCGGCCGGCGGGGACGGCCCCCGCGAGGGCCCGATCGGCATCGACTGACCGGCTGGTGGCCGCGCTGCCGGGCACCGCTGAACGGCGGGCACGACATCACGCGTCGTGCCCGCCGCCCACCGGCCGCCCCGGCCCCTCACCGTGGCGTCGGTCCTTACGGTCGGGTCACCGGTTGCGGCGTTCCGCCGCGTCGAGCAGGGCGATCAGCGCCTCGGTCACCCGCAGCACCGCGTCCCGGGCGGCCGGGTCGCGGGTGATCCGCTGTTCCGCCCGGTCGGCCAACTGCCCCAGCAGTTCACCGGCGCGGGCCGCGTTGCCGGCGGTGCCGGCCTGCTCGGCCCGCTGGAGCCGATCTTCCAGCCGGGCCGCCACGTACTCGGTGATCCGGCCGGCGGCGACGTACTCGGTGATGAGGTCACGCAGGTCGGAGTACCAGGCGGGGTCGCGGGTGAACGACGCGGGCAGGTAGCCGGCGTCGGCGGCGGCGAGGGTGGCCGCGACGCTGGCGTCCACATACGACCCGACGGTCGGGTAGCGGGCGGCGAGCTGCGCGTCGGTCAGCGGCACCGAGCTGCCGTCGAGGAAGCAGAAGCCCGGCCCCGTGTTGCTGCCGCTGTTGACCCGCAGCGGCACCTGGTGCTGGGCGAGCCGGATGCCGCCGAGGGCGAGCCCCAGCTCGTCACGGGCGACGGCCGGTGGTGTCGTGGTGGTCGTCCGGATCGGCGGGGCGCTCGGCGGGGCCACCTGCTGGGCGACCCAGGCGACGGTGTGGTCGTACACCGCGTTCTGCACCATGTGCTGCGGGATCCGCGACAGCGAGGGCAGCGTGCAGGTCTGCGGTTCACCCGGATAGCCGCCCGGGTAGCTGCCGATGTCCCGCTGGCGCAGCGGCCCGTAGTCGGTGATCAGCTTCCAGTCGCCGTGCGAGGCGCCGGCGACCTCCCAGGAGCGCAGGACGGGCGAGTCGGCCTGGGCGCGGGCCGCCGCCGGCAGGATGCCGCTGGCCACGTCCCCCTCGGAGTTGATCCGGAACACCGGCGTCGCCAGGTCGGTGCGCAGCACCCCGCCACCACCGTGCAGGACGACCGCGTCGAGCACGTTCGCCGACTGCTGGACGCCGTTGTAGTAGTTGGCGAGCCGCCCGGCCGACTGCGAGTGCCCGGTGGCGATCACGTACTGCGGGGCGGGCAGCTTGCCCAGCGGGTCGACCCCGGTCGGGTTGCGGACCGCCTTCACCGCCTGGCTGAAGATGTCGTACGAGAGGCTGTCGTCGGTGACCGAGCCGCCCACGGTGACGTCCAGCGCGCCGTACCGGCTCGGGCTCCACGTCTTGAGGCCGGTGGCCGAGTGCAGCCCGGCCCGCTGGGCGGACACCCCGACCCAGGCGTACCCGGACCGGACCAGGTGCTCGTGTGACTGGAACCAGTCGACCTCCTGGTCCCACTGGTTGCTGACGTTGTTCCACTCGGCGACGACGACACCGTTGAACTTCTTGGTGTTGGCCGGCCGCCGGACCACCAGCCGGGTGCCGTACGGCTGGTCGGTGGCGATGGTCGTCGCGTTCTGGGTGCCCTGCACCGCGTACCGGGTGGCGGTGCCGAAGAGGAAGAACTCCTCCTCGACGTAGCCGGCGGCGGCGAGGTCGACGTCGGTGGCGAGGAACGGGTAGCCGTGGCGGGGGTCGCCGACCGGGGTGGTCCGGGCGATCGGCCCGGCGACCACCGGGTTCGCCACCCGCTCGCCGGTGGCGGTGGACGGCCGGGGCGCGGCCGCCTCGGCCGCGGTCGCCGGGACGGCCGGGCCGGTGGCGACGGCCAGGGCGCCGGCCAGGCCGAACGCGACCAGTGATCGGCGGGTGGGGACGGGGGTGCGGGACGGAACGGGCACGGTTCACCTCACGAAGGGGTCGACCGAGGGGACTGCTCGGACGGGTGGTGGCGAGATGCGCTGCTCGGGATCGACTGCGGTGGCTGTCGTGGGGCAGAGAGTAATGCTCACTTCAGGCGAAAGATAGGCCAGATGAGCACGAACTTTCGATCGGTTGGACAAAAGTCGAACCAGTCGGCGTGGACGGCAGCGGTTCCCGGCCCGTCCCGGCCCCCTGCGAAAGTTCGCCGAAAATCACTACCGGCACCGGGCGTCGGGTGGGTAGCGTGGCGGTACACGGGAAAGGAGGTGGTCCAGACTTGTATAGCAATCGGACTCGTGAGGTGGCTGTCCGCTAGCCGCTGTCCTCGACAGTGAAACACCAGCTCGATCGTCGAGACCGTGTGGCAGCGGTGCGGCGAAACCACGACAGCCACCCGACCCCCGGGGTGCCGACCCAGTCCAGTCGGCCCGCGCGCAGCGCGGAAGCCCCGGGGGTCGCTTCGTTCCCGGCCCGGCGGGCGGCACGACCGGGCCGACGGTCCAGGTCAGGAGGCCGCCGTGTCCATGCGCGAGATGGTGGTGCTCGGCACGGCCAGCCAGACCCCCACCCGGCTGCGCAACCACAACGGTTACCTGCTGCGCTGGGACGACGAGGTGATCCTCTTCGACCCCGGCGAGGGCAGCCAGCGGCAGCTCCTGCACACCGGGGTCACCGCCACCGACCTGACCCGGATCTGCGTCACCCACTTCCACGGCGACCACTGCCTCGGCCTGCCCGGCACCATCCAGCGGCTCTCCCTGGACCGGGTGCCGCACCCGGTGGCGGTGCACTTCCCGGCCGGCGGCGCGGAGTACTTCGCCCGACTGCGGCACGCCAGCAGCTTCCACGAGACCGCCGAGCTGGCCGTCGAGCCGATCACCGCCGACGGGCAGCGGATCGCCCTGGGCGTCGGCACGCTGGAGGCCCGCCGGCTGCGGCACCCGATCGAGACGTACGGGTACCGGCTGGTCGAGCCGGACGGCTGCCGGGTGCTGCCGGAGCGGCTGTCCGCGTACGGCATCGGTGGGCCGGCCGTCGGTGAGCTGCTGCGGGTCGGGCACCTGGACGTCGGCGGACGCCGGGTCACCCGGGACGAGGTGAGCGTGGTCCGGCCGGGGCAGCGGTTCGCCTTCGTGATGGACACCGGCCTCTGCGACGGGGTGTACGCCCTCGCCGAACACGCCGACCTGCTGGTCATCGAGTCGACGTTCCTGGCCTCGGAGGCCGCGCTCGCCGCCGAGGTCGGCCACCTGACCGCCGGCCAGGCCGCCCGGGTCGCCACCGAGTCGGGGGTACGCACGCTGGTGCTCACCCACTTCTCCCAGCGGTACGCCGACCCGCGCCGCTTCCACGACGAGGCCCGCGAGCACTTCACCGGCGAGCTGGTCGTCGCCGAGGACCTGACCGTCGTGCCGGTGCCGCCCCGGCGGGTAGCCTCGCCGGGGTGACCGTCACGCTGCGCCCCGCCGTCGCCGGCGACCTGATGCCGGTGGGCGCCCTGCACCAGCGGTCCCGGGTCGCCACCTACTCGTCGTTCCTGCCGCCTGCGGCGCTGGCCGACCCGACGCCCGAGGCGATGGGGGCGTACTGGGTCGAGCGGTGGACGTGGGAGCGTGACGAGCACCTGATGACCGTGGCCGAGCGGGACTGCCGGCTGGTCGGGTTCAGCTACCTCGGCCCGGACGATGCGGGCGACCCGACCACCGGCCTGCTCAACGCCATCCACCTCGATCCGGCCGAGCGGGGCCGGGGCACCGGACGGGCGCTGATGGCCGACGCGCTGGACACCATGCGCGGCCGGGGCTGGCGTCGGGCGGTGCTCTGGGTGCTGGAGCGCAACACCGGCGCCCGGGGCTTCTACGAGCACGGCGGCTGGAGCTGGACCGGCCAGACCCGGGACGAGCGGATCGGGCGCGTCCCCGTCCCCCAGCTCCGTTACGCCCGGCGGCTACCGGGCCACTGACGTCACGTGCCGTCCCGGTCCGCGTCGACCGAGAAGTTGATCACTGAGAGGTAGCCGTCGCCGTCCTCGACGACCTTCATCAACATCGTCTCGGCGTAGATGGTGTCGTTGTCGTTGAACGTGTCCCGCCCGGTGTGCGCGGCGTACGGCGCTGCGGCGTACACCCTGCTGTTGAGGGCCTCGTCGAACATCATCTGGGTGGTGAGCACCCGGTTGTCGCCCACGTGCACCATCGCGTGGATGTGCGTGGTGCGGCCCCGGTACCAGCCCGGCCAGACGGTGGTGAACTCGACGATCCCGTCGGCGTTGGTGACCTGCGCCCCGCGCAGGTACCGCTTGTCGTCGGTCGGCGTCAGGTCCGCCGAAGCCCCTTCCGCACCGCCACCCGGAGCCGCACCACCACCCGGAGCCGCACCGCCACCGGGCGGGTTGCCGGTGGGCGGGTTGCCGGTGGGCGGGTTGCTCGGCGGGGAACCACCGGGGGCGGAGCCACCGCCCGATGCACCGGACGACTGGGCCTCGGCGCCGGAGTACAGACCGTCGGCGTCACAGTGCCAGATCTCCACGACGGCATCGGCCAGCGGCCCGCACTGCTCGCTGTCCTGGACCCGGATCGCCACCCGCAACCGGGTGCCCGCCCGGTCCTCCCGGATGTCGCTGCGGATCTTGTCGGCGTCGAAGTAGTACGGCCCCTGTGTGGTGGTCGCGGTCAGCGTGCAGGTGTTCGCCGCGCCGAAGAGCGCGGTCAGGTCGGCGGACGTGCTGGCGGTCGCCTGCGGGGACACCGTCTCCCCGGTCGACGTGGTGACCGTGCCGTCGTCCCGGCCGCAGGCGGCGAGCAGACCGGCCAACCCGATCGAGCCGACCCCCGCGATCAGCCGGCGACGGCTGACCCGCTGCCCCTCGTGGTGGTCAAGGTCGTGGCGCATGTCGTTCCTCCCGTGGGTCGGTGCCTATCGGCTGGCTCCGACGGTAGGGAGGCGGTACGGACGCCCCCTGTACAGCTCCTGTCGCCCTGCTGTGAATGGTCGACCCGACCGGACACGCTGCGGGGCACCTCCGCACGGAGGTGCCCCGCAGGTGTGCCGGGTCAGTGCGCGCCGAGGTGGGCGAGCAGGTCCTGACGGGTCAGCACGCCCTTGGGCTTGCCGTCGACCAGCACCAGCGCCGCGTCGGACTTCTCCAGCATGCCCACCGCCTCGCTGACCGGCTGACCGCCGCCGATCATCGGCAGCGGGTCACCCATGTGCCGCTCGATGGTGTCGTGCAGGTGCGCCTGACCGGTGAACAGGGCGTCCAGCAGGTCCCGTTCGGCGATCGAGCCGGCCACCTCACCGGTCACCACCGGCGGCTCGGCCTTGAGCACCGGGAGCTGGGAGACGCCGTACTCGCGCATGTAGTCGATGGCGTCGCGGACCGTCTCGGTCGGGTGGACGTGCACCAGCTCGGGCAGGCCGCCCGGCTTGCCCGCCAGCGCGTCGGCGACGGTCGGCTCGGTGCCGGAGTGGTCCAGGAAGCCGTACCGGGCCATCCAGCGGTCGTTGAAGATCTTGGACAGGTAGCCCTTACCGCTGTCCGGCAGCAGCACCACGATCACGTCGTCCGGGCCGGCGGCCCGGGCCACCTCCAGCGCCGCCACCACGGCCATCCCGCAGGAGCCGCCGACCAGCAGACCCTCCTCCCGGGCCAGCCGCCGGGTCATCTCGAAGGACGCCTTGTCGGAGACCTCGACGATCTGGTCGGCGATGTCCCGGTCGTAGGTCTCGGGCCAGAAGTCCTCACCGACCCCCTCGACCAGGTACGGCCGACCGGTGCCGCCGGAGTAGACCGAGCCCTCCGGGTCCGCCCCGATCACCTTCACCCGCCCCTCGGAGGCCTCCTTGAGGTAGCGCCCGATGCCGGAGATGGTGCCGCCGGTGCCGACCCCGGTGACGAAGTGGGTGAGCCCGCCCTCGGTCTGCTTCCACAGCTCCGGGCCGGTGGTCTCGTAGTGCGACCGTGGGTTGGCCGGGTTGCTGTACTGGTCGGGCTTCCACGCGCCGGGGATCTCCCGGGCCAGCCGGTCGGAGACGTTGTAGTAGGAGCGCGGGTCCTCCGGGGCGACGGCGGTCGGACAGACCACCACCTCGGCCCCGTACGCGCGCAGCACGTCCTGCTTGTCCTGGCTGACCTTGTCGGGGCAGACGAAGACGCAGTGGTAGCCCTTGAGCTGCGCCACCAGGGCCAGCCCGACACCGGTGTTACCGCTGGTCGGCTCGACGATGGTGCCCCCGGGACGGAGGATCCCGGCGGCCTCGGCGTCCTCCACCATCCGCAGCGCGATCCGGTCCTTCACCGAACCGCCCGGGTTGAGGTACTCCACCTTCGCCAGCACGGTCGCCCGGATACCCTCGGTGACGTTGCGCAGCCGCACCAGCGGGGTGTTACCGATCATGTCGACGACGTTGTCGTAGTACTGCACCTCGTTGTGCCCTTCGTTGCGGCGCCGGGAACGGCGGCCTGGCAGACGGTCCTTCGTCGCTCAGGGTACGGGTTGTCAGAGGGTCACATGACCGGGGATGACCACGCCCTGACGCGCCTCCCACTCCAGGAAGCGCTCGGTCTCCGCCAGCACGCTGCCGGCCAGCCAGGTGACCATCACGGCGTCGTCGACCAGACCGAGGACGGTCAGGAACAGCTCCGGCACCACGTCGACCGGCGACACCACGTAGACCGCCGCCGCCGTCATCAGGGCCAGCCGCAACCCCCCGTCGTAGTCGCCCCGGGTGGTGGCCCGGATCATCCGGGGCAGCGCCGCCAGCCGGGTGCCCAGTGACGGCCCGCCCCGTGCCCCGGCCGCCAGCGACCGGGCCAGTGCGGTGAAGGCCGCGGTCCGCTTCAATGTCCTACCCATCTCATCCAGCCCCTCTCCACCGACCAGCGTGACTGCCCGGCGCAACCCGGCGTCACCTGCGGCGGGACGGCCGTCCGCCGGTGCCCGCCACCGGATCAGGTACCCAGAACCGGCGTCGCTCAGCCCTGAACCACCCGTCCTGACAGCGGCGGGGTGTCGTTGCGGCGCGATAATGTCGCTGTATGGGGGTGGCTGGTTCCGTCGTGACGGTGGATCCGCGGTGGCACCGCGCCCGGCAGGTGTTCCGGCTGGCCGCGATCGGCACGGGTGCCGCGGTGGCCGCCGTCGCCGCGACCGGCGGGGTGCTGCTCGGTCAGGCCCGGCAGGCCCGGCGCACCATCCCGATGGCGGAGGCCCCGCCGCCGCGCTGCGACGGCGTCTACGGCGTCAAGCTCCCCGGGCCGCCGCTGACCATGGTGATCCTCGGCGACTCCTCGGCCGCCAGCTACGGGGTGCTGCGACGGCGGGAGACCCTGGGTTCGCTGCTGGCCACCGGGCTGTCCCGGCGGCTGCACCGGTCCGTACGGGTGCACCGCTTCGCCGTGGTCGGCGCACTCTCCTCCGGGCTCCGGCCGCAGGTCGAGGCGGCCCTCGACTGCACACCGGACGTCGCGGTGATCCTGGTCGGCGGCAACGACGTCACCAACCGCACGCCGTACTCGGTGGCGGTCCGCCACCTGGTCGACGCGGTCCGGGCGCTGCGCGCGGCCGGCTGCGAGGTGGTCGTCGGCACCTGCCCCGACCTGGGGGCGATCCAGCCGATCCAGCCGCCGCTGCGCTGGCTCGCCCGGCGGTGGAGCCGGCAGCTCGCCACCGCGCAGACGGTGGCGGTGGTCGAGGCGGGCGGGTGGACGGTCTCCCTCGGCGACCTGCTCGGTCCCCGGTTCGCCGCCGAGCCCACCCGGATGTTCGCCTGGGACCGGTTCCACCCCTCCGCCGAGGGGTACGCGATGGCCGCCGCCGCGCTCCTGCCGACCGTGCTGTCGGCCCTCGGGGGCGGGGAGCGTCAGCCGGTGCTGGCCATGGGCGAGGGCGTACGGTCGCTGCCCCGGGCCGCCCACGAGGCGGCCCGGCACGCCGGCACGGAGGTCAGCGGCGCCCAGGTCCGGGGCCGGGACCACGGCCCGGCCGGGCGCTGGGCGCAGCTCCGGCGGCGGGCCTTCTTCGGCGTCGCACCGGCACCGCAGCCCGGCGTCACCGCCGACTCACCCCAACTGGAGGGACTGGCATGAGCGAGCACAGCGAGCGGAGCACCGGGAGTCACCCCGGGCCGGTCACCACCGGGGCGGCCCGCCGGGCGGTGACACCGTGACCGGCCGCTCCCTCGGCGGCGAGCTGGCCGTACGGCTCGGCAGGGCCGCGGCGGTCTCCCTGATCGCCGGGACGATCGGCGGGGCGGCGGTGCTCGCCGGCCAGGCGGTGGCGGCGCGTAACCGCGACTACGCCCGGCCCGAGCTGGGCCTGGCGCTGCGGGCGACCGTCGGCCGGGCCGGTGCCCCGCCGCTGCGGTTGGTGCTGCTCGGTGACTCCTCGGCGCTCGGCGTCGGGGTGGCCCGGTTCGACGACACGGTCGGCGGTCAGCTCGCCCACCTGCTGGCCGAGGGGCCGACCGGCCGCCGGGTGCACCTGTCCAGCGTGGGGGTCTCCGGATCCCGCTCCACCGACCTGGCGACCCAGGTGGCACGGGCGTTGCTCGGCGACCGACCGGACGTCGCGGTGGTGCTGATCGGGGCGAACGACGCCACGGCCATGCGCAGCCCGGTCGAGGCCGGGTCACATCTCGCCTCGACCGTGCGTCGGCTGCGGGAGGCCGGGGTCGAGGTCGTCGTCGGCACCTGCCCGGACCTGGGCGCGGTGCGGGCGGTGGCCCCGCCGCTGCGACAGGTGATCGGCTGGTCGGGCCGGCGGGTGGCCCGCGCCCAGACCGCCGCCGTGCTCGACGCCGGGGGCACGGTCGTCGACCTCGGCACGGAAACCGGGCCGGTGTTCCGGGCCGACGCGGGGACGCTGTGCCACGACGGTTTCCACCCGTCCGCCGACGGATACCGGGTGTGGGCACACGCCCTGTTGCCGGCGGTGGTGGCCGCCGCCAACGTCGCGTCCCGCCGCTGACCGGGTCCGGCTCCGGCACTGACCGGGTGCGGGTGCGGCACTGACCGGGTGCGGTCCCGGCCGTGACCGGGTGCGGGTGCGGGTCGGGGCCACCGTCCCGGCGGGTCCACCGTGCCCGGGCAAAGGCCGGGGTGACATTTCCCGCCGGGCGGTCTTCTTCCGCGTGAGATTACCGTCAAGTTAACGTTGGTTCATGCCGATTGAGTCGTCCCGCGACGCCGTCATCGTCGCCACCGCCCGGTCCCCCATCGGCCGCGCCTTCAAGGGTTCCCTGCGCGACGTCCGCCCGGACGACCTCGCCGCCACCATCGTGCAGGCCGCGCTGGACAAGGTCCCCGGCCTCGACCCCACCACCATCGACGACCTCTACGTCGGCTGCGGGCTGCCCGGCGGCGAGCAGGGCTTCAACCTGGCCCGGGTGGTCGCCACCCTGATGGGCCTGGACGGCCTGCCCGGGGCCACGGTGACCCGTTACTGCGCGTCGTCGTTGCAGACCACCCGGATGGCGATGCACGCGATCCGGGCCGGTGAGGGCGACGTCTTCGTCTCCGCCGGGGTCGAGATGGTCTCCCGGTACGCCCGGGGCAACTCCGACACCCTGCCCCCCGAGGCCAAGGCGCTGGTCGGCGGCGGCTGGGAGAACCCGCGCTTCGCCGAGGCCCGGCAGCGGTCGGTGGCCCGCGCCCAGGGCGGCGCCGAGGTGTGGACCGACCCCCGCGACGCCGGCCAGCTGCCCGACGTCTACCTCGCCATGGGGCAGACGGCGGAGAACCTGGCCCAGGTACACGACATCACCCGGGAGGAGATGGACGCGTTCGGCGTCCGCAGCCAGAACCTCGCCGAGAAGGCCATCGCCGACGGGTTCTGGGCCCGCGAGATCACCCCGGTGACCACCCCGGACGGCAGCGTGGTCGACACCGACGACGGCCCGCGCCCCGGGGTCACCCCGGAGGCGGTGGCCGGGCTGAAGCCGGTCTTCCGCCCGGACGGCCGGATCACCGCCGGCAACTGCTGCCCGCTCAACGACGGCGCCGCCGCCGTGGTGGTGATGAGCGCCCAGCGGGCCGCCGACCTGGGGCTCACCCCGCTGGCCCGGATCGTCTCCACCGGCGTCACCGCCCTGTCGCCGGAGATCATGGGCCTCGGCCCGGTCGAGGCGTCCCGGCAGGCGCTGCGCCGGGCCGGGATGACCGTCGACGACGTGGACCTGGTCGAGATCAACGAGGCGTTCGCCGCCCAGGTGATCCCGTCCTACCGGCAGCTCGGCATACCGGAGGAGAAGGTCAACGTGATGGGCGGGGCGATCGCCGTCGGCCACCCGTTCGGAATGACCGGCGCCCGGATCACCGGCACCCTGCTCAACGCCCTGCAGTGGCACGACCGGACCATCGGCCTGGAGACCATGTGCGTCGGCGGCGGTCAGGGCATGGCGATGGTGCTCGAACGGCTCAGCTGAGCCCTACAGCGCGCCGCGGGTCGCCGTCACCAGGGCGGCGGCCCCGGCCAGTACCGCCTGCGGCGGGCCGGCGGCCACCAGGTCCGCCGTGACCACCCGGAGCTGGTCGGGCAGCGCCATCGGGTGCGCCAACCGGGGTACGTCCCGCCGGGGCTCACCCTCCGCGTCGGCGGCCAGGTCGGCGACGTCCTGCACCAGCCTGTGCACCAGATCGGCCCGGGAGACGTCGCCACCCTCGGCGACCGCCGCCCAGCGCGGCTGCTGCCAGTGCCCCACCTGACGGACCAGCAGCGCCACCGCCCGGTCCAACTCCGCTGCGCTCATCGCCGGCGAGTCTACGCAACCCCGGCCGGTCGCGCCGACGACGACGCCCGCCACCGCAGGGAGCGCGGTGGCGGGCGTCGGGTGCGAAACCGTCAGTCGTCGCCCTGGAAGTAGCTGATCAGGCGCAGCATCTCCAGGTAGAGCCAGACCAGGCTGACCACGATGCCGAACGCGGCCGTCCAGGAGTAGCGGGCCGGCAGCCCCATCCGGACGCCGTCCTCGACCTCCTTGAAGCTGAGCACGAAGCTCAGCGAGGCCACCACGATGCAGACCAGGCTGAACCCGATGGCCAGCGGGCTGCCGTCGCGCAGGCCGGTGTTCACGCCGAACAGCGCGAGCACCAGGTTGATCAGCATGACGGCGAAGAGGCCCGCCATCACGGCGATCATGCCCTTGACGAACTTCGGGGTGGCCCGGATGACGCGCGCCTTGTAAAGCATGGTCATCACGAAGAAGACGCCGAAGGTGGCGACCACGGCCTGGAGCACGATGCCCTGGTAGGCCGTCTCGTAGAACTTGCTGACCAGGCCGACGAACGCGCCCTCGACGATCGCGTACGCGACGACCAGGGCCGGGTTGGCGACCCGGGAGAACGAGATGATCAGGCCGAGCACCAGGCCGACCATCGCCGCGCCGATCCAGGCGACACCGAGCAACGAATCCGGCACCAGGATCCAGGCCGCGGCGGCGGCGACGCCGAGGATGGCCAGGAGGGTGACGGTCTTGACGACGACGTCGTCGAGGGTCATCGTGCCGGACACCTGCGGGGCGACCGGGGAGCCCGGTTGGCCCGGGTACTGCTGGGGAATGCCGGGCTGTCCGTAACCGTACGGCCCGGGTTGGGCGTACCCGGCGGACCGCTCCCGCTCGGCCGCCTGGCCGAGCCGGGCGAGCACCGGGTTCGAGGTCTTCACTGTCTCAGGCCTCCCTCAGGGGGTCAGTCGCACGCAAACGTGCACTCCCAGGGTAAACGGCCGGCACCCCGGCACGCCCGCCGGGACGCTGTGGGAAAGCTGAGAGTGTGGTGCCCGGGGCGGGTCTCGAACCCGCACGCCTTGCGGCAGCCGCTTTTAAGGCGGCCGTGTCTGCCGTTCCACCACCCGGGCGGGTCCACGCCGACGCGCGACGGTGCAGTGTCACGGTAACCGTTCCGCGCCGGCCCGGCGTACCCCCGGGGGCACCGCGACGGCGACCCGGCCCCGACGACGCCGGATGCCCCTCCCCGCGACCGGGGAGGGGCGTCCGGGCGGGTACCGCCGGTCAGGCCGCCCGGCTGGTGACCGGGATCGGCTGCGACGCCTCCGCGAACTCCTCACGCGGGTCGTGCAGCTGCCCGAGGGCGACCACCTCACGCTTGAGGAAGAAGGCCAGCGACCAGTCCACCACGACCCGGACCTTGCGGTTGAACGACGGGATCCGGCTCATGTGGTACGTCCGGTGCATGAACCAGGCCGGCCAGCCCTTCATCTTGATGCCGTACACCTGGGCCACGCCCTTGTGCAGGCCGAGGCTGGCCACGCTGCCGGCGTGCTTGTGCTTGTAGTCGACCGGCTCCCGGCCGCGCACCACCAGCGCGATGTTGTCGGCCATCCGGGCGGCCTGGCGCACCGCGTGCTGGGCGCTGGGCGAGCAGTAGTTGCCCGGCTCCTTGGTGAGATCCGGTACCGCGGCGCAGTCACCGGCGCTCCACGCCCCCTCGACCACCCGGTCGCCGTCGACGACCTGGAGGGTGGGCAGGCAGGTGACCCGCCGCCGCTCGTCGCGGGGGAAGTCCGTGCGGTCCAGCATCGGCGACGGCTTGACGCCGGCCGTCCAGACGATGGTGTCGGAGCGGAAGCTGTCGCCGTCGGAGAGCTTCACCACCCCGTCGACGCAGGACTCGAGCCGGGTGTCCAGCCGGATGTCCATGTTCCGCTTGAGCAGCTGCTGCACCGTGTAGGCGCCCATGTCCCGGTCGACCTCGGGCAGCACCCGCTGGGTCGCCTCGACCAGCACCCAGCGCATGTCGTCCGGCTCCAGCTCCGGGTAGTAGCGCAGCGCGTCCCGGGCCATGTCCTCCATCTCGGCCAGCGCCTCGATGCCGGCGTAGCCGCCGCCGACGAAGGTGAAGGTCAGCGCGGAGCGGCGGACGTCGGGGTCCGGCGTGGCGGCCGCCACGTCGAGCCGGTCCAGCACGTGGTTGCGCAGGTAGATGGCCTCGCCGATGGTCTTGAAGCCGATCCCGTGCTCGTGCAGGCCCGGGATCGGCAGGGTGCGGGACACCGAGCCGGGGGCCACCACCACGTGGTCGTACGGGATCTCCCGGGTCGGGCCGACGATCGGCTGCACCACCGCGGTCTTGCGGCTGTGGTCGATCCGGGTCACCGCACCCGCGACGATCTTGCACTTGCGCAACTCACGCCGCAGCGGCACCACGGAGTGCCGGGGCGAGATGTTGCCGGCCGCCGCCTCCGGGAGGAACGGCTGGTACGTCATGTGCGGCTGCGGGTCGACCACGACGACCTCGGCCTCACGGGAGCTCAGCTTCTTGGACAGGCGCAGAGCGGCGTACAGGCCCACGTGCCCGGCACCCACGACAAGGATCCGCTTCGGATTCACGTCATCCATCTTTCCCCGGGCGGCCCTGGAAATACCGGTCGAGACCCCCTTCTGTGACGGAGCACAACACCTGTGAGCTGCGTGACGTTCCCGCCGACAGCCCGCTACCGGCGGCGCAGCAACCAGCCCAGCAACCCGCTCGTACCCACCGCCACCAGCAGCCCGACCACGGTGACGGCCTGGGAACCGGAGTCCGGGCCGAGCTGACCCGACCCGGCCAGCAGCACGCCGATCACCGCGGAGGCCAGCACCACCGCACCGGCCCGGGTGACCCAGCGCAACACGACATTCGGGTCGATCGCCCCGTCGTACGGCAGCACGGCCGCCAACGCGCAGAGGGTGTGTCCGAGGTAGAGCAGGGCCGCCACCGCCAACAACCGCCACAGCGCGATCGGCCGGTCGTACCCGGCCGAGGCGAACACCCACCCGACCACCGTGACCAGCGCGGCGAAGGTCGGCCACACCCGTCGTGGCGCCACCGCCGGCAGCACCGCCACCACCGTCAACGCCAGCACCGACCGGGCGCTGAACAACTCCACCGGATACGCCAGGAGCAGACCGGCGAGCCCGACCAGGAAGACGGCACCGCGTACCAGCAACGGCAGCAACGCCACCCGGCGCGCCGCCGTGCGCGCCGCCCGGACCCGCTCCCGCGCCGCCGCCACCGCGCTCACCGGCCACCTACCCGGGGAGCGGTCGCCAACCGGGCGACGTCCCGCAGCACCTGGTCCAGGCTGCCGGCGCCGGCCCACCCCACCACCGGCACGCCGTGCTCCCGGAGCTGGGTGATCATCGTGTCCCGGTCCAGCCGCCACAGCCGGTACGCCACCGGCGCCCACCCCCGGTCCCCGGGCGGGGCCAGGTCGGCCGGCAGGGTGTCCACCGCCACCACGAAGCGACCGCCCCGGGCCAACCGGGCCAACATCTGCGCGGACCGCTCGTCGAGCAGCGGGGTGAGCACCACCACCAGCGCGTCGGCGGAGAGCACCTGCGGGCCGAAGACCTGGTCGTACGAATCGTGCGGGGACGACTCCGCGTGCACGTCGAGCAGCCACTCCAGCACCGTCAGGTACTGCCGACGGCCGGTGGCCGGGCGCAGCCGGCGGGCCGCCGGACCGTACTCCAGCAGCGCCACCCGGTCACCCCGGTGCAGGTAGTGCTCGGCGATCGCGGCAGCCGCCCGGACCGTGGTGTCCAGCACCGAGGCCGTGCCGTCCACCCCGCCGGAGCGGCCCGCCTCGGCCAGCACGTCGAGCAGCACGACCACCTCGGCGTCCCGGTCGGACAGGGTCGACGCCACGTGCAGCTGCCGGGTCCGCAGCGACACCCGCCAGTCGATCCGGCGCAGCCGGTCCCCCGGCCCGAAGACCCGCACCCCGGCCAGCTCACCGCCCTCCCCCGGCCGCCGCGAGCGGTGCCCGCCGACCAGCCCGGCGGCCCGGGGCATCGCCTCCACCGCCTCGAACGGCTCGGTCTTCGGGTACACCCGCATCCGCAGCGGATCGGTGAGCACCGCCCGGGACACCAGCAGCCCGTCGGCGGCGGCGGCCCGGGCACCCGCCGGGCCGATCGGATGCCGGCCCCACCGCAGCGCGGTGCCGGCCAGCTCCAGGTCGACGGCGGTGCCGGTGGCCAGCGTGGTCACGAAGGGCCGGTCCGCGCCGCCGGAGCGGCTGACGTCCAGCCCGAGCCCGCCGAAGCCGGCCCGCCGCACCCGCAACCACGGCGAGATCCGGGTCCGGACCACGACCACGTCGTACGACACCACGTCCGGGTTGCCCACCGCCACCGCCCCGGCCAGCTCGCCCCCCTCGACCAGCTGGCCGTCCGCGGCGGTGATCTCCAGCTCCGGGGCGGCGACCGGCCGGCGGCGCAACGCGTACGCGGTGCCGAGCGCGAACGGGGTGGCCAGCACCACGAGGTCGACCCGGCCCAGCAGCACGGCGGCGATCAGCAGCAGCCCGGTGAGCAGCACCGCCCGGCCGAGCGCCCAGGTGGGCGACCAGCCCACCGTCGCCTCCTGACGGTCAGGCACGACGATCAGCGCCCGGCCCGGCCGGCCGCGTAGCTGGGCAGCGCGCCGCTGGCCGGGGCCGGGGTCTGCTCCAGCACCTCGCCGACCACGAACGACGGGTCCACCCGACGCAGCCACATCTCCGGGCGCAGGGTGATCCGGTGGGCCAGCGCGGGGGCGGCCACCTCCTTCACGTCCTCCGGCACCACGTAGTCCCGCCCGGCGAAGACGGCCCGGACCCGGGCCAGCAGCAGCAGCGCCAGCGACCCGCGCGGCGACGCCCCGACCAGCACCGACGGGTGCTCCCGGGTGGCCGCGGTGAGGTCCACGATGTACTTGCCGACGGAGTCCTCCACCACCACGTCCTCCAGCGCGGCCTGCATGGCCCGCAGGGTGCCGGCGTCGACCACCGGCTCGATCTGCGCCTCCTCGCGACGACGGTCCATCCGTCGGCGCAGCACCTCCCACTCCTCGTCGCGCTGCGGATAGCCGAACGACACCCGCAGCAGGAACCGGTCGAGCTGCGCCTCGGGCAGCGGGTACGTGCCCTCGTACTCGATCGGGTTGGCGGTGGCCAGCACGTGGAACGGCGCGTCCAGCCGGTAGGTGACGCCCTCGACGGAGACCTGCTTCTCCTGCATCGCCTCCAGCAGCGCCGACTGGGTCTTCGGCGGGGTCCGGTTGATCTCGTCGGCGAGCAGCAGGTTGGTGAAGAGCGGACCGGCCCGGAAGGAGAAGTCGCCGCTGCGCTGGTCGTAGAGGAACGAGCCGGTGACGTCGGCGGGGAGCAGGTCGGGGGTGAACTGGAGCCGGCGGAAGTCCAGCCCGAGGGCCTGGGCGAAGGAACGGGCGGTCAGCGTCTTGCCCAGCCCGGGTAGATCCTCCAGCAGCACGTGCCCGCCGGCCAGGATGCCGGCCAGCACCAGTTCCAGGGCCTCCCGCTTGCCGACCACGACCGTGCCGACCGCGTCCAGCACCGCCCGGGCCAGGTGGCCGACCTCCGTGGCGGGAATGCTGCGGTCCACGTCGTTCATCAGATCTTCTCCAGTTCGGCGACGATCACCGCGAGGTCGCGCGGCGACGGGGTACGGCGGGAGGGGGTGTCGAGGAAACTCCACAGCGGCTCCCCGAGCAGGGCGCGGGCCCGGACCGGGTCGGCCTCCCGGGTCAGGCCGTGGCGTTGGCGCAACCGCTCGTCGGCCAGCTCGCCGAGGCGGGGCAGGATCCGTTCGGTGAAGCGTTCCGGGCTGTTCGAGGCCCAGTCCAGCGGGCGCTCCCAGCCGTTGATGGCGGCCCGCAGCGCGTCCCGGGCCGCCCAGTTGTAGTCGCCCGACTCCTCGCCGGCCGGGGTCCGGACACCGGCGCGGGGTGGCGGCGGTGGGGCCAGCGCGGCGGTCACCCGCCGGACGGCGAGCACCGCCAGCACCCCGGCCACCACGATCGCGAGGGAGAGTTGCAGGCCGACCGCGCGCAGGCCGACCAGGATCACGGCGGTCACCCCGGCGGCCGTCAGGAGCAGCCGGAACAGCCAACGGACGCGCCCGCCCCGGGCCGCTCCCGACCGGGCCGGGGCCTCCTCCTCGAAGCGGAACAGGTCGTCCAGACCCGTCGACTCGCTCACCTCGGCACCCCACCGCTCGCGGCGTTGCGGGCGGTCACGCCGGCACCTGCGCGTCGGCCAGCGCGGTCAGTTCGCCCCGCAGCCGCCGTAGCGCCCCCCGGGCCTGGTCGCGCATCCGGGCGTCGACGGTACGGGTGGCGTAGCGGGCCTCGCGGTAGACGTGCGCGAAGCCGTCCAGCACGTCGGTGCTGGCGATGGCGGGCACGCCGGCCGCCGGGTCGCCGCGCAGCAGCCGGGCGACCAGGTCGGTCGGGGTGTCCCCGGTACGTCTCGGCACGCCGGCCTCGGTGGCCGCCTCCTCCAGCCGCACCCAGCAGGCGATGACGGCGGTACGCGGGTCGGTGTCGGCGTCGTCCAGCTCCTCCAGCCCGGCGTCGAGGGCGGCCATCACCTCCCGCGCGGTGCCCTCGGCGGTACGCCGGGCCCGCACCCCGGGCACCGCCCGGGTGGTCCGGCGCAACGCACCGCGCACCAATATCCAGGCCAGATAGCCGAAAGCGGTCAGGACGGCCAGTCCGAGCAGGGCGATCGCCACCGTGGCGATCCACTGCGGGACGCTCGCCCGGGTCTGCTCGGCGTCGGTCCGCGGCTCGATCGGGATCGACGCGGCCGGCTCGGCCGTCGGGTACTCCGGCACGTAGGGCAGGCTCTCGGCGGCCGGCGGAATCCGGCTCGCGCCGATCGACGAGTGCCCCGCGGCGAGCGCGGCGGCGAGCAGCAGCAGCGCCACCAGGACGACGGGCCACCATCTGCGCAGTACGCCGAGGACCATCGCCACCACCCCACGCTGCTCAGTCCACCGCCGCGAGCTGTCTGGCCCGGGTGAACACGTCGTCCAGCATCTCTGTGGTCAACCGCCCGGTGAAGGTGTTCTGCTGGCTGACGTGGTAGCAACCGAGCAGAGCGGGAGCGGCCGACCCGGACCAGTGTGCCCCATGGCCGAAGAGCGGTCGCGGGCTGGGCGGCCGGACGCCGTACACCTGGCGTAGCACCGGCCACCACGCCGCCCAGGCGAACGCGCCCAGCGCGACCACCACCCGCAGGGTCGGGCGGATCAGCTCCACCTCCCGGTGCAGCCAGGGGGCACAGGTGTCCCGCTCGGCCGGGGTGGGCTTGTTGTCCGGTGGCGCGCAGCGTACGGCGGCGAAGATCCGGGTGCCGGTCAGCGCGAGACCATCGTCGGCGGCCACGCTGGTCGGCTGGTTGGCCAGCCCGGCGCGGTGCAGGGCGGCGAAGAGCACGTCGCCGGAGCGGTCCCCGGTGAAGACCCGGCCGGTCCGGTTGCCGCCGTGGGCCGCCGGGGCCAGACCGAGGATGCCGATCCGGGGTTCGGACGCCGCGCCGGGTGGGGTGGCCGGCGGTCCCGCGCCACCCCGACCGGTGCGGTTGTCGGGAGCGCCGAAGCCGGGCACCGGGCGGCCCCAGTAGTCCTGGTCGCGGAAGGCGGCCCGTTTCGTCCGGGCGACCTCCTCGCGCCAGTCGACCAGGCGCGGGCAGGCGAAACAGTCGCTGACCGCGGCGTCGAGACCGGCCAGGTCGGCCACCCGGGCGGCGTGGTCGGCCACCCGGGCGGGGGTACGCGACTCAACCAAGTTTGGCCCGGAAGAGTTCCAGGGTGCGGGCCCAGGCGGTGGCGGCGGCCCGCTGGTCGAAGTTCTCCGGCCGGTCCTCGTTGAAGAACGCGTGCGCGGTGCCCGGATAGTCGTACGTCTGGAAGGTGCCACCGGCGTTCTCGACCGCCCGGCGTACCGTCTGCACCCCGTCGGCGGCGGCGAGACCGTCCGCCTCGGAGCAGTGCACGACCGCCGCCTTGCCCGCGTAGTCTGCCCACTCGGTGGGCATGCCGTCCCACGGCAGCCGGGGGTAGAACGCGGCGGTGGCCACGATCCGCTCGGCCCGGGTCGCCGCCCAGAGGGCCAGGCTGGCGCCGGCGCAGAACCCGGCGCAGCCCACCTTGCCGGTCACCTCGGCCCGGCCGGCCAGGAACTCCGCCGCCACGGCGATGTCGGCCGCCGCCTCGTCCATCTGGGTGCTGTTGAGCATCTGCCGGGGCTCGCTCGGCCTGCTGGCCGGCTGGCCGTGCCGGAAGTCGGGGGCCAGCGCGACGAAACCGGCCTCGGCGAACCGGTCCACCACCGAGCGGATGTGCGGGACGAGGCCCCACCAGTCCTGGATCACGATGACCGCCGGGCTGGCCGCGCCGCTGGACGGTATCGCGAGATACCCCTCGCCGGCCCCTGCGTCGCGGCGGTAGCTCACCATCTCACCCATCGGCCCGTCCTCCTGTCGGTCAGTCATCGTTGGCTGGTCGCAGGGCGTTCCTACGTGTCGGTAGCCTGCCACGGCGGAACACGTGTCGGGAAGATGCCGGAACAGTGGGATACACCTCGTATTAACCCGCCGGTGGCCGGGGGACACAGCGACGGCGGCGCGGAATTCCGCGCCGCCGTCGACAGACCACCGTGGTGCCCGGGAAGGCCCTGGTGGCGGGCCTTGCGACCCGCCGCCCCGGCCGGATCGAGCCCGGCGGCGGGCCTTGCGACCCGCCGCGCCCCGGCCGGGGCCGGCCGCCGCGGTCCCGCCGGGCTCAGGCCTTCTTGGTCAGGCAGAGCAGGTAGCCCTTGCCACCCGGGGCGATGTTGTAGAAGAGGTAGGCGTCGTCACCCTCCTTGATGTACTGCTCGCACGCCTTGCCCTCCTTGGCCTGCGCCTCGGTCTGGTTCTCCACCCGGCCGACCACGTTGTAGGCGGCCTCGGTCGAGGTGCACCCGACCACCTTGGCGTCGTTGACCGACTGCTCCTCGGTGCCGGTCACCTCGGGCAGCTCGGCGATGCAGTCACCGGCCTTCGCCTCGGCCGTCTCGTCCGGGTTGAGGAAGTTGCCGATGGCGCTGGCGGCGCCGAACTTCAGCACGGCGATCACCAGGAAGGCGACGATCGCGCCGATGATGCCGAGCGCCTTCTTCGCGCCGCCACCCTTCGACCCCTTCGACCCCTCCGGCTCCTCCGGTGCGGCAGCGGGGGCCGGGGTGACCGGCTCGGGCTGGCCGGCCGGCTCGGCCTGTGGCGCGGGGGACGATGCGACCTGCTCTGACACGGGATGTCCTTCCGAGGGGTGAATGAGCAGACGACAACGTAGCCACGAAGATCGGCGTGCGCTGCCCCGTTCCCCTCGTCCGTTCAGCTATTTCCCAGCAACGGCACGGTCATCCGGTGACCGTGGGTAGGGGCGTGCTCGCCGGCCCGGACACCGACGGCGGAACCGGCGGGACGGAACCCGACGGGACCGGCGGGGTCGGAGTCCCCGACGGGGTGGCCGGCGGGGCCGGAGCATCCGACGCGGTGGCCGGCGGCGGGGTCCGCGTCGGGGCACCCGGGGTGGCGGCGGAACCGGGCGGGAGCGGGGCGACCGCCGGCGGGCGCGGCCGGAACGGCGCCTGCTCCGGACAGTACGGGTAGCCGCGCTGCACCGGATTGACGTCGGGCAGGGCCGGATCGTCGCAGGCCGGCCAACCCAACCGGATCGGGGTGCCGTTCTGGTCGAAGAGCCGGGCGTTCTGCACCAACCGCCCCTCACTGTCGTAGACGTAGACGTCCTGCACCTGGTCGTACGGGTTCTGCACCGAGGTCGATTCGTAGCCGTAGTCGTAGTCGGAGCGGGCGTGACCGTCCACGTCGGCCACCGCGCCGATCGCGAACAGCACCAGCACCGCGGCGGTAGCGTGCACCGACCACCGCCGCCAGGACCGCAGCCCGGGGGTACGCCGGCCCAACCAGATGGAGCCGAACACCAGGCCGGCGAGCATCAGCAGGCCGACGAACGCACTGCCGTCGAGCCGGGGCAGCAGCCCGAGCGGGCCGTCGGTGCTGAGCGCGGTGACCAGCATGGCGGCCAGGTAACCACGGGCCACCCACCAGGCCGGACGGAGCAGCCGCAGGAACTCCCCGGCCGTGGCGTGGCCGAACAGGGGGCCGAGCCGGGCGTCGACCCGGCCGACCCGGGCCCGGGTGCGCCCCACGAGGGCGGCGATCCGCCGGTCGAGGACCCGTCGACCGGCGGCCGGATCCCCCGCCCCCGCGGCGGCACGCAGCTCCGCCGCGTACGCCTCCGGGGTGCCCAGCCGGTCCACCAGGGAGCCGTCCGATTCGACGGCCACCTCGGCGAGGTGTTCCGGCAGATCCTCGGTCAGCTCGTCGCGTTCCTGCGCCGGCAGGTCGGCCAGTGCCACCCGCACCCGCTCGACGTAGTCCGTGATCTCCTGCCCAGTGACGGTCATGCCGCCATCCCCCGATCGTCGAGCAGCTGGTCCATCGTCGTGGCGAACGCGCGCCAGGTCTTGCCGGAGCGGGTGAGCTGGTCACGACCGGCGGCGTTGAGCGCGTAGTACTTGCGGTGCGGGCCGGACTCGCTCGGCACCACGTACGTGGTGAGCAGGCCGGCGGCGAAGAGTCGGCGGAGCGTGCCGTAGACCGAGGCGTCGCCGACCTCCTCCAGCCCGGCTTCGCGGAGCCGGCGGAGGATGTCGTAGCCGTAGCCGTCGGAATCCCGCAGCACGGCCAGCACGGCCAGGTCGAGCACACCCTTGAGCAACTGTGTGGTGTCCACGCGTCACACACTACTGCGCACTGCGAAGTACCGTCAACAGCGGCATACCAGGCCCCGACTCCCTCTCACCCCGCCGCCCAAAGCCGCCCCCACCCCCGGATCCGCCCCGGGCTCCCACTCCGACTCCAGCTCGACTCCCGCTCCCGCCCCTGCCCCCGCTCCGACTCCCGCTCGACTCCCGCTCCCACTCGACTCCCGCTCCCGCCCCTGCCCCCGCTCGACTCCTGCTCCTGCTCCTGCTCCTGCTCCTGCTCCCGCTCCCGCTCCTGCTCCTGCTCCTGCTCCAGTGATCAAGAGGTTCGAGTCATCCCCGACCAAATCCCCGACGCAAACCTCTTGATCACCACGCCCCACCCCGGTGATCAAGAGGTTTGCGTCATCCCCGACCGGGCGGGGTGACGTAAAGCTCTTGATCACCGGGCTCGATGTCGAGCGGGCGGAGGTGGGGAGCGGGCGGAGGTGGGGAGCGGGCGGAGGTGGGGAGGGGGCGGAGGTGGGGAGCGGGCCGGGGGTGTGTTGGTCGGCAGTCAGACGGGTTGCTGGGTCCAGGCGATGCCGTCGAGGATGTCGTGTTCGGAGGCGACCACCGAGGACATTCCGGCCCGCTCCATGATCACCCGCAGCACCAGGGCGCCCGCGCCGATCACGTCCGCCCGGCCCGGGTGCATCACCGGGATCGCCAGCCGCTGGGCGGCGCTCTTCGCCAGCAGGTCGGCGGTCACCCCGGCCACCTGCTCGTACGGCACCCGGGCGTGGTGGATCCGCTGCGGGTCGTACTCCTGGAGGTCCTGGGCGATGGCGACGACGGTGGTGACCGAGCCGGCGAGGCCGACCAGGGTCGCAGCCTGACGGCCGGGGACGGCGGCGAGCGCCCGGTCGACGGCGGCGGCGATGTCGGCCTGCGCGGCGGCGACCTCGTCGGCGGTCGGCGGATCGCCGTGCAGGTGCCGTTCGGTCATCCGGACGCAGCCGATGTCCACCGAGATGGCCGCCTGGACGCCGCCGTCGCGGGTGCCCACCACGAACTCGGTCGAGCCCCCGCCGATGTCCACCACCAGGTACGGCGGCTCGGCGTCGGCGGGCAGCCCACGGACCGCCCCGGTGAACGACAGGCGGGCCTCCTCGTCGCCGCTGACCACCTCGGGGGCGACGCCGAGGGTCTGCTCCACCATGGCCCGGAAGTCGGCCGCGTTGCTGGCGTCCCGGGACGCCGAGGTGGCGCACATCCGGACCCGTTCGACGCCCAGCCGCTCGATCTCGGCGGCGTAGCCGGCCAGCGCCACCCGGGTCCGCTCGATCGCCTCGGGGGCCAGCCGCCCGGTCCGGTCGACACCCTGACCGAGCCGGACGATCTCCATCCGACGGGCCAGGTCGACCAGCGGAGCCTGCGGCCCGGCCGCGGGGTCGGGCAGGTCGGCGACCAGCAGGCGGATGGAGTTGGTCCCACAGTCGATGGCGGCCACACGCGTCGTCACGGCAGCAACCCTACGGCAGCCGCCGGCCGCCCACGGCGGCACCGACCGCGCACGCCAGCAGCACCCGACCGCAGCACCCAGCCGCGCACGCCAGCAGCACCCGACCGCAGCACCCAGCCGCGCACGCCAGCAGCACCCGGCAGCACACGCGAGCAGCACCCGACCCCGTGCATCGGCGGCACCGACCGGCCCAGCGGTGGTCACCGTCGCCGGGACAGCCGCCGCAGCAGCAGCCACGGCACCCAGGCCAGCACGGCGAGCAGCACCAGCAGGGCCACCAGTGGTGTCCGCCACCACGGGGCCACCGTCGCCGGTGGCGGGTCGGCGGGCGCGGAGACCCACGGGCGGGCGGTCTTCGACCAGGCCAGGAAGGCGTCACCGATCGGCAGCAGGCCGAAGGCGTACCGGCGGGTGTGCGGGGTGTCCAGCGGAAAGCCGACCAGCTCGCCGTAGTTGGCCAGTGCCCCGGCCAGCGCGTCGTCGCCCTGCACCTGGGCCGCGCCGAGGGTCACCACGGTGGCCGAGAAGCTCACCCCGAGCGGCAGCGGCCCCGAGTCGACGTCCCCCGGGCCGTCCAGACCGCGCGGATACTCCCGTACGGCCGGGCCGAGCCCCAGCGGCGACACCACGAACCCGGTGCGGAAACGCAGGTACTGCTCCCGGGCGAAGGCCGGGTCGATCTCCGGCAGGAACCGCTGGATGACGCTCTGCGAGGTGCCCCGGGCCACCTCGGCCGGCGCGCCGGTGCCCGGGTCGACCCGGTGCGGCAGCAGGCCGGTACGCGGGTCGAGCCGCTGGCGTACGCCGTCCAGCCAGCGGGCCGTGGTCCGGTCGAACCGGGGCGGCAGCAGATGGTCGTGCAGCCGCAGCGAGGCCACCGCCACCGTCGAGTCGACCGGCCACGCCTGCCCCGGATAGGCGGCGAGGTACGGCGTGGCCGAGGCGTCGAACGCGGCGGCCAGTGCGGTCGACGCCTCGGTGAACCGGCGTACCTCGGCCGGATCCCGACCCGACGCCGGTTGCAGGGCGAGCACCCCGCCGCGCAGCCAGTTCGTCCAGCCGGCGTGGAAGACGCCGTACGCCGGGGTCAGGTCGGCGCTGAACGGGGCCGTGCCGGCCGGTGACTCCAGCCGGGCCAGCGCCCACCGGGCCTCCCGCAGCGCCCCGTCGCGCTCCTGCGGTGGTTGCCGCAGGCCGGTCTCCACCCGGGCCAGCCCGTACAGCGCGTGGGCGAAGAACCAGCCCTCCGGGAACATCGCCTGGGCGTCCTCACCGGCACCGGCGTCGAGTTCGGTGCGCAGGTAGCTGAGCTGCCGGTCCACCCCGGGCGGCTGCCCGGCGACGCCGCCGGTGGCCGGGGCGATCAGCCGGGCCACGCCGACCAGCGCGAACAGCGTCACCAGGGCGGCGAGCAGGGCGACCAACCGACGCAGGATCGTCACCGACCCAGGGTGCCGGGCCGGGTCAAGGGCACCCCCGCCCGGCCCACCGGCCAGCAGCGGGCAGCCGGTCGGCCTAGAGCCGCAGCAGCATCCGGGTGTTGCCCAGGGTGTTCGGCTTGACCCGTTCCAGGTTGAGGAACTCGGCGACACCCTCGTCGTAGGAGCGCAGCAGCTGCTCGTACACCGGCTGTGGCACCGGGGCGCCGTCGATCTCGGTGAACCCGAACGCGCCGAAGAACGCCGTCTCGAAGGTGAGCACGAAGATCCGGGCGATGCCCAGCTCCCGGGCGGCGTCGATCAGCTCGGTGACGATCCGGTGGCCGAT